>QWII01000062.1 GCA_021405325.1 Caldilinea sp. CFX5 | reverse complement strand
AACCGCTATCCCTTTCAGATCATTCAGCGGCTTTGGCCACGCTTTGACCTTGACCCGGAAGTCGAAAACCTCCGGTTTTCACCCTGATTTCAGTATAGTAGGGCCTTGATTATTTATGCCGGCGTTAAGCGCACCGCAAATCATAAAAGCAATTACCAATGCGTTTGATGAAAGTGATGCATCGGCTGTTCTGCTGTCATCAATGCAAGGCAATCCGCGGCGATTTATTGTTCAGCTGATTGATGCCGCCCACATCCTCCCGGTAGGAGCGGAAGGTAGCACGGATGAAATCAGTAACGGTATTTGCCTATCCCCGACTTATCACCGCGCTTTTGACCGCGCCTTGATCTATCTGGATGATGCCTGGCAAATGCAAATCAACCCTGCCAAAGAGCAAGAGTTGATTGCAAGCGGGTTGGATGGCGGTTTAGATTATTTTAAAACCTACCTTGGTATGCGCATTCATTTACCGGCGGATCGCTCATCGTGGCCGCGCCTTGAATATATTCGCGAGGCAAATACTTTTCGTGGCGTCAAGTAACCAGCTTCCACAAACAATTCCTGCGCTTGTTCCTAATGGCGCCGGCCATCACTTTGTTTGCTATGCCGACAGTTGCTCCGGCGTGGCGGGCGCGCTCCATGAACAGACCTTGGCTACCGTCAACGCGGTGGTGCCCCGTCTGGCGCCGCCGCCGCAATTCATCTGCTTTCCCGGCGATGAGATCATCGGCTTGACGACCGATGACGCCGAACTGCGCCGGCAGTGGCAGCATTGGTTCACCCACGAAATGGCTTGGCTGGATCAGGCAACGATACCGCTCTATCACACCACCGGCAACCACACCGTCTATGACCCAGCCAGCGAAGCCATCTTTCGCGAAGTGATGGCGCACTTGCCCCACAATGGCCCGCCGGGGCAGGAGAGGTTGAGCTATTTTATCCGGCGGGATGATCTGTTGTTAGTCTTTGTCAATACGCTGTGGTCAGGGTTGGGGGGCGAAGGCTATGTGGAAACCACCTGGCTTGAGCAAACGCTGGCCGCTCATACCGATGCGCGCTATAAATTTGTCTTTGGCCACCATCCGGTGTTTCCGGTGAATGGTTTCTCTGGCGCACGACAGCGCGAACTGGAAAAACGTTGCGGACAGGCATTTTGGCGCATTCTGGTGCAACATGGCGTCCTGGCCTATTGGTGCAGCCATATTCTCGCTTTTGATGTGCAGGTGCATGAAGGCGTCTTGCAGATCCTCACGGCGGGGGCCGGTACGGCCCACCGGATGCCGGCGGAGCAGGAGTATTTGCACTGCGTCCAAGCCGCTGTTGATGCTGATGGGTTGCGCTACCAAGTATTGGACACGGAAGGCCAGCGGCGGGAATGGCTTCAATGGCCGATCCGGTTGCCGCCGTCTAACCAGTGGCAAGTGCTCCCCCCAGGCGAAAGCGCCGCCCTGTTTTCAACCACCAACCAACCGGCCACAGCGGCAGACTTGTTTGTCTGGCGTTTTCAGGGTCATGCCACCGCTGACGAAGACGGCTCGCCACAGACGCTACTTTCAGCATGGAATCAAGGGTCGGCCTTCACCCCGCTTTGGATTGGGCTGATCGGCTGTGAGCAACGGTTGGGCATTCTGCTGTCGCCGCAAGCGGGGCGTAGTCCTCACTTATGGACGGGGCCAGCGCTGACCGCCGATGAACCCTTTCTGCTGGAAGTGGCGCTACATACCGGCATGGGACCGGGCGGTCTCCTCTGGCGCTGGGACGATGAGTCGCCCTGGTCGTCCATGCGGGGCGCTTCGGCCTGGGGTGTGGAGCGCTTGACCTGGCCGGCGCACTGGAGCGTGGGACAGGGCAAGCAGGGGCCAGCGGATCGACCGTTTCGCGGGCATAACTTGCGCGTTTCCTGGCATCATAAACAGCTCCTTTTGGCGTAATCGGAGGTTCATCATGTTTTCATCAATCTACATCTACCGAGTTCCCCAAAACAATGTTGCTGAATTTCTACGGATCCAGGCCGCTGCCGCCGTGATTTATCGACAGTATGGGGCGCTGGATGATGAAACCTTTGTGCCGGTTAACCTGGATGCCAAATATGGTTGTATCGCCCTAGATGACGAAATTGCACTCCGCCCCGATGAGCGAATCTTTATCAGTGTCAGCCGCTTTCGGGATCGCACCCATCATGATGCTGTCATGGCCCAGGTGGATAATGACCCGGAAATTACCCAGTTGTACCAACAAATTACCAAAATTCTGGATGTCAGTCGCATTCTACGCGGCGAGTTTGAACGAGTTATATGACAGCACTTACCTGGTCCCAATTTCGCGCTACCCGCCGCCAACGCACACGCCCCGTGATTGTTGCCCATCGGGGGACGCCCAATGTGCAACCGGAAAATACCTTGCCGTCGTTTCAATTGGCACTAGCGCAAGGCGCCGATGTACTGGAAACCGACCTCCACTTTACGCGTGACAATGCGATCGTCCTTTTTCATGATCACACGGTTGACCGCATGACCGAAGGCCAAGGCGCGCTGCAAAACCATACGCTGGCCGAACTCAAGCGTTACCAGACACGGGCGCCGGGTGGGCAGTTGACGGGGTCGCGCATTCTTTCGCTGGTCGAATTGATTGAAGCGACCAACGCCCAAACGCCTCTGCTCTTAGAACTCAAAGACCCACGTTTTGCCCAACCAAACGACGCCGCCCGCCTGATTACGGTATTGGAACGCTATGACATGGTGCAACGCTGTGCGATTGTTTCGTTCCACGCCGAGTATGTGGCCGGCGTCGAAGCGGTGCAACCGGCGATTCCCACCGGTAACATTACGATGTGGAATGCCCTGCCGACCGGAAAAGCAGAGTTGTTAGGGCCAGTCTGGCCCTTGATCTATCTCAACCCGTTCTATGTCTGGTGGGCGCACCGGTTGGATAAAATTGTCTGCCCGCTCGATCCGACGCCGGAAGCGCGTGTGCCGTACTACCTGCGGCTGGGGGTTGATGCGCTCTTGACTAACAATCCCGCCGCTACACTGGATGCAATCGCACAGGCGCAACGGGGGAAGTGACGGTACAATGGGCTGGGTATCACCGCGAATCATTGGAATTTGCGCATCTTTTTCGGTTTGGGATGACGCCCGGTCTATTCACGAATCACGGAATTATTAAAACGACGTTACCTTTCTATGACTGCACAATCAACCGCTTTACCCGCCACCGACGAAAAGCCCCGTTTTGTCAACCGCATGTTTGCCCGCATTGCCGCCACCTATGACCTGATGAACCGCCTGATGAGCATGGGACAGGATCAGCGCTGGCGCCGGGAGATGCTCGACTATTGTCAATTGCCGCCGCATGGCAAGTTACTGGATGTCGGCACCGGCACCGGTGACATTGCCTACGAAGCGATGCGGCGTTTTCCCGGTGTGCAGGCATATGGCGCCGATTTTACCTATGAGATGATGGCGGCGGGGGTTGGGAAACTGCCGGGTCGTGTGCTGCCTTTTGCACAAGGCGACACCTTTGCCCTGCCCTTTCCTGATAATACCTTTGACGCCGTGGTCAGCGGTTTTATGATCCGCAATGTGGTGGATCGCGCCGCCGCCTTTCGCGAACAGGCGCGCGTGACCAAACCGGGCGGACGGGTGGTCTGTTTAGAGATTACGCCGCCGACCAACTCGGTCTTGGGGCCGTTCTTTAGCCTCTACTTCTTTCGCTTTGTGCCGATCCTGGGGGGTATCATCAGCGGGGATCGCCAGGCGTATAGCTACCTGCCGCATAGCACGGTCGATTTCCCGGAGCCACGGGTGCTGCAACACTTGATGGAGCAGGGCGGGTTGCGCAACGTCGTCTACAGGGAGCGCATGTTGGGCGCGGTGGCGATTCATGTAGGGACGAAAGTGCAGTAACTACCCGGCACACCAAATCTTATGATCTACCCTTCCGCAACCGGGGCAAGGCTATTCTCCTGTTGGGCATTGCTTTTAACCAAGAAAGTCGCAAGCTATATTTAGCAATATTTGTTTCAAATTTCTATCAAACGCTATCAAATCTACTTTGTTAATATATTGTTAACAATCCGTTAAAGCAAGTGCGCTATGCTGACAAAGCGAATCGCTACTATGGCAATGGGGCAATTCCTTTTAGGAAAAGTCTTCGCTCATCTACAGAAAGTGTGAGGTTTCGACCCGCCACACCTGTCAGGTTTTGGAAACCTGACAGGTGTTCACACTTTCCGTAGATGAGCCAAAGTCTTTTCTCCCGCTTGTTTCTGGTCGGCATATTGCGTTCTGATTTGTCGCGCAGATAGGCCACCGGAAGACCATTTTTGCGGCCTACGCAGTTTTTGCGTTCTATGTGGTAATTTCATTTAGGATAGTGCATGAAAAATATCAACAATAACGATCGACACGCGACACAATCACTAACTGCGCCTGACGAGCTTCCCAACGGTTTTCCTGATGGCGTATTACATACTCACCAACCATCACTCTTGACAAATGGGTGGCAGGAAAGCAAGGGCGCGCGCACCCGCTATGTCGATACAGCCGCTTACCATCTATTGCGCACCGGCTTTACGGTACGTCTGGACGAAAGTGACGATCACCTGCGGTTGACTGTTGAAAATGCCGGCGCCGACTTAACGGGCAAGGTAGACAAAGCGATCCGGCGACGGGACACCGGGACAGCGTCAATCGCTTGTGAAGATGAGGCGTTGACATTCAAAAGCTGGCCCAAAACGCTACGCAAGACGGTGGCGTCGGTGCTGCCCAAGCATGCCAACTTGCAGCCCATTCTGACAATGGCGTCGCAAACGGAACAACCATCTGCGCCCGCCCCTTTTGTCCGCTTAGCGGAAAGCCTATTGGCGGCGAGTCGGCAAGCGCCCGGTGCGCCCGATCAGGTTGGGATCCAGCCGCAGATGTTGGTGGCTGATGCCTGTCGTCTAATCTGGCAAGAGCAACTCATGACCATGATCGTCAACGAAGCCGGCGTCCGCTATAGTCAGGAGCGCGACTATGTGCATAACATGCGTGTCGCCATTCGGCGCGCACGAGCGGCGGCGAAATTGTATGGTCACTTCTTTCCGCGTAAACGGATTCGCCCCTATCTGCACTTTCTCCGCAAGACAGGTCGGCTGCTTGGGCAGGTGCGTAATTTGGATGTGACCCTGGCCAAAGCGCGCCGCGCCCGTACTGACGAGATAGCCGCACAGGCGCCGAAAAAATGGGTGAAAGCGTGGCGCGCACAGCGCAAAGCCGTGCATGAAGCGTTGGTGGCCTGGCTCGACAGCAGCGAGTACAGCAACCTGTTGGCGGACTTTCAAGCCTTTTGCGCCCTGCCGACTGCGCCCGTCAAGCATGACCTTGACCCCACCATCCCACAACAGGTGCGCCATGTCGTTCCCATGCAGATTGGGGAAGGCTTTGCCGCCGTGCGCGCCTATGAAACGCTCTTTGCGGACGAGACGGCGGTTGCGCCTGAATTTTTACACAATCTGCGGATTGCGTGCAAACATCTGCGCTATAACCTGGAATTTGTCCGCCATCTGCTCGGCCCGGAATGTGAGATGATGATCACACGGTTAAAGGCGTTGCAGGAGCTACTGGGCGATCTCAATGACGCCGTAATTGCCCAGACGCTGGTGGATGAAAGCAAAGAAGCGCCGGATACGCTGGCCTATCAACAAGCACAAGCGGAACTGGTGGAGGAATTACGCCGACAAACACCGACTGCCTTCGCGGAACTGGTCAACCAGGAGAGCCGTGAACAGTTGGGGCGGGCGCTGGCGCGTTTATAAGGTGGTTTACCCCAACGCCACTTTTGCTACCTGCGCTACGGACCAGTGCTGAACGCTCTGCCAGGTCGTCTGCCAGACCGGCGGGTCGAGCGCCGTTTCGGTCAGGCGTCGCGTCTGTTGTTGGGTGACGAGTTCATGTTCAGTGAGCGCTTGCCCGCTCTCCTGGCGCCATTGCGCGGCGACTGCCAGCAGTTGCACCGCCTTGATCGCCTCCCCCTGGCGGGCGGCAATGGCTGCCAGCCCCTCTAGCGCCGCCATCATGCCCCCTTTGCTCTCCAACAGGCGATAGATGCGGAAACAATCTTGAAAATAGCGTTGGGCCGTCGGCAATTCCTCGATTTGTAAATAGGTCAAGGCCAGGTTGATCAACGACCAGGCTATCCCCGCTTGGGATTCCTCCTGTTGAAAGAGCTGGAGCGCCCGCTGGAACAGCGTAATGGCTCGTTCGATCTGCCCTTGCCCCAAAAGCGCCCGCCCCAGTAAGTTAGCGGCCACGCCGATGGTTGGCCGCTGCTCCATGGTTTGTATCAGGGGCCACGCTTCGTCCAATAGTTGACCGGCATGTTCGTAATTGCCCAGATGAATCTCAAGGCCGCCTAACTGGTTGAGCAAGAAGGGGATGCCCCAACGGTGGCCCAACTGCCGGTAGATCGTCAGGCTTTCCGCCAGCAGCGTTTTCGCCTGCTCATAGTCGCCACGAGTGGCAGCCACTTTGCCCAGTTGCAGCAGCGTATAGGCAATACTGGGTCGATCGGCCAATGTCTGCCAGAGCGTCAGTCCTTCTTTTATGCGCTGTTCGGCCGGCGCCGCTTCTTCCAAGAGGTGGTGTAACTCACCAAGCTTGACCAAGGCGCGCGCCCGCACCGCGTGCGGCGCTTGCGTTTGCAGCAGCGCGCTGTGGAGCCATTGCCGTCCCTCTTTCCAGTTGCAGACCGTTTCCCAAAAACTGCCCAGCGCCGCGGTCAGCCGCAACCCCAAGGCTGGGTCATGGCCTTCGCCCACGCTCCACGCCAGGGCGGTACGCAAGTTGTTCTGCTCTACGGCCAGGCGCCGGCGCCAATGGACTGTATGCTCGGTGTGAAAGTCCGGATCGATCCGCTCCGCCAGTTGTGTATAAAATTCCGCATGACGCCGTTTACTAGCCAACTCTTCCCCGGCGGCCTGTAATTGGTCATAGAGATATTGGCGCAGAAGTTCATGAATATCATAGCGCTGGGCGCCTGTTACACCGCCGGCTTCGGCGCCGCCGACACGAATCAAGGATTTATCCACCAGCGCCGCCAGTTGCGGCAAGGTGGCGCCGGCAATTGCTTGCGCCGCGGCGCGATCAAAGCTGCCGCGCAACACAGCCAGACGCGCCGCTACCTGCTGTTCTCCTGGCGTCAGCAAGCGCCACGACGAGTCAAAGACGGCCCGCATACTGTGATGGCGCGGCGCCACATCCCGGTCGGCGCGCACCAGAAAATCGAGGCTACGCGCCATCTCCTCGGCAATCTCTTCACAGCTCAAGGCGCGCACCCACGTCGCGGCCAGTTCAATGCCCAACGGCATTCCGCCCACTAATTGGCAGACGCGCACAATCGCCGCTTTATTGGTGTCATCCAGCACAAAATCACCACTGACATGTTGGGCGCGCTCGACAAAGAGCTTCACCGCTTCTGCATCCTCCGGCGCAATGGTCGGGCCGGGCAAGGAGAGTCCCCCCAGTTCAAAGATCCGTTCGCCACTGACGCGCAACCGCTCGCGCGAGGTGATCAATAGATGTACTTTGGGCGCGCCGGCCAGTAGCGCCTTGAGCCAGGTAATGGCGTTCTGGCTCTCCGGTTCGCCTGCTTGTGGCGATAGCGAATGGTTGTCATCTTCCAGGAGATGCTCAAAGTTATCCAGGATGAGGAGGAGATGGCGCGTTGCCAGCCGGGATAGCATCTGCGCACCCGGATCGCGACCGCCTTTCAGGTCAACACCCATGACTTCCGCCACCGCTGCCGGCAATTGTGTCGCCGCCTGCACTGGCGTCAGGGTGACAAAGGCGACGCCGTCGGCAAAGTGGGGGGCCAGGGCATTGGCCGTTTCCAGCGCTAGACGCGTCTTGCCCATGCCGCCGGCTCCCACCAGCGTGACCAACCGGTGCTGATCATGGTGCAAGAGGCGAATCAAGATGTTACGCTCGCCTTCCCGCCCGACAAGCGCCGTCGGCGTATGGGGCAGGAGCGGTTTGTGGATCACGGCGGGTGGGGATGGCGAGGCTTCCCCGTCGGCGCTCTCGGCTTTTTCCAGCGGCTGACGCGCCAGGCGACAAAACTCCTCCTGTTGCGCCGCCGGTACTTGCAACACTTCCGCCAGCCGTTCCGCCATTTCCAGCGAAGGGCGCCGTTTGCCGGTTTCAAAAAAGCGGATAGTCTGTACCGAACAGTAGGCCGCTTCGGCCAGCGCCTCCTGGGTGAGATCCTGCTGGTTGCGCAGCCGGCGCAGCCATTGACCAAATGATGGTGGAGTTGAATTTGAAGGCATCATAGCCAGATTATAACACAATTATCCCAGCAGTTCGCCTTTTGCCAAAAGGCGAACTGCCCTATACTTGGTCAGCGGGTGCTAGCTAATAAAGTCTTTCCAACCCATCAACTAACTCCAACCCGCCCTGCGCCTCGGTGGTCAGGGCTGCCGCATCCTTAACTAACAAGGAGCAGATTAACGTTGCTCTAACGATCTTGCTTATTTGGGGATGGTTAAGCGGCTAGGCGCTGACGTTGCTTTAACGTTCGCTTGGTATGCTGGAGCCAGCCGAAGTAATCCAAACAAAGATTCTCGTTCTACCAGCCTAAAGGAGGCGCTATGTTGAATTATGATGAGATTGTCACTCGCACAGAAGCCCAGCGCGCTTTGTTGCTGACCAACGCTGAACAACAGCGCCTGACCCAATCCCTGGTCGCGTCGCAGCCGCATCCCGTCAGCGCCTGGATCGGGCAACAGTTGATCGTTTGGGGGCAGCGTTTACAAGGGCAAAGTAACGTTGTTCCCGCACCGGCGGCGCCAGCAACGATTGCCTGACCAAATCAAGCTTATCGACACAAGGAGATGACGCCCGTGGTGTACAAAATCCGACAACAGCTTCTCATGCGTTGGTGGGCGCGGCGTACTGCCCCCGTCAACAGGTTAGCGATCACGACCAACTGGCTCTGGCTGTTGACCCTCTTTACCGTAGCCGGCTTTTTTGAGTCGGTCTTCTGGGGACAGTTGCTGGCCTTTACGCCGCTCTATCTGCCGCTGCTTGGTGTGGCGCCGGGGGAAGTTCCCCTGTGGTTGGGACGGATTGCCGTCTTCGGCGGTCTGCTCGGCATCCCCTTTGTCCCCTTTTGGGGTGCGCTGGCCGACCGCTATGGCCACAAGCCGTTGATCGTGCGCGCCTATGTGGCGCTGCTGGTCGGGGCGGGGTTGACCTTGATCGCTACTTCGCCCTGGCTGGTGGTGCTGGGGCGGGCGGCGACCGGCTTTGCCCTGGGCAGCACCGGGTTGATGATGGCGGCGCTGGCCGAACGCACCCCGGCCCGGCGGCTGGGCGTGGCCTTTGCCATTATGAATGGCGCCGGCCCCATCGGCTCCTTCCTTGGCCCCATCCTGGGCGGCCCGGTGATCGACGCTTGGGGCATCCGCACGTTGTTGCTGCTCGATGGCTTCATTCTCACGGCCTGTATCGCCGGTCTGCTTTGGGGCTACCAGGGCAACCGCCCCACGCCGGTGACAGACTCGCTCTGGCAGATGGCCGTAGAGTCGTTGCGCCATATCGGGCAATCCCCCCGCTTGCGCACGCTCTTTCCGGCGCTCTTTCTGCTCTTTACCGGCTGGATGTTGGCCACCACCTACATTCCGTTGATCGTGCCGACCTACTATCACGGGGCGCGGCTGGGCTTTACGGTGGGGCTGGTGGTGGGCGCCGGCGGATTGCTGGCGATGCTGGTCGCCCCGCTGCTGGGGGCATTGGGGGATCGCTATGGCTGCTGGCGGGTGTTGATTATTGCCGCGACCGTGTCGGTGCTGCTCTGGCCGCTGCCGGCGTTCATGGCCACCTTGTGGAGCTTTGGCGTGGCCTGGGCGATCCTCAATGGGTTGACCACGGGCGTCTTTGCCCTCTCCTTCACCGTGCTGGCCGATGCGATTGCGCCGGCCATGCGCGGGCGGATCATGTGTTTTGCCTATCTGCCCCTGCTCTTGGCCAATATGCTGGGGCCGGGGTTGGGCGCACTGATCACCCAGCAAAGCCTCTTTGCCATTTTCCCGGTGGCGGCTGTGCTGACGGCGGCGGGCGTGGGGGCCGTGGGGTGGGCGGCGGTGCAAAAATAAAGCCTGTGTCCATACTGCTTGCAGGAATGTCAATGGCTGGCGGTGGGTGATCAATGCCATTGACGGCAAGAACGCGTCCTCAGTTTTGCGAGTTTGTCCTCGTTGTTTCGCGCTTCTGCTTGTGTTATAATGGCAGCAGAAAGGAGTGAATTTCATGCAAACGGTAACGCTGTCATCTGAACTCACCGATATTTTGACGGCTGAAGCGGAACGTAGCGGCAAAACACTTTCTATGCTTGTCGAGGAGTGGCTGCGACAACAATATCAAACGTTGCGGCGCGGCCAACTGGCCGCGCAAACCCAACGCTTCCAGGCCAAGCAAATGACCCTCTACGCGCAATATCCGAATCAGTACGTCGCCTTTTATAATGACGCTGTCCTCGATCATGACAACGATATGCGGGCGTTGGCGTTGCGCGTGCGAGCCGATCACGGCAATTTGCCGGTAGTGATTGCACAAGTTACACCTGAACCGGTAACGGAGTACAAAATACGTTCCCCACGCCTGCAAGCGGAGCAACCATGAGTGTCGCTTATCAGCGTGTCGGTTATCACTTTCCCATCCCTGTGCTTTCTGTCCGTTTTCGTCGATTAGGCGAATCGATTGCGACGAAAGCGTATCAGGCGATTGTCGATACCGGTGCTGATATGACAATGGCGTCGGCCGAGATTCTGGTCAACCTGCAGCGCAGGATGTGCAAGAAACAACGCTGGTCAGCCCTTGGGGTGATCGACATGCTGTCGTCCTCTATCTGGTCGATCTGGACATTGACGGTCAAGTCTTTCCGGGTGTCCTCGTGGCGGGTGATGAGACAGCCGACGAAATTATTCTTGGCCGTAATCTACTGAATATGCTCCCGCTCTTTCTAGATGGTCCGCAACAACAGACATATCTGGTTGATGATGTTATCGTACGTCGCTTGCGCGGCCGTCGTTGACAAAAGTTAATCGAATTTGCCACAAAAAGATTCGCCAGTCCTACCCATTCGCGGTGATGGTGCGGTGCGGCCTTCGCCTGTTCAGACGCGATTCGCCATGCTCTCTCTTCTGCATCAAGTGCCATCAATCGCCCCTAGCGCCTTCAACGCCGCCTTTTGCGCATCGCTAATCCCGGTGACGCCGGTGATGTTCATACCGGCATAGGGACCGGGGGCGCGGAAGACGCGTTGACACTGCCCACTCTGCACATCCCACAACCGCAACCGACCATCCTCGCAGCCAACAAGCAGCGTTCGGCCATCCGGGCTGAACGCCAGCGTCACCACCCAGGCGTCCTGCGGAAGTACCCCCAAGGGGGTGCCGCTGGCCCAGTCCCAGAGGCGCACTGTTTGATCGCCAGAGCCACAACTAGCCAGGAGGACGCCAGTGGGATGCAAGGCTAACTCATTGACAGTCGCCGTATGACCAACCAAGGTACGCAGCCGTTGACCAGTGCGGAGATCCCACACGCCAATCGTCTCGTCGGCGCTCGCACTCAGCAGATAATGGCCTGAGTGGTCAAATGCCAAACTATGGATTTCTTGCGTATGTCCGTGGAGCGTCTGCACTGCCTGCCATCTCTTCGTATCCCACAGATGGATCGTGCTGCCCAGAGAACCGGCGGCCAACCAGCGACTGTCAGGGCTAAAGGCCAGACCCGACATTTCGCTATCTTCGCGCAGAATATGCAACACTTGACCCCGCGCTATATCCCATAGCCAAATGGTACAATCAATGCAACTCGTTGCGATTAGGCGACCATCCGGGCTATTCGTCATACTCCCGATCCAACTGTTGTGACTGCCCAGCAGACACCGCTGCTGTCCGCTTTGGCTATCCCAAAGGCGCACGGTCTGGTCATAGCCGCCACTGATCAAGGTTGCGCCGTCTGGCGTGAAACGCACGTCGCGCGCCTTGTTTTTGTGCCCAAAGAGCATGGTACTGACCTGCCAGGTGGTCGTCTCCCAGATGCGGATAATGTTATCAGTATGGCTGCTGGCGGCGCATCGGCCATCCGGGCTGAAGACAACACTCAAGACCTCATCAGAGTAGCCTTGAAAGGTCGTGATGATCTGCCCGCGTTGCCAATCCCACACCCGGATATTGCCGCCGCCCAGACTGGCCAGGTGCGCGCCGTCGGGACTCCAGGCAACGGCTGTTACGGGAGGGATATGCCCATAGAGCATGCCGCGACTCTGGCGCGTATTGACATTCCAGAGCCGTATGCCATGACCGTCGCCGCTGGCGAGTGTAGACCCATCTGGACTGAAGGCGACGACCCTGGTGACGTGCGCTGTCTCGATCAGTGAGAATAATTGCGTTCCGGTTGCGCTATCCCAAAGCTGGACAGATGGACCACCGCCAGTCGCTAGCAAGCGACCATCGGGACCCCAAGCAATGGTTGTTAAGTGCTCTCCATGGCGGCGCTCGTAAATGATCTGGCGGCTTGGCAGCTCCCAAAGTTGAAACAGCCCGTCAAAAGTGCCGCTCACCAAGTGCTTGCCGTTTGGACTCACGGCTAGCACACGCACCTCCCCCTGATGGTTGTACAGCGTCGTGCTGAGTTGACCGCTCTGGATATTCCACAGACAAATGCTCTGATCCAGGCTGCCACTAATGAGCGTTGTCCCATCTGCTGTCCAGATGAGCGCTCGCACGCCGCGGGTGTGACCGCGCAGGAGATAGGTTAACTGACGGGTATGCACCTCCCAAACAGACACGGTCTGGTCCGCGCCGGCGCTGGCCAGCCACCGACCATCGGGACTGAAGGCTAGTGTCCAGAGAAAGCCGCTGTGGCCAACACAGACGCCAAGCAAGCGGCGTTCGGCCACATGCCACAAACGCACTTCGCCGCTTCCCGTCCCGACGGCCAGCAGATCGCCAGTAGGACTCCACGCCAGTGGATCATGAGCGCGAAACGACTCGGTGAAGATCGTACCGCGTAAATCAGTGTCGGCGAAGTTTACCGCCGGCAAACGAATATTTTGGAGATTGGCTTGCCAAACGCAGAGATTGGAAAAGTCATAGCCGCGCAGGTCATAGCCGAGGTGGATCAACAGATTCAGCACATTGCCGCCGGCGTAGCTAGGACGGCGTGCGCTCTGTTGACGCAGCGCCGCCAATCCTTCGCGCAGCCGGTGGGCCAATTCGTTGCGCCCCCCTTGCTGCACCAGGCGGGCTGCAAGGGGGGCGAGAATGATGCGGATCTGGCTCTCGCGCACATATTCCTTCGCCTGCGTGCGGATCAGCGCATGGCTGTCGAAATAGTGCCAGTTGCCGCTGACCAACTCGTTACTCACGGTAGTAATCAAGCGGTCGGTCAGGTATTCGGTGACAACATTTTGCAAGGCGAAGGTCGACCCATGCTGCTCGATCAGCGACCGGCGTTGGAGCGAGCGGAGGGCCTCCATCAGCGCCGAGCCGCTGCTGCCACCGACGAGATTGGTACGCAGCGTCTCAAGCCCCACCCGCTCACGTTCAATCGCCAGCCAGAGCAGCAGATCGCGTTCCAACGCCGTTAGCCGCGCCCATTGCTGATCCAACACGTCACGAATGTCGTCAAAGATCACCACCTCCTGGCTGAGGAAAGCGGTCAGATCGCCGTCAAAGAGATCAACGACCACCTGGGCCACGATCTGCAACGCCAGCGGGTTGCCGGAGTACTGGCTGATCATCTGTGCAGTTTCTGTGTTAACGCCGATGATGCCCCGTGATTGGAGGAGCGTCTGGCCGGAATCAGCTTCCAGCCCGGTCAAGCGCAGCACTTGCACCACGGCGGGATCGCGCGGCAATAGCTCAACGCCCTGCGGCTGCTCGCGGCTGGTCAACAGGAGGGTACTCTGATGGTCGCTGGTCCCCATACGGCGCAACAGTTGCCCATACCCCTCGTAGCCCGGACGGTAGAGGCCGGCCCGCGTATCGGTCTGGAGAATGCTTTCACAGTTGTCAAGAATCAACAGACACCGCCGCTGCCGCAAATAGTCAAACAAGAGCGCCAGTTGCGCATCCAGCGTGGTTGGCACTTCCGTCAGTGGTTGTGGGGCGAGGCTATGCAGCCAGCCGGCCAGAATCGCCGTAAGCGGCGGCGCATTGAGCAACGAACGCCAGATCACCACCGCAAAGTGGTGCGCCAGGCCGTGCGCCACCTGCACGGCCAGTGCGGTCTTGCCCATGCCCCCCAGCCCCAGGATCATCACCAGGCGACAATGATCCTGCCCCAACCAGTGGGCTACCTGCGCACACTCGGTTTGCCGGCCATAGAAGGCGGTCGGCGTCGGCGCTTCGCCCCAATCGGTTTGATTTGCGCTTTTTGATGGTTCCACCACAGTTGCCCTGGCAGGAAGCTTTGGATTTTGGCTTGCGCTGTCAGCGTTGGCTTCGCTTTGCTGTCGTTCTTCCTGGCTCCCGATCGCTCCACTGCGGATTTGCTCATAGATGGCCACCGTTTCGGCATCCGGCGTGGCGTTCAACTCTTCGCGCAACAGTTGTTGGCACTGTCCATAATAGTCCAACGCGGCCTGCCGTTGACCAGCTAAGGCCAGGAGTTGCATCTTGTAGCGGTGGGCTTCTTCACGCCAGGGTTCGAGTGTCAGCCATTGGTTGGTGTAATGCAACCCTTGGCGGCTCTCTGATTGCGCGGTAAAGTGGGCGACGACCTGGTGTAGCGTCTCGGTCGCCAGGCGATGCAGTCGTTCACGGATCACGACCGCCCATGCTTCAAAGGGTTCGGCTTCGTCCACCTGGAAACCGGCAAGGAATTCTCCGGTGTAACCGTCAACGGCCCGTTGACGCACAGCCGGCGGATTGGTCTCAGCAACCTCGGTTTCAAACAGCGCCGCATCAATTTGGCAGGGCTGCGCCGGGTTGAGCGCCACGGTTAAGCGGGTGATTGCCAGGTAGTCGGGCAGGGCGTTGCGGAGATGATAGAGCGCTTGCCGCAGATTGGCCAGGGCGTCGGCTTCGCGTTTGTCGGGCCAAAGCAGGCCGGCCAGCGCCAGGCGCGATTGTGGGCGACCGGTCACCGCCAGGTAGAAGAGCAATGCCTGACTTTTGGCCGCAACGAGACTGTTCACGGGCCGGCCAGCCAGCAGAATTTGGGGGCTGCCCAGCAACTTGAGTTCCAACATTGGGGACTCCTTGGCTATCGCTTTAACGTTGCTCTAACGATCTTGCCTGTTTTTGGGCTGGTGTGGGGTCATGCGCTGACGTTGCTTTAACGTTTGCCTGCTATGCTAGGGCCAAGCAGAAACACCCCGTTATTGTTAGCAAGAGAGGAGCAACCGATGTTAACTGGCTTGAGTTTAGAAAATCTGTCCCAGGTGCTGCACACCGACAAACAGCATACCTTTACCCAGGAACGCTTTGTCCGCCAAGTCGAATTGGCGCAAGGTCATTGCTACAAAGAAGCCGGCGCTTGGTGGTCAAAAATCCGGCGGATGACGGTCCGGCCCATCGTGATCACCTTGGCCGTCCGTCCCCTTCGGCTAACGGTGCAGTGGGCCTGACCGGCAACACCTTGCTAATTTTCAAGGAAAGCGTACCACAAAGCTTGTACCTTTGCAACTGTCAACTTTCCGCTGAATTACGTTCGGAAACGTGGGGCGTGAGCGAACCTGCCCATGTGTATCAAGCGGAGAAAAGCCCGATCGCGGTGAATGATGAAAGTTACGAAAATAAACCGGTAACCGCACGGTAGGGGCATGAGGTGGGCGGCAAGTGTCTTTCCTGTTACCCGAAGGTTTCCCGCCGCCCACCTCGTGCCCGTGGGGTGCGTGCCCCTACCGTGCGGTTACCGATTTATTTTCATAACCTTCATCAACCCGTGGGCATGGGCGCATTGCCTTCCCTTGATCCATATAGGGCCGTGAGCGAACCGCGCCCCAGGGCATAAACAATATGTACGCCACCGTCAGCACCGTCCACATCAAAGCACACTGCGTCGCCGCCTTTTGCCAACGCTGGCGCACCGTCATCGAACCGGCGATCAACCAGCTTCCTGAACTGGTCGATCTCTATCTCCTCGTCAACCCGGCGACCGAGACGCTGATGGTTTTCAGCATTTATGCCTGTGAAGCGGAGGCCCTGGCCGGTCAAGCGAGCGATGTCTATCAAGAACTGTTTGGGCAGAGCGCTGATCTGTTACAGGTGGAAACCGTCACCCACACTGGCTATATCATCATCTCAACCTGAGGGTGACGGCTTTCTGAACCTGCAACGGATAACGCCTGATGGTAGCAAAAAATACCAGGAAAACCGACGCGCCCAACTGGGGCAAGAGAGGAGAAGCTATGAAAAAGAATATCTGGTGGATAATCGCGGTTAGTATAGGTAGTCTCATGTTTGCCTGGAGTACAGCACAGGCAAACGGCATTGCCGGCTTTGTTTATGAAGGGGCGGGATGCCCGCAGGGTTCAGTAGGGCAGCGCATCTCACCTGATGGTCAAATGCTAACGCTGATCTTCGATCAATTCGTCGTTTCGGCAGAACCAAACACCCTGGAGAGCGCGGTGGTGAAGTCCTGTCGCATCGATTTGACGCTGCAGAGCAATGATAGCGTGGTGGCATCGTTGGCTGCGCGTGGGCAAGTCCAACTGCCGGGGGGGATGACCGGCAACCAACGCCAGGATGTCCTACAGGCCAGTCAGCCTACCCACGTTACACCCTTCGTGGGGCCAACGAACCAAGATTATTTCGTCCCTACGACGACCGTGCTGACCCAGAACAATCCAGCGCAGACCACTGTTACCATCATCCTCCAAATGACAGTCGACAAAGGGGGCAACACCACCGATCAGGGTTTCATTACCATCGATTCCTTCGATCTCAACCTGAAGGGGAAGCCGCCCATTGCCATCACCGACTTCTTCACCACCACCGTAGATACCCCTGTCAGCGGCAATGTACTGACCAATGACAGCGACCCGGACGGCGACCCATTGCAGGCGATCAAGGTTGCGAATCCGCAATACGGGAGCGTCGTGCTAAACCTGGATGGCTCCTTTACCTATACGCCTACAGTTCCCGGTTACCTTGGCGTCGATTATTTCGGGTATAAGGCAAATGACGGCGTGGTCGATTCACCGGTGGTCAAGGTAAACGTGACCATCCAGCGGATCAACCGGCCCCCGGTTGCCCAGAATGACAACTATACCACATGGCAAGATACAAGCCTGGTGATTTCCGATCCTGCCTTGACCGTGCTGGCCAACGATACGGACCCCGATCGTGATTCCTTAGGGGAAGCGTTCATGCGTAACGGCCCCAACCACGGTGTCCTTACCTTTGATGGGGCAACCGGCGCCTTTGTCTACAAACCGAACCCAGGCTACGTCGGGGTAGATAGCTTTACCTACCAGGTCGTTGACAAAGTGCGGGACGCCACCCCCGCCCTGTCCAATATCGCGACCGCCACCATCACCACACGCTTGATCCAATCTACGCCAAGCCCTGCTACCCGGTGCGCTTTGCCCCTGGTCAAGCCGTCGCCGCGCTCTTTGGCAACAGCACCACCCCGTTGCTGGCTGGGGCTGACGCAGGGGTGGTCAACGATGTCGTGATGATAGATTTACCGGATACGGACGACGAGGGCAACATGGTCACGCCCCTGCCCGACCCGTGGCCGGAGGCGCCAGCGGAGGGCGCCAATACCCTCTTCCTACCCCTGGTGACGCGCTAGGCGCAGCAAAGACCGGCGCGCCAACAGCGCTGGTCTTTGCAACGAATAGCGCAAGCCCTGATGGGCAGCTTTGATAATAGCGTTAAGGGATATGTAATGTTACTTAGTAAACTCGAACAAAGCAGTGATGGCGACCCATTGATGATGGCAGCGGTGCTGGCTGCACCCCCAAAAACAGCGGCCCATATTCTGCGCCGGGCCGTTGCAGTGGGCAGCTTTTTGTTGGCCTTGCTGGCAGCCATCACGGCGATCTGGTTGTTCTATCTGCAACCCTGGCTCAAGCTCACGCCGCCCTTTGCCGAGTGGTTTGAAAAGAATCGCTGTCTGCTGCCCCGCTTTTGTGTAGAGCCGGTTTGGCTCGATCACCCGTTGGGCACAGCCTTGGTTGTGGCAGCAATTTTCTTCTGTAGCCTTGGCCTGGTCATCCAGCGGCAGGGTCGTGTGACGGCGGCGGTGGCACCGTCGGACGCCCTGGACACCCCCTGGCTGGTGCTGGTACGCCTGGCGGTGGCGAGCAGTTGGTTGGTGGCGATACTCTGGCAAGCGTATCTGGCGCTGGTCAAAGGGGCGCCGCCCCACGGTGCGCTGTGGCTAGGCGGGATGGGGCTGGCCCTGGCCCTGGCGCTCGCCTTTGAACCGCCGGCGGCCTTGGGCGGGATCGGCGAAAGCGCCTATGCCCTGCTGACCGGCTTGGGGATTGTGGGGATCGTGATTGGGCTGGCTGCGCTGCAAGCCGGCCAGAGCAGCATGTTGCTGGCCCTTGCGTTGGTCGGCGTGGGCCTGTTCCTGTTTTGCTGGGGGGCCGAGCGTGTCGATCAAGCCGGGGCGCACCTGCCCTGGCGCTATAGCTTGACCCTGCTGCTGCTGACCATCCTCATGTTGGAATTAGGCTTGGCGCGCGCCTGGGCCTGGCAATTGGCCTATATCGGCGACGAATGGGCTTTTTACGATTGGGGCTTTACCGCTTTGCATAACGTGCAGCCCTGGCATTGGTTTGAAATTCGCGGCTACAACGGCTACTTTGCGGCGTTTTCCTCCCAGATGATCGGCTGGTCGCTGCAACTCTTCGGCGATACGATCTACGGCTGGCGGCTGGCGAGTCTGCTGCCGCTGGTGATCGCTGTGCCGGCGCTCTATGTCATTGGTGAGTGGTTGCTGGGCAAAGAAGCCGGGCTGTTGGCAGCCGGTCTCTTTGCGGTTCAACACAGCTTGTTGCAATTTGCCATGGTCCCCTACAACAATACGCAGGCCATGCCGGTGATCGCCATCAGTTTGGCGCTGCTTCTCCTGGCCTTGCGCCGCAATAGCCCGCTCCTCTATGGCCTGGTCGGGCTGGTGGCCGGCTGTAGTTTTATCACCTATGCCTCGGCGCGCCTGGTCTTTATTTCGCTCGCGCTTCTGCTCGCTTTTCATGGCTGGCCTTCCTGGCGCCGTTGGTTCACCAGCACCTTTTTTATCGGCGTGGGAGCATTGGCGTCGGCGGCGCCCATGCTCTTTAACCTGACCAACTGGCAATCGTTGTTAAAAGCGACCCCGCTACAGAGCGAAGTCGCCGGCGCGCAACTCAGTGTCGTCGATCAAGTGATCCGTAATGTCTTCGCCGGTCTGCTGGTCTTTGCGCTGAATCCAACCAACACCCATTATGTGATTGGCCCCCTGGTTGATCCCCTGACAATCCTCCTTGTCCTGCTGGGGGTCGCCTTTCTCATGGCTAATGGGTGGCGGGAGCGTCGCTACCTCAGTTGGTTGCTCGCCAGCCTGGCCTTTATCGTGTTGGTGAGCGGCATCCAACAATATGAACGGATTGCCACAACCCGCGTCTTTGTCTCCACCTTCTTCTATGCTATCTTTGCCGGGGTCGGCGCCGCGCTGCTGCCGGGGTTAGGGCAGGGGAAAGGGCAGAACAAGAGTACGCTCGGCCCGGTCACGCTCATCTGTGTGATTGCCTTGGTCAATCAACTGCATATTGCCAAGGTGGCAATGCCGGCGCTTCCCATCTCGCCGCCGGCGTTGCTGATTCAGCAAGCGCAACGGTTGGCGGCAACCCCCAACGCTGATCTTTCGCTCTATGTCGTCTGGCCTGAGGTCAATATGCGGTTGATCAATCTCATGCTGCGCGCCTATGCGCTGAATGGGGGGCGGATTGCGTTCTTGCAGCCAACCGAGCTGTTGAACGCCACCGCGCTCTGCCAAGGGGCTGACCAACCCCAAATGGTTCTGCTCCACGTCAGCGCGGCTGACTACGCGGCAATGGTGGATCATCTCCGGGACTGTTGGCCGACGGCGACGCAGGATCACCTTACCGATCAAGCCGGCCAACTCGTTTACACCCGCTTTCTGACCCCGGCGGCCCAGGCGCAAATGGCGAGGACGCCAGGGGCGCTCTATCACGCCACCGCCGCGCCAACCTGGCGACATGGGTTGCGTAAAGCCGAAAGAATTGCCATTGACGGGCAAAACGTCCTTTACGGTATCGCCCGGTCCCAGGCGTTGCTCTACCGGCTGGACTTGACCAGTGGGCAGTTCGATCAATTTACGTTAGTGCAACAAAATCCGCATGACCTTGCTATTACGCCGGATGGTCTGCTATTGGTGGCCGCCGCCGACAAGAAGCTGGTCTGGTATGATGCCGGCGGCGCACCCGTCCGCATGTTGCCGCCCACCGAGCAAGTGGGCGCTTTAGTCGCACTGGCCGTTACCCAACAAGGCGAGATCTATGCGGCTGATCCGGACAATTACGCCATTGCGCACTTTTCCGCCGCCGGGGAATTGCGCCGACGGCTAACCGGCGGGGGCAAGTTGGGGCAACCGGCGATGCTGGCCCTTAGCCCGGACGAAAAGGCGCTCTGGTCGCTGGATGCAGTTGCCGGTCGTCTCTATCAACTGGCGCCGGCCACCGATCAGGTGGTGGCTGAAATGGCGAGCCCGTTCAGCAATCCAGATTGGGTGGGGCGCCTGGCCGTCACCAACCAGAATACACTCCTCACGCTGGCGCCCGAACAGGGGCAACTCTATGAATTGACAAACGCGGGCCGCGTAGTCCATAGCTACGGGGGGCTGCTGCGGCCTATGGACTTGGCCGCAACCCACGACGGCCGCTTGCTGGTGACCGATTGGGACGCTGATGAAGTGGTTGCCCTCCAGGTGAAAGGTCAACCCCTGCCGCCTGCTTTGCCCAGGGTGCGGTTGGCGTCGGCGGCTGAACGACTTGCCTTCACCGCAGCGGAAGCCGCCCCCTTACCGCTGCCGGCGGTGGACGCGCCGGAGCAGGTGATTGCGCCCAATCAATACACCTACTACCGGCGTGAACAACTGGCCGGTCTGGTGCGGGCGCAAGCGTTGGTGATTGGCCCCGGTGGCCAGATCTATGTGCTGGATAGTGCCGGAAAGCGCATTTACATTCTGGATCAGACGGGTGCGGTGCTGACCCACCTTGAGCAAGCGGCTCTCCCCTTCCAGGAGTTGAGCGACCTGGATGTCGATAGCCAGGGCAATCTCTACGTGTTGGATGCGCAGCAGTCGGTCATCAGTGTCTTTGATGCGGCGGGCAACTTTCGTCATCTGCTGGCGCAAGCGCAAGGCAAGCTGGGGGTGGCGCGTGGGCTAACAGTGGCTGCCGACGGTTCCATTTGGGTCGCCGCCACCAGCTTGGGCCAGCTTCTACAGCTTAACGCCGATGGCGCCGAACAACGCGCGATCCCGATTGGCAAGGATGGCAGCGGCCAACCGGTGGATGTGATTGTCACCAGCGCCGGCGACCTCTTGGTGACGGAAGGGACGTTGGGCGAGATCCTCCGCTTTTCCGTCACCGGCGAGTTGTTGGCGCGCCAGCGCATCGCCCCGTTTAACACGGCGGAAGGCGCCCATTTTGCCGCTGACCCGGCCGGCAAGCTCTATGTCACCAACCCGGAAAGCGGTGCGTTGGTGCGTATTACCGAACAGGGCGCCATCCAGCAACAGTGGCGCTTTATGCTCGCTGGCGAAACCCGCACAAAACTCATCGGCGCCGATATCAGCGCGCAAGGGGAAATCTGGGCCACTGATGCGATCAACGGCGGTCTCCTTCGGTACAAACCCTGAATTTGACTGCTTTAACGATGCGCTAACGATAGCGGCCCATTTTGCCAGGCAACAGCGCTATCCGCTGACGTTGCTTTAACGTTTGGCTGGTATGCTCGAATCAGCCGAAGTAACCCAAGCAATGTGTCCATCTTGTTCCGGGTGCTAGAGCAATCCTCTGTCCACAGTGTTGTCTTGTGGGGGCTATTGTTGTCCCCGTACCTACCTAGTACACCCCTTAGCAAGGGGAAAGGAGACTCTTATGAAGCGCTGGATCGCTGTTTTCTTTCTGGTCAGCACGCTGTTGTTGTTGTCGGTGGGCAGCGCCCTTGCGGAAGCGGCGTCTATGCCAGGCGCCGCCGGCAGCCTGCCAGGGGCTCCCCGCTTGTTCTGGTCAGGTTGCTGCGACGGGCCGGGGTTGACCGCCCTGCCGCAGTCATGGCCGGACGCCACCACGCTGTTACGCAAAAAGGGAAATCGCCCCGGCTTAACCGATGGGTTGCCGACCGGGGACCCGATGCTGCGCAGAAGAAGGAACGCACCCCGGCTTGCTGCGCCGAACGGTCAGCTTGATGGGGCACTGCTGCTGACTGTCGATCAATACACCGGCAAAACCATCACCCGCGGACGGCGGTAACGGCTTGCCGTCCTGCCGCTGCTAGTTTGGCGCAAACGTTGTCAACAACAATAACAAGATAAGTGGCGGGTGTTTGTTCGCCACCCGCCACGTTAACGCTGGACGACACGCCTACGGAGAATCTACCTGCACTTATCTTCTTTTCGCTTTAATCGTTTATCTGCCAAAAAGGAGTCAATCTATGCGGCATCAACAACTCTTCTCCCACTGGATCGGCCGCAGCCTGGCGCTGCTGCTGATTCTCAGCCTGGGTTGGGGGCTGGCCCAACCTGCCCTAGCTGCCCTGATCTGGCATCTCCAAACTGTGGACAATGCTGGCGATGTCGGGCACTTTACCTCGCTGGTGCTGGACAGCAGTGGCAACCCCGTCATCAGTTATTATGACAATGTCAATGGCGATCTCAAGCTGGTGCGCTGTGGCAATGCCACCTGTTCCAGTGGCAACAGCATCCAGACCGTGGACAGTGACGGAAATGTTGGCGCATACACGTCACTGGCGCTGGATAGCAGCGGCAACCCCGTCATCAGTTACCTTGATCAAACCAACTACGACCTCAAGCTAGTGCGCTGTGGCAATGCCGATTGTTCCAGTGGCAATCGCATCCAGACCGTGGACAGTGACGGGCGGGTCGGAACATACACCTCGCTGGTGTTGGACAATGGCGACATCCCTGTCATCAGCTACTCTGACGATGGTAACCACAACCTCAAGTTGGTGCGCTGTGGCACTGCCGACTGTTCCAGTGGCAATCGCATCCAGACCGTAGACAGCATTGGACGAGTCGGATTTTTCATATCATTAGCGCTGAATAGTAGCGGCAACCCTGTTATCAGTTATTATGTCCATCTTGACGGCGACCTCAAACTAGTGCGCTGTGGCACTGCCGACTGTTCCAGCGGCAATAGCATCCAGACGATAGAGAGTATTGGGCAGGTCGGGGCATACACATCACTGGCACTGGACAGCAACGACAACCCCGTTATCAGTTATTATGAATATAGAAACGCTTCTGCTGCCACCCTCATTCTCAAGTTAGTACACTGTGGCAATAGCGACTGTTCCAGCGGCAACAGCATCCAGGTCGTAGACGGTGCTGGAGCGACCGGGGCCTACACATCGCTGGTGTTGGACAGCAACGGCAACCCCGTCATCAGTTACCTTGATGTAACCAACTTCGACCTCAAACTGGTGCGCTGTGGCAATGCCGACTGTTCCAGCGGCAATCACATCCAGACCCTAGACAGTGACGGAGAGGTCGGGGAGTATACATCGCTGCGTTTGGACAGCAGCGGCAACCCTGTCATCAGTTACTATGACAAGAGCAACCAAACCCTCAAGTTGGCGAGGCTGGAAGATGACAATACGCCTCCCAGCATCACGATCAACCAGCAGGCAGGGCAGGCAGATCCCACCAATAGCAATCCGGTGTTGTTTAGCGTTGTGTTTAGCGAAGCGGTCAACGACTTTAGCGCTAGCGATGTCACCCTCAGTGGAACTGCTAACTTGTCCGGCGTCAACATCAGTGTCAGTGGTGGGCCGAGTGAATACACCATTAGCGTGGCGGGTGTGGCGGGCAACGGCACGCTGATCGCCACGATTGGGGCCAATGTTGCCACAGATGCTGTGGGCAATGGCAATCTCGCCAGCACCAGCACCGACAATACGGTGACATTCAACACTGACAGCACGCCACCCGTCATCACGCCACAGGTAGTGGGAACGTTAGGCAATCCTGGTTGGTATATCAGCACTGTCACCGTGAGTTGGCGTGTGGTGGATGCCGAGACACCTATCACCAGTCAGGCTGGCTGTGAGACACAGAGTGTCACCAGCGACACCATGGGCGTCACCTTCACCTGCGCCGCCACCAGTGCTGGGGGCAGCAGCAGCCAGAGTATGACGATCCAACGCGATGCCACGCCACCCACGATCAGTGCAGCAGCGACAACGCTGTCCAATGCTAACGGCTGGTACAACAGCGATGTCACCGTCCGCTTTACCTGTAGTGACAACGTATCAGGCGTGGCAAGCTGCCCCGATAATGAAGTCTTAAGCAGCGAAGGCGCCGCTGTGACCGCAACTACGCCCACCATCAATGACCTGGCGGGTAACCAAAGCACCCTCAACAAGGTCGTCAGCGTGAAGATTGACAAAACGGCTCCGGTCGTTGCCGTTACTGGTGTAAGCAACGGCGCCACCTACCCCGTGGGCAGTGTGCCGGTGGCGGGGTGCAGCACGAGTGATGCACTCGCCGGTGTAGCGACCCAGGCCACCCTCAGCGTGACGGGCGGCAACACCGATGGCACGGGGACCTTCACCGCCACTTGCAGTGGGGCGACTGATAACGCCGGCAACCCCGGTAGCGCCAGTGTGAGCTATAAGGTTATCTATCGCTGGGGCGGTTTTTTCCAACCGGTGGACAATCCCTCTATCATGAACAAGGTTAACGCGGGGGCCGGCATTCCAGTTAAGTTCAGCCTGGGCGGCAACTTTGGGTTGAACATCTTCGCCAGCGGTTACCCTGCCTCGCAGAACATCAGTTGTAGTAGTGGTGGCAGCAACGGCAGCGATGACATTGAAGAGACGGTGACTGCGGGCAGCAGTAGTCTGCAATATGACGCCACTACCCAGACCTACACGTATGTCTGGAAGACCGACAAGGCCTGGGCCGGGAGCTGCCGCCAGTTGATCGTGCGTCTGATCGATGGCGTCGATCACGTTGCACTCTTCCAGTTCAACGGCAAAGGGCGCAGCGCTGAGGAGGATGAACAAGCCATACACATCTTCCTGCCGCTCATTAATCAGTGACATACGGCGCTCGCCTCGCCCGCTTTGATCAACCTGGGCAGTCATGTTTTGTGAAATGAGAATGATCGGTTGGGTTGCTCGTCCATATCACCGCGAATCCCAGGATTCGCGGTGATATGGCAGGGTGTTTCACTAAACATTCCTTATTTCACAGAACAAGAGCGGCGCCGTGATTTGTGGTAACACTTTATGAATTCTACAAACAAAAGGAGCATCACCCAGCTTACCGCCCTGCAAAAACGCCTGACGGAAAGCATGGTAAAAACCCGGTTTCTGGCCGGCGCAACTCATTCATTCCGTAGATGAGCCATCGCTGTTTGCTGTCAAGCCGGCAAGCAGCGTGCGGACTTCGGCCAACTCCTGTGTCAAGCCGGATGAGGCGAATTGCGCAGCGGCCTGGTCAAAATGGGTCACGCCCAATTGCAGCGCATCACGTTGAACCAGCGTCTTGCCCCAGGCGACCTGGGTGCGGGCTGCTTCCAGACGGGCGCCCCCCGCAGCAAACGCACGCAGGCTTTCGGCAAAATGTTGATCCACTTCGGTCCAGAGGGTTGGGCTGCTGGTCGCCAGCGCCAGCGCCCACAGACGTTGTACACAACCCTCGCCCCAGCGGTCGCCGTTGGCAGTGATGGCGGCAAGCGTTTGATGGGCGAGGGCAACCGTTTGGTCAGGTTGCCCTGACAGAAGAACCAATTCCAGTTGAATGATCGGATAGACCACGCTGTACAAATAGTTATCCTGACTTTGCATCCGGGCCAGCGCCGCCTGCGCCAGCGCAACCTCACCCTGGCGACCGTGGAGCCACCCTTGGAACATGGCCACCACATCGGCCAACCCCACCTGACCGGCTTCTGCCTCGACGGCCAACACCAGGTGTAGTTGCGCAAAAGCTTGGGCATAGTCGCCAACGATCAAATAGAGCCAGGCGAGATAGAAATGGTTGGTGGCGATGGCCTCGGCGTCATTGGCAGCCTGAGCAATCTGGAGACAGCGTTGCACCAGCGCGATCCCCTCTGCACAGCGCCCACGGTGGGCAATGACCACGCCGCAATCATTCGCGCTTTGCGCCCATTCGCGTTGATTCCCCTCCTTTTCACGAAAGGCCAGCGTCTGTTGCAAGAGCGGTTCGGCTTCGGCAAAGCGGCCAAGAAAGAGATAGATCCAGCCTAAAATGCCGGCCACGTCGGCGCCCAACGCATCATTGCCCAACGCCTGCGCTTCCGCCAGCAACGGTTCCAAATAGGCAAAGGCGGTTGCCGTCTCATTGCGCAAGCGGGCGAAATGGCCAAGCCAGCGCTGCAACCAGGCGCGCCGCGTGCGATCCGCCTGATCCAGCGGCACGGGCAGGAGCGCCAGCAATGGTTCGGCGGCCTTGATTTGCGCCACAACTTGCGCTGAGGGGGCAAAACTCAAGGCTGCATCGGCATAGCGACAGGTGATGTCGATGCGCAGACGGCAGACGGCAACCGTCGCCGCCAGGGTAGCGAGGAGCTTTAGCGCTTGTTCATAGTGCAAGCGGGCTTCGGCAAAGGCAAACGCGCGTGCGCTGCTATCACCGGCCCGGATGGCATAGGCGGCGGCTCTTTCATTTTCGCCGGCTTCCGCCAGGTGGCGGGCGAGCGCCACGGTGATGGCGTTGTCATCCCGTCCGTAGAGCGCACGCAACGCCTCTGCCACATCCTTGTGCAAAAGGCGCCGTTCACCCACGCCCAACGCATGATAGATGTAGTGCTGGAACAAGTTATGGCGAAAGCGATAGCGCGTGACATGTGGTGTAACGCTGGGCGCATTGTCTTGGGCGACAACCAGGCGATGTTGGCGCTCCGCTTCGTGCTCCAACCGGCGCACAACCTCGCGTTCGCTAAGCGCCTGTACGCGCGCCACAACTTCGGCAGTGAATTCTTCACCCTCAACACTAGCAGCTTGCAACAACTGGCGTAAGGCAACGGGCAGCCGGTCAATACGTGCGGCAATGACCCCTTCCACACGGGCAGGCAAGCTTGTCCACGCAATAGCTGTTGGCTCCACCCAATCGCCGGCGGCATCGCGTTGTAAATGTTCCCGTGTTTGCAGATCACGTAGCAGTTCGATAGTGAAGAGCGGATGGCCTTTGGTGTGGGCAAACAAGGCCTGGCGGAAGCGTTCCCCCAACCGATTTGGCTCGCTGTCGAGGAACGCATCCACAAAGCTGCGCCCAGCGCGTTCGATGGCGCGATCCAGATCAACCAGCACATCGCCAAAGCTCCGTTTGCATTCATGAACCAGCGTCGCCAGCGGATGCGCCCCATCTTGCTTCGGATCCCCATTGCTCTGTGTTACCTCCTCTGGACGATAGGCGCCCAGGAGCATGATGCGGCTCTGCTCACTATTGCGGAGCAGATGAAAGAGCAGGCTTAGGGAAGAGGCGTCGGCCCATTGCAGATCGTCGAGAACGAGCAATAAGGGGGCGTTAGCGGCGATCTGCTGCAACACAGCCGTATATTGCGCAAAAACGCGCGACGTGGCGACGGCCGGCATGGCGTGCGTTTGCGCTTGGGCCACACAGGTGCGCAGCCGCGGCAACCACTCATTGTCCCCATTGCCCACCGTTTCGGCGTGCGCCAGCAAGGCGGCGCCAGGGACAAAGTGTTCGATCAAGTCGGCGCCGCGCGCCACCAAAGCTGTCGCTACCATTGGCAACAGACGCTTGATCGTCGCCGCCGGCGTCAACCAGCCCGCACCGTTCGTCGTCCCGGCGGTTCCGGCTAGCTGGTTCAACAGCTCACGGAAAGGCAGGTAGGGATCACCGATACCGTTCTGTGCGCTACAAAGTGCACCCACCACAACGAGATTGGGATGACTGGCCTGGCTCTGCTGGACAAAGGCGCGAATCAGCGCGCTCTTGCCGCTGCCCGCTTCCCCCGTCACAAAGTAGATCTGGCCCCGTCCAGCCAACATCTGCGTCAGCGCCGCTTCCAGGCGCGCCAGTTCCTGGCTGCGGGCGACCAATCCCGTCGCGGCTGCGGGTGCGGGTAAGGCCGCCACGACTGGTTGGATCGTGACTGTGGTGACATCCGTTGCTTGTCCGTCGTGCAACATCCTCTGTACATAAGCGGTCAGATCCCAAGTGCTGTCATCCGTGACGGCCGCCCCCAGGGCGGCGAGCAACTGAGTGGCTTGCTGCCGCTGCTGCTGGCTACTCGCGGCGTGCCGGGCGACAAACCGGAGAGGCGGTAAGGCGTCCGCGTCTTGACCGGCGTCCAGGGCCAGGTTGGCCAGCCCTAAGAGCGCCGCCAATAGGCCGGGGGTTGCGGGCAGCGACCAGGCCAATGCCAATGCATCGCGTAGCGCTTGATGTGCCTGAGTGCGATTCCCCGCGGTGCGCCAGGTCTCGCCCAAGCGCGCCAGGGTGACACTACTCTCATAGTGGTTGCTGATCGCCCGGTAGAGGGCCAAACTTTCCTGGTAACGTGCTTGTGCAGCAGCCAGATCGCTGGCTGCGTAGGCAGTATCGCCCAAGCATTGAAGCGCAAAAGCTGCGCCGCGCTGGTCGCCCAGTTCACGGGCAATGGTCAGGCATTCGGCAAAGAGTTTTTGCGCGGCAGCATAATCCCCCCCGTACTGCGCCGCCCGGCCCAAATAGCCCAACGAAAAGGTCATCCCCCAACGGTCGCCAAGGGTGCGTTTGATCTGCAACGCCTGTTGGCAGAACTGCTGCGCGGCGGCCAACTCTCCCTGCACCAGGGCAATTTGACCGCGAATGTTGAGGGCAATGCTCATGGCCATCGGATCATGGTGTTGCTCCGCCAGCCGCAGCGCCGTTTGTAGATAGGCGGTGGCTTGGGCAAATTCACCTGTATGCCGGAGGAGTGCGCCCAGGTAGTTCAGATTAAAGAGGGTGTCCGCCTCGGCCTCTAGTTGCTGCAAGCGCTGCAGACTTGCGGTCAACAACTGGCGGCTTTCAGTATAGCGCCCCAGTTGACAGGCAAACCACCCCTGCCGCGCTTGCGCTTTGGCCTGAAGCCGCCACAGGGCAAGCGCCGGGTCGTGGGCCGCGACCGGAGTGGTCAGCGGCGGAATGACGGCAGCCAACTGCTGGGCGAGTTGCCCAAAGATTGTCTCCCCCTCTTGAAACCAACTGCGCATATCATAGAAATGAAAGAGGCTATCAAGGCTCTGGCTCACCTGCTCGGCAAGCTGCGCCAGACCGCTTTGGGCCGTTGGCAGATGGGCCAGCAACCACTGCCAGGCGCTGCGTACATTTTCAATCTCGGCATCAATGGCGCGCAACGCTTCCTGCTGTTTGGCCGCTTGCAGATCGGCGCGCTGGGCCGCCAGGAATTGCGCCATATAGGCGGCGTGGCGCTCCTGATAGGCCGCGGTTTCATCGGCCTGCTGTAACGCTTCCGCAGCATATTGGCGCACCACGGGCTGGAGTTCATAACGCACCTGTAACGACTCACCCCTCCCTAACCCTCCCCAGCCTGGGGAGGGAACCGTGGCTCCCGTGTCAGTTCCTCCCCCAGTTTGGGGGAGGTTAGGAGGGGGTGTCTTCACACTTGCGGCGACCTTACTTGTTGGGTCAACACGCTGCACCAGCGACTTGTCGGTGAGTTGGGCCAACAAGGGCAGCGTGGCCCCTGCTACCTGCGCGGCGGCCTCCCGCGTAAAGCCGCCGGTGAAGACGGTCAGGCGGCGCAACGCGTGCTGTTCAGCCGTCGTCAAGCGTTGCCAGGAATGGTTGAAGACGGCGCGCAAGCTGCGTTGATGGGCCGGCGCGTCCAGTTGCGCGCTTTCCAAAAAGTCGAGGTTTTGGCGAATTTCTTGCACAATCTCCGGCAACGGCAAGAGTTGCGCCCAGGTGGCGGCTAATTCAAGCCCCAGCGGCAACCCATGCAACAGTTGGCAAATCTGCACGACGGGCGCAGCAGTCGTCGTGTCCAGCGTAAAGTCCGGCAGCATGGCCTGCACGCTCTGCACAAAGAGGCGAATGGCGCTATGATCATGGAGCCGCCAAAGATCATCGTCTGTCACCTGAGCAGGCAGCAGCGCCGTGGGCGTCGTCAGGCCGGTCAGCCGGATCAACTGCTCGCCGCGCACATTGAGCCGGGCGCGTGACGTCACCAGCACTTTGACCGTCTGGGTCTGCTGCAACAGTTGGTTGATAAAGGCAGCCACCGGCAAATGTTCGCAGTTATCCAGAATCAACAAGAGGTCTTTCTCTGTCAGCGCCTGGAGCAGTTGCTGGGTGGGCGTTGCTGCGCCGGCCAGCGAAATCCCCAGGGCAGCAGCAATGGTGGTCGCCAGAAGATGCTCCAATTGCGGGTGCGGCTCCAGGGCGGCCAGCGGCACATAGTAGATGCCATCCGGGAATTGGGGCGCTTGCGTGTTGGTCAGACGATCAGCCAGCAGATGGGCAGTGCGCAAGGCCAGCCGCGTCTTGCCCACCCCCCCCATCCCGGTGATGGTGAGCAGGCGACAGGCGGGGTCGGCCAGCCGCTGCTGCACCAGGGCGCTCTCCATTTCCCGCCCGACAAAGCTTGTCACCTCTGCAGGCAGGGTGATAGAGGAGGAAAGGGGCAGCGGAACAGTGGTCGCCACCGTTGCGACCGACTTCTTATCTGTTGGTGGACGATCCCGGTCGCTGATGGCGTCCTGTGCTAAGGTTACAGCCGTCGCCAACGTCATACTCGCCGCGGCTTGTTGCGCTTGTTGCGCCGCATCCGCTGCAAGCAATGGTTGTAAGGCCGCCAACGCTTGTTGCGCTTGCCGACGCACCGTGTCTGTAACTGCGCTTTGCGCAACGATAAAGAAGAGAAGAGTGACAGCCGGTTCAACCTGGTTTTGCTGTTGCAGTAGCCTGGCCTGCCCGCTGATGGCTTCGAGCAATAGCGGAGGCACTTCATCAGCCAGCGCCAGCGCAGCAACAGCCGTAAAATGCGTTGCTGCTTCAGCCCAGGCGTGTTGGAGTAGCGCAATCTCGCCCAACAAGAGCTGGGCCTGTCCCGCCGTGTCACGGATACCAGAGGCTTGACAAACGTTTAATACTTTCTGCGCTAGTACCTGCGCCTGGCGCCAGTCGTTTTGGGCAAAGCGGAGACGTGCCCACTCCATTGTCACCATGTGGGCGTATTGGTTGATCTGCAAACGTTGAATGAGCGCCTCAGCTTCTGTCAACGCGCCTTCCGCCTCGTCAAAATGTTGCGTCGCTTGGGCAATCCCCGCCAATTGCAACAACGAAAAGACAACACCACGGTGATGACCCATTTCACCAAAGAGCGCCCGTGCGCGCAGAATGTGCTGGTGCGCCTCTGTTAATTTCCCTTGATAGGTTAAGATTGCCGCCATATTTCTCAAGGCAAAAGCCGCACCCTCATGTGACGCCAATCGTTGGTTGATCTGCAGCGCCTCGCGCAGACAGGCCAGCGCCTGGGAATATTCGCCCCGGTTCAAATGCGTTTCGCCTAAATTATTCAAACTGATGGAGAGCAACATTGCATGATCAAGGTGCAGCACCCGTTGGTGCGCCTCTTGAAAATAGCGGTGCGCCTGTGAGAGTTGCCCTGCGCTTTGCTGCGCAACGCCGAGTCCATTGAGCGCCGCCACGATCCCCTCCGCATCACCACATTGCTTATAGAGATTGTGGGCATGCGTAAAGTGTTGCACGGCTGTCGGGTGATCGCCCGTATAGGTAGCAATATTGGCGAATTGCATCCAACAGAAGGCAACCTCACTCGTCTGGGCATACTCGGTAGCAATGGGCAAGGCTTGTTGCGCTAACTGCTTGGTCTGCTCCATCTGATCCAGATAATAGTGGAAGCGCGCCGCTCGACTCAACAACTTACCCCGGAGCAGCGTTGCAGCTTTGGACTGAGCAAGCGCTGGCTGCGCCAGTTGCACTATGGCTTCGCTGAACCACACCACCCCTTCGCGAAAGCGGTCATGCAAATCGAAAAAAAGATAGAGTCCATCTACCATCAACCCTAGATCATGTAAGGCTGCCCCTTCGCTCTGACCGGCGGGATCGGCCAGATTTTGCAGCAAGTGGCGCCACGCCACCCAAATATTTTCAAACTCACGCTCAATCTCGTTTGCCTTATACGCCACATCACCACTCAATAGATTACGACGCTCGGCCAGAAACAGGGCAAAAAAGTGTGAATGATCGGTGGCAGCTTTTTGCCAAAGCGTCGGCAGCAGGGTGAGCTTCTGATAGACAAACTGGCGCAGCAGTTCATGCAGTTCATAACGGTCGGGCGAAAGGCGACGTAGCAACGAGTGATTTATGAGATGGGTGAGCATAGGCACTGTCACGGCAGCCACCACCGCAGTAGCGCGCTGCTGAATGCCGCCACGAAAGACGGCGAGCGCCATCAAGGCATAATGTGTCGCATCATCCAATTGCTGCCAGGTAGTTTCCAATACGGATTGTACACTGCGTTGGCGGTCAGGCACATCGTTGGCAGTGGTAGTGAGTGCATCCAAATTCTGGGACAGCTTCTCAGCGATTTCTTGGCAGGAGAAGAGCGGCACCCAGCCCGCGGCCAGTTCCAAAGCTAGTGGCATCCCACCTACGAGGTGACAGATGCGTAGAATCGCCGGTAGGTTCTGTGCATCCACTGCAAAGGAGTGCCGAGCGCGTTGGGCGCGCTCGCTAAAGAGTTGTACAGCTTCGACCTGGCTCAAACTGGCGATAGCTTCATCCGTCAATGGAGCAGCTAGGCTAGGAACGTTGGGTAGCATCAATCCCGTGATGTCGATCTGCCAGGCGACTTGCAGGTTGATTCGCGTCCGTGAAGTGCAAAGCACGGTCAGCATCGGAGCAGCCTGCAAGAAAGTGGCGATCAAAGCGGGCGTGTCGCGCAGGTGTTCCAGGTTATCTAGCACCAGCAACAGCTTGCGTGACTTCAGATAGTCCAATAGACGAGTCAGTGGGTCACTATCACTGGCAACGGTCAAACCGAGGGCTGTTGTTATGCTTTGGGGGATCTGTGCGGCATCATTGATGGCAGCCAGTGTTACGAAGTAGACGCCATTCGGAAAAATAGGTATCATCTGACGCGCCAGTTCGATGGCTAGTCGCGTCTTGCCAATGCCCCCCAGTCCAATCAGCGTCATTAGCCGGCAATCCGAGTGGCTGAGTTTTTGCGTCAGCTCCACAAGTTCGGTAGTGCGCCCAATAAACGAGGTGGTTTGCACCGGCAAGTTATGTAGCGCAGGTGCGGGCAAGACGAGCGTTGCGTCTGTCAAACGCTCGTCTTCTTTGTCCATCGGAGGTTCTATCGTCCTCCGCTCCGCAATAGCCAAACTAGGCGCCGCACTCAGGCTATTGGTAGGCGCTTCGTCTATGGCTCCCAGCGTTTTCAAGGCGATCTTTTGCGCTTCACTAATCCCGGTGACACCGCTGATGGTCATGCCGGCATAGGGGCCAGGCGCTTGCAAAGTGTGACGGCATTGCCGGGTGTACACATCCCATATCTTCACCGTGCCATCCAGGCTGGCGCTGGCGAGCAATTGCCCTTCGCTGCTAAAGGCCAGCCCCTGGATCACCTCGGAATGCGCTTGCCATTTGTGGAGGAGGGGCAGGGGCGTGGTCGGCGCAGTGGCAAGGGTGCGCGTATCCCACAGATAGATCATGGCATCGCCTGTGCCAACCGCCAACAAGCTGCCATCGCGGTTGAAGGCCAACACTTGAACGATACTGGCATCATGAGACAAAACCTGTTGTACTTCACCGCTATGGACATGCCATAAGCGCACGGTGCGATCAAAGCTGCCGGAGGCCAAAATGCCACTCGGATGAAAGGCAACGGCCCACACCCATTCTGTATGCCCATGTAGTTGTCGATAGGCCCCGGTGGCGACCTGCCAAAGTGCAACGGTCAAGTTGTGACTACCGGCGGCAATAAAGTCCCCATCAGCACTCATCGCAACCGCTTTGAGCCGCCGATCACCGGCAATCATGAATTGGCGTAACGGTTGACCGGTCTGGGCATCCCACAGATGAATAACGCCGTCATAACTGCCGGCTAGTACATGGCGACCGTCAGGACTAAAGGCCACCGAATGAACCTCATCCGGCGTGCGCAAGACCAGGGGCGCAGCGTGTGGGCTGGGGATAGTGGACGCTGGGTATTGGATAGGCCACAACCAGACGCTGTGATCCATGCTGCCGAAGGCGAGTTGCGCACGATCTTCGTTTGGCCGGCTGCCAAAGGCCAGACTAGCGCCCATCCCATTTTCACAATGCAAGCTCTGCAAATGTTGACCTGTCAGCGCATCCCACAGATGCGCCTTCTCGGCGGGACTGGCACTCGCGACCAGCGGAAGGTGGGGATGAAAAGCTACGCTATTCGCCCAGTTACGGTAGCCATAGAAGATGTGGGTAAGGGTCGGCTTTGCCTCGCTCTCCCAGAGGCAAATGGTGCTGGTGCCGGTTTCACTGGTCGCCAACAGCGCATCCGTGGGATGAACAGCCAGTGCATTGACCTCGCGCTTATGCCCGGCCAATGTATATAAGCGTTGCCCCGTCGCGACGTCCCAAACGTAGATCAGCGCTTCGTGACCGGCGCTAAAGAACCGCCGGCCATCGGCGCTGAAGGCGGCCCCGTAGACAGCGCCTTGGTGACCGCGCAAGACGCGCAGTAGGGCATACCTGTCGGCTTCTGCCTCGGCTTCTACTGTGGTGGTGAGATCCCACAAACAGATGGTTTGGTCATAGCTGGCGGTTGCCAAAATCGATCCATCCGGGCTAAAACAGAGGGATTCGGTGCAAGCGCTATGCCCGCGCAACACCACCTGCTCTTGACCGGTCTGGACATCCCACAGCCGCACGGTCTGATCGGTGCTAGCGCTCACCAAGCGCGTGCCGTCCGGGCTAAAGGCCAGCCCCATGACCCAGCCGGTGTGCTTGTTCAGCACATGCAGGGTGCGGCCGCTGTTTACATCCCACAAGCGCACGGTCTGGTCGTGACCACCGGAGGCCAGGAGCCGTCCCGTCGGATGAAAGGCCACGGTCCGTACCCAGTCGCTGTGACCGGTGAAGGTCTGCCGACATTGGTGCGTCTCTACATCCCACAGGCGCACGCTGCCATCTTTACTACCACTCGCCAGCCACTGCCCATCCGGGCTGAAAACCAGATCCCAGATGATCGTGGTGTGTGCTTTGATCACCGTAGCCAGTTGCCGATTCGCCGTTTGCCAGAGGTGAATTTCGCCATTGGCCATGCCACCTGCCAGGAGATGACCGCGCGGAGAAAAGGCCAGCGTGTGACAGCCGGTAAAATGTTGGGCAAAGATCGTATGTCGCAAATCGGCCCCCGCCAAATTCAGCGCTGGTAGATCAGCTTTGCGCAGGTCGGCCTGCCAAACCGCCAGTTGCGAGAAATCATAGGAGCTAGGATCTAGACCCAAATGGAGCAACAGATTTAAGATGTTGCCGCCGAGATAACTCGCTCGCGCCATATCGCCATGGCGTACCTGGTCGAGCAGTGTTTTGAACTGCGCGCCCATTCCTGCTGTACCCAATTTCTTCTGCAGCCGTTCACCGATGGGGTGGAGGAGCAGGCGCGCCTGGCTTTCGCGCACATAGGCCTTGGCCTGCGCCCGGAGCAAGGCATGGCTGTGTAACAGATGGGGCGTGGCCGTTTCGATCTCGTGGCAGACGCCATCCACCAGATAGGTGGTGGCGTACTCCATGATCACATTTTGCAGGGTGAAGCCAGTAGGCAGCTTTTCCAACAGCGACCGCTGCTGCAAGTCCAGCAAGGCGTCGAGGATGGCGCTTTTGGCCCCGGCGTAGAGCAGCGCACCTTGCAGCATGGGCAGCGTGACCGGCTCCCGTTCAATCGCCAGCCAGAGCAATAATTCGCGCTCCAACCCGGTCAGGCGGGCAAATTGCTGATCCAACATCTCCCGTACATCATCAAAGAGAAGCGTCTCATCGCTGAGAAAGGCGGCAATCGCGCCGGCAAAGAAATCTTGAATCGTTTTGCCCACCAGTTGCAGCGCTAACGGGTTGCCCGAATAGCGGGTCAACAGTTCACGCTGTTGCGCGACGCTGCCGATCAAACCGGCATCGGTCAATAGATGTTGACCGGCGGCCAGCGGCAAACCGGGCAGGGGCAGCCGCCGCACGGGCGCCCCCCGTCGTTCCAGGCGCACAACCTCCGGTGGCAGTTCACGGCTGGTCAGCAGCAACGAACTCTGGTGCGCACTTTCCCCCAGGCGCGCAAAAAAATGACCATAGTCGGCATAATCAGGCTGGTAGGCGCCGTTCGGCTGCGAACCAGGCGCGCTGAGGATGCTTTCCACATTATCCAGCACAAGTAAGCAGCGCTGCTGACGCAACTGCTCAAAGAGCAAAGCCAACTGGGCATCGAGCAGCGTGGGCCAGGTGGCGAGGGTATAGCCGGCGAGGGCCTGCACCCAATCGCGCAAAATGTCGGACAGGGGAGGCGCATTGAGCAACGAACGCCACAGCACCCAAGTGAACTGAGGCGCCAACCGGGTCACCACAGTCGCAGCCAGCGTCGTCTTGCCCATCCCGCCCATGCCCACAAGGGTGACAATGCGCTGGTGCTCCGTCACCAGCCACTGTTCAAGCTGCTGCACTTCGCCATCCCGCCCCCACAAGGCGCGCACATCCGGCATTTCGCCCCAATCATGCTGATTTTGGATTTTAGATTTTGGATTTTGGATTGACGGGGCGGACGCTTCTGTCTTCTGCCCTTCTGCCTTCTGGTCTTCCTGTCTTCTTGTCTTCCCTTCTATCTCCCCCCGCCGGATCTGCTCCACCAGGGCCACCGTCTCGGCGGATGGTTCGGCCCCTAGCTCCTCGGCCAGCAGTTGGCGACAGCGTTCGTAGTGGGCGAAGGCGGCTTGGGTCTGTCCCTCCCAGAAGGTGGTGGTCGCCAGGCGGTGTAGCCGTTCGCGCATGACCACCGCCCATTCTTCAAAGGGGTCGGCATTTTCCACATAGAAACCGGCGAGAAAGTCGCCGGCGTAACGGTCAACGGCTGTTTGACGTAGCGCAAGCGGGTTGGTGGGGACGCACTCCTGTTCAAAGAGGAGAACGTCGATCTGACAGGGTAACGCTGGGTTGAGCGCCACGGTCGCGCGGTTGATGAGCAGGTAATCGGCCAGGGCATTGCGCAGATGGTAGAGCGCCTGGCGCACATTGGCCAAGGCATCGCTCTCCGGCTTATCCGGCCAGAGGAGACCTGCCAACGCCAGCCGCGATTGTGGGCGCCCCTGCACCGCCAGCGCAAAGAGCAGCGCCTGGCTCTTGGTCGCGGAGAGACCCGTGACCGGTTGTCCATTAAGAAGGATTTGTGGACTGCCGAGCAACTTCAATTCTAACATGGGGAAACCCTTTAACGTTGCTCTAACGATTTTTGACGGTTTTAGCGCGAAAAGGGGCCGCCCATTGACGTTGCTCTAACGGCAAAGGGGTATGCTATGGTCAAGCCACCCGCAAGCACGTTACCGTCAATGTCAATCGCGACCGTGTTGATAACCAGGAAGAGCGTTGCAGACCATACAGGGTAGGCGCGTTGCGCTGGCTACTGACAATTTTCGGAGCAGAAGCCAATCCGGCTAGTAAACCCTGCTAGTAAATAGTAGCTAATTTTATCGTAAACATTGTTTTCGCGCAACTGGTCAACCCTGCTGTAGGGTATTCCTACCGTTCTCGCACCAGCGGGGGACGGATCGCCTACTGAAAAGCCCATTTTACGCCCATTTTGCGCCAATAAGGAGGCCATATGATGAACTATCGACAGATCGAAAGCTTAACCTACGACCGTCAAGCAACCTTGCTGGCAGAAGCCGAACAACGGCGGCTAGCCAAACGTGCAATTACACGCCAGCTTCACCCTATGCGGGCGTGGGTCGCCCAACGCCTACTTACCTGGGGACAATGGTTGACGAGCGGTAAAGCCAGGTCGGCCATCTCTTTAACTGCCGAACACGTTGCCCGTTAACAGCGCCTGGTTTATCGTCACCGATACGCTCGGCCTGGTTGGCATGGCCGGCGGCGGGCTGGCCGATTGGTGGGATGTGCAACTGCTCTACTTTGTCAGCGGCGGGGTGGTGGTGCTGGCGTGTGGCCTCTTTGCGCCCTGGTTGCCAGGGTTCCGGCCGGCGGTCAACAGTTGGCGCCTGATCTGCCCATCAGCACGACCGTCGAGAGCAAAGCCCTGTTCTTGCCTCTCGTAACGCAATGAAGCAAAATAAAAGGAAGCAACCAGCTTTCCCAGGGTTGGTTGCTTCCTTCCTACTTTGTTTCGGGTTTTGCTACGGCTGTTTCTGGGCCTGGGCCGGTGCGGTCGGTAAGGCGTCCAACGCTTTTAACCCGGCCAGCAACTGGGCATCACCACTCTTTGCCAACTTCTCCGCCGTCAGTTCTTTCACCAGCGCCGGGGTGAGGCAGTCGCCGTCAGCCGGCAGTTTCACCTCAATATCAGGGGCAATCCCCTGCTTGCGAATCAGGCGCCCATCCGCCGTCAACCACTGACTGGTGCCGAGCAGCAGCGCCGAGCCGTCATCCAGGTTGAAGGTCTGTAAGACGGTGCCGGTGCCAAAGGTGGTTTCGCCGATCAACTGGCCGCGCTTGTGATCCTGAATGGCGCCGGCGAAAATCTCCGCCGAACTGGCCGAGCCGGGGTTGATCAGCACCACCAGCGGAATCTCGGTCGCCACGCCGCCCCGTTCAACGCGGAAGGGGCGCCGGTTGCCCTGAGCATCTTCTTCTTGTAAGACATTGCCGTCCTTCAGAAATTGGCTGGTGACACCAATGGCCTGCTGTAACAGACCGCCGGGGTTGTTGCGCACATCAAAGACCAGACTTTCGGCGCCCGCCGCCTCAGCCGCTTTCAGCGCGGTCACCAGTTCATTCTTTGCGGTGGCGCTAAATTGATTCAAGCGCACCAACGCCGTCTTGGTGCCGGGGACCATTGTCCAGGAAACGGCCGCCACCTTGATCTCACGCCGCACCAAGGTCATTTCGATGCTGGCATCTTCGCCTTCGCGCAAGAGGGTCAATACCACCTCGGTGCCGGACGGGCCACGCACCCGATCCACGATCTCATCTAAGGTGAGGCTGGTTACATCTTCGCCGTCCACACCGAGAATAATGTCCCCAGCGCGAATGCCCGCTTCGGCCGCCGGCGAGTTGTCAATCGGCGCGACAATCACCGGCAAGCCTTCCTTGATCCCCAACTGGGCGCCGATGCCGCTAAAGCTGCCGGCCATGGCGCTCTGTTGATGTTCCAGTTCCTTGGGGGTCAAAAAGGTGGTGTGGCCTTCATCGCCCAACGCTTGCACCAGTCCGTTGATAGCGCCGTAGGTCAGCTCTTTGGTGTTCAGCACATCACGGTCGATAAAGTGGGCTTGAATGATCGACCAGGCTTGCCAGAAAATCTGAAAATCGGTCGGCGTCTCGCCGTCACTCTGGGCAATGGCGTTGGCGCCGCCGACCATCGTGCCGGCGCCAAAGGCCAGCAGGATCACCAAGCAGAACCCGACAAAACGCAGCGCTTTCGGTTTTAACAATGACATACTTTTCTCCACGATATCAGTCGCACAGTGAGACAGTCAAGCAGTAGCACAGTTCGACTGTCTCACTGCATTCGTTTCTCTCTTGATTATACCACGGTATTGTTAACCATAGATATGAATTAGATGAGAAGACGATCAGAAGACGATCAGAAGCATGGGTGGGACGCGGTTGAGGGGGCCGGGTAACCCTTCCTGGAAGAGGCAACGAGCGCCTACAATAATCAAACGGCTCCCGCCTCTGCCAGGAAGTAGCCTTGCACCATTGTGCGCCACAACCAATGAAAACAACAGGAATGCCGCAGATTTCAAAGATTCATATTGCAAATTAATCTGTATAATCTGCGAAATCCCTGTCGTTTTCAGGACAGGGTGGCCCCCATCATATCTGAGCAGTTTGCTGTTACAACCCGCTGTAACACTTTTTGTAGCGCTGGCGTAGCGCTTTTTGTAGTGAACAGTTGCTCCACAACGATTTGTCTTTCTGCTTAAATGAGCGGCAGACCGAATGTAGTTATCCGACAAACCAAGTAACAGCATGAAGGAGCAATTTTATGCAAGCGCAACCCACAACATCCGCTAATCACGCCGTTGTCATTGGCGGCAGCATTGCCGGTCTCTTGGCCGCCCGTGTTCTCAGTGAACACTTTGCCCAGGTGACCATCGTCGAACGCGACCAGTTGCCGGAAGGAGCCGAACCGCGCAAAGGGACACCGCAAAGTCGCCACGGCCACGGCTTGTTGGCCGCCGGCTGCCAAATTATGGAACGGCTGCTGCCCGGCTTTGGTGACGAACTGGTCGCCAATGGCGCCTTGCCTTGTGATGTGATTGGTGACGCCCGTTGGTACCAACGGGGCGGCTACAAAGCGAAATTCAAGAGTGGCTTGCAGGGGATTCTCGTTAGCCGCCCCTTGATCGAAATGGTCATCCGCCGCCGGGTGTTGGCATTGCCCAATGTACGCCTGCAAGAAGCGGGCGTGCAGGAATTGGTAGCCTCTGCCGATCACAGCCGGGTGACAGGGGTGCGGCTGGCCGATGGCACAAGCGTGCTGGCTGACTTTGTCGTCGATGCCAGTGGGCGCGGCTCACGGGCGCCGGTTTGGTTGGAAGCGCTGGGCTATGCCAAACCAGTTGAGGAGCGTATTAACATCGGTGTCGGCTATGCGACGCAGATCTTCCGCCGCCGACCGGCGGATCTCAATGGCGATCTCGCCGCCTTCATCACCCCGACGGCGCCTGAACAAACGCGCGTGGGCTTTATGGTGCCGATGGAAGGCGACCGTTGGATTATCTCGGTCGGCGGTTGGTTGGGCGACCATCCGCCGACCGATGCCGCCGGATGGATCGAATTTGCCCGCACGCTGTCGGCGCCCGACATTTATGAGGTGGTGAAAAATGCCGAGCCGTTGAGCGACATTGTAGTGCATAAAATTCCAGCCAACATCCGGCGCCGTTATGAGCAGTTGCGCCGCAGCCCCGCCGGTTTTGTGGTGATGGGCGACGCCCTTTGCGCTTTCAACCCAGTCTATGGGCAAGGGATGACCGTGGCTGCCCTGGAAGTGCAGGCATTGGAAGAGCTGTTGCAGACTGATGCCAATCTCAATAACTTGCACCGCCGCTTCTTTGCCCGCGTCGCCAAAATCGTCGATGTCCCCTGGTCGATGGCGACGGGTGAGGATTTTCGCTATCCGACCATTGCCGGCAAGCGACCAGCCGGTACCGCGCTACTCCACCGCTTTCTTGACCGGGTGCATTTTGTCGCCCGCTATGATGCGGTGGTCTGTCGCACCTTCTTTGATGTGGCGAATATGCTCAAGCCGCCGACCGCGCTCTTTGCGCCGAAAATGCTCTGGCGCGTCCTGACGGGTGGGCAGAAAGGGCAACCGGCAGCGCCGACCTACCGTGGCGCCATGGAACGGGTGGAACCGTCATTACAAGGTGGCATGTAACGTTTGTCTTATCGCAATAGGCTCGTTTATGGTAGGATGGTAGGCATAGAGCATTACCCGCTAAGTTAGGTTCTGTTGACATTGGGGACGTACACACCGGCCAGGTTTTAGAAACCTGGCCGGTGCATGAGCGGGGAGTCACAAAATGTCAACAGAACCTAGCCCGGAAGGGCGAGAGGTCAACACCATGTTTGCATCGAAACCGCCACTGCTCCGTGGTCTGCCCGCCCTTTATACCATGCTCGTGACCCAGGCGCTCTCCATGATTGGCAGCCGGATGACGGCGGTCGGGTTGGGGTTGTGGCTCTTTGCCGAAACCGGCGCTACCACGCCGTTGCTGCTGGTGGCCTTTTTTCTGGAAGTGCCGGGAATGTTGTTGGGGAGTATCGCCGGCGCCGTGGTGGATCGCGCGCCGCGCAAGCCGGTGCTGATTTTAACCGACGCCGGTTTAGCGCTCGGCACGCTTGTCCTTCTGGTCAGTATCGCCACGGACACCTTTAGTGTAGCCCTGCTCTACGGAGTAGCGTTGGGGCAAGGAACGATCGCCATTTTCCAAAGCCCCGCCAGCGAAGCTACGCTCAGCTTGATGATACCGGAACAGAACCGCGACCGGATCAACGGCCTCCGCCAGATGCTCTTTCCCTTTGCCGGCATCGTGGCCCCGGCGCTCACCGGGCTGCTCTATGCAACGGGGGGGATTGGCGCTGTCTTTGCGGTTGATCTGGCGACCTTTGCCATTGCCGCTGCCGCGTTGCTCTTTATGCACATTCCACAGCCGCCTCTGGCAACAGAGACAAGTGAGCCAACCACCCTTTGGCAGGATTGGCGCGCCGGGGTAGGGTTTTTAGCCGCGCAACGCGGCTTGCTGGCGCTGTTTGTCAATACCGTCATCGCCAACTACCTGCTCAATGGCTCACTGGAGATTACCATACCCTATGTCATTACCATTACCGGGAGTGAAGTGATTACCGGGTTGGTGTTGACGGCGATGAGTGTCGGCGCTTTTTTGGGCGGTGCGATTATCGCGGCCCGCGCCAATATCCGTAAGCGGGTGCAGTGGATGTTGGTGGGGAGTGGCGTGGTGGCGCTCATGTATCTGGTCTATGGGGTTGTACGCTCGCCCTGGCTGTTGGCAGCCGTCATCTTGATCTTGATGATCCCGCTGCCGATGGGTGGCGCCCTGATGCAATCGCTGCTACAAACACGCGTACCGCCGCCCCTGCAAGGGCGGATCTTTGCTATTCACGCACAGCTAGGCTTTGTCGGCTCAACGTTATCATTTCTGACCATTGGACCGCTGGTAGACCGTGTGTTGGAGCCAGGCGTGGAACGCGCTTGGTGGTCAGGAATTGCACCGCTGGTGGGTCAGCAAGCCGGGTCGGGCATGGCGCTGCTGATGGTGATGACGGGGGTTGTGATGGGGATCGTTACCCTGCTCTTATGGTCCCTCCCCGGCGTGCGGCAGCTTGACCAACATTGAACAGCCTTGCACAAACACTGTAAATCTTAAAAAACTGTAAACATTTTTTCGTAGACAACGGCGAAAAAATTTGCTATACTCTAGCCAGTAGAGTTGCCGTCCAACAATCTCTACTACTACCTGAACCGGCCTGTTGGCGCAGGCCGGTTTTCTTTTGTCCTTTCACCACCTCTGTTTTGTCAACAAAGTTGGAATCGGTCGTAAAGACTTATGGGAGTTAGGAATTTGTTTCGGTAATCGTAGGTGCGGTTTGTAACCGCACTTGCTCCCTGGGAACCGTGCGGTTACAAACCGCACCTACGATTACTACGATTACCGGTTTATTTTCCTAACCTTCATAAGTCTTTCCTACCGATTCCACAATCATGCCGTATCGTCTCTTTTATACCAACGGGAAATTAGCACACTCACCCCAAAGAGGGCGACGGCGAGGATGATCAGTTTGCCGTTCAGGGTTGGCATTTTGCCGGCGGCGACCTGGCTTAGATCAATGGCCGCGCCAAAGGTGACAAAGGCGATGGTGCTAGGGAGCGCGCCAATCGCCGTCCCCAACGTAAAGGCTTTCCAATCCACTGCCACCAACGCCGCCAGGTAGTTCACAATGTCAAAGGGCAGCAGAATCAAGCGCATGGTCAACACAGTCAGAAAGCCATTGCGTCGTAAGCGATTGGCGTAGCGCTGCACCAGATGGTCGGTCTCCGCGTCCGCCTGGCCGATCAGTCCGTGACCGAAAAAACGCCCAATCCCAAAGCTGATGAGCGCCGAAGCCATGACGCCGATCACGGTGTAACCAAGAGCAAGCAACAGGTGGCCGGCGCCCCCGACACCAAAGATAATCCCGCCCATGATGCAGAGAATGCCCACAGAAAAGAAGATCAGCGGCCGGAGCAGAAAGCTCGCCAAGTAGAGCAACGGCCCATAGGGCGTGGCAAAGAGAGCCAACAACTGTTGCAGCGAACTTTCTAAGGTCAACCCCTGGCGCTGGTAATAGAAGCTATAGCCGCCGAGCAGCAGCGCCCAGATGAACAACGCCACCACCTTTTGGCCGTGGAGCCGCCACCAATCTTTGCGCGTCGGCGTTTCTTCATACACGCTCATCATCCGCCTGTCTGACCACCCACTTCAATGCCGGAGAGATGTTCCAGCGCCTTGACCAGCGCGTGGTTGCCCTCGTGACCGAGTTTGTTTTCAAGCGTGCGGTAGAGGTTGAAGATCAGGCTGGTGCCAGGGAGCGGAACGCCCAGTTGATCGGCCGCTTCCAAAACCAGACGCAAATCTTTCTGTTGGAGCGAAACCATGAAACCGGGCCGCCAGTCACGGTTGATGATCTGCGGCGCCCGATTGGTAAACATCCAACTACCGGCCGCACCCTGGCTGATGGCGTCGTAGGTCTTCTTCAGATCGACGCCGCCGGCCTGCGCCAGCAACAACGCTTCGCACATGGCGAGACAGTTGCCGACCACCAGCACTTGATTGACCAGCTTCACCGTCTGTCCGGCGCCTGTGCCGCCGACATGGGTAATCGTCTTGCCCATTGCCTTGAAGACCGGCATGGCCCGCTCAAAATCTTCTGCTGCACCGCCGACCATGATGCTCAAGGTGCCTTTGACTGCGCCTTCGCTGCCGCCGCTGACGGGCGCGTCCAGCATCTTTACCCCTTTGTCCGCCAGTTTCTCCGCCATCGCTTGGGTAGCTTGCGGGCTAATAGTGCTGCAATCAATGACCAATGAACCGGCCTTGGCGCCATGAATGATGCCATTGTCGCCTAACAACACCGCCTCGACATCCGGGGTGTCGCTCACACAAATGACAATGATGTCACTGTTGGCGGCGACTTCAGCCGGAGTGGCGCGGGCTGTGGCGCCCTCGGCGGCTAACGCTTCCGCTTTGCTTGCTGTACGATTCCAGACCGAGAGGGGAAAGCCAGCTTTTAACAAATTGCGGGCCATCCCCATGCCCATGATACCTAACCCGACATAGCCTACTGTTTCGCTCATGATTTCGCCTCCAATGGTTTATTGGATCAACCACGCCCTAAGGGCTTCCCCAAGGGGATGACAAACAAATCTTCCTGGAAGGTTAGTCGCATTGGTAGCCCACTGGGCGCTGACCGTCTCGTCAAACCTGCCTCGGAAGATGGTTGTAGAGCCGCTGCGTTCTGGTTGAACCGGCTTATTTTTGCTTCGTAAAAATTACGGGGTTGACAAGCATTGTAACATCGTGCTATTATCAGACACAAATCTGACAGTAATCTAATATGGTAAGGGACAAATGAACCGAGTTCAACAGATCGAACCGATTACAACGATACAGAAGGCGCCGACAGAAATATTAGCTATGTTGGTCAACGGGCCGGTTATTCTTGCGCAGCGCTCACGACCAGCAGCGGTTCTCGTGAGTGTGGAAGAGTGGGATCGTCTAGCTGATGAACTGGCCACTTTGCGATTAGCGGCTGAGGCGCGCCGGGTAAAAGCGGAGAATGACGCGAACGGTACATGGGTTTCCAGCAAAGAGATGCGCGAGCGGATGGCGGCACATGGCGTCGTGGTGGGTTGAATACGCAAGACTGGCAGCCAACTATTTAGAAGACAACGGGTCACTGGTGGCGAAGCTCTTCTTTGCGATTGAAGCCTTGGCCGAAAGCGAAGGGATTGTCATCGGCGCAAGGATCATTGAACCGGATGTATATTTGTTTGAGCCGGAAAACCATCAAGTGGTTTATGAACGTGATGAGAGTCGGCAAATTGTTTATGTGTTGATCATCAAACCGAAATAGCCAACATATATTGCGTGTAATGCGGCAAGGCAGTTATAGTAAGCAAGCTTCGTATCGGCCCAGATTGGAACCACCAGACGCGGTCGCCCGTGGTCTTCGGTTACTACTGGTAAAGTAATGACTTCACTCAAAATTGCTTCTACAGTCATGCCAGTCCCCTTTACTTGCGATTAACCCTCTCACCTTATTTTACATCAATCTGGCAATAGTCAATAGCGACGATGAACCGTAAGCCATAATCGACTCGCTTTATTTGGCCTTTCGCTGGGTATTGACAAACAAAACAATTCTGCTATACTGGAATTGTAAGTTTTCCTTACGCACCATTTTGCAGGGTAGCGCCTTGCCTGCATACCCAATTCTTCTTTTGTCTTTACTTGCGTCAACATAATCCGTTCGCGTGCCAACAGCTAATCGGGTGCATCATGTTGAAACGTCTCCTCAACTCAAACCAGTTTATGATGGTTACCTGCCTCCTGATCACAGGGCTTGGCATCGGCTGGTTGGTTGGCCTTTCCGTGTCGCCGGTCGTCTCGATTGTTATTACCAGCGTCACCGGTTCGGCAGCGGCGATTGTTGCTGCCTTGAGTGGTTTGGAAGAAAAGCCGGAAACGCTAGAGGTAGCCAACAGAGGTCAACCAATCCGCACACGCTGGAGTATTAACCCCTTGCCGTTGACTATCTTGGTTGTCGGTATTTTGGTCGGTTCTGCGTTTGGCGTGCGGGCGCGCAATCAAAGCTGGTTGGGATCAGCCGTAGCTGGCGAGATCACCCAGTGGACGCAAGCAGGGCTAACTGGGCCTGGCTGGACACGAGAAGAAATCGCACGAAAATTATTTGAAAGCCGTTATCTGGCAGGCAGCACAGTGACGAATACGGTAACAACGTCTGCGCCGTCAGTGAGTCCTGTCGGTGGTTATTTGTTTGCCGTTGATGCCACAGAATGTAAACGCTTGCTAGGGGCTGTTGATCTTGCCAGGCAAGGTGCCGATGATAGCGTGTTGCGAGCCGAATTATCCAGTTCAACCAACCAGCAATTATGGCAATTGCCGGTGATTATCACCGATACGACGGTTTTACAGAATGTGGTGGAGCAGGTGCTATGTACCGATGGTCGCTAATGATCCTGGCGTTGGCGCTGCTCTTGTCGGCAAGCGTGGTTGTTCTGGCGCAGACAACGTCATTCGAGCCTTCGCCATACATCTACAAATTGAAAATTGGCGGCTGTCGCTATGAACCTGCTGAACGCGTACTGACCGGTTTTCGTGTCAAGGGTCAAATTGGCATTATCACAGCCTTACATGGTGTGGCTGATTGCCAGATCATCAATGCCCAGCCAATCAGCGGTAATCCACTCAATAGCCTCATGATTGCCCAAGTTGACATTGACCGTGATGTTGCCCGCTTATGGTCAAAGGAACTGGAAGCGCTGCCAACAGATGGGTTGGCAGCGATTACGAAAACACAGACCAGCGATTATCAACAAGTCGCCTTGATCGGTTATCCCTACGGGCTTTTCCGGCAAAAACCAACGGTCGAAGTGAAAATTTTGGAAATTACTGAGTTGGGCAATTTGGTTCCGCCTGACTTAATTCTAGCGCTGAATGACCGTTCCAGTCCTGCCATCGATATTCAGGTACTCAGTGTTCAGGCGCATTTGGTGCCAGGTCACTCTGGTGCGCCTTTAGTTAACGGCAAAGGCCAGGTCATCGGTGTGGGAAATGGCGGGCTGGACTTGGGCCGTGTGGAGATGGGTTGGGCCATTCCCTGGCATCTGATCGAATGGAAACCAGTGGCACCGGCTGCGTCACAAACTGTTTCCTGGGCTGATTTTCGACGGCTGCAAATATTGACAAAGAGCGATCCGCATCTTTTTGCGTTTGCTGCGCTTGATGAAGCGAATGATTCTACGGCAACCCCGACTGTCATACCAACGTTGACACCAACAGTTGCGCCGACACCTGGTGTTACCGCCACGCCACGCAAGCCAAGTCTTGAAATTAAGGTAATAGGAGCAGGCCAGGTGCGCAAAATAAATCTCGTATCACGTCAAGAGTTTACTAATACACAACCCTGATCCCGTTGGTTCTGTGCAAGGAGACAAACTTATGATGAAGCGTAATTCAAATCTTTTAAAGCTTGCTGCCGCACTGTGCTTGTCCATCCTGTTGCTTGCCCTGTCTCTGTTCATAAGACAGCAAGAGGTACAACCAGCAGTAACTGAAACTAGCGGCGGCATTGCCCTGCAACCGCCTGCATTTCTCAAAGCAGCACGCGCTCAGGATGCGACACAAGTTGATTTTGGCTTTTTAGTAGAGGAGGCAGGAATAACTGCTTATACTAAGCTTGACCAGGAACTTGACTGGCAAATTCTGGAGTCTCGCTTTAAGACTATCGGACGGCAAACTGATCAATTTATTAGCGGGATTATGGTTGCACCTGGCTATGAGAAATTAGCTGAATTTGGCGAAAATGCTGAGGTGCAGGTTTTTTTACATTATGATGGGTGGATTGTCGCTTACTTAACCAGATGGCAGCCTGCAGCAGCAATGTTTGATTGGGTGAATTATGATGACAAGCGCTTAAAAGACAGTACACTGCTCGAAAATGTAGTTCGCACTTTGGCGTTAGATGGAGGTGCAACCAACTTCACGATTGCATATTACGACTTTCGCAACCCTGAAGCAACGAGCATTGCGCTTATTGCAGATCGTGCTGATGATATCATACTGAATGAATCTTTCCAGCTTAACATCCCAAGAGAGCTTACGGTCTATGAAAGTTCTTGGTCCTATTCCCAGTTCGACATAGCTGTAAATTTTACTTTTGGAACACATTATCTCGGTTCATGCACATTTAATGAAGATGAAATTAAATTGATACCTTACGATACTGGTAGTGATAAGTGGAAACTTGCAATTGAAGATCTGAGCAAAGTCAAATTAGCGCCGAATAAAGATCAAAAATTTAGTGTTACTGGGTCTGGGGTTCGGGCCTATTGCGGCGTAGCAATTGTTTACCGAGAGGCAATCAAGTGAAGAAAGAAAGTGTTCGACATTTTCAACGATTTGGGATACTCGGCTTGGTTAGTACACTGATCATATTTGGACAGATGTCTGCAACCGGCCTTCAGATAATAAAGAGCAAAATAATTACGACAGGTGCAGATGACATTTTTGAACAGTCGCTAGTTCAACCTGTCCAATTCTTGGAAAGGATCGGGATCACACCTGAAGAGATTCAGAAACAACTCAGGGTTCGCCCCCGCATTGTTGTTGGTGGGGCAGGAGCCGTGCGTAGTTTGGAGATGGCATCCTTCACGAGCGCGCAGCCAATACAAACCAGTATCCAAGTTGAAGGGGCAGGCGCAGCGCGAGTTGTAGGATTAGCTGCCTTCACAGAAGTGCCAGATCAACCATCGTTAAAGCCAGACATCCACATTGTGGGGGCAGGGTCTGTACGCAATGTGGGTTTGGTCGCGCCGGTGGGGCAGTAGGCAAGGTTGGCATCGCCAACATGGTTGACAAAGCGTAATAGGCGGCTCTTGTCATTCGTGCCGTTGCAATGTAAGGACCGGGTTCCCCAAGATTTCAAGCCAGGCACTTGATTCTGTACGCACCAGCTTTTGTAACATTTTCAACAGTTTTGGTGTTTGCACTGTGCTATCATATGTAGTATCATGCCAGTCATGAGCAAAGTGGATAAGCTTCTTGAAAAGATGCGCACCAATCCACAGGATTGGCGAATTGATAGCTTGAAGACCGTAGCGCGCGCCTACAACATTGAATGGCGGCAGCAAGGAACCAACCACGTCGTGTTTGTGCGCAAAGATGGCCGGACGTTGCCGGTGCCTGCTCGTCGTCCGATTAAGCCAATCTATATTAAGAAATTTGTTGACTTTGTGACGGGATGAATTATGCGTGATCTAAGCCATTATCCGTTTGAAGTGCGTCCCCTCGCCGTGGCAGAAGGGGGCGGTTTTTTGATTTCCTTCCCCGACTTTTCCGAATGCATCGCTGATGGCGAAACGCCGGAAGAAACAATCCACAATGGGCTGGACGCTCTGCACGAAACGATTGCTGCTTTGGAAGCGATGGGCTTACCTGTGCCTGAACCCGGCAGCGGCAGCGTCTACAGTGGGAAATTCATCCAACGGGTGCCTAAGAGCCTGCATGCACGTTTGGCGTTACGCGCCAAACAAGAAGGGGTCAGTATGAACGCTTTGGTGTCTGTGCTGTTGGCCGAAAGTCTGGGCCGGCGTGAGGTTCAGCCGCAGTAGCTCGTTTCGCTCTTACCCTGTGTTCAGCTATAGAAGTTAGAGTATTCTAATGAGAGAGGCGCTTTTCGTCTGGCGCCAGTGGTTTGGCTTTGGCATACTATGTTGCTACCGCGACTTCGCGTACAAGGTTGCCTTTGATTTGCTCCTTAACTACTTCCAAATACTCCTGAATGGCGTTGGCAATGTTTACGAGGGCTTCCGCTTCCGTGTCTCCTTGCGAAACACAACCCGGCAGGCCCGGCACCCAGACGCTAAAGCCTTCTTCTGATTGGTGTAGGACAACTTTATATTTCATCAGAACCTCCTGCCCTTAGTATACCTGAATCACCTAAAGTAGCCAAGTCGATCAGAGAAAGCGCTACTCTGTTCTACCTTTTTACTCCTGATCTTCCGGTGAAGTCAAGCTGATCACTGCGTAGCGCTGGTCTCGTTCAATCCAACCACCTTCAAACTCGATAAGTGACATTACGATTGGTGCATCGGCAAAGAATGGATCATGGATATAAATTTGATCATGCGCCTGATCAACACCAACGACTACCACAGCGTGATCGGTGAGAATTTCACCCCAGTGTTGCCAATTCAGGGTTTTGACAGCGACGATCACAGGCAGGCCCCACTCGATAGCATCTTCAAAGAGACTAGGGGCGCCATACCTACCCGTCTGTACAAACAAGCCTAATCTTGTCAACCGTTCTATATTTGAAAATGGTGTACCCTGCTCTGTAGCGCCAAGTCGCCGGGCCAAATCAGCGTATTCAACTGGAATGCCTAAGTAGTCCAGCACCATCTTGGCACAGGCAACTAAACAATCAGCCTCTTGCTGTCGTCGGTGTCTGATTCCTAATAATAGTACTGGTGCATTCTCGAATTTGTGTGAGTTCGGCGTCGGGTAGCGCCACTGGTTCACCAGTGTAAGCATTGACATGCATTGTGCCGATGGTCAATGGCCCAACGCCGTACATTTGAAAGAGGATGGTCATCTGCCAGGTTGGCGCTTCCCCCGGCACAAATAGCGGATCGGCTGCATAGTAAAACATAGAAAGACTGGCGTCCAGATACTCATTGGCGCGCTGACGAGCATACTCGGCTACTACATAGCCATCTTCATCGTATGGCAATGTATGACAACTACGCGCTGATGCAATCGCTGCCCGCTGACGCACCAAGCAAATCTGTTCCTGCGTTAGTGGTACGACCTGACCGGTCTGCGCCTTGACTTCAAGTGTATGGAGAGAACTCTCGGCACAACGGATCATCAGCAACCAAGTATCATGCGCCTTGTGATAAGAAGCCCGATCCGACACAAACAGTGCTGGCGCAATTTGCGTGGTCACATACATGCCAGCTAGGCGTTTGGCTTCAGTCTCATTCACCACGAATGTACTAGCTGCAGTTGCATTCATTGTTACCTGCATCAACTCAGTTCTCCATTGAGATAGTGATAGCGTTCACGACACCTTGTATTTTCCGTTTCGCTGTTGGGTACACAACCGATGACTCGAATAATACCACGAAATTCATTGACCTACAAAGTGTTATTATGTGTCGCTGTTTAGAAGCCAAACCAAGAAAGGTCATAAAAACCAGGCTCACCAACTACTGGTGAGCCTGGTTCTAACAAGTTATGTGTTTCCTAAGCTGACGCCAACGCACTTATTGCAGCAAAGCAGCAAGCGCCGCGGTCGTCTCTTCGTCTTCTTCTAAGTCCACATCTTCATGGTCGATGACCTCAAAGACAAAGTCCTTGATGGTGCGACCATCTTCGTTGGTCACGTCGCGATAATCGACCTGCACCGTATCGCCGGCCACAAAGCGGTTGGACAACAACTGTTCACTCAAGGTGTCCTGGATGCGGTTTTGGATCACCCGGCGCAACGGACGGGCGCCGTAATCCGGGTCGAAACCGGCTTCGGCAATCGCCATACGGGCGGCTTCAGTGATCACCAGCGTGACCTCCTGCTCGGTGAGTTGCAGGCGCAGCGGGCGCAACTGCAAGTCCACGATCTGGGCGATCTCGCTGCGCGAGAGGCTGCGATAGACCATGACACCGTCGAGCCGATTGATGAATTCGGGGCGGAAGGTCTTCTTCAAGGCGTCCATCACCTTGGCCTTCATCGACTCGTATTCCTGTTCGCGATTCGCTTCATCTTCCTTGGTCATGGCAAAACCAAGACGATTGGCGCCCTGAATGAGCTTGGCGCCGATGTTGCTGGTCATCAAGATCAGCGCATTACGGAAGTCCACCCGCCGGCCCTTGGCATCACTCAGATAGCCGTCTTCCATGATTTGCAACAAAATATTAAAGGCTTCCGGGTGCGCCTTTTCAATTTCATCCAACAACACCACACAATAGGGGCGACGGCGCACCGCCTCGGTCAACTGACCGCCCTCTTCATAGCCGATATAGCCTGGGGGGGCGCCGACCAGACGGCTGACATTGTGGCGCTCCATAAATTCGCTCATGTCCAACTTGATGAGCGCCTCTTCGCTGCCAAAGAGGAATTCAGCCAGCGTCTTCGCCGTTTCCGACTTGCCGACGCCGGTGGGGCCAAGGAACATAAAGGTGCCAATGGGGCGCTTGGGATCTTTCAGACCGGCACGCGCACGGCGTACCGCCCGGCTGATCGCCTTGATCGGTTCTTCCTGGCCGATAATGCGCTGGCGCATCACCTTTTCCATCTCCAAGAGCCGTTCGCGCTCTTCACCGGCAATGCGGTTGACCGGCACGCCCGTCCACATTGCCACCACTTCGGCAATGTCTTCCGGGTTGACCTTGGGTTGGTTAGCCGCTTCGTTCCAGCCTTCGCGCAATTCATTAAGCCGCGCTTCCAGTTCGACTTCACGGTAGCGCAGGTCGATGGCGTCATCAAAGCGCTGGGTCTCCAACGCCTCATCCTTCTGCTTCTGCAACTTCTTGAGACTCATAAAGGTCTCACGCAGATTAGCGGCAAAAGGCGCCTTGTACATGCGCACGCGGCTGCCGGCTTCGTCGATCAGGTCGATGGCCTTGTCCGGCATAAAGCGATCCGGCACATAGCGGGCGGCCAAATGAGCGGCAGAGTAAATGGCATCTTCGGTAATAATCAACTTGTGATGCTCTTCGTAGCGCCCCTTGACGCCCCGCAAAATCTCAATCGTTTCTTCAATCGACGGTTCGTTGACCATCACCGGTTGGAAACGGCGTTCTAAGGCGGCGTCACTCTCAATATACTTGCGGTATTCATCTAACGTAGTGGCGCCGATGACTTGTAGTTCACCACGACCGAGGGCAGGCTTCAAAATGTTCGCCGCATCGACACTGCTACCGGCGGCGCCGGCGCCCACCAACATGTGAACTTCATCAATAAAGAGGATCGACTGCGAGGTGATAATCTCTTCGATGACCTTCTTCAGACGCTCTTCAAATTGACCACGATACATGGTGCCGGCGACCAGACTACCGACATCCAACATGAGAACACGCTTGTTCAACAGCGGTTCCGGCACATTGCCTTCAATAATGCGCTGTGCCAGCCCTTCAATAATCGCCGTCTTGCCGACACCCGGCTCGCCGATCAGCGCCGGGTTGTTCTTGTTGCGGCGGCTCAGAATTTGGATCACCCGCTCGATCTCGTTGTGGCGCCCGATGACCGGATCCAGCCGGCCTTCTTCGGCGGCGGCGGTGAGGTCATAACCCAACTGATCGACCAGGGGCGTTTTCGATTCTTTCTTTTGCTTTTCTTTGCTTTGCGCCTGGTTTTGCAGCAGGTTGCGTGCCGTCTGTGTGCGCACGCGATCCAAATTAATCCCCAACCCACGTAGAACGTTGACGGCGATGCCTTCCCCTTCACGCACTAAGCCCAGCAGGAGGTGTTCCGTGCCGATATAGTGGTGGCCCATCAGCCGCGCTTCATCGACGGCCAATTCAATGACCCGCTTGGTGCGGGGGGCCAGCGTGGGTTTGCCAAAGGGCGCCCGTTCACCTCTGCCAACGGTGCGTTCGACGGCCCGAATCACCTGACCGGGTTCGACGCCGAGTTCGCGCAACACCTTCACAGCAACGCCATTCTCTTCACGGACCAGCCCTAACAGCAGATGTTCGGTGCCAATATAGTTATGATTCAGGCGTAACGCTTCTTCTTGTGCGAGCGTTAGCACACGCCGCGCACGTTTGGTAAAACGATCTAGTTTATCTGACATATCTCTTCCTCAAAATCCTGTGAAGAATTCTACGCTCGCTGGTTGTGCTAACTGTAACAGAGTAGTAGCGCAACTGCCGTAACTTGAGTTCCTCTTTCCCAATCTTGCTCATCAGGCCGCTGGGGGGTGGGGCACGCTAACGAGACGTACTTATTTACCCGATTGACGCTCGATCCGTACTGGATAACTAACAATCGTCAACCGGAGCCGATGGTAGAAACTAAGCTGGTGAGAGTGCAGAGGTTCCTATGCGTATTGTACCGATGAGTGTAACAATTTGTCAACCGCATAACCGACTATATTCAAGCTTTCGGCTACTCCACCAGCAGGCAGGCAACTAACTAAAAAACAACGTTGCACCGATGGTTGCTCTACGCATCAAGGTAAAACGTAAGCTTTGGACGCCGTTTCCCCTATCTTCAAGAGTAAATTAGCACTGTACGACAAAACGACACAAGATTACAGCGTTTATTATACTCGATTAATCTTTTGCTATACGTAATTTCGCATACGTGCGCTAGGCACGACATGGTTCAAAAAACACCAAAGAATAGTGGATAATAATCATTAAACGTAATCGACACAATTTTCTGTTGCGGTTGAACCCCGCTTTTGACCAAGCCATGATTAACAGAGCAGGGTAGGTCGTTATTGGGAAATTCGATATAAAAAACGAGGATGCTAACCGCACCCTCGTTTCCTATTCTACCGCATAAAATTAAGTAATGGCATGACAGTTTACTTACGAAGCTCAACCCGCCGGTTGGAGCATGTCAGCGCTCATCGCCGCCACGACCGCTTTCGCTACGCCGTTCGTCACCCCATTGGCGCTGTGGTCGTCAGTATCATTACTGCCATCGCTTCCCCCATCGCTTCCCCCATCGCTTCCCCCATCACTCGGAGCAATCTGCCAGTCGAGTTCGGGCTTTTCTTCCGGCGGCAGCGCCTGCTTCAGGCTCAACCCCATGCGGCGCTTATCGGTGTCGATCCGGATAATGCGCAGGTCGTACTCTTCGCCTTCCTTGACCACTTCACGCGGATGGGCCACCCGTTGGTCGGAGAGTTCACTGATGTGAATCAACCCTTCCACGCCATTCTCATCCAGGCGAGCAAAGGCGCCAAAGTTGACCAACTTGGTAATGCGGCCGCGGACGATCTGGCCGACTTCGTAATACTCGTTGATAATTTCCCACGGTTCGGGCATGAGCCGGCGCATACTCAAGCCGATGCGTTTGCGATCGAGATCGACCGACAAGACCTGCACCTTGACGCGGTCGCCAACGCTGACCACTTCATTCGGGTGGTTGACGCGATTCCAACTGAGTTCGCTCAGGTGGATCAACCCGTCAGCCCCGCCCAGGTCCACAAAAGCGCCAAAGTCGGCAATGTTGCTGATGACGCCTTCACAAGTAGCGCCTTCCTTGAGGGTTTCCAGCAACTGTTCTTTTTGCTGGCGGCGCCAATCGCGCATGGCCAACCGTTCGGAGAGAATCAGGCGGTTGCGCTTGCGATCGACATCGATCACCTTCAACTTGAGCGATTCACCCACCAGCGAGGACCAGCGGTCATCACCCTCAGGCAACTCAGCTTCGCCCTCTGCGCCGGAAGAGAAATCAGGTACAGCACTGCTCATTTGACTCGCCGGCACAAAGCCCCGCACATGCCCCAGCTTGATGATCACGCCACCGCGGTTAAAGGATTCGACAATGCCATCAAAGATGCTTTGGCTCTCCATCAACCCTTCGGCGCGCTCCCAATCTTTTTCTGCCAGCGCACGGCTTACACTCAGCATCAGATTGCCGTCCTTGTCTTCACGCATAATGTAGACAGGGATTTCATCGCCAATCCGAAGCGTATGGATTTCGTCGCTGATGCGCTCCATTTCGCGTCCGGCCACCACGCCTTCTGATTTGAAGCCGATATCGACTAACAATTCATGGGAGCGCTTGTCAACAATGATGCCGTTGCGAATTTCCCCAAATTGCGGTTCCTGTAATGAGCTGTCAATCTCATTGAGCAGGAGCGCCATCGGGTGAAGTTCATTCGACGTTCCAAGCCACGAACCTTGCATTGCAGTAACCAATGCTTGACCATTTCCCTTCATGCAAACAATTTCCTCCGAATAAAATAATAACAACCCTGGTGTCGTGGCTGGCTCTGCTCAACCAATTCACCCCCATTTCGTTAAAAAGCGGGCGGATTGATCCTGCGCGTTTCGCCCATCGGCTGGCAGGCGCGCAGCAAAAAACAGACCACTGACAGCAGTGGTACACCGAAACCCGAGCGCGAATGATCCCTTGCTAGAAGGGATCGCGGACAAGTAGACTAATCGACCAAAGCGACAACTTCGATCTCAACCAGACCCCCCAGCGGCAAAGCAGCGACCTGAATAGTGCTGCGCGCCGGCGGTTCATGGTTGAAAACTTCGCCGTAAATGGCATTGACTTTGGCAAAATCGGCCATGTTGGCCAGGAAGAGGGTGACTTTAACCACCCGCTCCACGCTTGTGCCGGCCGCGGCTAATAACGCCTTGACATTGGCCAATGCCTGGCGAGCTTGCGCTTCGACGCCGTCTTGTAATTTTCCAGTTTGGGGGTCGAGACCTAATTGGCCCGAGGCAAAAACTAAGTTACCTGCGCGAATTGCTTGGGAATAGGGTCCAATTGCAGCAGGGGCATGTTGTGTTTGTATGACGTTGCGCTGTTGCACTCAATACCTCGAAATGTAGGATTATCGCCCTGGCAAAAGATTGGTAGCAAAGCTTTTGTCCAGACCGACAGTTCAATTGTAATTCAACTTGCACTATCATGCAAAAATCAAAAACGCGTTAATGCACAATTTTGTGAGAAAATGCGTAGAAAACCAGCGTTTTCATTTAAATACAACAATTTGTCGCCCCCAATTGTAAAAAGCACGCCATTTAGACAGCAAATAGGAGGGCAAAGCGCCGGCGCAGCTTTGGGCTAATTTCCTTAATTGGGCACAATCGGCAAGCTACGGCGCATAATTTCATAATTTTCCAGCGCCTTCCCTGCCCCCAGCGCGACACATGCAATGGGATTTTCCGCCACATAACAGGGAACGCCGGTTTCCTGGGTCAGCAACTGGGCAATATTGCGCAACTGGGCGCCACCACCAGTCAAGACCATGCCGCGATCAATAATGTCAGCGGCCAGTTCCGGCGGCGTCTTTTCCAGCGTGGCGCGCACGGTGCTGACCACAGCCTGCAATGGCTCAGCAATGGCTTCGGTGACTTCACTACTATTAATTTGAATAATTTTGGGCAGGCCGGTCACCTGGTCGCGCCCGCGCACTTCCATTTGGCGCTCGTCTTCCATCGGCAACGCGCTGCCGATGGCAATTTTGATGTCTTCGGCGGTCTGTTCGCCAATTAATAAATTATATTTTTTGCGTACATAGTTGACAATCGCTTCATCAAAGCGGTTGCCGCCGACGCGCACGCTGCTCCAAACGACAATGTCGTACATGGAGACTACCGCCGCTTCGGTGGTGCCGCCGCCCATATCGACCACCATGTTGCCCGTTGGCGTGCCGATGGGCAAACCGGCGCCATAGGCCGCCGCCAGCGGTTCAGGAATCAGATAGGCCGCGCCGGCGCCGGCCTGCATGGCGGCATCATGGACCGCGCGCTCTTCGACGCTGGTGACACCGCGCGGCGTACTGATCATCACTTTGGGCTTAAAGAGGTTACGGAACAGGGGATTCGGGTTGCCGACAATCGCTTGGATAAAATAGCGCAACATCCCTTCAGTAACGACAAAGTCGGCGATCACGCCGTCGCGAATGGGACGGGCCACTTCCAAACTTTCCGGCGTGCGCCCCAACATGTCATACGCTTCATGACCCACCGCCACCATTGTATTATCGCGCAGGCGAATGGCGACGACTGAAGGCTCGTGCATGACGATCCCGCGCCCCTTAACATGAACCAGCACGTTGACGGTGCCTAAATCAATACCAATGTGTTTTCCAAACATAGGATTACTCAAGTAGAAGAAACAGCAGTCAATCCAGCAGCATCATAACTAGTTTAACTGAAAATATTTATTTCACGCAACTACGGAAAAAGCAGTCGGTATGGTTGGGCGGCAAGAATCCTACAACGGATCCGGAAAGTAGCGGATTTTCACCTGCATTGACCATACTTTATCGATTATACTTGAATCAGATTGAAAACCGGCGTTCTAGGCAAAATGAATGGGGGGAATCGTAGGTGCTGCTTGTAGCTGCACTGGTTCGCCTGGCAAGTGCAGCTACAAGCAGCACCTACGATTCTCTCATCCCTATCGTTTGGATATGTTGATTTTCAAGCTGAACTCAGTATAACTGATTTAGCTGAATGCGGCTTCAATCATGCCCCATTCTTATCAAACTAAAAATCCGCTACTTTCCGGATCCGTTGTAGTGTCCTCACGCCAAAAAGCCGGATCTCGTAGGAGATCCGGCTTCCTTCAAAATCTATTCGCCAACAGGGCAACGACCAGCGACAAAGCTTACTCGTGGCCCTCTTGGAACTGCGCACCGGAGCGATGGCGCCGGCGTTGCGCAACTTTCAAACGCAGGTTGCTGCGACGCAGCGCAGCAACCGCATTGGGGTCGCGCTTCGGCCCGGCTTCTGACAACGAAGCACGCGCGCGTTCACGCGCCGCCTCCGCCCGTTGCAGATCGATTTCGTCGGCCTGCTCGGCGCTCTCGGCCAAAATGGTCACTTTGTCCGGGCGCACTTCGACAACGCCGCCACCGACCGCAATATGACGCGTATCGTTCTTTTTGTGGAGAACAATTTCGCCAATATCGAGGATGGTGAGCAGCGGCACGTGGCCCCGCAAAATGCCCATTTGCCCTTCGATGCCGGGCAACGTCACCATATCGACTTCCTCAGAGAGCAGACGCCGCTCCGGGGTGACAATATCAACCAAGATAGCCATAATGCTTATCCTTATACCCGCGCTTTAGGCCCGCAGTTGGGCAGCCTTTTCGACCGCTTCTTCGATGGTGCCGACCATGTAGAAGGACGCTTCCGGCAGATCATCGTGCTTACCGTCGAGAATTTCGAGGACGCCGCGCACGGTGTCTTCGATCTTCACATACTTGCCGGGCGTACCAGTGAACTGTTCGGCCACGAACATCGGCTGGGTCAGGAAGCGCTGAATCTTGCGCGCACGGGAGACTGTCAGCTTGTCATCTTCGCTCAATTCTTCGACACCAAGAATGGCGATGATGTCTTGCAGGTCGCGATAGCGCTGTAACGTCCCTTGGACGCGACGGGCGGCGTTATAGTGCGCCTCACCGACGATCAGCGGGTCGAGAATGCGGCTTGTCGAACCGAGCGGGTCAATGGCCGGGAAGAGGAACTGTTCCGCCATCCAGCGCACCAGCGTGATCTTCGCGTCCAGGTGGGCAAAGGTGGTGGCCGGCGCCGGGTCGGTATAGTCGTCGGCGGGCACGTAAACAGCCTGCATCGACGTAATCGCGCCCTTCTTGGTGGTGGTGATGCGTTCCTGCAAGTCGCCCATGTCGGTGCCAAGCGTCGGCGCGTAACCGACGGCGCTGGGCAAGCGGCCTAGGAGCGACGACACTTCGGAACCCGCCTGCACGAAGCGGAAGATGTTATCAATAAAGAGCAGCACGTCGCGGCCCTCATCGCGGAAGTATTCGGCCATGGTCACGCCAGTCAACCCCACACGCAGGCGGGCGCCGGGCGGCTCATTCATCTGCCCGAAGACCATGACGGTCGAGCCGATAACGCCCGATTCCGTCATTTCACGCAACAGGTCGTTGCCTTCGCGGCTGCGTTCACCCACACCGGCGAAGACCGAGTAGCCGCTGTGGAACTCGGCGACGTTGTGGATCAGCTCTTGCAAAATTACAGTCTTGCCTGTACCGGCGCCACCAAAGATACCTGTCTTCCCACCACGGGTGAAGGGCGAGATCAAGTCAATCACTTTGCAACCCGTTTCAAAGATTTCAGCCTGGGTGCTTTGCTCATCAAAAGCAGGCGACGGGCGGTGGATCGGATAAGTCGTATCGGCATTCACCGGCCCCTTGCCGTCAATCGGATCACCGACGACGTTGAAGAGACGGCCAAGCGTCGCCGGGCCAACCGGCACACTGATGGGGCGACCATCGGAGACGCCCTGCATCCCACGGCGCAGACCATCGGTGCTGCCCATGGAGACGGAGCGCACAACCCCATTCCCCAACTGTTGGGCGACTTCAAAGGTCAGCATGGCGCCATCATCCATCTTCACTTTGATCGCATCATAGATTTCGGGCAACTGACCTTCGGCAAAGGCAAAGTCTACGACTGGTCCGATCACACTGCGTACTGTGCCGATAAGTTGTTCGGCCATGTAAACCTCCTCAATACTTAATTGAGAACGGTTAATTATTAATGATTTACGGCGTGGTGCCTTTTGACATTAACCATTAAGCGTTTTCAATTGACAATTAATTATTTCACGGCTGCACTACCGCCAATAATATCCATCAATTCGGTCGTGATGTTTTCCTGGCGGGCTTTGTTATAGGTTAAGGTTAAAGAGCCAATTAATTCGTTGGCGGCGTCGGTCGCATTGCGCATGGCGACCATCCGCGCCGAATGTTCACTTGCCAGCGACTCATAAAGTGCTTGCAAAATCTGGACTTCGGTAAAACCCATGAGAACCTGGCCCAAGACGACTTCCGGGTTTGGCTCGAAGATATACTCCGGCGCCATGCCGGTGGCGGCTTCCGTCGGGCGTTCCACCGGCAACAATTTGCGTGCTACCGGCTCTTGTTTAATCGTGTTGACAAAGTCGGTGTAAACCACATAGACTTCATCAAAGTGACCCTGCATGTAATCGTCCAGCAAGACGCGGGCAATGGGGGCGATGTCCTGGCTCTTTGGTGAATCGGGCAATTTGGAAAATTCAGCGCGAATTACCGGATCATAGCGCAACATCCAGTCGCGGCCCTTTTTGCCGACGGTGACGACCTGGACTTCGGCGCCCGCCTTGCGCTTCTCGCGCATGAGGGTAGCAGCCTTCTTGATCACATTCATGTTAAAGCCGCCGGCCAGGCCGCGATCCGCCGTCACCAGCATCACGCCCACCCGTTTCACCGGGCGCTGTTCAAGCAATGGGTGCGTTTCGTTCCCCGACAAACGGGCAATATAGGCCAGCACATTGCGCGCCTGTTCGGCATAAGGGCGGGTGGCAAGCACCTGATTCTGCGCCTTACGCATCTTGGCCGCCGAAACAGCCTCCATCGCTTTGGTCACTTGCGAAATATTTTTAACCGACTTAATACGTCGGCGAATTTCACGTGTACTAGCCAAGAGAACTCTCCTTTAGCCAGGCCGCAGTCTGACAGGGTGACAGGGTGACAGGGTGACAGGGTGACAGGGTGAATAGAAAGTTGGCGCATGAGCTAGGCAGAACGATTTATCAATCAAACCACACTGCCAGCTTATGATCTTACGCTCCTATCACCTTGTCACCCCTTCACCTTGTCACCCCTTCACCTTGTCACCAACTAGGCCGGTGGCGCCCAACTTTTGTTAAAGTCATCCAGGGCCAGGCGCAGGGAATTGATCGTATTGTCGTTCAACTCGCCGGTGCGCATGATGGTCTGGCCGATCTCGGCGTGGTTGGCGTCCATGTAGGCGTGCATGTCGCCTTCCCACTGCTTGACGTTAGCAACCGGCACCTTGTCCACAAAACCATTGCCCATCGCCCATAAACTCATGACCTGGCGGTGAAGCGGCATGGGCTGGAATTGGGGCTGCTTGAGAATTTCCTGAATGCGATAGCCACGATCAAGCTGGCGCTGGGTCACAGCATCCAGGTCACTGCCAAACTGGGCGAACGCGGCCAACTCACGGAACTGGCTCAACTCAGATTTCAAGCGGCCGGCGACTTTCTTCATCGCTTTCGTTTGCGCAGTGCTACCGACGCGACTGACGGAGATACCGACGTTAATCGCGGGGCGGATACCGGCGTAGAAGAGATCGCTTTCCAAGAAGATCTGACCATCGGTGATCGAAATCACGTTGGTCGGAATATAGGCGGAAACGTCGTTGGCCTGGGTCTCAATGACCGGCAACGCCGTCAAGCTGCCGCCGCCTTCCTCATCCGAAAGCTTGGCGGCCCGTTCCAACAAACGGCTGTGGAGATAGAAAACGTCACCAGGATACGCTTCACGGCCCGGCGGGCGACGCAACAAGAGCGACACCTGACGGTACGCCTGGGCGTGCTTGGAGAGGTCGTCATAGACGATGAGGGCGTGCTTGCCCTGTTCCATGAACTCCTCGCCGATGGCGCAACCGGCATACGGGGCCAGGAATTGCAGCGCGGCGGGGTCGGAGGCGGAGGCGCTGACGACAATGGTGTGTTCCATGGCGCCATACTTTTCCAACGTACCGACGACCTGGGCCACCGTCGAGCGCTTCTGCCCGATGGCGACATAGATGCAGATCAGGTTCTTGCCCTTTTGGTTGATGATCGTGTCCAGGGCAATCGCCGTCTTACCAGTTTCGCGGTCGCCGATGATCAACTCGCGTTGACCGCGACCAATCGGGATCATGGCGTCAATCGACGTAATACCGGTCGCCACCGGCTCGTTCACCGGCTGGCGCTTGATCACGCCGGGGGCGATGCGCTCGACGCTGCGATATTTGTCAGAGGCAATCGGCCCTTTGCCGTCAATCGGCTGGCCGACGGCGTTAACCACGCGACCAATCAGGGCGTCACCGACCGGCACGGAAACGATGCGACCGGTGCTGCGCACCAGGTCGCCTTCTTCAATGTTGGTATAGTCACCCATAATGATGACGCCGACATTTTCTTCGGTCAGGTTCTGTACCTGGCCCAAGACGCCATTTTTCGGAAATTCAACGAGTTCGCCGGCCATCGCGCCCTGTAGGCCGGAGACCAGGGCGATCCCGTCGCCGATTTCGATGACTTCTCCTACGTCAATTTGCGTGGGCGCCACCGTAAAATTCAAAATCTGCTGTCGCAGTAAAGCTGTGATTTCATCTGTACGCACAGCCATAGGTACTCCTCCTGTTCTGAAAACAGTCCGCAGTCCAGAGTCCACAGTCCGCAGTCCGGTCAGTTGACTCAGGACTCAGGACTTATTTTCATCGGTAGCGGTGTAACCGTTCATGTGATCTGTTCAGGCGCTGGGCCTTAACGAACAACGGCGCTTAATGTCTCGCGCATGGCTTGTAGGCGGCTCGCCACGGATGTATCGATCAAACGATCACCGACCCGCACCCGCAACCCGCCCATGAGCGACGGATCAACCGAAAAGGTAAAGGTCAACCCTTCGCCATAACGGGCAGCCAGCGAACGGCGTAACTCCGCTTGCTCTTCGGCCGAGAGCGCCACCGCGCTGACCACTTCGGCTTTGGTGGGCGCACCACTGCGCCCGGTGGCAACCTGACTCAAGGCGTCACCCAGTTGGTCAACCAAATGCAGCGCGCCATCTTGCACCATCAGTTTAAGGGTATTGCGCAGTTCAATCGGCGCATCTGCCGGCAATACCGTTTCGAGCGCGGAAAGGCGTTCATTCATCCCATAAGCCGCGTTGCTCAGGCGTTCAGCCAGTTGCGGATTCTGTTTCAGCGCAACGGAAACAGAAGACAGCGCACCCTGCCACCGTTCGAGCATGGCACCCATAATCGCCTGCGCGTACTGGTTAGCGCTTGCACTGCTTGTATTCATTACGCCGCGCTCCTCTGCTGAGCCAGGAACTCAGCCACAAACCGCTCGTGTTCGCTGCGGTTAGTCAGCTCACGATTCAAAATTTGTTGGGTCGCCAGGATCGCCAGATCGGCAATTTGCTTGTTGGCGCCGGAGAGCACAGATTCGGCCTGCGCTTCCGCGTCAACCTGCGCCTTGCGGCGGATTTCGCCGGCTTCCTGTTCGGCGCGGGTGCGGATATCTTGGGCAATCTTTTCCGCATCACGGGTGGCGGCGGCGCGTACTTCTTGCGCCTCGCGGCGCGCTTCATCTAAGATTTTAGCTTTATCATGCTCAGCTTCGCGGGCAGCAGCACCGGCCCGTTCGGCATCTTTCATGCTCTGGGCAATGCGCTGGCGTCGTTGCTCCAGCATATTTAAAATCGGTTGATACAGGGTAACCCGCAGCACAACCATTAGAATGAGGAAGTTGACAATCTGCGAGACCAGCAACCCTCCCTCAATTCCGAGTTGACCAAGTACAGCGTTCAAGGTCAGCCTCCTCTCTTTATTGGCAAGCGTTTAGACGAATTTAACCAGCAACGCAATAACGAGACCGAAAATCGCCAACGATTCGGCGAACGCAATCGCCAAAATCATGTTGGTCTGAATCGTGCTGGCCACTTCCGGGTTGCGCCCCATGGCTTCCATCGCTTTTGAACCAATCAGACCGATACCAATGCCGGGGCCGAGCGCACCCAAACCAATCGCTAACGCAGCACCAAGTTCCTTAGCAGCAAGGACGTCCATCGTATTTCTTCTCCTTAATTCGTTGGAATGTGAAACAAAGAAGTTCTTTTTCCAAAATGTTTTACTCGAGTACCCGATGTGCGGGTGGCAGACAGGTTACAAAAGTAACAACTACGGCCGGTCCACACGTTGAGGCAAAGAGCTTTTTATAGAAAGCGCCCCCTGTTTTTAGAACCCAGCAAGGACAAAGGGCGCTTACAACCCCCAAACCAATGCACGCAACTACCCGGCGGATGTCACGCCAACCGGTAGCAGTGTACTGTTATCAACTAGTGGTGTTCATCGCCATGCGCATGGCTGATGGTCGCCATCGTGAAAAAGACGAGCGCCAACATCATAAAGACCAGCGCCTGTACAACACCGACCAGAATTTCCAGCAAGTAGAACGGCAGAGGAACCAGGAAGGCAATCAAGAAGGCCATGGTCGCCAACACAATCTCACCGGCAAAGATATTGCCAAAGAGACGAAAGCCAAAGGCGATGATGCGGGAGACTTCGCTGATCAACTCAAGGACGCTGACAAAGATGTTGATCCCCTTCATAAAGCCGTGACCGCTTGTATTCCAGAACTTGCGGAAATAGCCGGCGCCCAGGGCGCGAATGCCATGAATTTGCACCATCACCATTGTCGCAATGGCTAAGGCAAAGGTCACGTTGAGATCGGCGCTAGGGGCGCGGAAGAGCGGGACAAACTTGGGCTTACCTTCTTCAGCGGCGGCTTGTTTGGCGGCGGCATCGGCGGCTTGGATCAACACCGGGCTACCGTCAACCATTGCCAATTGGTGATCGAGGGCAAAGCCGTGCGAGCCACCTTCCTTATTCTCTTCTTTATGCTCTTCATGGGCAGCCGGTGAGTGGAAGAAGCCGAGGCTACCAACGGTTGGAATCAAGCCGGACCAGTTGCTGATCAACACGAAGAAAAAGATGGTGGCGGCCCAGGGGAAGTAGGTGCCGGCGGCGCGGCCCGCCACGCTTTCGGCCAGGTTGAAGAGATATTCAACAATCGCTTCCATGGCATTTTGTAAACCGCTGGGCACCAGATTCATCTTGCTGGTGGCGCTCACCGCAATTAAAATCAGAATCAGGTCCACAATCAAGGTGGTTAACAACCCGTTGGTAAACCACTGGAAACCGCTCTCGAAGATCGGTTCTGCGGCCAGCGAGACATGGGGTTTCGGAACGGGCAGGATCCAGTACATGGCGACGCTAAGAAGCAACGCCAGCACAACACCGCCGAGAATCATTGTCCGACGTGGGTTTGCTGTAAGAAAGTTCATAATCTGATCACCGAATCTTTTGCAGAACGTTTGAATTGATTTTAGTATCTACGCCTTCGACCACCGGCAGTGGGGAAACTAATGTTTCCACCGGTGAATCTACGGTATTTTCAGAAATCGCGGCATCCGCTTCCACGGGAATGGGGGCCACTTTTTGAATCAACTGATCCAGCTCGGCGAGTGCGGCCCGAATCACGATCACGGTGGCTAACGGCATAAAAATGGCCGTTGCGCCAATCGTCACCAATGGAAAGAACGCCAATTGCCAATCAGCCCACATTGCCAGCGCCATAGGCAGAACAAAGGTTGTTACCACACTACGTAGTAACCGTTGAGCATTGATACGAACCGTCATGACGCTAACACTGTATATTGACTGTAAATTGATTGCACAAACTATAGATTTAGTATCGGTAATTATGCTTAGGCCAATGTTGCCACGATTATAGCATCGCAATTTTCGTTCGCGCAAATTTTCACATGCTTTTGGGACAACAGGTTTTTCCCCTCTTCTGCACGCGTCCTTCACGCTGAAAACCGTCGTGTCTCTGTCCAAAGTAACAGGATCAAACCGACTTCCACCACCTTATCAAGATAGGCCGTGACCGAGCGCGCGCCAAAAAAGAGCCAAAGCGCAATGGTCAACGCTGTATAGCCAATCAAAATCCAACAGAATAAACTGCGGTAGCGCGCCAGCCTGGGTAAAGGGAGGTAAATTGCCGCCAACAGTGCAATATAACCGATAGCATTTAGCAGAAAGACGCGATCCGGTCCTTCGGGAAACTGAAGACTCTGGGAAAGGTGGATTAGCGCCGTAATAAGCGTCAGAACGATGACGCCATAAGCGATGCTGTTCAAGTAAGGTTGTTTTTCGCGCATAAGTCAATTCTTCCCTTATCTTTTTGGATGAGCGGCAATAGCTGGCGTTACTGATTATAGCATGATTTTACTTTACCGCACGTCCGTAAGGATTGCAACCGGCACGGTTGATAGATGACGAATAGCAGTTTGACATTCACCCCTGTTTATGATACCCTGTGCCTAGGTCTACAGTGAAACTATTCCATACATTATCATAAACCCGATTCAAATTGTTGCATAGTGTGTATTGTCAGTAGGCAACAACCTGCTCGTCAAACCTTACGTCTTGCACAATAGTGATGCACAATAGTGATGCACAATAGTGATGCACAATAGTGAAAAGTAATGGTTCATTAGATTGGCGAGAGGATAGCACCCCCACGCGTCGTTGTTTATTGATTGTCCATAATTCTTTACGAACCCCCAATTCCATATCTGAAGGAGGAGTCTGTGTACAAGCGACACGTCTGGTGGAGCATCGTTTCCCTGCTCGTCATTCTGAGCCTAGTGCTGGCGGCCTGTGCCGGCGCCGCGCAACCGGGCGCACCGGCGGAGCAACCGGCGCAAGAAGCGGCGGCGGAACCCACAAAAGCAGCGGCAGAAGAAGCCACCCCCGCCGAGGAGGAAGCGCTCGGTTCCACCCTGATCGGTGAGATCGAAGGGCCGGACATTATCACCAATGTCGATGAGTTCCCGAGTGAGTTTGGCGAAGCGCCCATGCTCAAGGAAATGGTCGATGCCGGTAGCTTGCCGCCGGTGGCCGAACGCTTGCCGGTGCGCGAAGATCTGTTGGTCATCAAGCCGTTGAAAGAGATCGGCAAGTATGGCGGCACCTGGCGCCGTGGCTTTACCGGCCCTGGCGACGGCCAGAACGGCCATCGTGTGGCCGGTGGCGACCGCTTCGTCTTCTGGGATGCTGATGAGTTCCCCAAAGTTGTCCCCAACCTGGCCAAAGGCTGGGAGATCAGCGAGGACGGCACCCAGATCACCCTCTTCCTGCGCGAAGGGGTGAAGTGGTCGGATGGACAGCCCTTTACGGCGAATGATGCCATGTTCTGGTATGAACACATGTATCAAAATACCGAATTGGTGCCGGTGCGCTCGGCCTTCTTCAATATTGATGAAGGCGCCAAGATGGAGATGGTGGACGATTATACGCTTAAGTTTAGCTTCCCCTTTGCCAACAGCCTTTTCCTAGAAGTGTTGGGCAGCTCGGTCAACGTCTTTGGCGGTCATGCCATTTTTGGCGCCAATGCTTTAGGCGGCTATGCGCCGGCGCACTACATGCAACAGTTCCACCCCGACTTTGTCGACAAAGCTGCGCTTGATGAACTGGTTGCCAAAGAAGGCTTCGACAACTGGGTCAACCTCTTCAAAGACAAGAATACCTGGCAGCGCAACCCGGATCTGCCTACCTTGACCCCCTGGAAGACAGTCAACCCGATCACGACCGACAACTGGGTCTTGGAACGCAACCCTTACTACTACGGCGTTGACACCGAAGGCAACCAACTGCCCTACATCGACCGCATCTCCATGACGTTGGCCGAAAACCTGGAAGTGTTGAACCTGCGTGCCGTCGCTGGTGAGTTTGACTACCAGGCGCGGCACATTTCGCTGGCCAATCTGCCGGTCTTGTTGGAAAATGCCGAAAAGGGCAACTACACCGTGCATCTCGACCCGGCCCAACATGGCGCCGATGCCGGCCTGCAAGTCAACTTGAGCTATGAAGCTGATGCTGAAATTGCCAAGTTGCTGCACACAGCCGATTTTCGCCGTGCGCTCTCGCTGGCGATCAACCGCAACAAGATCAACGAGATCATCTTCCTGGGCATCGGCAAGCCGGGTTCGGCAGTGGTGGCGGAATCGTCGCCCTTCAACCCTGGCCCCGAATATCGCGAATTGTGGGCGCCCGCCGCCGGCGATCTGGAGCAGGCCAACCAGATGTTGGATGCCTTGGGCTTGACCAACAAGGATGCCGAAGGCTATCGCTTGCGCAGTGACAATGGCGAACGCATTATCATTGAAATCCCCAGCATTCCGGCCTTTATTCAATTCACCCAAATCGGTGAAATGATCAAGGAAGACTGGGCGCAGATCGGCATCTTTGCCAATGTCGTTGAACAAGAGCGCACGCTGGTCGAACAGCGCCGCGCCGCCAACGAACTGCAAATCTTCTTCTGGCAGAATGACGGCACGGATGAACTCTATCTCTACCCCTATCATGCCCTGCCGGTTTCGGATACTTCCGGCACCGGCCCGGCCATCGGCAATTGGTATGCTTCCGGCGGCACCGCCGGCATTGAGCCGACCGACCCGAAGGTAAAAGAAGTGCTGGATCTCTTCAGCCAGGGCTTGGAAGGCACGCCGGAAGAACGCGTCGCGCTCGGCCAGGAGATCTGGAAGATCATCACCGACGAAGTGTGGACGATTGGCACGGTGGGTCAATCCGGCGCCTTCATGGGCGTGCGTGTGGTGAAGAACAACATGGGCAACATCCCCTCTCGCCAGTTCAACATCCAGGCCGGCCAGACGCCGAATATCTCCCGCCCCGCGACCTTCTTCTTTACGGATGCGGATTCGCAGTAAAGTGGTTGAGAGATTAGGAGATTGAGAGATTAGGCAGGCGTGCCAGAGACAAGTCGTGGTAAAATAACACGCTCGTCTCTGGCGCGTTTCTCTTTGGCAAAGGGCGTAAATAATGCTATGATTTGGAGCAGAGTCCGGTGTGATCGCCTTTGACGGCAAGAGGAGTAGAGGATGGACGCAGTTCTAAAATTACTTACGCCGACTGAATATCTAGCATTTGAACGCAAAAGCGAAACCAAACATGAATATTACGCAGGGCAGATCTATCCAATGGCCGGGGCAACAGAACGACATAATTTAATCAGCTTAAATACCGGCTCTGAATTACGTGTACAACTGCGCAAACGCCCTTATCGAGTTTATGTTAGTGACATGCGGGTCAAAATCAGCGAAACAGGTCTTTATACCTACCCGGATGTAACCGTTGTTAGTGGTGAACCACAGTTTGAAGGTACACAATCTGACGTCCTGCTCAACCCGATTGTAATTGTTGAAGTCCTCTCCAAATCAACCGAGGCGTATGATCGCGGCAAAAAATTTGAACACTACCGCACGATCAGTACACTCATGGAATACCTGCTTGTGGCACAGGACAGCTACCACATTGAACATTATGTACGCCAGGCCGACGGTCAGTGGCTTTTCTCCGAAACGAAGGGCTTGCGCAAAACGGTTCATCTCGCCACCATCAATTGTGATTTACAATTAGAGGAAGTGTACGATAAAGTTGAGATTGCATCAACGCAAACTTATCGCAATGGCGCGCAGGAGTAGTAGAGCGATTACGATTATGCCAGACCCAGCCACTAGACGCAATGATTAGTGAGAACCCACTCACCGAGGGTATCCGAATGGAACCGGCATAAGGAGGATAGGTATGGATGTGGCAGTGAAACTACTTACACCGGCAGAGTATTTAGAATTTGAGCGCAAAAGCAAAACAAAACACGAATATTTTGCAGGACGGATCGTTGAAATGGCGGGCGCAACCAAAGCACATAATTTGATTGCATCAAACGTTATTATAACGTTAGGTTCGCAGTTACTTGATAAGGGCGCCGGTGAGATTTACCCAGGCGATATGCGTGTTAGAGTGCCGGCGACAGATTCGTACACTTATCCTGATGTTACTATTGTAGCCGGCGAGGGGCAACTGGAAGCTGGCGCCAACGATATTTTGCTTAATCCAACGATCATTATCGAAGTTCTCTCTGATTCCACTGAGAAGTATGATCGCGGTGAAAAATTTCACAGTTATCGCACAATTGCATCGTTACAAGAATATATTATGATTGCCCAGGATTCGTATCATGTCGAGCATTATAGACGACAAGCGAATGGCGAGTGGGTGCTATCCGAAGCAAAGGCCGTAACAGCAACGGTCTATTTGCCGGCAATCGATTGTAACTTGCCATTAGCCAGGGTTTATAAGCAAATACAGATTGCACCCAAAGCAACCAATGGTCACCTGAATGGTCATCTAAATTAATCGTTGTAGGGTAAGGAAGCTATGGTCTCTTATCTCATTCGCCGCCTTTTTGCCGGGTTGCTCACCATTTGGGCCGCCTCGATCCTCTCGTTTGTCGTCATTCAATTGCCGCCGGGGGATTATATCACCTCCTATATTGCGCGCCTGCAATCGACCGGCACCATGGTCTCGACGGAGGAAGCTGCTGCGCTACGCCAGCAATATGGCCTGGATCAACCCATGTATGTCCAATATTTCAAGTGGGCCGGGCTGATGATTCAGGGTAACTTTGGCATGGCAATGGAATACAATCGCCCCGTGCGCGAAGTGATTGGCGACCGACTGATGCTGACAATGGTCGTCTCTATTGCAGCGATTGTCTTTATCTGGGGGCTGGCGTTGCCGATTGGCATCTACTCAGCCGTTTATAAATATTCTTTAGGCGACTATTTCTTTACCTTTCTGGCCTTTTTGGGCATTGGCATCCCCAATTTTATGTTGGCGTTGGTGATCTTGTACATGGGCTTTAAATATTTTGACTTGCAAAGTATCGGTGGTCTCTTTTCCGAAGAGTATATGCTGGCGCCGTGGAGCATGGCCAAGGTCTGGGATATGCTCAAACATCTGCCGCTGCCGGCAATTATTTTGGGTATGGCCGGGATTGGTGAACTGGTGCGGATTATGCGCGCCAATCTCCTTGATGAATTGCGTAAGCCCTACGTGGTGACGGCGCGGGCCAAAGGGCTGTCGCAAACACGGGTGATACTGAAATACCCGGTGCGTGCGGCGTTAAATCCCTTTGCCAGCACCATCGGCTATATTTTCCCCTATGTGGTTTCGGGGAGCATTATTGTCTCCCTGGTGTTGAGTTTGCCGACGGTGGGACCGCTGCTCTTTAAGGCGCTGATTGCACAGGATCTCTTTTTGGCCGGCACCATTTTGTTGTTGCTGGCGGTGATGACGGTGATTGGCACCTTGATTTCCGACCTGATTCTCATGTGGATCGACCCGCGTATTCGCATGGGGATGGAAGGCAGTAATTAACAATAATTAATTGTCAATGGAAAATTGAGAATTGTTAATGAGGTCGGGTTGGCGTGATAGATGGGTGGTGGAGCGAGTGAACTATGGCACAAGCAGTTGAACAATTATCAGGCACTGGGCGAACAGGGGAAGCGCCGTCGGGTGGAGCGCCAGAGGCCAGCAAGCAGAACAAAGCTGCCGACCGCATCATGGTGGCGACGCAGTGGCAGTTGATGTGGTGGCGTTTTCGCAAACATCGGCTGGCGATGATCGCGGCGGTGTTTGTGATCTTTTTTTATGCCATTGTCCTCTTTGCTGAATTTTTCGCCTATTCGGATACCAGCCGCTCCAGTGAAGAGCTTTCCCTTCTGCCCCCCCAACCGATTCATTGGTTTGATGAAGGACGCTTCAGCCCCTATGTCCATCCCGTGGTGGGCAAGCGCGACCCCAAAACGTTCAAGAAAGTCTATAAGCCGGATCTGGAAACGAAGGTGCCGGTGGTCTTCTGGGCCGAGGGCTACGAGTACAAATTGTGGGGGATCTTTCCCAGCAACCGCCACTTGATCGGCGTGGAAGGAGCCAAGGCGGAGGAAAGCATCTTCCTGCTCGGCACCGATATCCAAGGCCGCGATCTCTTCTCGCGCTTGATGTTGGCAACGCGTACTTCCCTCAGCATTGGGTTGGTCGGTGTGGCGTTGAGTCTCTTCTTGGGCATTTTACTGGGCGGCGTCTCCGGTCTCTATGGCGGCGCCGTTGACAATGTCATTCAGCGCTTTATTGAGATCATTCGCTCCATCCCCACCATTCCGCTCTGGATGGGGCTGGCCGCGGCTGTCCCGCCCACTTGGCCGGTGACGCGGGTCTACTTTTTCATCACCATCATTATTTCACTCATTGGCTGGACGGTGATGGCGCGTGTGGTGCGTGGACGCTTCCTCTCGTTGCGGACAGAGGATTTTGTCACGGCGGCGGAGTTGGCCGGCGCTGGTCAGATGCGCATTATCTTCCGCCACATGGTGCCTTCCTTCCTCAGTCATATCATCGCGGCGGCTACCCTGGCAATTCCGGCGATGATCATTTCCGAAACCTCGTTGAGCTTTTTAGGGCTGGGGTTGCGTCCGCCGGCAGTCAGTTGGGGCGTTCTTTTGCAACAGGCGCAGAATATCCAGGCCGTCGCCATTTCACCCTGGCTGCTCATTCCAGCCGTGCCGGTGATTTTTGCGATTTTAGCCTTCAACTTTTTGGGTGACGGCCTGCGTGATGCGGCGGATCCGTATGGATGATCGAAGTTTACACCATGAAAATTAACAACAACGCATGAAAAATAATCTGCCCATTCTATCCATAAAAGAACTAAAAACCTACTTTCACCAAGACGAAGGCGTCGTGCGCGCCGTCGATGGCGTCAGCTTTGATGTCTATCCCGGCAAGACGTTAGGCATTGTGGGGGAAAGCGGCTGCGGCAAGAGTGTGACGGCACGCTCGATTTTGCGCATTGTAGACCAGGGCGGGCGCATCGAAGGGGGCGAAATCTGGCTGCGGCGGCCAACCAGCAACGGCCATGTCGATGAGATCGATCTGACCAAGCTCAAGGAAGAGGGCGAGGAGATGCGTTCGATCCGCGGCGGCGAGATTGCGCTTATCTTTCAGGAGCCGATGACCTCGTTTAGCGCCTTTCACACCGTCGGCAACCAGATCATTGAAGCGATCCGCCTGCATAACCCGGTGAGCCGCAAAGAGGCCCGTGAACGCGCCATTGAGTTGTTGCGCCTCGTCGGCATCCCGCGCCCGGAGCGGCGGATCGATGAATATTCCTTTCAACTCAGCGGTGGGTTACGCCAACGCGTGATGATTGCGATGGCGCTCTCCAGTGACCCCAAAGTGTTGATCGCCGATGAGCCAACCACGGCGCTCGATGTCACCACGCAGGCGCAAATTCTGGAACTGTTGACCCGCTTGCAGGAGGAGAAGGGGCTGTCGATCATCCTGATCACCCACGACATGGGGATGATTGCGGAGATGGCCGATGATGTGGTGGTGATGTATCTGGGGCGGTTGGTGGAGCAGGGGCCGGTCGATGAAATTTTTCATGCGCCGAAACATCCCTACACCCGCCTGCTCCTCAAGTCGATTCCCAGCATTTTGGCAAAACCGCGCACGAAACTGGCGACGTTGGTCGGGTCGATTCCGCATCCGTACAACCGCCCGGTCGGCTGCCCGTTCCATCCCCGCTGTCCTGATTTTATGGCCGGCAAGTGTGATCGCCACGAGCCGCAACCCAAGTCCGTCAATGAGCGGCAGGTGGTCAGTTGTTTCCTGTATCATGAATAAAAAGGTAGATAGCAGTTATGGCAGTCTCGACAGAGCAGAAATTATTGGAGGTCAAAGGACTGAAAAAGTTCTTCCCCATCCGTTCCGGTCTCTTGCGCCGGGTGACGGGGCAGGTGCGCGCGGTGGATGATGTGAGCTTTCATATCAACCAGGGGGAAACGCTCTCGTTGGTGGGCGAAAGCGGCTGCGGCAAGACGACAACCTCGCGCTGCATTTTGCGGGCCGTCAATCCGACGGCGGGACAGATGTTCTTCCACACTACCAATCAGAAAGTTGTCGAACTGGCAAGTCTATCCAAAGCGGAGTTGCGCCCGCTGCGCCGTCAGATGCAGATGATCTTCCAAGACCCCTTCTCGTCGCTCAACCCGCGCATGACCATTTTGGAGATTATCAGCGAGCCGCTGGCCGTCAACGGCGTCACCAGTCGCCAGGAGCGCCGCGACCGGGTGGAAGAACTGCTCAAGATGGTGCAGTTGCCGCCGGAGTTTATGAACCGCTATCCCCATGCCTTTAGCGGCGGCCAGCGTCAACGCATCGGCATCGCCCGCGCCCTGGCTCTCAACCCGGCCTTGATTGTAGCGGATGAACCAGTCTCAGCCTTGGATGTATCGGTGCAGGCGCAGATTTTGAACCTGTTGCTCGACTTGCAAGAGGAACTGAGGCTCTCCTTCCTCTTTGTCGCCCATGATTTGAGTGTCGTCAAGCATGTCAGTGATCGGGTAGCGGTGATGTATGTGGGCAAGATCGTGGAAGTCGCTGAAACCCAAGCGCTTTTTACTAATCCTAAGCACCCCTACACCGAAGCACTGCTCTCGGCGGTTCCTAAGCCCGACCCACGCCTCCGTTCGCAACGCATCATCCTTGAAGGCGATGTCGCCGATCCGGCCCACCCGCCTTCGGGTTGTTACTTTCACCCGCGCTGCCGTTATGCAGTTGAACGTTGCAAAAACGAGACGCCGCAACTCCTGGAAATCGAACCCAACCACTACGCCAGTTGCCACCGCGCCCGCGAGCTAACCTTGGCTGGCGTCAGTGCGGAATGACGCGGGACACAACAACGGATTCAGAAAGCAGCGGATTTGTTGTGATGTACAGAATCCGCTGCTTTCTGAATCCGTTGTTGTATTCCGTGGCCCGCCTACCCGATCTCCCACCAGCGCGCATAAAGTTGCGCGGCCCTTTCCAATTCCGCCAGCGCCACCCACTCTTCGGGGCCGTGCGCTTGTTCGATGGCGCCTGGGCCAAAGACGACACATTCCTTGGTCACATCGGCATAGGCCCAAGCATTGGTGCCATAGGGGGCAACACGCGGCGTTGTGCCGGACCAAGCGGCTAACCGGGAGACCAACGGTTTATCGGGCGCTTGGTAATAGGCTTCCAGCAGTTGCAAGACCTGGACGGTCAACGGTTGGGGACAACAGCGCTCGGCCAACTGTTGCAACTCCTCGGTAACGGCAACGGCGCGTTCGCCATTGACGACCCGTCTGTCAATCGATACGGTGCAGACGTTGGGCACAACATTGATGCCATTACCGCCGTTAATGAGCGAAACGGTGAGCATACCGTTGCCCAGCGCCGTCGGCGGCAGCATCTGCAATCGCTCATGCTCGGCTTGTAAGGCCAACACTAACTGAGCCGCGGCGACGATGGCGTTTTGGCCCAAGTGGGGCTGCGAAGAGTGCGCTGATTGCCCCAATACTTGAAACGCCAGCCGTACAACCCCCTTGTGCCCATAGATCGGCGTACAGAGCGTTGGTTCGGCGACGATCATTTCGTCAATTCTCATGCTCTGATGGTGGAGCCAGCGGGCGGCGGCCGGTGCGCCCAATGCGCCCACTTCTTCATCCACCGTAGCAGCCAGGAAGAGATTGGCGGCAGGCCGTTGCCCGGTTCTTGCCATTTGTTCCAAGAGGGCCAGGAGGATCGCCAGGGACGCTTTGTCATCCACGGCGCCACGGCCATAGACAAAACCATCAGCCACGGCGCCGCTAAAGGGGTTGCCGTTCATCTGTTCAACGCCGACCGTGTCGAGATGCACATCGACGCCAAACCATTGTTCACTCTGCCCATGCCAGATGCCGTAAACATTCGGACGACCGGGCAAGACTTCATCAATGTGTACCTCGCCGCCCAATTGGCGGAACCATTGCGCCACTTCAGCGGCGATCCGTCCTTCGCCCACAACACCGGCGCGCGGGCCGGCCTGGGCCGGTGAAACACTGGGGATTTGGACAAGCCGACTGAGCCAGGTGGCAACGGCTTCACCAGTAATCATAATGTCACCCTCGTCGTTCTAGCCGATGATTGACAAAGTTTTTCACGATAACTCCTTGGTTCTTCTTCAATGGCTGGTTTGATAGACCGCACCGGCGCGCACGACCAGGATCGGCTTCAATTGCTGCGTTCCCATACGCCCTTCACCGCGCGAATCGTGTAATGCAAAGTGGCCACGTTGCAAATCAAAGACTACGGCGTCACCCCAAGCCCCGACTTTAAGCGTACCGATCTGATCCGCCATGTGGATCACTTGGGCCGGCGTTGCCGTGACGCGCCGCAAGGCTTCATCCAGCGACAACCCCAAGTACAAAAATTTGCTGACGGTGGTGGCAAGATCATAGACCGGCCCATGCAGGTTGTAGATATGCAAATCGCTGGAGATAGTCTGCGGCAACACCCCTTGGGCCAACGCCTGTTCCGCCACCTGCCAACTGAAACTGCCGGCGCCGTGGCCGACATCAAAGACTACCCCCTGTTCCATCGCGGCTAGCACCGTCTCCCGCACTTTGCCCTGCTCATCGAGAATACCGTGGGTTGAGCCATGATAGCAATGAGTCATAATATCGCCCTGGCGCATGACGGCGAGAATGTCATCAATCGAATCACACCAGGCCGCCTGCGGATGCACCATGATCGGCAGACCGACCGCATCGGCGGCTTCACGCGCCAGGTGGAGTGGTCGCAACCCTGCTGCCTTGCCTACAATGGCGTCTCTGGTCAGCCGCACCTTGACGCCCAGGATCACATCGCGATTGGCTTCCATCATGGCAATGGCCCGCGGGACGTTGGCAAAACGAATGTCATCCAGTTCGCCGATTGCCGGGTTTAGCATCCCTTGCGCCGAAATGTTGAGTTGGGCGAAAAGGCGCGTGGCGCTCACATCAATCACATACTTGCGAAAACCGGGAAAGGTGTCGGCGCCGGCAGAACCGGCATCAACAGCGGTCGTCACCCCTTTGGCAATACAGTGGGGATCAGGTTCAATGCTCAGGTGACTGGCGCCCCAGAAGACATGGACATGCAGGTCGATCATCCCCGGCGCCACCAGCCGGTCGCGACAATCGATCACCCGGCGCGCGCTAGTGACCGGCAGATCAGGCGCCACCGCTGCAACTTTTCCACCGGCAAAGGCAACATCATACAAGGCATGAAGCGCCTGGGCCGGATCAATTAACATACCACCTTTGAGTAACAAATCGTACTGCATCAGTAGCTCTCCTTTTGCCGGGCTAAGGTTCTGTTGACATTTCGTCTCGCCCTTCTGCTACACCTGTCAGGTGCGGGCGTTGTAAATGTCAACAGAACCTCGTTGGATTGTAGGTAGGATGTAGGGCATGGCGTGTTCCGCAACTTTGGCAAAGGCTGCCTATTTGTCGTAATATAACGGGTGTAGCGCGAATCTGGCAAATTAGCGCATTGGATAAGTGATTTAGTAAGTAAATTGAAATATACCTTATGACACTGTTTGATCAAGCTCACGCTGAACGTTTGGCAAAAGAAGCACCGTTGGCGGCGCGGATGCGTCCCCGCACCTTGGATGAGTATGTCGGCCAGGAGCATATTATCGGCCCCGGTCGCTTATTGCGCCGCGCCATCCAGGCCGATCAACTGGGCAGCTTGATCTTCTATGGCCCGCCCGGCACGGGCAAGACCACCCTGGCGCGCGTGATCGCCAACACAACCCGCGCCCACTTTATTGCCATCAACGCTGTCCTCTCCGGCGTCAAAGAGATTCGCGAAGCGATTGCCGACGCGCAAGAAAAAGCCAAACTCTACCGCCAGCGCACCCTCCTCTTTATCGATGAGGTGCATCGCTTCAACAAGGCGCAACAAGACGCCCTCTTACCCTGGGTGGAAAATGGCACGGTGATTCTCATTGGCGCCACCACCGAAAATCCCTACTTTGAAGTCAACAAAGCGCTGGTCAGTCGCAGCCGCATCTTTCAACTCGTGCCGCTGACCAAAGAAGATCTGCGCCGGGTGATTCACCAAGCCTTGACCGACCAGGAACGGGGCTACGGTCATCTGGACGTGACCATCGACGAAGATGCCCTTGAACACCTTGTCGAAGTCGCCAACGGTGACGCCCGCGCCGTTCTCAATGCCCTTGAACTCGCCGTCGAAACCAGCAGCGAAACATCAACTGTACCATCGACCAACCACCATCCACCATCCACCATCCACATTGATCTCGCCATTGCCGAAGAATCGATCCAACGCCGCGCCGTCCTCTATGACAAAGAGGGGGACTATCACTTTGATACCATCAGCGCCTTTATCAAGAGTCTACGCGGTAGCGACCCGGACGCCGCCATGTATTGGATGGCGAAAATGGACTATGCCGGCGAAAGCCCGCGCTTTATCTTTCGGCGCATGTTGATCTTTGCCGGCGAGGATGTGGGCATGGCCGACCCCAATGCGATCCAGGTGGTGACCGCTTGTGCGCAAGCCTTTGAACAGGTGGGAATGCCGGAAGGACGCTTTCATCTGGCAACAGCGGCGCTCTACCTGGCGACGGCCAAGAAATCGAACACGGCTTTTGCCTTTTTTGATGCCATTGAACAGGTGAAAAAAGAGGCCGACAGCGGCGTCCCCAATCATCTCAAAGACGCCAATCGGGACAAAGAGGGCTTTGGTCATGGCGAAGGCTATCTCTACCCCCACGCCTACCGCGACCACTGGGTGGCCCAGCAATATTTGCCCACTTCGTTGCAGGGCAAAGTTTTCTATCAACCCTCGGATCAAGGGTACGAAGCGCAGATCCGCGTCACAGTAGCTCAGCGCCGCGAAGCGCAACTGGCCGCCATGTTGGAACTAGAAAGCGGCGGCCAGACCCCCATCGACGTACTCACTTTTTCGCCCGACGACCCGGCGCGCGAACGGTGGCTCCAGCGCACCATCTCCAACACGGGTGAACGGCTGGCCCACGTGCGCGACCGGCTGCTGGACGCCACCCATCTCGCCCGTCACAGTCTTGTGCTGGATCTCAAAGCGGGAACCGGTTTGCTCACCTGGGAAGCGCTGCGGCGGGTGCCGGAAGGGGGTGTCTATGCCCTGGCCCGCACCAGCCGCGATGCCGACGCATTGCGCCAGTTAGCGGAACGGCTCACCGCGGTTGAACGCCCACTCGTTTTGCAAGGGGAGATCCCTGAGTTGCCAGAGTTGTTGCTCCTGCGCGAACAGGTGGCGGCTGGGCTGAACCGACCAGCGGCTGGGGTTGCACTGCCGCATTTTGATGCCGTGGTTGGTTACAACGCCCTCTTTGATCAAGCGGATAAGCCGGCGCTTTTCAAGCTCCTGGCCTCACTGTTGGCGCCACAGGGCTACTTGAGTCTGGCCGAGCGCATTCCGCGACACACGCAACGAATCTATCAATTGGTCGATCTGAGCGAGTTAGGGGCTGACGTAACGGCCCGGCTCATGCAGGCCGAAGAAGCCATTTACACTGATGCAACTGATGCCATGGTTAACTGGGATGCGGCCGATTTAGTCACCTGGGCTGAACAAGCCGGTTTGACGGTCGAACACCAAACCGAGGCGGACCCCAGCCAGATGCAGATCAGCGCTGCTGTTTTACAACGCTGGTTCGCACCGGCAACCGGGGACCGCCTCAGCTATGGTCAACGCTTGGCAACCACCTTGCAACCGGCGGAAATTGCCCTTGTCCACAAGCTCTTGGAACGCCAATTGCTCAACCAAACCGTGACCTGGACTGGGCGCATGGTTTATCTCCACGCTTCGCCACGGTCACGGTGAGTCAATCGCCGCTACTGATTCGTCACCAACGGCATGTACACGTTGTTGGTTTGTGTACTCTCCGGTTCAAAGATTTCCTCGTTCACCTCCGGTGTTGTGGCCGGCACGATCAGCATTGGGTTCGGCTGCGGACCAATCGCATAGGGCCGCATCATCTCATTGTCTTCATGTTCGACAATGTGACAATGCCACACAAATTGACCGGGGGTGTTGAACTGGGCGCGTATCCGTGTGACCTGGCCCGGATAGGCGATCACCGTATCCTTAAACCCACTCTCCCAGGGTTCCGGTACGAAGGGTGTGCCCGCCGGCAGCCCCGTTGCCGGATCAAGGAACTGGCGTTCAACAACTTGGAAGACAACCTCATGAACGTGCATGGGGTGGGCATCCGCCGTTAAGTTGTAGAACTCCCAAAGCTCAACAGTGCCTGGGCTGGGATTCTCCGTAATCGGGTCCATCCACATATGCGGTGTGGCCGTTGCGGTGGTCGGATCAAAGGTGCCTAATAAGGTCGCTGCCGGCGCATCGGGGTAGACCATCGACATCTCTTCCAGCAGCGCCAGCGAACGTGTAGTGCCGCCGGCCAAAGCTGAGATCGGCGGCAACTTCAAAAACTGTGGCGGGGTGCTCTTATCGGTGTCCATGCGCGCGCCTACCCGGAACTGCATCACCTGCCCGGTCGTCGCCGGATCGGCTTGCTGGCCTGGCGGAATCGGGAGACCACGGAAGGGGGCATCCGGTCCAACATTGAGCAACGTAACCGTGGCGCCGACGCCCACATTGCTAAAATCAACAATCACATCGGCGCGCTCAGCCGGGCCAAGCAACAGACTCGACAGTTGGACAGGCGCCGCCAGGAAGCCCCCTTCATTGCCGATTTGCCAGAAGGTGACGCCTGGTTGGTCAAATTTTAAGATCAAGAAGCGGGAATCACAACCATTGAGGAAACGGAAGCGATAGCGCCGCTGCTCTACATTGAGATAAGGCCAGGTGTTACCGTTGACCATGATGCAGTTGCCAAAGAACTCAGGATTCCAGATTGGGGAGATGTCGCTATCGGGAATATAAGGGCCGGTAATGCCATCAAAGAAGGCGCGCGTGTCCGGATAGAAGAGCGAGCCATTGGTATTGAACGCTCGGTCCTGGATCGCAAACGGGATCTCATAATACTGTACTTTGGCTTTATCGCCCAACGCCGGCGCCGGCCCCGGCAGATCGGCCTGCTTTCCCGTGCGTGTGTCAAGCACCCAGTCACTAAGGCCGCCACGAATAATATAGAAGCCGGCTGGACCGGCATAGACATTGAGGCGGGTCATACCCAGGGTGTGGTCATGATACCAGACCGTTGAGGCGCGCTGGCTGTTCGGGTATTGGAAGACAGCCGTGCCTGCTTCCCAGGCGGTCGTACCCGGGGCAAGATAACGATTGCCCACCGCTTTATTCTTAAAGTAATCGTACCAGGTGCCCACACGGGCGTAACCACTGGGGATATTGGTTGCTGCCGGCAAGTACCACGCTTCGGCATAGCCGTCACTCTCATCGCCGACATCAACGGCGCCATGCACATGGGAAACCATCGGGACAGGCCCCGTGTAACGGCCAGGGGTTGTCGTAAAGGTTGGGCGCATATCCCGACCGGCGACGCCACCCGGCGGGTTGGCCCAATGCAGCGTCGGATCGACCGGCAGCAGGTGCGGCAGGTAGTTACCGGTCGCATCCATTAACTCATTCACCCACTTGATACGCACAGCTCTATTTTGGTCGGCCTCAATGGTCAGTGACGGCGCATGAAAGAGCGTCGGCTGCCCCTTGGGACCATAGCCCCAGACCGTGGTCGCCGGCAGGCCCGCCGGCAGAATCTGCTGTTGAAACTGACGCAGGGCAATCTCATAATAGTCAACCTGTTTAGCATCCTTGGTTTTGATCTTGCCCGCCCGCGGCATGGCCGGGGGGATGAGCAGCGGCGTCGTATATTTGGGGATCGCTGCCGGATCAAGGGTGCCGCCCGGAATTTGCGCTAGAACGACGGGCGCCATGCCCCGTCCGGTCATCCGTAGCGTAGGCCCAAACCAAGAGAGCGACAGACCAGCGCCGGCTGCCGCGCCAACTTTGAGAAAGGATCGCCGTGATAACATAAAGATTCTCCCTTGCAAAAGTAGTGTTATTGCGTTGTGCGGTGTGTAATGTAAGAAAAGAATCGTCACGACAAACGAAGCGGTTTCTGCGTCATCGTTGATGACTGGCAGATGACACAATCATACAGATTTCAAATAAATAATACACGCTTCTTGTGGCCTGTTCCCTAACTGGGCGAATGGTCAGTCGCTGCCCAACTCAACAGTTATCCACTTAAAAGCACCGTATGCTAGTCACCAATAGTCTGATCCTGGTCAATGGATACTTACTAATCGCAATAGGTGTGTTACAACAGGAGAAGGCTTCTTTGATTTAATGTGTGGCGTACTCTGTAGAGTTTACAATAGGATTTACGCACGAGCCTAGACCTTTAGGGTCTCGCAGACCCTAAAGGTCTCTGGCGGTGAATCCGTCTTGCGTAAGTCCTATTGGAGTAACGATTGCGGCCCGACGTAGCAATAAATCTTATGACTGACTGGTTAGCTTGTCCGGCAACTGATTTTGTCTTACAATGACAGGTAGTGTGTGTCTACGTGTAAAAATGCCGCATAGCCCAATCACCAACCTATGAGCAACCAGGAACTTCTCGTGCTGGGTGGTAGCGCCAGCATCAAATTAACCCAAAATATCTGTCAGCACTTGAGCATAGCGCCGGCCCGTCGGGATGTATTGCGCTTTTCCGACGGCAACACCTTTGTACGCGTTGGCGAAAATGTGCGCGGGCGCCATGTCTATCTGGTGCAGTCGGTTGTCTTCCCCGCCAACGACAATTTTATGGAGCTGCTCTTCTGGATCGACGCGCTGAGACGGGCCAGCGCCGCCTCGGTTACGGTGGTCATGCCCTATTTCAGCTATGTCAAAGGCGATAAAAAAGATGAACCGCGCGTCTCCATTCGGGCGCGCGTCTGCGCCGATGCGATGGAGGTGACGGGCGCTGATCGTGTGGTGACGCTGGATTTGTTACCACCCCAGGTGCAAGGCTTCTTTCATATCCCGGTCGATAATCTCTACGCCCTCAGCCTCTTCTGCGAGACGATCAAAGCCAAACAACTGCCCGATCTCGTTGTGGTGTCACCGGATATTGGCTTTGCCAAACAAGCTGCCAAGTACGCTGCCTATTTAGGCACGGACCTGGCGATTGGCAACAAGGAGCGCCGCGGCCATGATGAACGGGCGTCAGTACTGGGTATTATTGGCGATGTGCAGGACAAAACCGCTGTCATTGTCGATGACTTTACCATCTCCGGCGGCACCCTGGTCGAAGCGGCCAAACAGTTGGTGCAACATGGCGCCAAGCAGGTCTACGCCGCCGTCACCCACGGCGCTTTTTCGGCTGGTTCCATGGAACGCATTATGGACAGCCCGATCCACCAACTCTTGATCACCGACTCGATTGAGACGCAAACCGTCCCCTTTTGCGCGAAGATCGAGGTCATTTCCGTCGCCCCTCTGCTGGCGGAAGCAATTCGCCGCATCCACGGCCACGAAAGCATCAGCGTACTTTTTGAATGAAGGTGGAAGGTTTGAGTACATATAGAAGGTAAGCTATGCAAAACAGAGCGTTGCGCAAAGAAGCGCATCAACGGGCGACAGCCATTCTCCATGCTTGTGTTACCCCCGACGGCTTTCGCGCCTCAGGATTGGCGGCTGGTTATCCGCAAGTCTGGGCGCGTGACAATGGTATTATTTTTCTCGGCGCGGCGGCGACCGGTGACCCCCAGTTGCTGGCGGCGGGGCGTGCGGCCCTGGCAACATTGGGCGCCCACCAATCGCGCTTGGGCTTGATTCCGCTCAATGTCAACCCGGACACGGGCTACATCAGCACGGAAAATGCCGGCGCCGCCGACGGCAATCTCTGGTTTATCCTCGGCCACTATCTCCACTTCCGCCAGACGGGTGATCTGGCCTTTTTGCAAGCGCATTGGCCCACAATCAATCGCGCCCTGCTCTGGCTCGATTATCAGGATATGAACGAATGCGGCTTGCTCGAGATCCCCGAAGCCGGGGATTGGATGGATCTGTTGGCGGTGCGTTACAATGTCCTCTACGATAATGTCCTCTACTACGGCGCGCTGTTGGCCCACGAAGAGATGGCCAGGCAGTTGGCGCCGACCACCGAAACACACCAACCGGAGGTTGACGCCGCCGGTGTACATGAACGGATCAACCTGCTCATGTGGATCGACCGCTGTTGGGTGGCCGAGCATTTTGCCGACCATTTAGCAAAGCTCCAAGCCATACGGCTGGAATGGTACATGCTCTATCACAACATCGGCGCCATCTCCAGTCGTCCTTTTTATCTGCCCTGGGTCGCCTTCCGTGAATATGGCGATTGGTGTGACAGCCTGGGCAATCTGCTCGCCGTATTGACCGGCGTGGCCGATTTTCACCGCACCGAACACATTATGCGTTATTTGCGGCAAGTCGGGATGGCCGAACCGTACCCGACCAAGGCGATCTATCCGCCGATCTATCCTGGTGAGTCCAACTGGCGCGACTATTACCGTAGCCGCAACCTGAACTTGCCCCATCAGTATCACAACGGCGGCATTTGGCCGATGATTGGCGGCTTCCATGTGGCGGCGTTGGTGCGCCACGGCTGGCAGCGTGAAGCCGAACGGCTGCTCATTGCACTGGCCGAGACCAATCGACAAGGGGTCAATGAGGAGTGGGAATTTAATGAATGGCTGCATGGCAGCAGCGGCCATCCTATGGGCTTTGCCAAACAGGCGTGGTCGGCGGCCATGTATCTGTATGCCCACCATGCGGTGGAGACAGGCGCGCTACCCCTCTTTGCTGATCTCTTGCAAGCGAAACCGGCGGCAGCCCGCGCCACGGAAAACAATGAGTTCTATGTCCACGCCGGCGGCGGTCCCACCTAATGGCGACTTGTCCGTTGCAGAAGATTAGGGCTTCACGCTATGAATCGCATGGATCGGCTCTTGGCTATACTGTTGGTGTTGCAGCGGCGCAAGTTGGTGCGCGCGGAAGATTTAGCCGACCGCTTTGAGATCAGCAAACGCACGGTCTACCGTGATGTCGCGGCCCTGAGCGAGATGGGGGTGCCGGTAGTGGCGCAGCCGGGTGAAGGCTATTCGCTGATGGACGGTTACTTTCTGCCGCCGCTGCTCTTTACGCCCGATGAAGCGGCGGCGCTCTTTCTGGGCGCCAAGTGGCTGGCCGCTCAGGCCACTGGCAAACTACCGCAAAGCACCGAAGGTGCGCTCACCAAGCTGGCTCATGTGCTGCCGGCGCAAACCCTGGATGAGGTGCAACGGTTAACCGACATCTTACATTTTTTTGTACTCCAAAAGTCGTTCAATCTGGATGATCGCACCCTGGCCGATTTACAGCGGGCGATCAATGAACGGCGGGCTGTGCAAATGACTTATCACAGTTTGCAACACGATGAAACCACCACGCGGGTGATTGAACCGGCCGAACTCACCTATGCCGACGGCGCCTGGTATGTCAATGGCTATTGCCGGTTGCGACAAGCTCGCCGCTCCTTCCGGCTCAACCGCATTGAACAATATCAGCTCCTCAACGAACGCTTTATCCCAAAAACGATCACCACGCCACCGGCGGAAGTGATCACAGTGAAAGTGCGCTTTGCGCCGGACATGCTCCGCTGGGTGCAAGAGCGCCAACATTACGCCTTTGTACGCCAGGAAGGCGACTGTCTGATCTATCAGGTGCATACCCTGCCAGAGATCCAATCGTGGCTCTTCGGCTGGGGGACAGCCGCCGAAGTGTTGGAGCCGGAAGCGCTGCGCAGCGCCATGCGCACTGAAGCAAAAAAACTTTTTGAGATGCTGACATAGGGTTGTCACACGGGGCTGCTAAACTCTGGGTAGTGCGTGAACGCAAGTTGGTTGGTTCGCTCGGTGGTTTCGACAAGCTCAACCACCGAGCGAACCAACCAACACGAATCATTTTCCAGAAGGAGTCTAGCAATGGCACAACAACCAATTCTCGAAGTCGTTCTCTTTCGCGCCAAAGCGGGCGTGTCCGATGAGCAGGTGTTACAGGGTTCGGCGCAAATTCAACCGTGGCTGGCCGGCGCTGCCGGCTATCTTAAGCGCGAAGTCAGCAAAAATGAGGATGGGCAGTGGGTCGATATTGTCCATTGGCGCAGCCTGGACGAAGCGCAGCAGGCCGCCGAACAGTTGATGGCCGAACCGACGGCGGCCGCGTTCATGAGCATGATCGACCCGGAGAGCATTACGATGCTGCATGTACAACAGCACTTGGCGTTTGGTGGATAAAGCAATTGGGCAATCGGGTGCTTCGGTGATTGAGCTTGTCGAAACCACCGAAGCACCCGATTGCCACCGTTCAAGGAAATTAATTTTATGGACAAAATTCGTTGTGCCTGGTCGGGCAATGACCCGCTTTATCAACAATACCATGATACCGAATGGGGCATCCCTGTTCACGATGACCGGCATCTTTTTGAGATGTTGAATTTGGAAGGTGCCCAGGCCGGACTGAGTTGGATTACGATCCTACGTAAACGGGAGAATTATCGCGCCGCCTTTGATCACTTTGACGCTGCTGTGATCGCCCGGTATGACGATACGAAAATTGCCGCCTTACTCGCCAACCCCGGCATTGTGCGCAACAAGCTCAAGATTACCGGTGTGGTAAAAAATGCGCAGGCGTTTCTCCAGGTGCAAAAAGAGTTTGGCAGCTTTGACGCCTACCTCTGGCGCTTTGTCAATGGACAACCACTGATTAACCAGCGGGCCAGCCTACAGGACATCCCGGCGCAGACAGCGGAAGCGGAAGCCATGAGTAAAGATTTGAAAAAGCGGGGCTTCACTTTTGTCGGCCCGACCATCTGCTACGCTTTTATGCAAGCGGTGGGCATGGTCAATGATCACACGCTTGATTGTTTCTGTCATCCCAACAACCGTTAAATTCCTCCTTGAAATTGCTTGCAGTTGCTACGGTAAAGTGCTATGATAATACATACCACTGTAAAGTGGGCGTGTTATCATGGGTGCATGCTGACCAAACAACGGTTCGCTTATCGTTTTCCCTAAGCGCTTTACCCATCAATTTGATCATCTCAATCTGATCATCAAGGAGGAACTATGCTGCAGAACAAACGGTCAATGATTGTCCTGACCATCCTGCTGATCATGGCCATGACCCTGGCGGCCTGCGCCCCTGTTGCGCCGGCTGATACGGCGGGAACCGGCAGTGAGTCGGCGCCGGCGGCCAGTGAAGGCCCCACCACCATCACCTGGGCCTTCTGGGGCAGCCCGGAAGAAGCCGCTTCGCACAAGAAGGTCGGCGAAGCCTTTATGCAAGAACACCCCGAAATTCAAATTGAGTTTTATAACGAGCCGTGGGGCGACTATTTCACCAAAGTGGAAACGCTCTGGGCTAGCGGTGACAGCGCGGCCATTCCCGATGTACTTTTCCTGTGGCCGACCCCCAAATATGCGGCACAGGGCGTCTTGGAAAATCTTGATTCTTATATTGAGAAGTCCGGCTATAACCTGGATGACTATTGGCCGGCCCTGCTCGAATCGGCCAGTTATGAGGGCAGCGTCTATGGCTTCCCGCGTGACATTGGCCTGGAAGTCCTCTATTACAACAAAGATATGTTTGATGAAGCTGGCGTCCCCTACCCGGATGAAACCTGGACGTGGGATGATCTGGCATCAGCCGCGGAACAATTAACGGTCAAGGATGCCAGCGGCAAAACCGAGCGCTATGGCTTGGGCATGGAAGCCGGCAAATATCTGCTGTGGGTTAACCAGAACAATGGCAGCATCTTGGACGACATGCGCAATCCGTCCAAATGCACCTTGAGCGAGCCGGCGGCGGTGGAGGCCATTCAGTTCTTTGCGGACTTGATGAACAACGGCTTTGCCATGCGCGACGCCGATCTCAGTCAGGCGGGTGGCGATGCGGGCGTCTTTAGCAGCGGTCAGGCCGCCATGATCATTCAAAATTCCAGTCGCGTTTCCGCCTTTAACGCGGCCGGCCTTAACTATGATGTCGCCGTTGTGCCGATTCCTGAAGGCGGCCAACGGGCGGCAAGCGCCGGCGGCGCGGCGTGGGTGATGAGCGCCGGCAGTGACAACAAAGATGCCGCCTGGACGTTCCTAAGCTGGCTGCAAAGCACTGACGGTGGTCAACGTCTTTATACCGAGTCCGGTGAGATCTTCCCGGCCTTGCGGTCAACCGCCGAGTCCGATGCGTTCCTGAATCAGGAAAATCCGCCGGCCAACCGCCAGGCGTTCCTGACCGAGGGCGAAAATGCCAAAGTCGGTCGGTTTGGCTACTTCCCGGAATATAGTGAACTGGATAGCTCCATTGTCAGCCCGGTAATCCAACAGATCTTTGCTGGTGAGGCGCAGCCGGCGGACGTGTTGCCCGGTGTCTGTGAACAGGTCGATCAGTTCCTGGCCGACAACGGCTTCCCGAAGTAGAAGACAAGGAGACAGGGAGACAAGGAGATAGTAACGGCTTCGTGTCTCCCTTCTTCTTGTCTTCCTGTCAAAGCTCATGGCGACAACCACGACAATCCAAAATCCAAAATCCAAAATCCAAAATCGCCCCCGGCGCTGGCAGATGGATCAACAGTGGGAGGCGTATCTCTTCCTGTTGCCCAGTCTGGCCGGCTTTTTGCTCTTTGTGATCCTGCCGGTGCTTGGCTCGTTTTGGCTTAGTCTCGGCGAGTTGAAGTTGAGCGGGCAGTTTGAGTTTCTGGGCTTGAGCAATTACCGGCAACTTCAGCGCGACCCGGTCTTTTGGCGCGCCGTGGGCAATACCGCCTACTTTATGGTGACGATTGTGCCGTTGCAATTGGCGTTGGGGCTGATGATTGCCCTGGCGCTCAACCAGCCGTTGCGGGGAAAGTTAGCCTATCGTGTCATCTATTTTATGCCGGTGGTGACGACGATTGTGGCGGGCGCCATTGTCTTTCAATTTTTGCTCAACCGCGATTATGGGCTGATCAGCGAAATTTTTTGGACGCTCAACCGCTGGACCGGCCTGCCGATTCAACCGCCCAATTTTCTGGGCGACCCTGACTGGCAGAAACCATCGGTAGTTTTATTGACACTCTGGAAGAACACCGGTTTTACGATGGTGATCTATCTGGCGGCCCTACAAGGTGTGCCACAGGAGTTGTACGACGCTGCCCATGTCGATGGCGCCAGCGCCTGGCAACGCTTTCGCAATGTCACCCTGCCGCTCATCAGCCCGACCACCTTTTTTCTCTTTGTGTTACAGATGATCGGCGCCTTTCAGCTCTTTACCGAAGCCTTTGTCATGACCCGTGGCAGCGGCGGCGCACCCGCCCAGGCGACCCTGACAGTAGTCTACTACATCTATCAAAACGCCTTTAGCTTTACCAAAATGGGCAAGGCGTCGGCCATCGCCTGGTTTCTCTTCTTCTTTATCTTTCTCTTTACCTTTATCCAAACCCGGATGCAACGGCGCTGGGTTTATTATGAAGTGAATTAGTTGGTTGGTTGGTTCGTTGGTTTCGACAAGCTCAACCAACGAACCAACCAACCAACGAACCAACCAACTGAATTTTCAAACTAAGTAGGTGTTACCAATATGAGCCGCCTGACCAGGAGCAAGCGAACGATTTGGCAGATTGACAACGGTCAGGCGCGCCGTAAAAGCGATTATCTTGCCACCGAAGAGCCGCTAGAGATTCAGTTGCGCGCCGGTGATGACCAACAGACAGTGGCGATTACGATGCGCACACCGGGGCATGATTATGAACTCGCCGCCGGTTTTCTTTACAACGAAGGGGTGATCCAGAGCAAAGATGAGATCACACACATGATCTATTGTGTCGATGGACAGCAGGCATTGCAGGAGTACAATCTGTTGCGCGTGAATCTGGCCGCCCCCCGTTTGCCGGAACTTCATCAACTGGATCGCCACTTTTTCACCACGAGCGCTTGTGGCGTCTGCGGCAAAACCATGCTTGATGATCTGCAAAAACGGCCCCTGCCGCCGCTCACCCCCAATCTTCAGGTGACACCGGCGCTGATTGCTACCTTGCCCGACACCTTGCGGCAGGCGCAAAAGCTTTTTGACAGCACCGGTGGCCTTCATGCCGCCGCCCTCTTTGACAGTCATGGTGAATTGATGACCGTGCGGGAAGATGTCGGGCGGCACAATGCACTGGACAAATTGATCGGCTGGGGCGTCCTCAACAAAGCGCTGCCTTTTCATGACAAGATTATTATGGTGAGTGGGCGCGCCAGCTATGAGCTATTGCAGAAATGTCGCGTGGCCGGCGCGGCGATTTTTTGTGCCGTCTCGGCGCCCAGCAGCCTGGCGGTGGAGTTGGCGGAACAGTTCGGCATTACCCTCGTTGGTTTTTTGCGGGGGACACGGTTTAATGTTTACAGCGGTTTTCAGCGCATTGCACTCGCAACCACGGAACACCCGCCAGTGCAGGTAACGGATCATTTGTAGAGACAGCCATGATCGACCTACGTGAACTTCAACAGGAAATCTATAACAACAAAGTGCGGCGCGGCTGGAATGTCACCGACATCGGTAAAGAAGTTGTTCTGATGGTCGAAGAGTTGGGGGAGCTGGCCCACGCCTACAAAAACAGCAACAAGTTGCCAGCCAGCGACATTGACCAACGCGAAGAGATTACCGACGCCATCGGTGATCTAATGGTCTACTGCCTGGGCCTCTGCCAGATGATGGGCGTGAATGCCGAAGAGGTCTTGACGCAGATTGTGGAAAATAACAAAAACCGCAGCCATACCGGTTGGATGTAACCAGGAGGAATAAGTAGCCGGCCAGATCAACCAGTTTCACGGCGCCATCATTAAACCAGACAAGGAAACGGTAGCCTTCGAGAAACTCAGCTTTTGTGATTTCTGATGGCCGCTCGCCGACAAGGATGTCGGCGTTCCCAGGTTTCATCGTTATGGGTGTAGTCTATTCATGACGGCTGATGGGAAAATAACCGGGATTTCACCGATAACGCAGATTAACGAATAGAAAAATCGGTGCAATCAGTGAAATCCCTGTTGCATTTTCATCGTTTGCGGCGCCGCTAAGGCATGTGGCCTGATGAGTAATGGATAGCCCGCCCCTATCACCGCGAATCCCAGGATTCGCGGTGATAGGGTGATGGCGCACCTATCATCATCACTGATTTGACAATACCTAAACGCAACCTAGCAACAGGGCGCCCCGAAGACTAAAGTCTTTACTCCGATGTAACGAACGGTTGACTGAGCCATTGGTCAACTGTTTTTCTTTTGCCATGGCCTCTGCTATAATCCAACCAGCAGCCAACTTCACTGTATCAATCACCCGGTGGAGCATCACGCTATGCAAAAATATTCGGTGACTACCAAGCCCGCTCCGCGCCAGTCACGGACTGGCGCGGAGCGGCAAGCTTAGTAGTCACCATTCTAGAAAGAACTAAGCTATGCACATTTTAATTACAGGCATCTCCGGGCGCATTGGCGCCAATCTCGCCAAAGCCTTGCTCGACGCCGGCCATACTGTGCGCGGCCTGGTCTGGGCCAATGACCGCCGTTCGGAAAAGTTGGCCGGCCTGCCGGTCGAACTGGTCGAAGGGACGATCACCAACCGGGCCGATGTTGATACGGCAATGGACGGGGTGGACGCCGTCTGTCACCTGGCGGCGGCTTTTCAGGGGGGCGGCCCTTTTACCAACGAGCAATATTTTGAGATCAATGTGCGGGGCACCTTTAACCTGTTGGAAGCAGCGCGGCAACAACCCAAGCCGCTGCAACAGTTCTTCTACGCCAGCACCGACGCGATTTACGACAAGTACGTTCCCGGCGGCATGACGGAGCCGATTCGCGAAGATACGATGAAGATCGCGCCCGGCGGTCAATATGCGCTGACCAAGTATCTGGGCGAGGAACTGGCGCTTGGCTATCACCGCAACTTTGGCGTGCCGGTGACGGTCTTCCGCTTTGCCCTGGCCGTGGCAGGTGATGAAATTCTGAATTTCCCCCAATTCTACCTGTCGCACTGGTTGAAAAGCTATGAGAAGTTGACAGCCCCGGCCGCAAGAAAGGTCTATGCGCAGTTGCAAACCTTGAAGCCGGCTGACGAGGCCGCTGCCCAACGCTGCCTACTCATTGCCCGCGATGAACATGGCCGTTCTTACAAAAAACATATTGCCGATGTGCGTGATATTGTCCAGGGCTTTACCGATGGACTGGGCAAGCCGGGCGCGATTGGTCAAGTTTTTCAATTGGCGGCGCCAACCCCCTACACTTGGGCAGAGACCATCCCCTACCTGGCGGCCAAACTGGGCGTGGACTATGTCGATGTCAACCTGGCCGACCATGTGCCGACCTTTTACGAATTTGATATGAGCAAGGGCCGGCAGGGTTTTGGCTACCGGCCCCGCTACGACATTTTCGCCATGATCGACGACGCCATCGCCTTTCGCCAGGGCGTGACGACCGGCGTGATTCCCACCCACGTTAACCGGTGAACTGTTGTGCGGTTAGCTTGTGGCAGTTGATTGATCGGCCGCCGGATCACCGCTCGTACTCCGGCGTTGTAGTTGCTGCTCCAGGCTTTTTACCCGCGTCAGTAAATCCTGTACATGCAATAGCAGTTGACCGATGGCCTGCTCCGGGCTGATAGCGCTTTGCTCCCAGCGTTTGATCAGTTGCGGCAATTCGTAGCGACTCATAGCGGCGTCTCCTGATGAATAGTGATTTTTAACGTGGATACATTTTACACGTTTATAGACTTTATGGTACAATTGGACGTGTATAATGTCAAATTAAATTTGTTGCAAAATGATAACAAGATCAACAAAACGCGCTGGCAATGACAACGATAACCGGCCATGGCGCGCCACAACAAGACGCGTTTTTTCCGCGTCACTTCATGGATTGGGTGGAGTGGGTGGAGTGGGTGGAGTGGGTGGAGTGGGTGGAGTGGGTAGGAATTGGAAGAAAAAGCTTATGGCGCCTCGCCGTAGGTAAAACCGGCCTTTTCGGCGATCAGACTAAGGTATTTCGAGGTGGAGCGGCGCGGGGTATAGGCATTGGTCTCCCAGTCGCTAATCGTCTGCTGGCGCATGCCCAACTTGTCGGCCAGTTCGGCCTGCGAAAGGCCCAGATGATGACGCAGCGCCTTGACCAGTTCGCCATCCCAGAGGATCGTATCGCCATCGCGGCGGATCTGGTAGACGCGCCCCGGTTTGTAAAAGGTCACTTGTTCGCCGGTCAGATCGATGGTCTGGACATGATAGCCGGCGTTCATCCAGGAGACCGCTTGCACGGCGCCCCGGCTACGGTTGCTCCACCAAGCGCGCTGGGTGCGCGCCGACGGCGGCAACGGCGCGCCAACCATTGCTTCGATGTCGGCAAAGGTGAGGGTGACAGTATCCTCATGCTGTTGCCGCAGATAGAGATATAGTGCTTGATATTTATTGCCTAAACTCACCGCGTGGCGCCCTCACCATGTGTCTTCACCATTGCACGCTTGTTTATCTATGAAAAGCGAACCGGTTATTTTCATTGACTGAGAAAACGAACAAACGAATTTATGACTTAGGGTCCGTAAAAATACAACTTGATAGAGCGCTCTTCGCGAGTCCGTGACTCGCCCCAGCCCGTTGCGAGTCACGGACTCGCGAAGAGCGCTCTATTTTATTGATTTACGGACACTT
>QWII01000178.1 GCA_021405325.1 Caldilinea sp. CFX5 | reverse complement strand
GCCCTGGACCAAACCTATACCATCCCTGGTGGTCACGCTTTTAGCCTAGGCTGGATCATCTGGCATGTCCTGGAACACGAAATTCATCATCGAGGTGAACTATCACTGATACTGGGCCTGTTGGGCCGGGAAGGATTGGATGTATGATTAGCTACACTGGGCGCAATCCTGCAACGATCAACTTTCTCAAAACGCTCTATTTTGCTACGCCGGAATGGACGCCCGTGGTGGTGTCGCTCATGCCGGCAACGTGGATGAAATATCGAGCGGATTTGGAAGAAATCGTATTAGCCCATCCGCGCATTTTCCCCGGCTATCAGAAGGGCGACCGCGATTTTGATTTCATCCCCAACCCGCTCTATGAACTGGGGCTGCATACCGATTGTTGGGGCGTGATTTGGGAAAATATTGAACGGGGGCTGGACAGCTTTCCGCTTCACCACCCGTTGGCGGATTGGGACGCCTTTGATGATTATGTGCCGCCCGACCCGTGGTGGGATGCCCAATTTGGCCCGCGCGACTGGGATCAGGTGGCGCGTACCTATGCCGCGGCCAAGGCGCGAGGCGACCTGGCCGAAGGCGGTCTGTTGCCGCACGGCTTCTTTTATATGCTGCTCTTCTACCTGCGTGGCTTTGAGAATCTGATGATCGATATGGCGACCGGTGATCCCCGGCTGTGGCCGCTCATCCGCATGGTGGAGAGCTACAATTGCACAGTCATCAACAAAAGTTTGGATTTAGGCGCCGACCTTGTGCGCTTTGGCGATGATCTGGGGCTACAAGCCGGCCTGCCCATTAGCCCGGCCATGTGGCGCCGCTATATTAAGCCGTCGTATGAGTACATGTTTCGCCCCTGCCGGCAGGCCGATGTCCCCATTTACTTGCATAGCGACGGGCATATTCTGGAGATCATCCCCGACCTGATCGAGGTTGGCGTGCGAATGCTCAATCCACAGATCCGCGCCAATGGGCTGCCGGGGTTGGTGGAACTGGCCAAGGGCAAAGTTGCCATCCATATCGACCTGGACCGCCAACTTTTCCCCTTTGCTACGCCGGCACAGATTGAAGACCATATTGGTGAAGTTTTCGCGGCGCTCTATCTGCCCCAAGGCGGGCTGATGATCCACGCTGAGTGTGAACCGGATGTGTCATTAGAAAATATTGATACCATCTGTACTGTATTGGAAAAGGTGTGCCGGCCATTGCTTTGACCGTCCTTGCTATCGCCCTCTGCCACCCCATTGAATACGCCTGGTCAACTAACCAGATCACAAGCCACCCAAATGCCTAGGGCACTGGGTGGTTTTGTATGGTATGCTGTTTAAAAGCTAACAACAATATCTATTGCTTTTCTTGGAGAAAGGGTGTATGATATGAACTGCACCCAACCATAGTGCGCTTACGCAACACCTAGGTGTCCAGCTTTTGTTAGGCGTTGGCCTGCACTGAAGTTTCTTTTGTTTTGCGTAAGCCCTAAAGATTCCTAGCCAATCCATACCGATGTAACCATATAAGATGTACGACAGAGTCTCTGCAGCCCCGACAGTTGCAGTGTATGCCAAAGGACGCATTCCATGGGCAACATGCATATCTCTCTGTTTGGCAAATTGAGTATTTACGCTGCTGATCAGACGATGCTCAATCTGCAGCCAAGACGGGCGGAGGAGTTACTGTGCTATCTACTCCTTTACCGCAATCGTCTACATGAGCGCGAGAAGTTAGCGACCCTGCTCTGGCCCGATCTAGCGCCGGCACAGTCGAAACGCTATTTACGCCAATTGCTTTGGCAGCTTCAGTCCGCGCTCAACCATACCGTACAACCAGCAAGCCACCTGCTGCATACCGAACATGATCGCCTCGGGATCAACCAGGATGCGGCGTACCAGCTTGATATTCAGATCTTTGAAACGGCTTTTGCAAGCGTCGTCGACCAAGCGGGGCGCAACCTGTGTGTGCAACAGGTGGACCAACTGCGCCAGGCCATCGCGCTCTATCAAGGCGATCTGCTAGAAGGCTGGTATCAAGATTGGTGTATTCTAGAGCGGGATCGGCTCCAGAATATGTATCTGGCTATGCTCGACAAATTGCTGGGTTATAGCGAAGCCCACCACGCATACGAAGCCGGCTTGACCTATGGCGTGGAGATCCTGCGCTATGATCGCGCCCGTGAACAAACCCACCGCCAACTCATGCGGCTCTATTATCTGGCCGGCAACCGGACTGCCGCGCTCCATCAATTTGAGATGTGCGCTGCTACACTGCGTGAAGAACTGGATGTAGTGCCAACCGCCAGCACCGTTGCCCTTTATCAACAAATTAGCAATGAGCAACTGCGCCCGCCTGCGCTAAGCGCCAACCCGCCTGCGCAACTGCCACCCCATGGCGACACACCGACTCAGAACGCGCTGCAACAACTGGAACAGATCCAAATCAGCCTTGGTCAGTTACAAGCGCAGGTGTCATCCCTTCTGGAAAATCTCCGGCAGACCACTAGCTGACCACTAGTCCACAAGGCGTTTTCAAAAAGTAAAATATCCACGCCTACGGGATACTTATAGGAGTTACGCAGTTGGACAAGACCTGTCAGGTTTCGCAAACCTGACAGGTCTCTGGTAGCGCCCGTCAACTGCGTAACTCCTAACTTATTTTCTTGAGGATGCCTAACGGCGGTTAAGAAATCAGGGTTTTCGTCAACGCAATGATCGGCCTCACCATTGGAAAACTCTGGTCTCTTACCCGTTGGCCTATTGAAGTCGCCGTATAAAAGTTTAGTTTTTGTACGCTTTGATAGACGGTAGATAAGACGCATCTAAAGACGTTTGTGGTATAGGATCAACCAAGAGCGTGTGCTGTATGTCGTACTAAATGCGCACTGAACAGCCGCCATTGGCGTCCGCAGGATGCTTGCCCGCTTGCTGGGCGGGATGGGCTTCGCTCAGGTGCATGGCGTCGGGGGGCCAAACAGGAGAACTCATGGACCTCTATGAGCACAATACTTGCTCGTTCATCGTCAAAGTGTGGATTGAGCCAGGTGGGGAGACGATTACGCAGCCACTCTGGCGGGGCCATATCACCCATGTCTTCACGGGCCAACGTCAACACTTCGATAATCTAACGGCCATCGTCGACTTTGTTGCCACCTATTTAGAGGAGATGGGGGTCCGTGTCGAGCAAACAAAATCGCCTCCTGGAACTTTGCCTTGAGGAACAAGTGGGGAGTGACGGCGATGGAAGGGTACGCCACTTCGCTGCAACATCTATTGGCTGAGTTAGAACGCATCGACCTGCTGCTGCAACTGCAAGTAGGCCGTGCGCGCCAGTTGCATGCGACTGATGAAGCTTTCCAAGGACTTTATATTCCAGAGGAGGAAGTGGATCATCTGCTGGTCGCGCCGGCCGGGTTACCGCGCTGGGCAACCGATCCCTTGCCATTGGCTCAAGCGGAAGTGCAAAACGCACTTGACCAATTAGCGCTGCAGGTTGCCTGGCACAAAACCGTGAGTAAGCAACGGGGCATTCCGTTGCGGCTCGACCAACTGGCGCAGCTCTTTCAACTGGATGCATTGGATCTGGACATTCTGCTGATCTGCCTAGCGCCGGAGATCGACCTGCGCTATGAGCGGCTCTTTGGGTATCTGCAAGATGACATCACCAAGAAAAGACCGACCGTAGACCTGGTGCTCAATCTGCTCAGCCCTTCGCTTGACTTTAAATTGACGGCGCGCGCGCGCTTTGCCCCCAACGCGCCCTTGGTAAAGCATCATCTGCTCCACCTCTTTGAGGACCCGGCCCAGGTTGCCCCCCCCCTGTTGAACAAATGTCTAAAGGTGGAGGAGCGTGTTGTAAGCTATCTGCTCGATTCGGATCGGCTCGATCAACGCCTTGCCCTATTTGTAGAGCATCGCCACCCGCAACTTCAGATCGAGGAGGTATTGCTGCCGGCTGAGGTCAAACGGCGGTTAGTCCATGTCGTGCGTACGGCGCGCTTGCACAACACGCCGCTGGTTTTCTATTTTCAAGGGCCGGCCGACATTGGGCAAGCGCGTACGGCAGAAGCGCTGTGCCGTGAAGTGGGGAAGACCCTCCTGGTCGTGGATGGCGCAAGATGGGTAAACGCAAATGGCCGCCAACCAAACCAGGAAGCAGATCTTTCAACCATCGTTGCCCTGCTCAGGCGCGAAGCGCTTTTCCAAAATGCGGTGCTCTACTGGTCAGCCTTTGATCGCGTCCAGGCAGAGCAGATGGGCATTGGGGACCAGGCCCTACTCCATGAATTGGCCGCCGATCAGGGACTGACGATCCTGGCCGGCGACGCCCTCTGGGAGCCAACCGCCGCACGTCAGGAACTGGCTTTCGTGCGCGTGGAATTTCCCGGTCCAAGCTACGTTGAGCGCATTCAGTGGTGGCAACGCGCCCTCCAGCCAGTCGGCCACCAGGTGGGCCACGCCGCCTTGGCCGGCACAACCGGCGAGGCTGTGAATCTCGACGAGTTAGCCAGTAAATTCCGCTTGAGTGGCGGCCAGATTCAAGCAGCCGCCAACACTGCGCGGAACCTGGCGCGCTGGCGTGACCCGGAGCAGGAAAACATTACCATTGCCGATCTGCATACCGCCTGTCGTTTGCACTCAAACCGCAAGCTGGCCACATTGGCCCGCCAGATCACGCCCCATTATCGCTGGACCGATATTATCTTGCCGGTCGATCGCTTGCAGCAGTTACGCGAGATCTGCAACCAGGTGAAACACCGGGCGCTGGTTCATGATGAGTGGGGCTTTGATCGCAAGTTATCCCTGGGCAAGGGGCTGAACGTCTTGTTTGCCGGCCCTTCCGGCACGGGTAAGACAATGGCGGCGGAGGTGGTCGCCAATGAACTGTTGCTCGATCTCTATCAGATCGACCTCTCTCAAGTGGTCAGCAAATATATCGGCGAGACCGAGAAAAACCTGGATCGCATCTTCCGCGAGGCGCAGACCAGCAACGCCATCTTGTTTTTTGATGAAGCCGACGCCCTCTTCGGTAAACGTTCCGAAGTCAAAGACGCCCATGATCGCTATGCCAATATTGAGATCGGCTATCTGCTCCAGAAGATGGAGGAGTATGAAGGAATGGCGATTCTCGCCACCAACCTGCGCGCTAATCTGGATGAAGCGTTTGCCCGGCGTATGCACTTCATCATTGAGTTTCCCTTCCCGGACGAAGAACAGCGCTACCGGATCTGGTGTGGCGTTTTCCCGGCCGAAGCGCCTCTGGCCGCGGATGTCGATTTTGCGGCGCTGGCGCAGGCCTACAAATTGAGCGGCGGCAACATTCGCAATATTGCCCTGGCCGCCGCCTTTCTCGCTGCCGAAGAGCAGAGCGTGATTGGGATGAACCATCTCCAGCGCGCCGCCAAGCGGGAATTCCAAAAAGTCGGACGTACTTGGGACGATGCCAACCGGCGCTAACACAGAGAACTTACCCAAAGTGAACCACCGCGGCGTGAGGAATAAAGGAAGCAACGACAATGTGGGAACTATCACCTGTTGACGCGTATATACCCACGGTAAGCCACCCCTGGCTCTCCTGGCAAAGCAGCCCGCGCCCAGGCGGGGCGCAGGCGTTGTCTGCTGGCCGCGCACTGCCCCATGCTTTGCGCACCTTGCAGCGTAGCGCGGGCAATCAGCGGGTAAGCCGCCTGTTGGCAGCGAATCAGCAAAGCAATCACGCCGGCCAAGGTCAGCCCGCAGCCACGCCGGTCGATGCTGGTTCGTTATCTGCCCGCACGGAGCAGGCGCCTACCCTGGCGACGCCCTTGCACCGTCGCCTGCCGGGCCGGCCATTGCCGGCGGCGGTCAGAGCCGATCTGGAAGAGCGCTTTCAGGCCGATTTGGCCCGGGTGCGGATTCATACCGATAGCCAGGCACGCCGGACGGCCACGCACCTCGCCGCCGCCGCTTTTACCGTCGGGTCGGATATCTTCTTCGGCGCCGGCCAATATGATCCGACCTCGTTGCGCGGGCGGCGGTTGCTGGCGCATGAGTTGGCGCATGTCCTGCAACAAAGCCGACAGCGCGCCCCGGCGCCGGCCTTTGTCCTCGGTCACGCCGCTGACCGGTATGAACGCGAAGCCGCTTTCATGACCAGGCAGCTTGTTCAGCCCGGCGCCCTTCAGGGGACGCGCCGCCAACCGTTGAAAATTCGCGAACGCTGGCGCGGCCCTGGTGCGCTCATTAGTCGGCAAGCCGCCAAGTCGCCGCCACAGCCCCAAGCCGAGAGTGTGGATGCGTTGTTGCTGGCGGCGGGCATCACGCGCGCCCAGGCGCTTGCCATCCAATATTGGTATCTCCAGGCCCAGGCCGCGCCCAGGAGCGCCGAGTGGCGGCGCTGTTATCTCGCCTGCCAGCTTGCCACGCGCTGTGGCCTGCCGCCTTTGCACATGCTCGATCTAAAAGCGCTGAAGAAGGCCCTGGATGCCTTTGTCGGAAAAGCCGATTGGGAGCAAATTCTGACCAGCGCACGGGGGCGGGCCTGTCTATGTGACGCCGCTGCCGCACCCGCCGCCGGCCAATCTGACAGGCGGGGGCTGCCCGCAGGCGCCACGCGGTAAGCTTTTCCAACGGTGCAAGATCTGCCTTTGGGTGCTGGTCGTCAGCAGAAAAGAGCCTACGGTACAATGGGATTGCTCAAAACCTACGCTACCCCCGAATCGAACCGAGAAGCAACGCCAGAGCCGGCCAAAGCCGTTGCTGAGAACGCAACGCGCCCACAGCCGCAACGCACCCCAAGCGCGCCCCATCGCCTGGTCAGCCCCGGCGGCGACGCCACCATCGCGACCCACACCGCCGCTTTACGGACGGCGCAGCAGCGCTACGGCAATCGCGCCGTCCAGCGTTTCGTGGCGAACCAGGGCGTGATTCAGCGCAAATGCGCCGGCAACTGTTCGTGCGCCGCCTGCACCAAAGCGGCAGATGAAGAGCAATGGCGGCGCACCCGTGTGCAGCGTCAGGCCGCGGGACCGGTGGGTGGTGTGCCGGGCGCGATCCAGTCGATTACCCGGCGCACAGGCCCGGGCCAGCCGCTGGCGCCGGGGGTGCAGGGGTTTATGGAAGAGCGCTTTGGCCAGGATTTCAGCGGCGTGCGTGTTCATACCGACGGTCAGGCCAATCGCCTGGCCCGCCAACTCAACGCCCACGCCTTTACCAGCGGACGGGACATTTACTTTGCGCCCGGCCAATATGCACCGGCTACCACCGGCGGCAAGCGCCTGCTGGCTCATGAGTTGACGCACGTCGTGCAGCAGCGCAACGCGCCGTCGCTGCAAAGCATGAAGATCGGTGAAGTTGGTGATGTGTTTGAGCGTGAGGCGGATACGGCGGCTGAAACAGTGTTACGTAATGGCAACGTCAGGCTGCATTCGCAAAGTTCGCCACCGGCACTGCAACGCGCCTGTACACCGATGTCACTCGCCGACGTGCGCGATCGCTATGGCTTGGACCCGCTCGCCGCGGGACGCAGCGCCGAGGTAGCCATTGCTCTTGAATATATCAACCGCTTTGGCGAGGAAGATATCTATTATGGCATCGTGCGCACCGGTGGTCGCGCCCTTGCCGCCTACTTGACGGCAACCGAGGAAGATCGAGAAATCGTTGCTGGAGTGATCGGCGCCATCAGGCCGGATATTGTTAATACGCGTACAAAAGAGATTTTTGACATTAAATCGCGTGATGACACCAGCACCGCCGGACAACTGGAAACCTATCGCGCAGGGATGGAAGCGCTTGTCAGTCGCTACAACGCGGTCACGCTGACGGGCCAGCCGCCTTTCCGGGTGCGCAAGCCTTCCTACTTGAACCAAGGCTATCGATTAGGTACAAATTTTCCGCAATTGCCGCCTATCCCTTTGCGTGAAGGCGGCGGTGTCGAGCTGCGGATCGAGAGTGGCGCTCCCGGCCTGATTCCATACCACTTTTGTATTGAACAGGCGCTTGTCTTACCGCAAATTGTAGAATCCCTACGCCAAATGCGCCGCGCCGGCCGGGCCACCCTGCCGGCGGTTGGCGAGACGCCAACGCTCAGACAAATTTTGATGACCTTTTCCCCCCGTGGTTTTGCGCTACCACTGCCCGCGCGCACACGTCCAAGCCAGGGGGTGACCTTGCCGATTCCGCAAGGACATCGCCAGATCATTCCCGGACTTGAACTGCAACAAGCGACCCTGAACCTTGGCCCAGACATGCAGCTTACCCAGGGCCAGGTTACGGCGCAAGCCCGCTTGCCGTTCCTGCGCGGCCGTGGTCAGAATCTAAACTTCCGGGTTGATGAGAGCGGCAAGGTGCATATTGATTTTCATGCGCCCATCGAAGTGGGGCAATTGGGCGAAACCGATCTCCATTGCCAGGTTCAGGAAAATGGCGCCTTGGTGGCGCGCGCCACCTTTACCCCACGCCCGGCGTTTCTCCGCAATGCGCGGGCAGAGCTCGCCTATAATGACGGTCAACTCAGCGGCGGCATTACCTTTACCCAGGAAGCGCTGCGGCTACCCATCCCCGGGCTGATGATCGAAAATGTGCGCGGCGGCCTCACCTTCACCAGCGAAGTCAGCCGGAATGGCATCCAGGGACAGATCGGTGGCGAAGGGGGCTTGACCTTGCGCTATCAGAGTCTGGGGCAGGCCGATGTCGCCGTCCGCTATGATACGCGGCGGGGACTTAGCGCCGAAGGCCAGTTGGCCGTCAACATCCCCGGCATCGCCCCGGTGACTGGCAATGTTCGTTACCAGAATCACAGTTTGACGGCCGAGACGACGATCACCCGCGAACACTTCCCAGCCGGCTTGCCCTTGGAACGGGGCAGTCAGGTGACGATTCGCCTGGTCGATGGCCGGGTCGCCGTCAGCGGCCGCGGCCTGATTCGCCTGGGGCGCATCGGCCAGGGCACGCTCACCGCCGATTACCAGGATGGCAACCTGGCACTGGGGACGACCATCAACATCGATCGCATCCCCGGCTTACGGGGCGCAGTGTTGACCGTTCGCTACCGCGAGGGCCAATTTGAGGGCGAAGGCGAACTGCCGATTGACTCCGCACGCTTACCCGGCCTCAGCGGCAATGTCCGCGTTCACTATCGCGAAGGGCGCTTTGGCGGCGAACTGCGCACCGGGTACCGCCGTGGCGATCTCGCCGGCTCGATCCTGGTGCGCCTTGATCAACTTGCCGACGGTAGCCTGGCCATTAGCGGCGGTGGTGAAGTGGCGGCGCGCATTGCGCCCTGGCTCACCGGTCGCGTCAATGTCGAGATCACGCCTAACGCCCAGATCAATGTTGCCGGCGAGATCCGCGCCCCCAATGAGATTGAACTGCTGCGGCGCCGTGAGATCCGCCGCGAACGCACCTTCCCGCGCCTGGACATTCCCTTGTGGGGGTTCACGATTCCCGTGATTCGCAGCTATGTCGGCATTGTCGCCTTTATTGAAGGCGGCGGTGGCTTTACGCTCTTTGTGGGACCGGGGGTGCTGCGCAATATCGGCATTGCCGGCGCCTTTAGTACCCAAGAAGGGCAACGCCCCTCCTTTGATATTTCGGGTGAATTTGCTCTGACTGCCGGCGCCGAGGCTTATCTCTTTATCGGCGGCGGCATTGCCCTGGGCGCGGCCATCGCCTCGATTGAGGGCGGCCTCCGCCTACGCGGTAGCCTGGGCGCCCAAGCCAATTTGAGTGTGACGCCCCATATCGGCTATGAAAATGGCGACTACTATTTCCGCGGTGAATTGGATCTGCAAGCCCTTTCCTATCTGCGCTTCAGCGGCGCGGCGCGTGCGGCTGTCTCGGTGCCCATCTTTGGTGATGTGTGGAGTGAGGAGTGGCCGCTCTTCGACTGGGTCTACCCATTGGGCTTGAATCTCGGGATGCGGGGGCGCATGGATTATATCTTTGGCCGTCCCTTCGAGCCGAATTTCGAGATCCAGACCCAAGAGTTGGACCCCATGGCCATTGCCCGTGCTGCAGTCCCAGAGCCAGGCCAACGCCCGCGCGGCGGTCCCAGTGCGTCACCAACGCCTCGGGCCAATCTACGTACCGAAGGCGGCGCGGGCGGCCAGGCGCGGCCACCCAGTGCAATGGCGGCGCCCGCTGCTCGATCACCGTTGCCGGCCGGCCCAGCGCCGGCGCTGCCGGCGCGTCGTCCATCGGCGCCACGTGC
>QWII01000061.1 GCA_021405325.1 Caldilinea sp. CFX5 | reverse complement strand
GGTGAGGAAGTTGGGCAACCGAAGGCGTTAGGGGTGAATGGACGCGGGGCGGCAGGGAGTGCGGCAGGTCAACAGGTGGCGTATCTGGGGACGGACAACGAAATCCACCTGCTGGATCTGCGCAGCGGGCGGAGCAAGGCGGTGACGACGGGGGGCGAAGCGAAGCGTGGGTTGGCCTGGTCGCCGGACGGGAGCCAGGTGGCGTACCTGGTGGGAGAAGGGGAGCGCAGCCGGATCGGGTTGTACACGGTAGCGACCGGTGTGACAGAGGAGTTGCCGGGGAAGGGGACAGCCGGGGTGAGTGACTTTGCCTGGGCGCCGGACGGGGGGCTGCTGGCCTTCGCCTTGTGGCAGGGAGTGGAGCGGCGGGTCTACCGCATCAACGCTGACGGCAGCGGGTTACAGCAGTTGACCCATATCGACAGTTGGAGTCCGGCGTGGTCGGCGGATGGACGGACGCTGGTGGTGAGTTCGGCGCAAGGCTTGCAGCGGCTGGACAGCCAGGGACGCACGGTGACGACCCTGAGCAGTGTGGCGGGCGAGGAACCCAGTTGGTCGGCGGACGGCAAGTGGCTGGCTTACCTGACCCGCGATGCCGCCAGTGGACAGCAGACCTTGTGGCTGCTGGACGTTGCCAGCGGACAAGCCGAGGCGGTGGCCGGCGCGCCCGTGGCGAGACGCCGCTGCTCTACCTGTGGACTCTCACCCCCGCCGCCCAACCCACCCTGGTTGCCGAGATCAACGACCCCCTCTTCCAGTGGACAAAATAATGACAAACCAGGTTTCTGCCGGAAACCTGGTTTGTCGCTCTCCGGCGTTGTGATCTACCAATTATTATTACGGCATCCAATTCATCGCAGATTCCATGAAAGCCACACCTCTTCTCTTGCTGCTGCTGTTGTTCATTCTTCTCTTTTCGTTGCCGGCAATGCAAACTGTTGGCGCGCCCTTGCCAACGCCCTTGATGCAGCCAATCACCCAGTCACCAACTGCGATAGGAACCATCCAACGTATCCGCCAGCGGGGCAATCTGCTGGTGGCCGGTGTTCTTGTTGACCAGCCACCCTTTGGCTATCGCAACGAACAAGGCGAAGTCACGGGCTTTGATGTGGACTTGACCCGTGCGCTGGCGAAAGAATGGGGGGTAACTGTCCAGTTTGTGCCGGTGACGCCAGCAACGCGTCTGCAAAGTTTGGTGGCCGGTCAGGTCGATCTGGTGGCGGCTGCTCTGCCGCACACCTATGCCGGCGAGGCGTTGATTGATTTTAGCGCCCACTACTTTGTGGATGCGCCGGCGCTTTTGGCGCGTAGCGATGCATCGCTACCAACGCTTGCCGCATTGACCGGAAAAACCATTGCCGCCGTCCAGGGCGATGAAGCGCTGCCGGCGTTATTTGCCGCCACGGCAGAGCCAACAGTGACGCCATTTCAGCGCTATGCGCCGGCCTTGGCGGCCTTGCAGGCAGCACAAGTAGATGCGTTGCTGGGCTATCATACCTATTTGCGTGCTATCAGCGCCGCGACGCCAGGCATGAGCGGCGTGTTCACCTTGCCGGAAAACCAACCGTTTGCCCTTGGCGTCATGCAGGGTGATGCCTATTTTCGTAATCTGGTTGATGCAACATTACACCGGTTGCAACAGAGTGGTAAACTCACCGCGCTCTATCAACAATGGTTCCCGGATCGGCAACCCCCGGCCCTGCCGTTGGTGGCTGGAGAGTGGCCCTATACCTTTGCCAACACACCCAACAGCCGTCCACTAACGACCACACGCTTGACCCAGATTCAGCAACGCGGGAAACTGCTGGTCGGTGTTGCCTACGACCTGGCCCCCTTTGGCTTTGTCGGTGAGCGGGGCAGCATTCAAGGGTTTGATATTGATCTCAGCCGTGAGTTTGCCCGCCGCTGGTTGGGTGATGCAACGGCGCTGGAATTGGTGCGTGTTACCCCGGAAACGGCCATCCCTTTGTTGCGGGCCGGCCAGGTTGATCTGATCATGGCCGCCCTGCCGCTTACCTGGCATAACCGGGCCATGATCGATTTTAGCCAGAGCTATTTTGCTGATGGTCAGAGTGTACTGACGCGTGCCGATAGCTCGGTGCAACGGCTGGCCGATCTGGATCAAAAAGTGGTGGCGGTGAGCAGTGGTTTGGAAAGCGTCAATGCCCTGACCACACTGATTATGGAGGCGGCGACAGGGGTGTCGGTTGGTCCCACGGTGTTGCCCTTCCAAGAGATCCGCTCGGCGCAACAAGCGTTGCTGCTTGGCCAGGTTGATGCCGTTATCGGCAGCAGTGTGGCCTTGGCGCAGATTCAGCAAGCGAACCCGGCGCTCAAAATTGCTGTGGCTGATTTCGCCCGCCAGGCCTACGCCATCGGTATCCCTCCGTTTGATGCGCAGTTGCGTGATCAGGTCAATTTTACGCTGCAAGCGCTGGCCGCTGATGGCGCCTACACCACCTTCTACCAACAATGGTTTAGCGCCACGCCTGATCCCCTGGCGCTCTGGTTTGCCGATAGCGCGCTGGTTGATCCTGTTACCCAGGCCCTGCAACTCGCGTTACGCCCGGTCGCGTGGTCGATCAGCGTCACCCCGGCGGCATCAACGACGGCCACCCTGCGGCCAACCGCCACCCCGGCGCCCCTGACCTCTGCGCTTATCCTATCGCCGGCGCCCACGTCAACGAATCCATCGCAACCGTTGATTCTACAGCCAACCGCGACCCCCCTTGCTACGCTTGCCGCTGCTGCTGTAACGCCCCTTGCACTTCGACCTAGCTTGCTTGCCACCAGTACCACATCGGCGGCGACAAGTGGCGTTCCACCATCCACAACAGACAAGCCGGCACTGCCCACCACCGTTACCATCCGCACGAGCCTTAATGCCAATGCGCGGCGGGAGCCGACAACCACGTCGCCGATTCTGGCCGTATTAGCCGGCGGCACCCAGTGGCCGGTTATTACCATTACACCCGACGGCCAATGGATAGAGGTGCAACTATCGGATCGCATGCAGGCTTGGGTTGCCGCCGCCTTGCTTATCACCGACGATGGGCTGGCCGCTGTCCCGGCAACGCCCACGCGCGTCCCCCCTGCTCCCACAGCGCCCCCCACAACGACAAGCAGCCTGACCCACCGCGTCGAAGCCACGGATACCCTGGCCGGCATCGCCAAAGCGTATTACGGGGAGCAGCGCCATTGGCGCATCATCTACGAAGCCAATCGCAGCGCAATCGGCGACGACCCCAACGCTCTCCCCATCGGCGTCGAACTGCTGATCCCGCCGCTGCCGGAGTGATAGAAGACAAGGAGACAGGAGACAAGGAGACAGGAGACAGGAGACAAGGAGAAATCGACGATTATGTCTCTCGTGTCTCGTGTCTCGTGTCTCGTGTCTCGTGTCTCGTGTCTCGTGTCTCGTGTCTCGTGTCTCGTGTCTCGTGTCTCGTGTCTCGTGTCTCGTGTCTACTCATGCGCGGCGCGGAAGCGCGTGCTATAGCCGCGCAGGGCGTCTTCGGCGTTGAGGCCGGCGGTGTGGGCGAGGGCGACGAGGCGCCAGAGAAATTCACCCAGCTCTTCTTCGGTAGGGGGCGTGGTTGCCCAGTGCGCCAACCGGGCATCGGCTTGGGCGAGGGCGGCGCGATCCAACAGTCCGGCCTTGACGGCTTTGGACTGGAGTTCGCGCGCTTTTTCCAGCGCCGGCAAAGTGGCCGGGACGCCATCCAGGGGATGATGCTGCGTTTGCCCTTTGGCGGCTTTTTCCTGGGCTTTGATCGCGTCCCAATTCGCCAACACCGTTTCGACGCCTTCGACGACGATGTCGCCAAAAACATGGGGATGGCGGCGAATGAGTTTGGTCACCGTGTTGTGCATGACCTGGGCCATCTGAAAGCGACCGCTGTCAATCGCAATCTGTACCACCAAGACGGCAGCCATGAAAAGGTCGCCCAACTCCTCGGCAATGTGCGGGCTGTTATCGGTCAGGCTGTCCAGATCAATGGCTTCCAATACTTCGGCGCATTCGCCGAGCAGGTCATGCCGCATGCTCTGGAGGGTCTGTTTGCGATCCCAGGGGCAGCCTTGGGGCGACCGCAGATGGGCGACAATGGCTTGCAGTGCGGAAAAGCTGGCGCCTGCCGGTAAGGGCGGCACACAGATCAACAGGGGCGCCACTGCGACTGGTAGGGTTGCCAGCGCTTGTAACGTGATCTGCCTTGCCGCCGGCTCGCCATTGTTTTGCACACCTGGGCGATCAAGCAGCGTTACGAGATGGGTCGCCGGATAGGCGTTGCGCAGAATCTTTTGGAGTTGGGCAAGGTGGTCGGTCGATAAATCGCTGATAATCAGCGGCAATTCCACTTCGACAACCGGATGGTAACTTTGGACTAGATAGCTCGCCGGCACACACTGATATCCGTGCCCGGCGTCACAACCGGCGGCGGCCAACGCTGTTGCCACGAACGGGTGGAGCAGCGTGTTTTGATCACTGGCTTGCACGTTCACTCTCGCTTTCTTTCAGAAGGCGTTTTCAAAAAGTAAAATATTCATCCGTAGGCGCCTAGAAGGCGCCCGCCAGCGGATGCCCCGACGGACGCTTATTTCTTTGAATGTGCCTAAAAGAAGATCCGCCATTTAGCGAATATTCACCTTGCCAACATCTTATGCTATAATCGTAAAACAATTGCTGTAATCGTAAAACAATTTTGCCATTCAGAAAAGCCATGTGGTGGGTGGTTGCCGCCACCCACCGTTGGTAGTCGATTTGATAGAAAGGGAAGTCCGCCATGAATCGTAAGAAGAAGTATACCAAAAATGAAATTATCTTTTACGCGCTCAGCCTGATCATTGTCTTTAGCATGATTCTGGGCATGATCGCCGTTGCAATTACGCCGCAGTGATCACACCGTGGCGAAGCATCCAGCCGATCACGATGATTGCTCATCGTAATCAAACAATTCACCAATAACGCAACCACCGCTACTATCTTTTGTGACAACCGCTCATCAACGTCGCGGCATCTTATATGTCGCGATTGCCGTTCTCTTTTTTAGCACCAGCCCTGTCTTGGTGCGCTGGGCGGCTGTAACGCTCTCTTCGTATGAAATTGCCGCCGGCCGCCTGCTGACGGCCGGTTTTGTCATTGGCGGGGTAGCGCTGTTCTATCGGCAACCGCTGCCCACCGGGCGCAAATGGTTCCAATTTGCGCTCTTTGGTCTCATCACTGCCCTGCACTTTGGCTTGTACATTGTGTCACTTGAATTTACCACGATCGCCCACAGCCTCGCCCTCATTTACACTGCACCGATCTTTGTGGCGTTCTTCTCCTGGCTTTTTCTCAAGGAAGGGTTGAATCGGCGCCAATGGTTGGGGACACTGGTAACGGTGGTAGGGGTGGCCGTGCTGGCCGGCTTTGAACCAAACTTGGACCGGCGCATGTTGATCGGCGACCTGTTGGCGCTGGGCAGTGCGATCTGCTTTGGTCTCTATAGCGTGGCCGGGCGCAGTCAGCGCCATGCCTACGGTCTCTTTGCCTATGCCGGGGTTGTCTACCTGTTGGGGGGCATCTGGCTCTTGCCGACAGCAATGGCAGCCTTTAGCCCTGGCGGGTACACCTGGCAAGCTGTGCTGAGTGTGGTTGGTTTGGGGCTGTTTCCCTTGGCCTTGGGTCATACGCTCTACAACGCCGCCCTCCGGCGGACCAATGCCACCCTGGTCAATCTGGTGGCGACGCAGGAGGTGACCGGCGGCATCATCCTGGGCATCCTGCTGCTCAATGAATGGCCCAGCCTCCAAAGTCTGATTGGCGTCCTGATCACCCTGCTCGGTATTGTGTTGGTTGTTTTATAGTTTCATGCTCCTCGTCGGGGCACGATAATGAAGGTTACGAAAATAAATCGGTAACTGTAGGTCATCGCCGCCGGCGTGACAAGTTCCAAGGATTACCGAAACAATTAACTAACCTTCATTATCGTGCCCCGACGAGGAGGATAGTAAGGAGTTCTTGTCTCTTGGGCAACGAAAAACGACTTGACCTCTTTCCACTCTCCACGCAGATTATTGGCGCCGGCGCTGACGCGGCGCTGACCATTGCCGGTTGTGACTTGCGCGAACTGGCGGCCACCTACGGCACCCCCCTTTACCTCTATGACCAGCAAACAATGGCGGTGGCTGCCGCCGCCTATCGTCAGGCGTTAGCCGACTACTACCCGGCGGCGTCCGGCGTCACCTATGCCGGCAAGGCGTTTTTGTGCACGGCGGCGGCGCAGTGGGTGCAACGACAGGGGATGATTCTCGATTGTACTGGCGCCGGCGAACTCCATGTGGCTGCGACGGCCGGCGTACCACGCGCCCAAATTTTGGTGCATGGGGTAAACAAGAGCCTGGCGGACTTAACGGCGGCGGTGGCGCAGGCAGGGATCATTGTGGTGGATAATCTGGTAGAGTTGCAGCGGTTGCTTCCACTATTATTGGCGGCGCCCAACGAACGCCCCAATTTGTGGTTGCGGGTGCGCCCTGGCGTGGCAGTCGATACCCATGCCTATCGCCAGACCGGGCAGGAAGACAGCAAATTTGGCATGAACCTGGCCGAGGCATCGGAAGCCGTGGTGCGCTGCCGACAGGCTGGCGTAGCGGTAACCGGCATCCATTTTCACCAAGGCTCGCACTTCCAGGATCCGGAACCGATTGCGCCGGCGCTGGCAACAGTCTTGGATCTCATCGTGGCGCTGCGTGACCAACAGGGTTGGACGCCACAAACGCTCTGTCCCGGCGGTGGTTGGGGCGTGGCCTACCATGAAGATGAACTGCCCCATCCGCCGATTGGCGCCTATGTCGCCTTTGTCGCCCACTATTTGGTGGCGGGGTGCAAAGAACGGAATTTGCCCTTGCCGCGGCTGCAACTGGAACCGGGGCGCAGCCTCGTTGCCCAGGCGGGCGTGGCGCTCTACCGGGTGGGCGCCGTCAAACACACCGCCGCCCGTCGTTGGTTGATGATCGATGGCGGCCTGGCTGACAATCCGCGCCCGGCGCTCTATGGCGCCCGCTACTCGGCGCTGCCGGTGCAAGCGCCGCTACGCCCTAACCTGGACCCCGTCTGGTTTGCCGGTCCCTTCTGTGAAAGCGGTGATATTCTGATTCATGGTCTGCCCATGCCCGATATGACGGCCGGCGAGTTGGTGGCCGTGCCGATTGCCGGCGCCTACCAATTGGCGATGGGCAGTAATTACAACGGGGCGTGCAAACCAGCGGTTCTCTGGCTACGTGATGGGAAAGCGCATCTGATCCAACGACGCGAAAGCGTGGCCGATCTGGTGATGCGCGATTTCCCTCTGCCCGATTTTTGATTTTGGCTTTCTGATTTTAGAGGATGCCTGCAACACTGGAGCAATCCAAAATCTAAAATCCAAAATCAAAAATCTACAATGTTACGGACATTCCTCACTGCCGGCCGGATAGAGTGTGACCGGATAGCGCGTGTGGTCCACCGGTCCGGCGCCGCTGGCGGCTTCTTCATAGGCGCCAACCAGTAACGCCTGCGCCTCATTGCCATCATTTTCCAGCGTAGCTAAAAATTCGGCATAGATGCCCAGATTACCGCCGGACGCTGTGGTCTGGTTCAAAGTCGCGCCGCTGCGATCGACCAGTTCAACCAGTAAGCTGGCTTCAAAGGTATTGGAATAGCCGGCGACGACGACCGGCGCACAAACGACCTGCCCCGGCACGGGGTTGTTGATGTCGATCACCCGTTGCCCCGGCAGCAGGGTCACGGGAATGGCGACAGTGTTGATCTCGCTGCCATCTTGGGCGCTGGTCTCAAAAATCTCCAGCAAGCCAGTGATCGGCTCAGTGACGGTGAAGCGCAGATAGCTGTGGAAGAAAGCAAAGCCATCGACCGACCCGCCAATGGTGCTGCGTTCGGCCAATACATTGCCGCCATCATCGGTCAACCGCAAATTGACATTGCCTTCAAAAGTCTGGGAGAAGCCAACCACCTCAATCGGGCTGTGGTAGAGACCGTTGCCGAGCGGGGAGAAGACCTCAATCGGCAGCGGCGGATCGGTCCAGACCACCGGTTCGGTGATGACTGGTGTCGCTGTCACCGTCGCCGTTGCCGTGACTACCGGTGTGGCTGCGACGGTGGGGGTAGGCGCCGTGGTTGGCGTCGCCTCCGGTACAGTGGAGCCGGGGGTGGGAGTGGCTGCCGACGCCCGCACAATGAGCGTCTGGCCGACATAAATCACATTGGGGTTGGCTAAGTTGTTCAGTTCCATCAACACCCCTACGGTTGTCTCAAAGCGCCGGGCAATTGCGCTCAACGTGTCGCCGGCCTGGACGACGTAGGTTGTTGGCTCGCTGCTGTCCGCTGTTTGGTATTGATTGGCGGCGAAGAGTGGTCGTTGGACAAGGAGGGTCAGTACACAGAGTGCAAAGACCAGGATAAATGAGAGGGTTTTGAGTTTGTCAAACTTGCGCACAATGAGCTCCTTCTGTCTTTTGATTGGGGATGTCATAATACTTACACGTTCCAGTGTACGACTACCAGTGTTGTTTGTGCCAACAACGGACATAGTATAACATGTGCCGTAGGATTACACGCTACTTGTGAAGCGAGAAAGTCAAAATATCGTTTTTGCCCGCGCGTAGCCGCACCCAAAAGACAACCGGTGACCGGCTACACGCGAAAGGAATTGTTAACCTTACTGCTGACTGGATGGGAGAAAGGCGTTTATGAGCGGACTTGTGTATGATGTGGCGGTGATTGGTGGCGGCATTGTCGGTCTGGCCACCGCAATGGCCTTGAAGACGCGCCACACCGCCTTGAGCTTGATTGTGCTGGAAGCTGAGGATAAACTGGCCAAGCACCAAACCGGCAACAACAGTGGTGTAATCCACTCTGGTTTGTATTACAAACCCGGCTCGATGAAGGCGCGCAATTGTGTCGAGGGGCGGGAGGCGCTCTATGCTTTTTGCGCCGAACACAACATTGCCCATGAGCGCTGCGGCAAATTGGTGGTCGCCACCTTGCCGGAAGAGCTGCCCCGCCTGGAAAAGCTGGAAGAGCGGGGGCGCGCTAATGGATTGGAGGGGATCCGCCGTCTGCGCGCCGAAGAGTTGAAGGAATATGAACCCCATGTCGCCGGGCTGGCCGGTCTCTTCGTGCCGCAGACAGGGATTGTCGATTATGTGCAAGTCGCAAACACCTATGCCAGTCTGGTTGAAAAGGCGGGTGGGGTGATCCAGAAGAACAGTCGCTTGCTCAGTTGTCGGCGTGAACCGAATGAACTGCGCCTTGGCACTTCGCAGGGTGAGGTGCGCTGCCGCAACCTGATCAACTGTGGCGGCTTGCAATCAGATCGGGTGGCGCGCCTCTGTGGGGTTGATCCAAAACTTAAGATTACGCCCTTTCGTGGCGAGTATTACGAATTGGTGCCGGCCAAGCATTCCCTGGTCAAAAACCTCATTTACCCTGTGCCTGATCCGGCCTTCCCCTTTCTTGGCGTCCACTTTACCCGCATGATTCATGGCGGGGTGGAGGCCGGCCCGAATGCCGTGTTGGCCTTTAAGCGCGAAGGGTACACCCGCTCCAGCTTCCGCCTGGGTGATGTGTTGGAGATGGCAACCTACCCCGGTTTCTGGCAGATGGCGCGCAACCATTGGCGCATGGGCCTGGGCGAGTTCCATCGTTCGTATAGCAAAGCAGCCTTTGTGAAGGCATTGCAGCGCTTGTTACCGGAATTACAGGCAGCCGATGTTCACCCGGCCGGGGCCGGCGTGCGCGCCCAGGCCCTGGAACCCAGTGGCGCCCTGGTTGACGATTTCCGTATCGCCGAAGCGGAACATATGGTGCATGTCCTCAACGCCCCATCCCCGGCAGCGACGGCGTCGATCAGCATTGGCCGCACCATTGCCGATATGGCGGAGAAGAGTTTTCGGATGCAGATAGGTAGACAGGTAAACAGGTAGACAGGTAGACAGGTAGATACGTCCTATTTCCCTGTCTACCTGTCTACCTATCTACCTACCCACCACAAAAACTTAACAAAACGATGTATGATTTATTAACAATGGCTTGCTATCCTACTTGCGGCTACAGCGTTTGTGGGGAGCCAAACGACTGTAGTGCGCCAATGACTTCCTCGGAATTCCTTCAACTGACACACCACAGGCACTCCTTGAAGGGCGGCTACGAGCACGGCGTAGCCGCCTTTCTTTTGGCAGGGATTAATTGACATTTTTCCCAACGCCATGTTTAATGGGTGCGACAACAGACAGCAGTTGAAACTGCCGCTAACAGCGAGAAGCCGCCTCAGCGGCTGGTGCAATGTTATCTCAGCCGCTGAGGCGGCTTCTCGCTGTTAGCGGCGGGTTTGAACCCGACTTAACTAAGCCAGTGATGACAGGATCGATCAATGAAAACGTGGTTTCAACGCCTCTTTGGCGCCAAGGCAACCCACCCTCCTATTACCATTGTCTCCGGTTTGCCACGTTCCGGCACTTCGATGATGATGCGCATGTTGGAAGCGGGCGGTCTGCCACCCCTAACCGACAATCAGCGTACCGCCGACATGGATAATCCGCAGGGATATTATGAATTTGAACGGGTGAAACAATTGGATCGGGGCGATACGGCATGGCTGGCGACAGCGCCGGGCCATGCCGTTAAGGTGATCTCGATGCTGCTCCAACACCTACCGGCGACCTACCACTACAAGGTCATTTTTGTGGAGCGTCATCTGGCCGAAGTGTTGGCCTCGCAGCGCAAGATGTTGGCTCATCGCAACGCGGATACGGATGCCGCCGATGATGCCGAGTTGACGGCGCTCTTTCAGAAACATCTTGTGGCGATTCGTCACTGGCTGGCGCAACAGCCCAATTTTCAGGTGCTGTACATCCACTATAGCGACTTGCTGCGGGAGCCGGAAGCGCAAGCCGTCCAGGTCAATCAATTCCTGGGCGGCGGGCTGGATGTGCCGAAGATGGCGACGGTGGTTGATCCAAACTTATATCGTAATCGCGTTTAATACGTGCGGCTGAATTACCGCCGTGTTCCTTCTGTCTGTGTTTAGTCGTTGGGCGGATCATAAACGACTAAACACAGACAGAAGAAACACGGATTCACCGTTCACGCCACTCGCATCACGTTTTACACTGTCGCACTTTCCTGCGTTGTCTCCGGCTGGTAATTGCGATGGCGTAAGAACAGGGCAATGGCAGAAGCGATGATGACCACGGCTGAGATCACATGAACCATGTTAAAGGGCGTGCCGGCAAAGAACCAGGAGTCAGTGCGGATAAATTCGATAAAGAAGCGGCCTAGCGGATACCAGATCAGGTAGCACAAAAAGAGATCGCCGGGGCGCAGCTTGTTTTCAAAGCGGCGGGAGAGCCAGAAGATCAGCCCGAAGCCGATGAAATTCCAGAGTGACTCATAGAGAAAGAGCGGGTGAAAACGGGTACTCTCCGGGAAGCGGGCAAAGTCATGATAGGGCGGAATGCGATGTTCCGGGTCGATGCGTAAACCCCAGGGCAAGGTGGTCGGCGGGCCATAGAGTTCCTGGTTGATAAAGTTAGCCCAGCGGCCAATCGCCTGTCCCAATGGCACCCCGATGCCCAGCCCATCCAGGTAGACCGGCAGATTGAGCTTGTTCCAGCGCGCAAAGAGAATCAGCGCCAACCCACCTAAAATCAAGGCGCCATAGATGTGAATGCCGCCTGTCCAAATTTGCAGGATCGAGACCGGGTTTTCTAAAAAACGCCCCAAGCCTTCCGGCCCGCGCGGTGATTGAACAAAGACATAATAAAGGCGGGCGCCGATCAGGCCGGGAATTAACACCCAGACCAACATATCCCACACCTTTTCGCCATCCTCGCCGCGTCGGGTGACATAGCGGCTGGCCACCCACGCCGCTAGGATCATGCCGGTCACGAGCAAGATGCCATACCAACGCAAGGCCAGCGGCCCTGCTTGAAAAATAATCGGATCAACCGGTGGATACATAATTTTCCTCTTCATGAGATCAAGAGATTGCGAGATGGAGAGATTGGGTTTTAGGCACTCCATCTCTTCATCTCGCAATCTCGCAAAGTACGGTTTATGGTTGAGCTGCTAGCGCTTACTCTAAATATCCTAATGCCCGCAACCGGCGGCGCAACTGTGGGTCATCTTGATTTAATACTTCGGTTGAAGTAATGGCGGCTTTTTCTGCATCGCGCTCAAAGGCGCGCAGGGTTTCGCGCAGATCACGAGCTAGTTCCGGTTGCGCCATCGCCAAATTGGTCGTCTCTTGCGGATCAGCGATGAAGTTGTAGAGTTCGATCCCGTCGGCGCCGGTTTGGATCAACTTGTGTTCGTCACGCCAAACGGCTCGCCGCTTCTGATCGGTGCGATGGTCGCGCACGAGATCCGGTTTGTGCTTGATCATCAAGTTGAGCACATTCTGTGGCGTCTGCGCTTCGGCAAAGACAACCCCGCGGTCGGGATCATTGGCCCCCAACTTGTGCAAGGCATAAGACGCTTCGGCCTCCGTCGCGAGACCGGCAGCCGCCAGCGCAGTCTGACAGACGCGGCGGGTCGAAACATTCTGATCAACCACGCCCTTGGGCAAAGCGCCGCTGGGGTCGCGCACAATGAGCGGCACATGGGTCAGCACATTATACAGCGAAACCGTATGGCCGAGCAGATGTTTTTCACCCAGGTGCTCGCCATGATCCGCCACGACCATCACTAATGTGTGATCCAACGCGCCACTGCTGCGCAGCTTGTTGAAGAAGATGCCAAGCTGTTCATCCTGCGCTGCCACTTCCGCATTGTACATGCCATCCAGCAAGGACTTGTGTTCAGCGGCGAGCGGACTGCTCAACGGCGCCAGCCACCCAAAGACATCGCCGTTGAAGCGTTGGAGATAGCGTTGGGCGCTTTTGTCGCGCAGCAGCTCGGGGGCAAAGCGTTCGATATAGGCGCGGGGCGGATGGAAGGGCATGTGCGTGCCCATTAGGTTGATAAACTCGAAGACGGGCTGGTCACGCAACGTCTCTTTACGGTTGATCAACAGCCGCGCCGCATCGTTGAGTGATTTAGCCGTATTGCCCTTGAAACTGAGCGCCGTCTGCCAAAAGGGCACCATGAGCGGCGTAAAGGCGAAGTCGAGCAGCGCATCGGAACGGGCAAAGGAATCTTGCATGTGATGCAAGACGCCGCTTAACATACGTTTAAAAAATTGCCGATAGCGCCCAAAGAGGGTCAACGGTCGGCCCGCCTGGTTGGGCCGATTGGTAAGCCAGCCGCTATAGTTGAGAAAACTGTAAAAGCCGCGGCGCAAGCCGTTGTTCACCACACCAACCAGCGGGTTATTACAAAAGGCGGCGGTGTAGTAGCCATCGGCGCCCAACCGTTCAGCCAGCAAGGGCAGGCTGTCCGGCACAACTGAAAAGGATTGCTGGGTGCCGTGCACCGACGGGTAAAGGCCGGTAAACAGCGAGGTGTGCGACGGCACGGTCCACTGGGCGGCAGAAAAGGCATGGCGAAAACGGGTGGCGTCAGCCGCAAAGGCATCCAGATGGGGGGTGGTCGGTTGGTCGTAGCCGTAGCAGGAGAGCCGGTCCGCACGATGGGTGTCAAGCACGAGTAGAACAATGTCAGGGCGGGTAGGGTCGGGACGGGTAGGCACGAGTTAGCTCCTCAAACTAGCATCAATCATTTCATGTTGACAAGTATAGCGCGATTGCGGTGGGATGCCCAAATTTTGACCGATCAAAGATTTCGCAGATTGCGCAGATTTTTTTATGATGGAACACCTGTATAATCATTGTTCAACAACTATTGACAAGGAAAAATGTATGACGACAATTGTCCGCACCATGCGCTTTGAAGATATTGCTGCGATGGTCGATGTTTTCGATCAGGTCGCCTCCACCCATCCCGGCTATATCTCCTTTAGTGAATTGCAAGAAGGGGTGGCGCTCGACGCGCAGACGCTCAGTCCCCACCGCCGTGAACTCTGGCAGGAGGAATTTAGCGATCTCTTTGCGAATTATCCGGCAGGTCAATTTGTGGCCGAAGATGTGGCGCGTGGGCTGGTGGTAGGCTTCCAGGTAGTGGAAAAGGTAGAGCGGCGTTATAGCCGCTATGGCATCCTGCAAGATTTCTGCCTGTTGCCGGCCTATCGAGGCGGCGGTGTCGGTCGTCAACTTTTTCAGGCCGCGCTTGATCAGTTAGCGCACGATGGCATCAGCCGCATCTTCTTTGAATCAGGCTACGAAAACCACTCCTTCCATGACTGGGCGGCGCGTTGGGGGTTTAAACCGATTGCGGTCTACTTTATGGCGGATCGACCAGTGCGAGAGAAGTAAAGCGCTGGGGCACGCGAAACACAACAACGGATTTAGGAAGCAGCGGATGTTCGGTTCGGCAGGAAATTCGTTACTTCCTGAATCCGTTGTTGTGTCCCGTCATAGCCCAGATCACGCAACGCTCCGCATTGTCGGCAAGCGACGACCTGTGCTATAATGCTCCTATACGCACAAATGTTCGTATGGAGATCAGCTATGTTGAGTAAGCAAGAACCCTCCCAATCGGTAGATATGCTTGACGCCTTTCTGGCGCCAACCCGCACCTGGTTTCAATCAACCCTCGGTCAACCGACGCCGCCCCAAGCTCGTGGCTGGCCCGCTATTCAACGCGGCGATCATACGCTCATCCTTGCCCCCACCGGCTCCGGCAAGACCTTAACCGCCTTTCTTTGGGGGATTGATCAACTCTTTCACGAACTACAAGACGAATCACGCAACACGCGGGAGCCCTCTGGGCGCGCAACTCGCCTCCTCTACATCTCCCCCCTCAAAGCGCTCAACAACGACATTGAACGCAACCTGCGTGTCCCCCTGGCCGGCATACGCAAAGCCGCGTTGGCAATGGATGTGGAATTGCCCGAAATCAGTGTCGCGGTGCGTTCCGGCGACACCCCTTCCCGTGAACGACAGGCGATGCTGCGCAAGCCGCCTCATATTTTGATCACAACGCCGGAATCACTCTACATTTTGTTGACCAGCCCGAAGGCGCGCGATCTCTTTCGCACCGTGCGCACCGTCATTGTCGATGAAATTCACACGTTGGTCGGCTCCAAGCGGGGCGTTCACCTGGCAATTACGCTGGAGCGGTTGCAACAACTGGCCGATCAACCCATCCAGCGCATCGGCCTCTCTGCCACCATTCGCCCGCTGGAAGAGGTGGCGCGCTATCTGGGCGGCAACACCTGGCAGGGCGACGGCGACGCCCGCACCTTGGCGCCGCGGCCTGTCACCATTGTCGATGCCGGCTATCGCAAAGCGCTCGATCTTCTGGTGGAGACAGTGGTCGAGGATTTTCGCAACCTGCCCGGCGACTCCATCTGGCCGTCGATTGTGCCACGCGTCCTCGACCAGATTCGCCGGCATCAGACCACTCTTATTTTTGTCAACAACCGGCGCCTGGCGGAACGGGCCGCCGATTGGCTCAATGAACAGATCGCCGGCGAACAAGGGACGGGTAGTGGCCTGGTGGAGGGCGGCGTCGCCAAAGGGCTGGGGCTGTTTGGCGCCAGTCGGGGCGAATTGACCAACCCGATTCGCGCCCATCATGGCAGCATGTCGAAAGAGGTGCGGCTGGCATTAGAGAGTGATCTGAAAGCTGGTCGTCTGCCCGCCCTCATCGGCACCTCATCGCTGGAACTGGGGATCGACATCGGCGCCGTGGATCTGGTTGTCCAATTGCAGTCACCCAAAGCAGTTGCCCAGGGCTTGCAACGGGTGGGTCGCGCCGGCCATCTGGTGGGGCAGACCAGCAAAGGGCGCATCTACCCCACCCATCGCGAAGATGTGATGGAAGCGGCGGCGGTGGCGGGTGGCATGTTACGGGGTGACGTTGAGCCGTTGCACACGCCACGGAACGCACTGGACATTCTGGCTCAACAGATCGTCGCCATGGTTTCCGTTGAACAATGGTCCGTGTCGGCGCTCTATGATCTGATCCGCGGCGCCTACCCCTACACTGATTTGACCTGGCGCGCCTTCACCGCTGTACTAGAGATGTTGACCGGGCGCTACCCCAGCGTCGCCCATCGTGAGTTGCGCGCCCGCCTGGTCTGGGATCAGATCAACCATCAGGTGGCGGCGTTGCCGGGGGCGCGGCTGCTGGCCTTGACCAATGGCGGCACGATCACCGACCGTGGCGCCTTTGGCGCCTATCTGGGCGACGGCAAGACCAAGCTGGGCGAATTGGACGAAGAGTTTGTCTACGAAACCCGCCCCGGTGATACGCTGATCCTTGGCTCCCAGGTCTGGCGCGTCATTGAGATTACGGACAACAAGGTGTTGGTGGCCGACGCCCCCGGCGCCACCCCTCGCATGCCCTTCTGGCGTGGCGACTTTCCCTGGCGGCCCTATGCGTTGGGCCAACGCGTTGGCGCCTTTCGCCGCGCCGTAGCGGAACGGTTGACTGCCGTCCGTCGCCAGTTGGATCTCCCCAGTTGTCGCGCCTTGTTGGAACAGCGCGAAAGCGCCGCCGTCGGCGACCTGCTGACTTGGTTGCGGCAAGACTATGCATTGGATGCCAACTCTGCCTGGGCGGTGATCGACTACGTGGCCGGCCAGTTGGATCATGCCGGCGCCATCTCCTCTGACCGGATGATTCTGGTCGAACTTTTTGAAGATACGTTGGGGGACCCGCGATTGGTCGTGCAAAGTCCTTTTGGCGGTAAGGTCAATGGTCTCTGGGGGTTGGCGCTCGCCAGCGCGCTGCGGGAGCGGCTCGGCGTCGAGGTGGAGTTGGAGAGCAATGATGACGGCATCCTCTTCCGCTTCCCCGACGCCGATACGGAAATCCCCATCGACCTGGTGACGACCATGAGTCCCAACGAGGCGCGCGAACGGATTTTGCAGGAACTACCCAACTCGGCGGTCTTTGGCGCCCAGTTTCGGCAAAACGCGGCCCGTGCGCTGATGCTGCCCGGCGCCGGCAAGGGCAAACGCACCCCCTTCTGGTTGCAACGCCTGCGCGCCAAAGATCTGCTCCAGGTTGTGCGCAAACTCCCCGATTTCCCCATTGTCGCCGAAACCTATCGCGATTGTCTCGAAGAGGTGATGGATCTGCCCCACCTCGAACAGGTGCTGACCGGCATTCAGCAGGGAACCATTCGGGTGGAGGTGCTGGAATCGTTCAGCCCGTCGCCGGTGGCGCAGAGTTTATTGTGGGATCTCATCGCTTTCTACATGTATGAGTGGGATACGCCGAAAGCTGAACGGCAGTTACAGACGCTGGCGATCAACCGTGACCTGTTGCAGGATCTGCTCAAAGATGTCAATCTGGCCGACCTGCTCAAGCCGGAAGCGGTCGCCGCCATTCGCGACCAACTCCAACGCACGGCGCCCACCGCCCAAGCGCGCACGCGGGAAGAACTGGCTGCCCTGTTCCAGGAACTCGGCGACCTCGCCACCAGCGAAATTGCCCTGCGCACCACCGTTGACCCCGCCGGCTGGATCGGTCAACTGGCCGGCGCCCAACGCATTGTTGAACTGGAACTGCCGACCGCCCACGGCCCGCGCACCCGCTGGGTCGCCGCCGAGTATCTGCCTGAGTATGTCGCGGCTTTTGACCAGGACGCGGATTTTCGCGGACAAACGCGGATTGCGCTTCCTGATCAGAAAGAATCCGCGTCTGTCCGCGAAAATCCGCGTCCTGATGAAGCCCGGCTTGCGATTTTGGAACGCTTTTTGCGGCAGGTGGGGCCAGTAACGAGTGCGATGATTCTGGCCCGCTATGCGTTTCCGGTGGAATGGTTGGAAACTGAACTAGCGCGCTTGGTGGAAAGCCGTGCCCTCGCACATGGACAATTCACGCCATCATCAACCCCAACGGCAACGGCAACCGCGACTGCCGAATATCTTGACCGCCACACGCTGGAACAGATGCACCGCCGCACCCTCACCTTGTTGCGCAAGGAGGTGCAAGCGGCGCCGTTGCCGGTCTATGCCGACTTTTTGACCCGCTGGCAGCATTTGCACCCGGCCACCCGTTTACAGGGTGAAGGCGCCTTACGCAAGGTGTTGCAACAACTGCGCGCCGTACCGGTCATCGGTCGCCTCTGGGAGAATGCCGTCTTGCCGTTGCGGTTGGCGCACTACCAGACCATAGAACTGGCGACACTCTGTCAAAGCGGTGACCTGGTTTGGGTGGGCGCCGGCGGCGTTGATCCCCGGCGGGGGCGCATTCGGTTCCTTTTCCGGGGTGAAGGCAGCATCTATCTGGAACTGCTGCCGACTGATTTCACCCCATTGGGTGCAGATGCCCAGGCGATCTTGGCCTTTCTAAAAAGTGAAGGCGCCGTCTTTGCCACCGATTTGCGCATCGCCCTTGATCTGAGTGAAGCCGCAGTGGAAAGCGCCTTATTGGAACTGGTAATGGCGGGACTAGTGACGAATGACAGCCTGCTTGCCCTGCAACGGCTGGTGCAAGGGGGCGCGCCCCGTTCAACCCAACCGCAACGCCCGCTCAGTACCCTCGAAGCGCAGTTGGCCGAACGGCTGGGCAACCGCCCGCCTCAATTTGCCATCGGTCGCCGCCCCAGCCACAGCGAGATGCAGGCGGCCAAACGACGGGTACGTCAACGGCTCGACGTGAGCTCGCCGACACGGCTCGAACGGGTGGAAGAAGTCGTCACGCCTACGGTACAAGAGGGGCGCTGGACATTGGTTCATCGCTTTGGCGTCCTCGGCAAAGCGCCGACCCTGGCTGACCAAGTGGCGCAACAGGCCCGTCAATTATTGGCGCGCTGGGGTATTGTCACTCATGAAACGCTGGCCAACGAAGCCGGCGCCTGGGATTGGGGCTTGCTCTATCAGGAATTCCAACGGCTGGAGATGCGCGGTGAAGTACGGCGCGGCTACTTTGTCCAAGGATTGCCGGGCGTACAATTTGCCCTGCCGTCGGTGGTGGAAGAGCTGCGGGGCTTGGGGAGTGCGTCGCCAACCGCTGATGGGCTTGTTTTGCTCAATGCTTGTGACCCGGCCAACCTCTACGGCCCGGCCTTGGCCGATGGCCCCTTGCGCTTTGACGGTCAACCCTTCACCTTTGCCCGCATTCCGTCCACCTGGCTGGTGTTGCAACGCGGGTTGCCTCTTCTGCTTATCGAAGGTAATGGCGCCCAATTGACAACCGGGCAAGGCGTCGATGACGGGCTGTTGCCGCAAGCCATTACCTGTTGGCTGCAACACCTCGCCCATATCGAACGCCGGATCACCGTCGAACGCTGGAATGAACAACCGATCCTGGGTAGCGCCGGTCAGCCGTTGTTGGAAGCGGCGGGGTTCTATCGCGAGTATCCGGTGATGCTCAGAGATAGAACCTCTCTTTACGACACAGAGATTTACCGTAGCACCAGCGGCAAATAGAGCGCCCTACCACCTGTCACCGGCGGTTCCGGCGTGCGCGTGCCGGTGGGGGTGGCGGTGGGCGTTGCCTGGGGGGTGCCGGCTCCCCCCGGAAAGGGGGTCATGGTCGGCGTGACGGTGGGGGTATGGGTGGCGGTGGGGATCGGCGTGGCCGGCGGCGTAGGCGACAGGGCGCCGAGCGGCTGGAAGTTGACGCGGCCCAAGGTCGGCAGATCAACTTGATGCCAGATGCCTAACTCGACGGCTGCTAGATCGGTCGCCCCCCAGACATTATTGCCGGCCTGAATATCGGGGGCGCCGGCCAGGTTGCCGTTTTGTAAATTGGCCGCTTCGCCATTGACGGTGCGGTTGTTGGCGAACCAGTTGCCGCTCACTTGGGCCAAACAGCCGTCCCCCAGAGTAATGCCGGCGCCATAGCCCTTGGTGTTGCTGGTGAGATTGTCCGCAATGATATTGTTGGTAAAGGTATGGGTCACTGGCGCACCCGGCGTACAAATGGTGTTGACGCCGGCGCCGTTGCCGGCGCGGTTGCGCCGAATTTCATTACTATCAACCAGCGTCGCGCCGGTTGTGCGTAACAAAATGCCGCCTAACGCATTATCGACGATCAAATTCCCGGCGCCCAGTGAACCAATGCGATTGTTGCCGCCATTGATCACATCAATACCCCGTTCGCCACTGCGTTCAATATGATTAGCGAGGATCTGATTCTGTACGCCCGGCTGGCCCAACGGGGGCTTGGAGGGGCCGCCCGGGTTGGTCCCGGCTGTGTATGGTTTGTTGTCGATGAGCAGCCCATCTTTCCCGCTGCCGATCACGGTGTTACCCTGGATGATATTCAGCCCGGCATTGAGCCAAATGCCAACTTCGGCACTGGAAATGACTTGATTGGCGACGATCACATTCCGATCCGCCCGATCAATCAAATAGATGCCATGCTTACCACTGCCGCTGATGATGTTGTTGCGCACGACATTGTCACTGGCAACATCATCGAAAATATCAGCATCGTCAAATTCAGCGGAGATGCGAAAGCCATACCGACCATTATTGCGGATCTCATTGTTGTAGATCTCATTGTAACCGGATTGGTAGATGGCAAAACCATCATATTTATTGTCGTAGATCACATTGTTATACACCAGATTGCGATTGACGCCGCGATCCAGCATCAGCCCATGTGACGCGTTGTTGTAAATGTGGTTGCCATAAATCACATTATCGGTGCAGCCGCGGGAAAGCACCAGACCCGTGTAGCCGTTATTATAGATTTTGTTATTAGCAATCGTCATGCCATAAGAATAGTCGTGGGGATCCAGGCCATAAAAATAGTGATCGTGAAACTCATTGTCGGTGATCACAAGCCCGACCGCCTCATAGCTATACATGCCAAAGTAGAGATGATGTACCTTGCTGTTGATAATGCTCCCTTTGGGGCCGGTGGCCGGATCGCTCACCCCTTGCGGGCGCAACCGCCAGGAAATCCCACTTGGTTCGCCTTTGCCATAGCCCACCCGGTGGTTTAACTCTTCATAACCCAAATACATGATCTCAGCGTTTTTGATGTCCATGCGCCCGCCGTAGAGTGCTGCCAGATAAGAACGAGTTTGCATGACATCGTTGACGGTTAAGAAGGTCTGGTCATAACTATTGACACCGGGGGAATTATCCCATGAATAGACTTTGATGCCATCAATGTTAATCCAGCCACCTCTGGCGATAATATTGAACGACGCGTCCGGTCGACTGGTCATACGCAACTCTTTGACGCCGCTGGCGCCGGTCAGATCCAGGCGCGCGTTGTCAAGGATTACAAGATTGACATCCAACTGCCAAACCCCATTGCCGAGCGATTGGATGGTTGGCGTAAAGTTTCTGCTCTGCACCCAGTCCAAGATCTGGGGCAGCGTGATCGACAGCTTTGGCGCATTGGGATTTGATGGGTCGCCCACATAAGGCGCTTCCTCCGGATAAGCACGATTATAAACCCAGCCGATGGTGATAGTTGGGCCGCTGCTCCCCGTGGTTGTATAGCGTAACGCCGGCAGGTTATTCTGGGCATACAAATGGCTGCTCGGTTGCGCAAATTGCCATAGCAAGAGCACAAGGATCGCCATCGTGGGCAGAACAACAGCGAGGAGACGGCGAAAGCGCGGGTGGCAAAGCGCTGGCGAGCGGCTGGGTAACAAAGAAGTTAGCTTCATGCGTGGGTGTACACCTTTCAGAAACGTAACCATCTGCTGCGAAAATAAAGACTGTGTTGCCTTGCCGTGACAAATCAACACCTTTGTGCCGATGGCATAGCACTAGTTTTGGGCTGCGCACACTGTTCAACTGTTGACTGGGTACTTTACCAGAAAAGTCCAATGGCGGCAATTTGACTCAGTGAAGCGATACAATTGTCTTATTGTATGGGAAAAAGGGTATATTGATTTTTGCGATTTATTGACAATTGTATAACTACTAAGCTCTGAGCCAGTCACGGACTGGCTCAGAGCTTAGTAGTTATACAATTTCTAATGGTAGCATTATCACACCGGCTTCTGACAGATGGTGTTATTCTGGAAACAATGTGTTTTCTGACTTCTGTCTTCTGACAAAGGCGAGGTTGCGGCTATGAATGAACAACTCCCCACCACAATTGTCATTTTCGGGGCATCGGGTGATTTGACACGGCGCAAGTTGATGCCGGCGTTGTACAACTCTTTTTGTAAGCAGCGGTTGCCGGAAAAGCTCTGGATTGTGGGCTTTGCGCGCCGTCCATGGGATGATGCCGCCTTTCGCAAGCCGTTACAAAGCGGTGTACAGGAGTTTAGCAGCAGTTATGAAGAGGATTCCTGGCGCGCCTTTGCCGAACGGCTTCGTTATTTTCAGGGTAATCTGGACGTGGCGGAAGATTATGCCCGCCTGGGCAACTTTCTCCACGACGTGGAGGGCGGTCCGGCCAATCGGCTCTACTACTTGGCAACGGCGCCCGAACATGATGGCCCGGCGGCGACCTTTTTAGGCGAGGCTGGTTTGGCCGACGAAAGCGAAGGACCGCGCAAGCTGGTCATTGAGAAACCTTTTGGTCATGACCTGGCCAGCGCTTTGGCATTGGATGAAACGATTTGCGCCCATTGGCAGGAGCGCCAGATTTACCGCATCGACCACTATTTGGGCAAAGAGACGGCGCAAAATATTCTCTTTATGCGCTTTGCCAATGCCATCTTTGAACCGCTCTGGAATCGCAACTATATTGACCATGTCCAGATTACAGTGGCCGAAACCGTCGATGTCGGCAGCCGGGCCGGCTATTATGACGAAGCCGGCGTTCTGCGCGATATGTTCCAGAACCACCTGTTGCAACTCCTGACTCTAATCACAGTGGAGCCGCCGGCCCCCTACAATGCCGATACGTTGCGCAATGAAAAGGTCAAGGTTCTCTCTGCTGTTCGCCCGCTTGAACTGGCGAATACGGTGCGCGCTCAGTATGAAGGCTATCGGGAGGCCAAAGGCGTGGCCCCCGACTCCCAAACGCCCACCTATGCCGCGCTCAAACTCTACATTGACAACTGGCGCTGGCAAGGCGTGCCCTTTTATCTGCGTTCCGGCAAAGCCTTAGCCAAGAAACAGTCGGAGATTGCCATTGTCTTCAAGCGCCCACCGCTGGTGATGTTTGGCCTAGTTAACAATCGCTTCTCCAATGTGCTCTCGATTATGGTGCAACCGGATGAAGGCATCCATCTCACCTTTGAAGCCAAAGTCCCCGATTCGAGTCAAGAGATGCGCACCGTCGATCTGGAGTTCCACTATCGTGACGCCTTCCCGGATCGCACCCTGCCCGACGCCTATGAGCGCTTGCTGCTCGACGCCCTGCACGGTGACGCCCTGCTCTTTGCGCGTAACGACGAGATCATCCAGGCCTGGCGCCTGATTGACCCGATTCTTCAGGGTTGGTCTACCCCGGACACCCCCCCTATCGTTACCTACCCCAAAGGTAGCTGGGGACCCAAAGAAGCCGATCGGCTTCTCTCCCATGACGGTCATCGCTGGCGTGTGACCGAGCATTAGGTCGAGCGCGTACGTTGTGCTGCCGCTAACAGAACATTTTGCTCCACCTCGGCAATATGCTCCAAGACCTGGAGCGCCGACCAACCGCCATCGTCCGGTTGGCGGCTGGCGGTTTCATCCGTCAAGCCAACAGTTGCCGCCAGTAACTGGCCCCAAGCGCGTTCGGCTTCGGCCAACATGCGTTGCGGCATCGTCGGCCCGGCGCCGGTTTTCTGGCGGGCATCTTCTAACTGATTGCTATGTTCGCGCATGTGGTCGCCAAAGCGTAGCAAGACACGCCGCAGGTCGTCCCAGCGTTGTAGGTCTGTACGCAAGGTGAATTCGGCCTCAGTCGCATCCTGTAAAGTGCGCAGCGTTTCTTCCCGTGTGGCGCGAATCTGCGCCAGCAGTGCATCAATCTTTTCGCGTTGCATAGTCGGCCCTTCCCTTGTCGTTCATAAAGCGGGTTAATGAGGGTAATTGCTCTAGCATAACAACCCCTATTGACGGTCGTAGTTGCGCAACACTCACCTCGCGCGGGTAGATTACAGGGTAGTAGGCAACCAATCATTGTTTATGCGCCCAGCGTTAAGCCTCGCTTTTTGCTACACTTACCGTGGGACGAAGATGGTGAGTCCCCGAATGACTAACAGAACGCAAAGGTGAGAAATTGATTATGGCGCGAAAATCGCAACCGCTATACCTTCGGCAGCGTCCACTTTGGCTGCCGCTCTTATTACTCGTAACCGCCTTATTTGCCGGGCAAAACGGGCTGTTAGCGCCCCACACTGCTGTCGGCGCCGATCCGTTGCCGCCGTTGATCTTTGTCGCCCGCAGCCATCTGGCTACCCAGGATCGCCTCTTCAAAAATGAACGGGGGCCGGCCGGCCAATTTGGCACCGGGTTAGCGAAATTTGCACCGGGCAGCAAATTGGTGCGCCGCGATAGCGATGGTTCGCTCTTTGTCTATAACACACCGGGCCTGGTTGATGTCCAATCACCGGATGTGAATTTTGCCGGCACAAAAATCGTCTTTGCCGGCGCCACCACCCTGGCGCCCGCCACCAACGATTCCGGCTGGCGGCTCTATGAGATCAATGTCGATGGCAGCGGCTTTCGGCAATTGACCTTTTCCGACCGCACCTTTGCCATCCCCAACGCTGCCCACTTTCTCAACCAGGAGGAGTATGGCACCTACGACGACCTCTTTCCTGCTTACCTGGCCGATGGGCGGATTGTTTTTGTCTCCTCCCGCTACCCTTCGCGTAGCCACTATGACGACCGGCGCACCCTCAACCTTTATGTGATGAATGCCGACGGCGGCAATCTCCATCGCGTCACCTCAGAGCGAGGCAGCCTCTGGCACCCGACGCCCTTGCCCGATGGGCGCATCCTGGTGGCGCGCTGGTGGAATCAATTCAACCAGCCGACCGAAACCGGCATCTACAACCGCATTGACAATGCCGATCATGAACAGACCCTACCTGACGGGACAGTCATTCATGCCAATCCGAATGAGGACTTCAATCCCGCCACCGGTCGCCTGGCTGATGGTTTTCCCATTCGTGACGCCCCCAACACCTGGCACTTGATGACCCTCAACCCTGACGGCACCGACTTCCAGCGTTTTGCCTGGACGCCGGCCTTTCGCTGGTCGCTGGCCGAGGACGATGGCGTCTCGGACACCTATCATGCCGCCCAACCCGCAGTGATTCAGCAGGGGAATGCGCTCTTTGTCGCATTTACGTCACAGCCCGACAGTACAATGTTTCACTCGACTTTCGAGACCGGCATTCGGGTCGCCCAGCCAGGGGTCGCCATGACCTATGCCAATGCCCGTGATGCGCTGGTCGGCTTGACCTTCCAAAAAGCCTGGACGAATGATGACGACTCGCCGCCCTATGCCCTGCACCCGTGGGGGTTGCCCGATGGGCGCATTCTCTATTCGCAAACCCGTGAAGACGCCGGCTTGCCGACGACGGGACAACATGTGGAGGGTGGTCAACTCTTTAAATTATACGGCTCCACCCTGCGCTATGAACTCTATGTCATGGAGCTGGATGGCAGCAACCAGACGCCCGTCACCATTGACCTCGCTAGCATCGGCATGGCGACAGCGGATATGATGGACGCCAAACCGCTTGTGGCGCGCACCAGTTGGACGGCCAAGCCGGATCTGATTACGGCGATTGCCAACGACGATCCGGCGCTGGGAAATTTGCCCAACACGCTCAATGAGTATGGGTTTAGCCAGCGTGGTCCCAACGACATCCAACTTGCGACGCTGCATAATACCAACATTTACGCCAACCCGCCGCTGACACTGCCCTATGTCGGCAACTCGCCGCCGCCGGGGAGTGTGGCCAAGGTGGAGGTGTGGGTGGATGCCAATCAATTTAGCGGCGGCAACTGTTACGATGACTGGCCCGAACCGTGCGCTACCTTCCGCAAGGACAACGAAGTGCGCGCCGTCCTCTGGACAACCGCGCCGGTGACACCGCTCGGCGCTTTCACCGTGACTGTTCCCGCGGATACACCCTCCTTCTTTGTGCTACGTGATGTCAACGGGCGGGTAGTACGCGACTGGCAGCGGGGCTATATTTCCATTGCCCAGGGCAACGCCTGGGCGCGACCGGGCGAAAACGTCACCTGCACCGGCTGTCACATGGGCCACGTTAGCGGCTCGCTTGATGCGGTGTTGGACGAAGCCAACCAGGGCTGGACAAATGTCGCGCCCTATGCCGAGGTGAGCGCCAGCAGCTTTTTCAATCACAATGATCCCAATTCCCCGGACTATCAACCCTTCCGCCCCCGCTTTCTCAATGATCGGCGGGGCTGGGTGCCAATTCCGGCTGGTGGCCCGGCGGCGCCCTTTGCCGCCAGTGATGGGCTGCGTGATGCCAGTGGGGCGCGCTTTGTCTACCCGGCGCAAGTGCGCGCTGCGTTGAATGCCAATTATCAGGATGACGAATCAAGCTGGCTTTCGGCCAAGGGGCAGGCAGTTGGTGAGTGGGTCGAATTGCGCTGGACGAAACCCTTGCGCATCAAATCGGTGCGGCTGGTCGGCGTCCCGCCAACGGGTGGCGACTGGGAGGGCTTTGGCCAACCGGAGAAGGATGGCCCCTATGCCATTACCGCCGGCGAATTGCAGCTTTTCAACAAGGATAGTCAGGTGGGCGCTACGCTAGCCGTTGGCCGTGTGGAGCCATTAGAGAACGGCGGCACGCTAATCGCGCTGGCGCAACCAGTGGAGATTGACCGCCTGCGCTTTACCATTGGCGCCGTCACTGGTCGCTGGCACTGGGAAACTATCGCCGCCATGAATGAGATCGAGGTGATGGGGATGGCGACGAGCGTCGCCGCGCCGCCGGTGCGGGAATTGAATGAACGGCTCTACCTACCGGCAGCGCGGCGCTAACAACTCCAATGGAACCCTAACGGCTCGCCTGTCATTCTGAAAGAATCTCTAGCGTATTGTAATCGCAAGATTCTTTCAGAATGACAGGCGAGCCGCTTTTGTTGTGGGGTGCAACATTCTTATCGATCAATCATCTTTGACTATCTATTCACCGGCCAACAACTGATCCGCTTCCTCAGCAATTTCAGCCATCGCATCAGCCGGTTGCACTTGCCCGAAGATGATGTTCTGGTATTGGGTGTGGAAAAGGCGGGTAAACTGGCTCCAATCCGGTACCAGCGGCGTGATCCACATATCGGGCAACATGGGCAGGAATTTGTCCAGCGGCGGATTCACCGTCACCGATTGGCGGGCGCCCGGCGCCAGGTAGAAACCGGTGGCAACATTGCTGCCCGGCGGCACATCTTCCTGTACCTCACTGCTGGTCAGGTAGCGGGCCAGATCCATCGCGGCCTGTCGTTTCACCTCATCATCAGTCCTGGCGACAGCAATCAGACCGACGGCGCCGACGGTCAACTTGTTGCCGTTGTAGGTGGGAATCGGGTAGATTTCAAAGTTGATCTTGTCGGCCACCAACTGCGGCGAAAAACCAGTGGCATCGACAACCATCGCAAATTGACCGGCCTTAAAACCACCCTTGACATCGCTATCCTTCATCGTGCCAAAGTCCGGCGGCGTCACTTTGTGAACCAGCGCCAGGTCAGCAAAGCGTTGGAGGGCGGCGGCGGCTTCGGGCGTGTTGAAGCCGAATTTGCCATCTTCCGTGCGCGGGCGTACACTCGGCGCCTCGTTCATCCAGAGCGCCCAACTGTTGATAACGCCGGGATCGACAAAGGCGGAGAAGCCATAGACCTGTTCACCGCTGGCGCGCTTAAAGGTCAACTTCTTGGCCGTTTCGACAAACTCTTCATAGGTCCATTCTTTAGAGGGCAATTCGACGCCGGCTTCCTTAAAGAGATCGACATTCAAATACATCCCCATCGGCACCACCCAGAGCGGCCAGGCATAGGCTTGCCCATCCTTCAAGCGCACCACATCCAGCACATTGGGCAGAATGTCGGCCTTGTCGGCATCGCTCAGGAATGGCTCGACCGGCTCGATCAGATCATCGCGCACATAGCCCGGCAAGCGATCTGAGGGCAGACGCAGCAGGTCGATGCCCTGGCCACTCTGCAAGGCTGTGGTCAGCTTGGTAAAGCCTTCATCGTTGGGCGGGTAGCCGGTGATGGCGACTTCAATGTCGGGGTTATCGGCCATAAACTGGGCGACGGCGTTGTCAAAGGGGTTGGCAAATTGGTTGCCCGGCGTATAGCCCAACACCCACAGGTTCAGCACCCCTTGATAGCCGCTTTCGCTCTTGCGGATGCCGCCTTTGGCTTCACGCGGCGGGGGGGGCGGTGCAGGGGTGGCGGTCGGTTCAGCGGGCGCTTGTTCGGCGGCCGGCGCCGGCGCCACAGCCGTACAGCCGACAACGGCCAACAGTAGCAGCGCTAACAAAAGGTAGCGCGCTTTGGTAAACAATGAACGGTTCATGTGTGAGCCTCCTTGGTTGAACGTTTATGATACTGTTGCGCAAACGACAACGAATTGGTCTGATCGTGGTGAAAATTCATTTCTATTCAGGTCGAGGCCACCCTGCCGTGAAAGTAACAGGGATTTCGCAGATTCCAAAGATTCTTGGTAACTACCAAGCCACCCCTCCCGCGCCTAGAAGCGGTGGCCTACCAGGTGCGCTCCCCTGCTAACGGAGGGAACGGTCGAGCGCACCACGGTTCCCTCCCTTAGCAGGGGAGGGGTAGGGAGGGGTGAGTAGTTACGATTCTTCTAGGGTTTTCATCTGCGCAATCTGCGGCATCCTGTTGTTTTCAGGGCAGGGTGGCCGGCGTCCGTCCCTGAACGGATACGAAAGTTCTACGTTGCTTGCCAAACTCGTTGTGTTCTCGGTAACTGTACGATGGATAGGGGAGCGGATTTGGGTTGCACGGGTTACGGGTTCCTCCTACAAACAATTCGCGTAGCCTAAATCCGCTCCCCTACGCCTCACCCCTTAATCGCGCCCATGCGCACCCCTTCCAAAAAGTAGCGTTGAAAGAGCAGGAAGAAGATGATCATGGGCAGCGCCGCCAACGCCGCGCCGGCAAAGATCACCCCCCAGTCGGTCATAAACTCCCCTTGCAGGTTGGCGACGCCGACGGTCAAGGTGTAATTCTGGGGCCGGTTGAGGGCAATGAGCGGCCAGAGAAAATCATTCCAGACCCGCACAAAGGTAAAGATCGCCAGCGAGGCAATCGCCGGTTTGCAGAGGGGCAGAATGATATGGCGAAAGACGCCAAAATCACTACACCCGTCAATGTGCGCAGCGTCTTCCAACTCGGTCGGCAGCGTCTGGATATACTGGCGCATGAGAAAGATGCCAAAGGTCAACGCCGTCCCCGGTAGGATCACGGCCAGCAGGTTGTCATGCAAACCCAGCCGCAAAGTGATGACATAGAGCGGAATCAGCGTCACCTGCGGCGGGATCATCAACGTGCTGACAATCAGCCAGAAGAAAACATCGCGCAGGGGAAAGCGCTTCTTGGCAAAGGCATACCCCGCCAGCGTATCAAAAAAGACGTGCCACAAGGTCACCAGCAGCGTCACCAGCAGACTGTTGCGCATCCAGGTCAGGTAAAACGTCGTACCGGTCAACAGCCGCGCAATATTATCCAGTTGAAAGGCCGGCACCAAAATCGGTGTCAGCGGCGGATTCGAGCTAATCGGCGTCAGCGCGTTGACAAAAAGCCAGTACATAGGAAAGAGCGCGATGATCGTCGTCACAATCAAAAACGCCCAACTCACCCACGTCAAGCGTGAACCACGTCCCTGTCCACTAGAAATCGCCACCGCTGCCATACCCAATCTCTCAGTCTCGTATCTCGTGTCTCGTGTTTCGTGTCAATACTCCACATCACTGGTCAAAAAGCGAAATTGAAAAATCGCCACAATCACAATCATGACAAAAAGCACAAACGCCTGCGCCGAAGCAATGCCCAACTCAAACTGTTGAAAGGCATTTTGGTAGATCTGCGTCACCATCGTCTGCGTACTGTTGCCGACGCCGCTGGGCGCCATGATGTAGATCCGTTCAAAGACCTCAAAGCTGGCGATGGTATAAATCACCAACAAATAGAGGGTGGTGGGGCGCAAGAGTGGCACGGTAATATGCCACCAGCGGCGCACTGGCGTGGCGCCATCGATCTCGGCGGCTTCATAAAACTCATTCGGGATGCTGCCGATGGCGGCGCTGTAGAGGACAATCGCCGTCGCCGGCATGGTCAAAATTGCCGAAAGGGTAATGCTGGTGAGCGCCAGATCCGGGTCAGAGAGCCAGCGAATCGGCGCCACGCCGAAGAAGCCCAAGAGATAGTTGGCAAAGCCCCACTGGGCGTTGTAAATATAGCTCCAGGTCATGCCGACGATCAGCGCGCTGGTGACCGCCGGCAGGTAATAGGCCGCGCGAAAGAAGGTGCGCGCCCGGTGGCTCAACGGCTGGATCAAGCTGGCGATGATCAACCCCAGTAAAATATTAGAAGTAACCGTAAAGAGGGCATAAATGAGCGTGTTGCGAATGGCATCGACAAACAAGCCATTAAATTGGCGGAAGGCCAAAAGATAATTCTGGTAGATCGGCTCCAGCCAGACCCCGCCCCGGCGCAAGTTAAAATCCTGAAAGGAAATCACCAACGCCCAGACGACCGGCGCCAGAACAAAGAGAACAAAGGTGATCATGCTGGGCAGGATAAAGGCGTAGCTCCAGCCATAGCGGCGTAAAAAAGTTTGCATGGGCATTGGGTCGAGCTAAACAGTGGTTCGTTATGTCCACAGACTGTAGCACAACAGCCGCCTTACCGTCAACTTTGCAAACGCTCCTGCATCGGGTAAGATCGATGTGATACGTGATAACGTGATTCGTAATTCGTGATGCATGTTGCGTGTTCCGTGATAGCGTGATGCGTGTTGCGTGTTCCGTGATAGCGCGATGAGTACAATTCCGGTTCATGTTATCACGAATCACGCTATCACGAATCACGTTATCACGTATCACGAAAGCAGGAACCCATGTCACCCATTCGCATTGCCGTTGTTGGCGCTGGTCTCTTGGGGACGCGCCACGCCCGTGTCTTTCACGAACAGCCCGAAAGCCGTCTGGTGGCGGTGGTGGATGTCAATCAAGAACGCGCCCAAACATTGGCGACCCGCTTTGGTGCCAAAGCGTATACGGATCTACAGACCGTGCTGGCCGCTGATTTGGTGGATGTGGTGGCGGTGGTCACGCCCGATTTCCTCCACCGCGACCCGGTGGTGGCGGCGTTGCAGGCGGGCAAACATGTCTTTGTCGAAAAGCCGCTGGCGACCACGTTGGCCGAGGTGCGGGAACTGGCGCAATTATCCACGTCGTCGAATTGTGTGACGATGGTCAATTACAGCCAGCGCTTTCTCACCGACTATGCCTGGATCAAACAGGCCATTGACCGGGGCGAAATCGGCCAACCGCTCATGGTGACATCGCTCAAATTTGATACCATTTATGTACCGACGGGGATGTTGAGTTGGGCCGCCCACAGCTCCCCCTTCTACTTTATGAGCAGCCATGACTTGGACTTGACCCACTGGTTTCTGGGCGTCGATCCGGTCAGCGTCTATGCCCAGGAGACACGGGGCGTGCTGGACGCCAAAGGTGTGCCGGTGCATGATGGCGTCAATGTGCTGATTGGCTTTGGCAACAATATCAGCACCAACTTTCACTCTTCCTGGATTCACCCCGACACCTACCCGGCCATTGCCGACGGCTATATGCAGATTATCGGCGCCGAAGGGGTGATCACCTACCAGAATCGCACGCGCAAGATCGAGTTTTACAACCGACGGGGCGGTCAGGAGATCGGGTTCACCGGCCCGGCCACGGCCACTGAAGTGAACGGCAAACTCAGCGGCGCCTTTACCGATTCAGTGCGCCACTTCCTGACTTGTATTCAAGAACAACAGGAACCTATGACTTCCCCACGTCGCATCTTGCCCACCGCCGAAGCGCAGACGGCGGTGCAACTCTCGCTCCAGCGGCAACAGCCGGTTCGTTTGCCGGTGGAAAGTTAGGTTGCTTGATCTGGCGTGGTCGGTGCTAGTGGTTGTATGGGGCAGATCGAAATGTACATTTGCGGAACCGCAACACCCTCCCCCTGGCGAACAACTTTGACGTTGGGGGCAACATGGCCGCCTTGGTACTGCGACAACGGCACATACGAATGGATATCGGCCAGGCAAACTTCCTTACCAGTCCGACAGTCGTAGCCCAGCCCCAACGCACTGCGACCCCGCCGCTCCTGATGTTTGCACTCAAAATTATGCGCCGTGTCGGCCACATATAGCCCCGGAAAGGTTGGCGGCACTGCGATACGCAACAGGGTGTCACCAACATAGGTGCGCATCATTTCGAGACCGAGGTCGCCAAAGTAGGGGCTTTGGCGGAGCCAGGTTGGCAGTGGCTCCAGCAACCCTTCGACCAAATAACAATCGACAAATGCCGGCGCAACATCAGAGTGAACAACCGGTAGACGGGCGTGCAACCCGCGGCCCGGCGCTAGAATCGCATCCAAGTGTTGGCGATGGGTGTAATGATAGAAGACGATGTTGCCCTCTGCGCTATATTCAACCCGTCCAGGATCGGCAAGGAAGCCGTGATCACCGAGCAAATGGCCGCACTCCTGCAAAAAGGGGTCGCAAGGACGTGATGAGGCTGGCGCATTCATACAAAATTGGCACCTTTCCTTTTCCGACGCGTTGTCAGCCTTTGCGGCGCACCCAATCCGGCCAGTTGATCGTCATTCCATCGCAGCCGGCGGCGAGGAGGCGATGGATCAGCGCTTGGACATCGCGTGCCTGGCTGGCGACACGTTCGCTTTGTAGACCCCAGGCGCGCACCTCCGTGACCACTGTGCGTGCTTGCGCCACCATCTCCGCTGTCACCTGGTCGGCGCGAGGACAGAGTTGATATAACTGAAGCGCTTTGGCTCTGGCAATGACCTGCTCGTCAATGGTCGAAACCAGCCAGCCCAGACGGAGCGTTGGGTCAATCTGGCGCATGGTGGCGAGCCAGTTGTCATCAAACGAGGTGATCAGGCAATTCTCTTGCAGGCGGTGCGCGCTGATCAGCTTGTGGGTGGCAGCGGCTAGTTGGGGAGCATGCCCCTTTAGCTCAATGTGATAGGTCAGCTTGTCGCCAAAGGTCGCCAGCAGTTCGTCCAGCGCGAGCATTCGTTTATCGTGATGTAGATGGGGCGAAAACCAGGAACCCATATCCAGCGTCGCCAACTCACCCCACGTCATCTCCTCCACCACCTGTTCGCCGTGACCATAACGCGTCAGCGTGCGGTCATGACAAAGCACAACGACGCCATCGGTGGTCAGTTGCACATCGGTTTCAATCTCCGTCACGCCCATGTCATAGGCCAATTGGAAGGCTGCCAGCGTATTCTCCGGCACATAGGCCGACGCGCCTCGGTGGGCGATGATGCGAAATTGAGGAGGAACTGGCATGGGTAGCATAGGAAAAGTTCACTTCCTCTCAAGCTGGATCATCCTGTACGGACGGGGCGTCACTATTCTTTTCCTGTGTAGCCAAAAGGTGTTCGACCTCCGGTAGTGAAAGGGCTAACAAGCTCGCAATGGCTGACAACGCAAACCCGTTCGCCACCATTGCGTGAACAATTTGGCGATTGCGTTCCTCAATACCTTCCTTCTTACCGATGTCAATGCCTTCCTTCTTGCCGTTATCAAAAATTAGCTCGCGTTCGCGCTCCAGTGCTTTAACTAACATGCTTTTAACCTCCTCGCGTGTCAGATCCTGTTCTTCAATCTGTGCAAAATCGGCGCTTTTCAGCCGGCCATGCGCCGCCAACTGGCGAAATCAGTTGATGAAGAGCATCAGCGCCTGACGGTCCGGTTCTGTGTCATATAAAGTCAACAACTTTTCCAAAATGAGTGGCAAGTCGTAATGGGCTTCGGCAAGAAAAAGGGTGGCAATGATATTATCAATCTTCGCCAGCTACTCTTTGCCATACGCATTTTCGGCAATGACGAAATGCTCAAAATGGAGACCATATTGGCCCAAGTCAACTTCCGTCTCAATCAACTGGTCAATATTATCTGGCGCCGTCCACTTATCATCACCATTATACAACACCAGTGGGAACATGGCCGGCAACATTAACTACTCTCATCAAGAACAGACGAGTTTGGCAAGCTGCCAAGAAGCTTATCAACCTCGTCTGTTGCTGACGTACTAACGGGGGATCTGCAAGCGTTGACCGACATCCAAATAATCGGGATTGGTCAGGTTATTGCGCCGTTGGATCTGCGCGACCGACACATTGTAGCGGTTGGCTATGGCTTGGAGGGTGTCACCCGACTGGACAATGTAGGCGATGGCGTCCGGCGGCGGGGCGACATAGCCCGCGGCGTAAATATTGGGAATGCAGACGGTGCGACCGGCCACCGAGGCAGCGCCATCGGTCAGCCCGTTAAACTGGGCAAGACGGTCGGCGGCGGCGTTGTAACGGTCGGCAATGGTCGCGACGGTTTCGCCAGCTTGCCCCTCAATGTTGCGCCAACAGGGAACGCCCGGCTGCACCGGTGGAATGGTCAACTGACGCCCGACCCGTAGCTCGCCATGAATCGGCAGGTGATTGGCTTGCGCCAAAGCGGCAATCGTGACACTATAGCGGCGGGCGAGGGTGGATAGCGTGTCGCCGGCGCGTACCACATACGTTGCTGGCGGATTGGCGGGTTGCGTCGGTGGCGGCCCTGTCACGGTATCGGTGACAGGGCCTGTGACCGGTGGCGCAAGGGTGTCGGTCACACCGGTACTGTCAGTAATTTCTTCCGTGTCAGTAACACCGGTTGTCTCCGTGATGCCAGTCGTATCCGTAATACCGGTTGTTTCAGTAATCCCAGTCGTGTCGGTAATCCCGGTTGTTTCTGTGATGCCGGTCGTATCGGTAACGTCCACTGTCTCCGTAATCCCAGTCGTATCGGTGACGTCGGTGGTATCGGTAACACCCGTGGTGTCCGTAATACCGGTGGTGTCCGTAATCGGGCTAGGCGCACCCAGGGTGAAACCGATGAGAACCGGATCATGATCCGAGGCGCGGAACGGGGTAGGGCTGTAATATCCCGGCGGGTTGAAGCGCATTTCATAATCCAACACCTTCGGTTCATCGGTGTTGATGTGCCAATCGGTGGCGCCGGTCGTTTGGCTGAACAAACTGGTGCTGGCGAGCGCATGGTCAAGATAGCCGGCCTGCCCATCAAAGATGTAGGAGTAGGCTTCGTCACCGCCAAAGTGGCCGATGAGATTGATATAGCCCGCTGCTTCAATGGTGGTAATTGGCGATTCTTTCGCATAGGCATTGAGATCGCCGATGATCAAGACATCCGGGTCGCCGCTATTGGTTGGGTCTGTCGCCAGCCAGTTGACAAGATCCTGAGCTGCTTCCGTTCGCCGTTCATTCCAGCCGCCTGTACCATTGCCACTATCGACATTACCGCCGGTTGCCGCCGCGCCGGGCCGTTTTGATTTGAAGTGATTGACGACAATGGTGAAACGCTCCCCGGCCTGATCGACAAAGGTCTGCACCAGCGGTTGGCGACTGCGCCCTTCATCGGCCAGGGTCTGGTCAAAGGCGCCGCTGTCCAGGGTCATAGCCGGGCCGGTCGGGGTGATGGTGTTAGTGCGGTAGAGCAGGCCGACCGTGATCTCGTCGCCACCCAGACGGGGCAGGCGCGGATCGATGAAGGCATAGGCAAATTCCACCGGCTGTGTCTCATTAAGGCCGTTGACCAGCGCTTGAATGGCGCTGTTGGCGCCGTAACCATCGTTTTCCACCTCCATCAAACCGATAAGGTCGGCATCCAGGGCGACCAGGGCGGCAATCACTTTCTCCCGTTGACGTTCAAATTCAGCCGCCGTCTTGGCGCCACGCGCCGTGGGATAGCCGCCCCCTTGACCGTCACCATTGAAAAAGTTGAGGACATTGAAGCTGGCGACACTGAGGCTGCCCGTCACCGTCGGTGGGGTTGTTGTCCGTGGATTGGCCGCGGTAAAAATCGGCGCTTCAATCGGGTGGAGCCGATAGTCGAGCGCCGCTTCATTGCCGGGAGCGGAGTTGATGCGCCCAAAGTCAAGGACGCCCACTAGATTGGTGACGGTGTCGCCGGCGCGGATGACCGCCGGCGGCGGGGCGCCCAGGTAGGGGACGGGGTTGGGATTATCACCCAGCGCGCTGAGGTCGCGCCCATCGTCCAACACCAGCAGGCGGCGCGCATTTTCCGCGGCCAGCGCTTCAGCTTCGGGGCTGTCCGGCAGGAAGCGGTTAGTTGGTTGATAGGTGCGGCCTCCTGTCGTACCCGGCGCCGCCAGGGTCATCTGGCCGTAGCGCCCCAGGAAATAGGTCTGGGCGACGGTCATCTCATTGGCAATGCGGATGAGCATTCCTTCGTAACGTTCCAAGTCGCCATTCTCCGCTTCCGGCAGCGTGACAAGGGCCGGTTCCAGCGGTTGATTGCGGTCACAAATATGGACGCTTTCCAGTCGTTTTAGCTCGGTCATGGTGTTGAATTCATGCACTAAACCGCGCACGCGCACCAGATCGCCCGCCGTTACAGCGACTTTGAAGCCATTGTCCAGCACAAAGATGCCCTCGGACGTGGCGGGGTCATTATCTTGATCAGCAGCCTCTTCTTGTACAAAGAAGCCGCGCAACTGAGTTTTGACATCCTGAAAATCACCGACCACAATGCCTTGGATGGCAACCACTTCCCCTAGCCGTGGGCTGCTGTCGGCGGCGCCTTGAATGCTGTGAATCGGCACGGCGTCATCGTTGCAAGCGCTGGCGCGGGTGGTCGCTGCGGGTGGCGCGGCGTCGGCTAACGCCGCTATTTCTGGCAGCGGTGGGCGCAGGGCGAGCAGTTCATTGTTATCCGCCAGGGCAAAGAGAACGAGATCGATGGCGTTGCTATCGGTCACGCGGCTGCCGGCGGTAAATGCGCTGATTTCCCCTAGGTAGATCGCAACGGCGTCGGCGGCTTGGAGGGCGCTCAGGTCAACGGCCAGATCACTATCGGACGGCGCGCCCAAGGTAAAGAACCCATCGCCATCGGTCATGCCGCCGGTCAACGGGTAGGCGGCCAAGATCGTGTTATCGTCACTCAGCAGAAATGCGACCACCAGATCCGACAAGGCTTGGTTGCCCACACCGCCATCGGACAAAACAATCTGTGTGCGTTGACCGGTGGCCGGATCGACAAGGATTTGGTCGATATGCAAGGTTTCACGCAATGGTGCGCCCGGCGGCGCGCTCTGGGCGTAGCTAACCTGGGCAATGGTCAGGGCGCCAACCAGAAATAGCCAGCCGAGCAGCACGCGGCTAAGCAGCGAACGAAGAAATGTTTTCATGCGGATCCCCCTTTGCGGTTATGGGCCGTCAGCCGACAAATGTGCCAGTCGGCAGCGGACAGGCTCTGTCCTATAGTGTACCGCTTAATCAACGACTGAGCAAGCGCTTTGGCTTCACTTTAGTACAATCGTTGCGCTTACCCAACGTCATCTGTTGGATTGTAGGGGAAGCTGCCGCACTTGGCAAGCTTAAGTAGAAGTTGGTCAAGAATATTACAATTCGTTTATGATTGAACATAAATCGGTTGGTCGAGCCCATGCCGCCGCCGCAAGGCTTCAATTTGCTCAACGGCTGCATCATCGGGTAACATAGCCTCAGCCGGATCACCAGCGCGCCGCAAGACCACAAAAACGGCCGTCATGACCAACCACCTGGTGAGTGTACACCCCGTATGAAGCGACGAATCGGATAACGAAACATTGGTTTTCCTTTGCTAGGTCCAGGGAATCGCTCTGTTTGTTCCTGTCAAAGGTGTCATAAATAGGTTAAAAGCCTGTAGTCCTTGTTTTTTCATCATGTAAAAGTTGCGTTAAGATTGGGCGCTTGCGCCATAGCCAGCCACAAGATTGGCAAGGTATAATCTTATCAGCAGTCCGCAGTCGTTTAGTCGCGTAGTCCAAAGTCAATCGATTCAACTTTGATTGCGTTGCGGTCTACTGATTAAAAGCATACCGCGGCAGCACTTTTTGACAAGCGGTAAGCAACACCACAGCAATCGACGGATGAATGGATATAGATGAATTGACACCCATGAATTGACACAGGTGAATTGACACAGCAATAACGTGCATTTAATCGGATGGTAATCTACGCCAGGTATGCTACAAGCAAAATTGTGAAGATTAGACCAACAACAGGTGGTGGAGATGACAGCACTTTCCAAAGAGGAGTTGAGCGTCGAAGAGGTTGCGCTGGCGGCATTGCCACAGCCACGACTGCAACGGATGGCCTACTGGGTGTCGCAGATTGGCAGCCCGCCCTTAACCGGCGCCGGCGCCGCCATCCTGGCGGCGGCTTTTCTGGCAACAGCGTCGGCTTGGCAATGGGCGTTTGTCTATATTGCATTGACCATTCTGGCGCCCTGCGCCTATATCGTCTGGTTGGTGCAAACCGGGAAAGCTGTTGATTTTCATCTGCCCAACCGGGAACAACGCATTCGCCCCTTGTTGTTTTCGCTGGCAACCGCCATCATTACCTGGCTGCTCTTTGACCAGATGGAGGCGCCCCGCCTCATGCAAATGTTGGCCGTGGTGAACGGGGTGCAAACCGCGCTCTTTCTCGTCATCACGCTCCAGTGGAAAATCAGCTTGCACTGCACCGCCGCCACCATTCTGTCGGAATTAGCCTTTGCCCTGTTGGGAACGAGCGCCATTCCTTTTACCATGAGCATTCCGCTGATCGCCTGGTCGCGCGTCTATTTGGATCGTCATACGGTTTCCCAGACGATTGCGGGCATTTTGCTGGGGATTGTGATTCTGACGCCAGCGCTCTATTATTATGCGTAGATGGAAAGAAATATCACCGCGAATCAAGCACGAACAGATTCGCTAATCCCTCTGCTTCGCGGTGACATTCTTAGGCGACAGACTATTCTTCTGCCTTCTTCACTGGCGGCAGTTGGCTGGGTGGTTCAAACCGAATGCGCAGAATATAGGTATAAATGCGCTTGTCGAGGATCTCTTCTGCGAAATCGCCTTCATCCTCATCGGTGTGTAGATTGCTGAAAACGACATAGTAGCCTTCCGTTACCCCCTCACTGCTAAGATATTCCGCCAGTTGACGCTTGCCCTTCTGGAAGTCATAGTTGTCGGTAAAGACTTTGGTTTCGATAATATATTTCCAGCTTTGGTACAGGATCAAAATATCAGTCCGCCCGCGCCCGGAGGGGACTTCGGTAAAGGTGTGACCGCCGATCCGCTCGACAAAAAAGTTGAGAAAGGCGTCAAGCGAGTAGTGACCGGCCGCTTCTTTAAGATGATCCGCCTGGAACGCACGAAAGCCGCGCCGCCGCACATAGTCGCGATAGTGGTTGAGAATCGCTTTGACATTGATCCCCTGCGGCGTAATGTACCCCTGAAACGTTTCGCGGATCGAGACAAAGTATTGCATCTCGCCGTTGACTTTGGGGCGAAAGGCGTCGATCAGCGCCTTGCTGTAGAGCGGCACGGGAATATCGACATAGCCGTCTCGGCTGGCGACCACGCCGTGGGCGTAGAGATAGCCGATGTCGGGGTCATGCACGGTAAAGGGAATGGCCTCATTGAGAAAGAGCAGACGCAGAATCAGATGGCGCTTTTCGCGCGCTTTTTGCACCACGTTGCTGATATTTTTGTTGAAACGCTCGCGCAGATAGATCTGTACAGCCCGGTAAAAATGGGCCATTGTCACCGGCGCCGTGCGCTCCGTGGCAATTTCAGTAACAAGCAGGTCGCACAAACCATTTACCAAGCCCGGCTGACCGGCTGTGTTTTCTTGAATCGCGGTGATTACTTCTAGTTCAAAGACTTGACCGCTTTCTGCAGTATATTGTTTGACCAACTCATCGACTTCCGGCAGTGTAAAGTAGGGGGTCTGAATATCGTCGGCAATATTGAAGGGAGACGCAGAAGAAAGAATCAACTCCGACAATGTACTGACACCTACGAGGATTAGCGAGTGCAAACCATGAAATTGTTTTTTATGGTACAGGCTCCGAAAGAGATGCATGAGTTCTGGCAGGACTACATCAGGGAGGTCTTCAAACTCATCAAGGACGAGTACTACTGGTGCGGTTACTTGTTGCATGGTCTCAAAAAACTGGCGTAGTTGCAAGGGGTCAGTGATTTCAAAATCGAGATGAATGCCAAGGGCTCGCACTTCCTGCTGTAAAAGGTGCGTGAATGCTTCATAAAAGCGCGCTCGGTCAAACGTTTTGAAACTTTCAAAGGAAATCCAAATCGGCGTGAAATTCCGCTCCCCCAGGGCGCGCAACAGCAGTTGGAAGTAGGTGGTCTTGCCTGACTGGCGGGGCGCAAAGATTGTAAAATAGCGTCCTTGTTCCGCCAGGGTAATCCCTTGGGCGACTAGGGCTTCACGCAATACGGTATAATGTTTTTCCGGATCACAGGGGCCGGATGTGTTAAAGTAGCGCATTAGGGCCATTTCCTTACTCGCTTTGCCGGTCATGACACGAGATTATATCACAAAAAAGGACGCTGGTCGATTGACCAGCGTCCTTTTTACATCAAACCAAGAACCAACTTACTGCACTTCGGACATTAACTCTTCCTGTTGTGCATTGGCATCTTCGTTGAGCGCATCCAACGTCGCCTGGATCTCGGCGCCCTGGATGATCTCATTGAACGCCTGCGTCATCGCATCGCGCACGCCGGTGTAGCTGATCAACTGCGGTTCGTAGGCCGAGAAGGGCAACAGTTCGACGGCTTGCGCCCACTGTGGATTGCTCGCCAGATAATCTTGCAGATGGTCCACCGTGCTTTGGCGGGTGGGGAAGTAGCCGCTGATCTCGTCCCACTTGGCCTGAATTTCGGGCGAGGTGAACCACTTGATGAAGACCCAGGCGGCCAACTGCTGTTCCGGCGTGGTGACGGTGATCATCACATCACCGCCATAGATGTTCTGCACCGGGTCGGCGGTGGTGTGCGGAATGGCGGCCACGCCCCATTCATCAGCGTCGCGACCGGCTTCTTCGGCCACTTTCTTGATGTCGCCGGCGTAGAAGGGGATGCCGGAGCTGGAACCCTGGGCAAAGAGGGCGCGGCGGGCGGCAAATTCAGCGTTGGGGAAGCCGGCTGGGTCATCCAGGAAGTTAGCGCAGCCTTCGTCATACATGCTCTTGAGCAGCGTTAAGGCATCGACCGTGGCCTGGCTGTTGAGGACATAACCATCGCCGGCTTCATTCAGAATGTTGCCGCCAAAGGCGTAGGTCCAGGAGGCCACGGCGGAAGCATCGTCGCGCAGCAGATAGCCCTTGTTGTTTTCATCAGCAGCATGGGCGGCGCACGCCATTTCCTTGAACTCTTCCGGTGTCGTCGGCGGGGCGTCGTAGCCCAGTTCCTTGAGCAGGGTGGCGTTGTAATAGAGCACTTCCATCGAGCGGTTGGGCGGGAAGCCAAGGCGCTGATTGTCAAAGACCGGGTGGACGCTCTGGTTGAAGAAGGTCGGGTAGAAATCGGCCTGTTCTTCTGCTGTGAAGCCCCACTTGGCATCGTTGACATAGATGTTCAGATCAACCAGCGTATCGTTGAGTTGATAGAACGCTTGGTCGTTCTGATAGCCGACGAGCAAAGCCGCCGGTTGTTCGCCGGCGCCGATGCTGGCATTCACTTTGTCGCGAATGTCATCATAACCGCCCTGGTTCTGGGCATCCACCGTAATGCCACAGGGATTGCTGCTGTTAAATTCGGCCACCAGCCCTTTCAACCCTTCCTCACGGCTGCCGCTGTGGTTGTGCCACCAGACTACCGTCTGCCCATTGGGATCGACCCCGGCCAGATCACCTTCGGTCGCCGGGGTGCAGTCGGTCATCATGGCGCTGCTGGCGGCAGCGGTTTCGGTTGTGGCTTCGGTCGCCGTCACGGCTTCGGTGGCTGTTACCGTGCCGGTTTCGGTCACGGCCGCGGTTTCGGTCACCGCTGCCGATGCCGCCGGGGTGTCAGTGGCTGCCGGCGCCGTGGTCGCCGTCGGTTCGGCTGCGGCTGGGGCTTCGGTGGGGGCCGGTTCCGCCGTCGGTTCGTCGCCACCGCCGCAAGCCGCCACCAGCAGGACCAGCACGACCAGTAGTGCTGCCAACCAGGTGAATTTCTTGGACATACAAATTCTCCTTGTAGAATGTGTTCGTATTGTTTTATGTTAATGCCCAGGTAGACAGGTAGACAGGTAAACAGGTAGACAGGTAAACAGGTCTAACCTTACCTGTCTACCTGCCTACCTGTTTACCTGTTTACCTGTCTACCAGTAATCCCTTATTCATCGCTTCCTACCCCTTAATCCCCGTACTCGCAATCCCTTCGATAAAGGTGCGTTGGGTAAAGAAATAGAGGAGCAGGATCGGCGCCATGGTGATCATCGCCCCGGCCATTTGCAAATGCACCTGGGCGCCTGCTTCATCCAGAAAACTCAAGAGGCCGTAGCTGATGGGGCGCCAGTCAGGCGTGGTTGTCACCAGCAGCGGCCAGGCCAATGAGTTCCAGGAACTGATAAAGCCAAAGAGCACCAGCGTCATGAGCGGCGCTTGCGAAAGCGGCACGATCACCTGTAACAGATAGCGCAAATGACCGGCGCCGTCGATCTGCGCCGAATCCCACAGTTCGTTGGGAATCTGCTGGAAAAACTGGCGCAAGAGAAAGATGCCAAAGGCGCTCGCCATAAAGGGAATGGTCAACGCCGGCCAGTTGTTGATCCAGGGCAACGGCGTCGCCCGCCCCAGCCAGGAGACGGTGATAAAATTGGGCACCCACGTCACCGCTTCCGGCAACATGAGGGTTGCCAGCAATAATGAGAAGATGAACGTTTTGCCGGGAAACTCCATGCGGGCAAAGGCATAAGCCGCCAACGTACAGAAGATCACTTCGCCGGTCACGGTAATCAACACGATTTTGACGCTGTTAAAGAAATAGAGCGAGAAACGCGCCTGATTCCAGGCCACCGCATAATTCTCCCACTGTGGATCGGCGGGCAGCAGACGGGTGCCGCTGCTCGCCTCCGTCAGATTCATGAGCGAGACACTGACCGTGTAGAGAAAGGGCGCCAGGGCGAAAAAGCTGCCGATGAGCAACACAAGGTAGGTAAAAGCCAGACCACCAGGGCTGACCACGGGGCGCGCAACCGTGCCGCGCTTTGGCGTTGCCAGGGGTTTGACCGCGGCGCTACTAGCCATAGAAGACCCTCCGACTGCTAATCCGGTTGTTGACGGCGGTGAGCAAGAGAATAATGATCAGCAACAAAATTGCCAGCGCCGACGCATAGCCGTAACGCGTGTCGCGTTTGAACGCCTCAAAGATCACAATACTGGCGGTGTCGGTCGTCCCCAACGCGGCCGAGGTGCGCAGCACGTAAATATGATTAAAGGCTTTGAAGGTGCCGATGACCGAATAGAGCGTCAAGAAGTAGAGCGTCGGCGAGAGGAGCGGCAAGGTGACATGGCGGAATTGCGCCCAGCGCCCGGCGCCATCAATACTGGCTGCCTCATAGGTTTCGCGTGGAATATTGCCCAAGCCAGCCAAGAAGACAACCGTATTAAAACCAATATAAGTCCAGGTGCCGTAGATGACAATGACAATCAGCGCCAGACTCGGCCCGACCGCCCAACCGGGGAGATCAACGCTCTTGCCGACCAGCAACTGAAAGATCCCGTTGGGTTCATTGAGCCAGCGCAACGGTTCAATGCCCACGCTACCGGCCAACTGATTGAGCGGCGAAGTGGGGCTGCCGGAGAAGAGTAGCCGGAAGACCGCTGCTGTCCCCACAAAGGGGGCGACATAGGGAATAAAATAGACGATGCGAAAGAAGCCCTTGCCCCGAATTTCTTGAAAGAGCAACGTCGCCAGCAGCAGCGAAATGAGGAGTTGGGCGGGAATCGTAAAGAGCGAATAGTAAACCGTCGCCTGCAGACCCGTCCACCAATCTTTGTCCCCGGCGGCAATGACACGGGGCAATTCCCCGATCAGCACCCAACCGCCGATCAACAAAAGGGCGGCGGCGCTCAGGCGCCACGCCGTGCTAAAATTCGAGCTGCGGTCGCTGGCGCTCTCCCAGAGCCACCAGGCCACCAGCAACAAGCCAAAGCCTAGCCCAATGGTGATGATCTGCGTCCAGAGATCCAGCCCTTCCCCTTTTTCCAGCGCCTCGGCATAGCGGGCGTTGATCTCCGTCCAGGTCAACCAGGCCACGGCGCCGGCCAGAATCGTCAGGAAGGTGGCGGCCATGAACTCGTCAATAAAGCTTTCCTGGCGCCCTGTGCGGTGTTGCCGTTGTTCCACCAGATAGTTTAGCAACAGACCCGCCGCCAGCAGAGCAACAAAGATCCAGAAGGATTGCTGCACCGGGTCGCTGCGCCAGGCTTCCCCCACCAGTTCCCGGAAGCGCGCGGTCGTGTTCTCGGCGCCGCGCAACTGTTGCGGAATGACCAATAATGCCGGGAGGAAGCGGAAGATAAACCAGATCAGGGCCGCCAGGCTAGCGCCGGTCAACAGACCGGCCGGCAGCCAGAAGAAGGGATTTTGTCCCTTCGCCCGCCCCTCGCGTATGGCGATGGCCACGCGCTGACCGGCAAAGTAGAGACAGACGGCGGCAAAGCCAAAGCCCAACACATAGGTCAGATTATCAATGGCCTTAACATAGTTGCCCAAGCCGTCATATTTACCAACAATTTTATTCAGACCGGTGAGGGTGCTTTGATAAGCGGCAAAGAGTAAGGGGAAGATGCCAAAGAGACCGATAATTACCAGGGCCGGCGCCAGAAAGGTGTACGCCAGCAGCGTCTCTCGCAACTTACGCCCGCTCCGACCGGCAAACAAACGGGCCAGGAGATTACTCTGACTGGATATAGTTGTCGTGCGAACCGGCTTTGTCGCCACTGTGCTGCTCATAAAGCGAAGCCTCATCCCTTCTGCCAGCGTGTCAAAGGATTGATACCCACCAACGATTGACGCACAAGCTCCGTCTGGTAAGCAACTATAAGTATATCCAACCCCTAGCCGTGCGTCAACCAAGGCACGGCGCTAATGGTGTAGTCACGCTTCCATTTGTTGGGTATTCTACCAATGTTTTGGATAGCCTACCCAAAGCAGATTAATGGGCAGTTAACAAGGCGTAAAGAGCGCGCCGCGGTCTACCGACCAATCACCCGTGTGGTTCTATTAATGAAAAAGCAGTAGAATGCCAAAGCCCCACTGTAGAGCAGAATCAACGTGTAGACAATCAAGCTATCGCGATAGACCGGATCGATCTTCGGAAACCGCTGCAGAAACGGGCCAAGTAAGACCAGATCGTAGGCCAGAAAGCTCCAGAGTTGCGCCGCCGCGCCAGGCCAGCGGGCTTTTTGCCAGCCAAATTGCACCAGCGGATAGAGAAAGTAGAAAGCGTCGCCCAGAAACATCCACCCTAGCGCCACTGATGTCGGCCCTTCGACCTCCCAGGGCAGCACATGGGGCGTTTGCAAGATGAGCGCACCCCCCACTGTCGCCAGGGCAATAACAAAGATGGTGTAGGAAAACCGAACGAAAATGGGTAGTGGTCTGCTATCACGCAGTGGGATGCGTCTGGCCCACTGGAAAAGCCAAAGATTAAAAAATGCAAAGCCGATACAAGCAACAGTATAGATGAGAAGGATGGGGCGTCCGGTTGCGGCCACTTGACCGCCCAAATAGATCGCCAGCCCGCTCATCATCACCAGCAGGTTGAGCGCGCCGGCGGCCAGCGCCCCCAGTTCGCCGGTGATGGCGATCCAGAAGAGTGCTGCGGCAATCGCCGCTTGCATTGCCGCCACAAAGGCGAAGGCAAGCAATTTGTCCTGCCACGGCCACACTTGCACCGCCCACGGTTGCTGGGTGAAAAAGCTTACGCTCAAGCCCGCAAGTACAATGCCAACCACGACCAAAGTGATACGAATCATTTGCTGCGTCATGCGTCCGGCTTTCCCTAGTCTAGCTAATCTCTAGCTGATCTCTAGCCGATGTCTAGCTAATCTGCTGTGATGTAGATTTGTCATTGTGGTTATTATACCCGCCTGCCCACTTTTTTACCACAAAGGGGCAAGGGAGACAAGGTTTCCCTGTGGCTGCTTCGTTTCTATTGCGCTTTTGTGGTGTGCGATCTGGGTACGGTTGAAGGCAATCGTTGGCGGTGTGGTGTTGTTGGCTTTTGTCTTGTTTGACGAGGGGTAGACACGCCCCATGCCGATTCACAGATGGGGTGGCACGGAGCATGCCTACTTAGCAAAAAATAATTGGCTCATCTACGGAAAGTGTGAACACCTGTCAGGTTTTGGAAACCTGACAGGTGTGACGGGTCGAAACCTCACACTTTCTGTAGATGAGCGAAAATAATTTTAGCGCACGGCAATGGGTAGGTAGATCGAACTCTTGCCGGTGGCTGCACCTGCCGGCGTCACCCGGAACTGGCTGACGATCCTGGGCGCGCGTGCGGTGATGATCGTGGGATTCGCCGTCAATTGGGCGGCCGTATAGGGATCAATGCCGTAGGTTGTCACCAGCAGCGCCTGCGTCTCTTTGGCGATCGCAAATTCGGTCCAGCCAAAGGTGTGAACGGCCATATAGTCGCCCTGCAACAAGGTGGCATTGATCGCAGAGCCGGCTAACCCTACGGGATCATAGCCAAGGGGTGACAGAATCCGCGTATTGAGAAACGCCTTGAGAAAATCATCTTTGTCGTTGGGCAAGCTATCCAAGTCGCCGGTAATGGGCAACGAGGCATAGAGCGCTTGCGTCGTTGGGGTGATGAGATTGCCGGCCGCGGCCAAAGCCACAACCGTTGGCCCAAAGGGGGCGTCAAAGGCCACCGAGCCGGTCGTCACTTCAAAGGCGCCGGTCGGCTGCTGCGCCCCGCCCGCCGCGGTTTGATAGGTCAAATTATTGACAATCGTCCCGTGGACATCCGCCGCCACAAAGACCACATTTTCAATCTTGTTATCGACAATGTACTTCAACAGGTCAGCGCGCTCCGCTGCATAGCCCTCAAAGCGATCCGAAGCATTGACCGGCCCCAGATTTTGGATTGGCTCCGGCACGGCAATAAATTTCCAGGTAATGCCTTTTTGTTGCGCATCCAGCAGATTGGTCTTGAGGTCGGCCAGTTGTTGCGAACCAAGCAAGGTGCGACCAGGAGTAAAGAGTTGGTTGAGGAAAGCGAAAATGGCAAAGGGGTCACTAAATTGGCTTGGCGTCAGTCCTGGGATCGGCGTGTCGCGGAAGGAGCGGGTATCCAGCACAAAGAGCGCCGCGTCGCTGCCAAAGGTGCGGTAACGGTAGAGTTTGCGTTCATTGTCCATCCGTCCATCACCGCCCACGGCGCCATAAAATTCGTGGCGGATCGGGTTGTATTCGTGGAACGCTTGTAGGCCCATTTCAAAGAGGGTGCTGTCGTTGATCAACCCGCTGGTGTCGGTAAAGCGCGCATCGGAAGAGACCGGCGCGCCGCCGGCAAAATCGTTGGTTACTTCATGATCGTCGATCACGGCAAAGAGGGCCGTGTTGCGCCGCAGATCGGCCAGCGTGTTTAGCTCATGGCGTTCCGAATAGACCTCAGCATGTTTTTGGCGATATTGGGTGAGACTCTTGGCTTGGGTCACCGGGACGGTTGGCGACGGGAAGTCCGCGTAGATGGTGTCCCCCAAGGCAACAAAAAAGTCCAGATCGCGCTGCGGCGCATTGCGTACCGCTGGATAGGGCGCCAACTCGCCGCGCCAATCGCCGCTGGCGCCAAAGCGTAGCCCCGTTTGGGCGCCGACTGCCGCCGCCGTGCGGAAGGTGCCGGTCACTTCAATCGTGTCGACTGTTCTGACATGATAGACATATTGGGTGTCGGTCAGCAGGCCGCTAATGGTTACAGTAACAGGGCGTAAGGGATCGGTCACGGTACGCGCCACGCTGATTGTATTGGTCAGATTCACACCATAGGTAAAGGTGACAATGGTGGAAACTGTGCTGCGTGTCCATAACACGGCGCTGTTCTGCGTCACATCACCGGCGGCCACAGCATGGGGGAAAACAAGACCCGCCGGCGGCGGCACAGTTGGCGGACCTTGTAACGCACGATGCGCACTCGATGTTGACCAGCCGGCAAAGACCAATACAAACGTGCTACAGAAGGTCAAGGCAAAGAAGAACGCCTTGCCCCACTGTCGGCGCACGTTTCGATCAGCCGTCGACTGTGGTGCGACGGCTGCTGATTGCTGAGAACTCATATCTCTCATCTCCTTAAAATTCATTCATTGTAGATAATCCTATCCCGTAGACTACACAGCCAATAGTTTACGGCTTTTGTTGGCAAATGGCAATGTTTAAGGCAGCATGACAAGAAAGCCCATTCGGGGAAACAGGCTTTTTAACTATTGTTGAAACTCGTATATACTCATTAGGCAAATAACATGTTCCTTTGAAAAAATAGGCTATTTGCCTGATGTTTTGCAATGATTATGGGATGTGAGCAATTTTATGGAAATCCTTGGCGGCCCTCTTTTCGCTGTCGCCGGTGCTGGTGAATCGCACGGACCGGCTATTACAACCATTATCTTTGGCTGTCCACCCGGCCTGAAAGTGACGCGGGAACAGATTCAACACTACCTGGATCGGCGGCGGCCCGGCAGCAACAAACATGGCACGCCGCGCAACGAGAAGGACAAAGTGCTGCTCCTCTCCGGTTTGTACTGTGAAGATGAAAATCACCTGTTGACCGGCCCCGCAATCCAAACGCAAGTTGACGATATCACGGCAACAACGCAGAGTTACGAACGGGGCTTTACTACCGGCGAACCAATTGCCGCCGTAGTCTTTTCCACTTCACAGAAATCTGGCGATTATGCCCAGTTCTCCGGCTTGACGGGGGAGGTGCGTCCTGGGCATACCGATCTGGTCAAGTATCACAAGTCGCAGGGCTTTGTCGATGTACGCGGCGGAGGCCGCTCCAGCTACCGCTCGACCATTACGGATGTTATCGGCGGCTCGATTGCCCGGCTCTTTCTGGCCGAACATTTTGGCACGGTCATTCTCTCATCGATCTGTCAGGTCGGGCCGCTCAAAACTGAAAAGAGTCTGGCTGCCCACTTTGCGACGCTCATTGAGACAAAACAATCAATGCGCGTTACCGCTGAGGCCATTCAGCAAGTCGAAGCGATCATGGAGGACGCCGAAATTCATTCGTTTGACTCCGCCTTTGCTCATGAAGCCGGCCAGTTGATCAAACAGACACGGATTGAAGGTGATTCTTTGGGCGCAATGGTGGAAGTGGTGGCGGTGAATGTGCCGGCGTTGGTGGGTGAACCGCTCTATCAAAGCTTGAAAGTTCGCCTGATGGGCGCGCTAGGCGGTCTTCACGCCGTCCAATCCTGCGAAATCGGCGCCGGGCGTGAGGTGGTGAGCCGACGCGGCAGCGAGAACAACGACCCGATTCGCGCCAGCGGCTACCAACGCAACAGCCACGGCGGCTTGATCGGCGGCATGACGACCGGAATGCCGTTGGTTTGCCGGGTCGGCTTCAAGCCAACCTCGACCATTGTGCGCCCCCAACAGTCGGTGCGTAAGAACATGGAAGAGATCGAATTTCTGTTGGCCAAAGGTCGCCATGATCCTTGTGTTGGCGTGCGCGCTGGCGTGACGTTGGAGTCACGATTGGCGATTGAGTTGATGAACGCCGTGCTGATGCACCAGGCGGGGCGGCTGGATGAAAGCCAGTTTCACTTATTTGAAGGGTGATAGGCAAAAGGCGATTAAGAGATTGAGAGATTAAGAGATTTAACCACTCAATCTCTCAATCTCTTTCAATAACAACTCTTTCAATAACAATGGCGCCAATCACCCAATCACCCAATCTTACTCTGATTGCCATGAAAGGTCATCCGGCCACCGGCAAAAGCACCCTGGCTCATGCACTGGCGCGTGCCCTGGGGTGGCCGCTCATTGATAAAGACGATGTGAAGGATCATACGCTCTATCTGCCGGAGGGCAATCAACTGGCTTATGCGATACTATGGCAGGTCGTTGAGCGTCAACTGGCGCTGGGGGTGAGTGTGATTGTCGATTCGCCGCTCTCCTACCCGGCGGGCTATACAACGGCTTGTACGCTGGCCGATCGCTATGGGGCGCATTTACTTGTCGTCGAAACAGATCTGGATGAGGCGCTTTGGCGGGCGCGCCTGGATGCCCGACCAGCCGAGGAATCGACCCATAAAATCCGTGGTTGGCAAGCAATGCAGGTGCAGCTACAAGCCTATAACGATTGTTGGCGCTACCCGATCCAACCGGAACATCATTTGATTGTGAATACCGAGCAGCCCCTAGCGGAAAGTGTTGGGTATGTAAAGCAATGGTTAACCAAGCAAGAGGAGGCACGCTGTGAACGCGCAAGTAGCAAAACAACGGCAAAGATTGCTTGAACGGGAACTAAACCGTTATGTGCAAATTCTGGCAAAAGAAGAAAACCCAGAAAAGGTGATTGTTTTTGGGTCTGTGGCAAGCGGCGAAATCAAAGAATGGTCGGATATCGATCTGGTTATTGTAACCAACACAAATTTGCCTTTTCTCAAACGTATTCGTCAGTTACGCAATTTACTTCAACCCAAAGTTAGTGTTGATATTCTGTGCTACACACCTGATGAATTTTCACACTTATGTCAAGAGCGCCTTTTCTTCCAGGAAGAAATTGTCGGCAAAGGAAAAGTGTTGTATGAACGATCTAACTAAACAGTGGTTAGCTTTTGCGCAAGATGATCTGCGTGTTGCAGATTTGATCCTGGTGGAAGGAATTTATACACAAGCCTGTTTTCACAGCCAGCAATGTGTTGAAAAAGCCTTTAAGAGTGTGTTTGTCCATACAGGGCGAACAGTGGTGCGCACTCATTCAATTGTAACATTGTTTCAACTATTACTTGCTGACTTAACTATACAAATCCGGGATGATGTTAGTATCTTTGATGATTTGTATATTCCGGTTCGTTATCCAGACACAATTCCAGGGAATTCCACAAGCAACCTCCCTGAAAGAAGTGATGCTGTAGAAGCAGTTACATTGGCACGTTTCATTCTGCAAATTGTACAACAATACGTCTCAAAATAGCCGACTTATGACCATTTACTCAGCTTCCAAGAATATCATTCTCACCGGCTTCATGGGGACCGGCAAAACGACCATCGGTCGCCTGCTGGCCGCACGCCTGGAACGCCCCTTTGTTGATATGGACGACCAACTCCAGGCTCATTTGGGCAAGCCGATTCGCGATGTCTTTGCCCAAGAAGGCGAAGGCGTCTTTCGCACGGCCGAGGCGCAATTGTGCGCCCAGTTGAGCGAACAAAGCGGCCTGGTCATCAGCACCGGCGGCGGCGCCCTGGTCAGCGCTGAGAACCGCGCTGTCTTGGCTAAAAGTGGTGTGTTGCTTTGTTTGACTGCCGGCGTGGACGAAATTTTGCGCCGCGTTGCCAGCACCGGCGAACGTCCGCTTTTGAATGTGCCGGAGAGCGACCAACGGCAACGTATCCGCAGCCTGTTGCAAAGTCGCCGCTCCGCTTATGGCGCCATTCCCCATCAGATCGACACCACCGGGCAAACCCCGGCCGCGCTGGTTGAGCAGATTCTGGAAACCTTGCAGGGCGACGCCGAAGTCGCTGACATGAGCCGGCTCACTGTACGTGGCCCGGAAGGAAGTTACCATATTTGCATCGGTGAGGGCATCTTGCAGCAGGCCGGTCGCCTGCTTGCCAGCCGTGGTCTCCGGCCCGGACCGGCGGCGATTGTTACCAATGCGATGATCGCGCCCCAGCACGGCGAAACGCTGGCCGCCAGTTTACGCAGCGCCGGCTATGAACCAACACTCTGTCTCGTGCCGGAGGGGGAACAGCACAAGACGCTTGCCACGGTGGCTGGTCTCTATGATCAGTTTCTGGCCGCCGGTCTTGATCGTCGCAGCCCGATCATCGCGTTGGGCGGCGGCGTCATCGGCGACATGACCGGCTTTGCTGCCGCTACCTATCTGCGCGGCGCCCCCTTTGTCCAAATCCCAACCTCGCTTTTGTCGATGGTGGACGCCTCCGTCGGCGGCAAAACCGGCGTTGATCTGCCGCAGGGTAAGAATTTGGTCGGCGCGTTCAAACAGCCCCATGTGGTGTTGATCGATGTCAATGTGCTGGAAACGCTGCCCGCCGCCGAGTTTCGCTCCGGCCTGGCCGAGGTGATCAAACATGGCATCATCGGCGCGCCTGACCTCTTTGTCCAGTTTGAAGAGGAGGGGCCAACCAGCCTGAAACATCTGGTGACGGAGGCGGTGCGGGTCAAAATCAAGGTGGTTGAGGAAGATCCCTTTGAGCAAGGGCGGCGCGCCGTTTTGAACCTGGGTCACACCTTTGGTCACGCCATCGAACTGGTCAGCAACTTTAGCATCCGTCACGGCGAAGGGGTGGCGGTCGGCATGGTGGCGGCGACCCACATGGCGGCGACCATCGGGCGCTGTGACCCGACGCTGGTGGGTCGGGTGCGCACGGTGTTGGAACGGGTCGGTCTGCCGGTGCGCCTGTCCGGCTATGACCTGGAAACGGTGATCGAAGCGATGGGCCATGATAAAAAACGGGCCGGTAAGACCTTGCGCTTTATCATTCCCCAGGCATTGGGCGATGTGGTGATTATCGATAACCCTGGTATGGATTATGTGGCGGATGCACTGCAACAGGTGCTTCAGTGAATGGGATCGATCGATGGCTGTGGACTTGACCACCATTCTACAACGGATTGATGAACTGAAGGCGGCAATTGATGCCTTGCGCCCGATCAACTGGGAGCAAGAGCAACGTATCATGCAGAAGTTCCGCCTTGACTGGAACTATCACTCGAATGCGATTGAAGGGAACACCCTCACCTATGGCGAAACACGCGCCTTTTTGTTACATGGCATTACGGCGCATGGCAAACCATTTCGCGATTATTTGGACATGAAAGGGCATCAAGCCGCAATCGAATATTTGGAAGAATTTGTTCGACAACAACACACGTTAACCGAGGCAGATTTGCGTGAACTGCACAAGGTGTTGCTTGTCGAAGCGTATAATACTATCGATTGATTTTACCCTGGAGACCCATCGTGTTGTCGTCGATTACACGATGGGCAATCTCAGTCAGGCAGCGTTATCAACCAAACATAATCTACTAAGTAGCAGCTACCACAAAACTTATTCACAAGAAGAAATTGATGCGCTAGTTCACCCCATTTTAACAGAGATGGTATCGCGAATTGAACAATGGGAAAGACAAATCGCTCATCTACAGAAAGTGTGAGGTTTCGACCCGCCACACCTGTCAGGTTTCCAAAACCTGACAGGTGTTCACACTTTCCGTAGATGAGCCAAGACAAATTAGTCGTGGTAAGTAATAGTTTGATGAAGGAATTAGACATATGGCTTCAATCGCTGTTCTTCATGGCCCCAATCTGAATTTATTCGGCACCCGCGAAACCCACATCTATGGCACCATGACCCTGGCCAAGATCGAAGAGGCATTACGCGAACGAGCCGGCTCAATTCATGAATTGCGCTTTCTCCAGAGCAATCATGAAGGTGTGTTGATCGATTTCATCCACGAAGCCCGGCATTGGGCCGATGGCATTTTGATCAACCCCGGCGCTTATACCCACTATTCTTATGCTCTGCGCGACGCCATTTCCGGGGTAAAGTTGCCGACGGTTGAGGTGCATTTAAGCAACATTCATGCCCGCGAAGCGTTCCGTCACACCTCCGTCCTGGCGCCGGTCTGTGTCGGGCAAATTTGCGGCTTTGGTTGGCGCAGCTATCTGCATGGCTTGCAGGCGCTACTCGACCATCTCGCCGACAATGCAAAGGGATAAGAGACCATGATCAGTTGTCGCATTCATCTTCCAGCAAGAATTTATCGCTCATTGTTGCTTACATTATTCCTGGTAATGGTGCTGGCAACTGCCTGCAATCGCGACGACCCCACGCCGGAACCAACACCAACAGTAGCACAGCCGGCTGCCAACAATGCGAATGCTGGTGGCGCTATTGCCCAAGCTGCGACCCCGGCACCGACGCCAACGCCGGTATTACCCATCGAAGGCAAGATCGTCTTCTGGCACAGTTGGGCCGGCGCCGATGGGGATGCGTTGGCGGCGCTGTTACTGGTGCTCAAAGAAAAGTACCCCAATTTGCAGGTCGATACCCTCTTTGTCGCCTACAATGATCTGCCGCAGAGTTATGCTGAAGCCGTGCAGGCCGGTGGCGGCCCTGATCTAATCTTAACCTCCAACTGGTGGCTAGGCGATATGGTCGCCGCTCAGGTTGCCCAACCGCTGGATGCCATGCTCCCCGCCGGTGGGCTTAATGATTACTGGCCGGCTGCGCTCGATAGCCTGCGGTGGGAAGACAAATTGTACGGTTTGCCCATCAACTTTGAACTCATCAGCCTTTTTTATAACCGTTCGCTAGTCACCCCGGCGCAAGTGCCGACGGCGATGGATCAGTTGCTCACCCTGGCGCAAGCCAACCCGCAACAGGGCATTGGTCTCTATGCCTCGCTCTATCATCTCTACTGGGGCTTCCCGGCCTACGGGGCGCAGCTTTTCAATGAAACGGGCCAGGTTGTCCTGGATCAAGGTCATGGCGCCGCCGATTACCTCACCTGGCTGGCGACGCTGAACCAGACCAACGGCTCCTATGTCGATGAAGATTACGCCATGCTGCTCGACCGCTTCAAGAAGGGCGAGTTTGCCTTTTTGGTCGATGGCCCGTGGAGTCTGGCTGATTTACAGGGCGTGTTGGGTGATAACCTGGCCGTCGCCCAGTTGCCGGCCGGCCCCGCCGGCCCTGCCCAGCCGTGGCTCAGTGCTGATGGGCTATTCATCAACCCCAGCGTCAGCGCTGAACAGCAACGGTTGGCGTTGGCCGTCGCCCAGGCGTTCACCAGCGCTGAGAGTGGGCAACTGCTGGTGGAGCGCGCCCGCCGGTTGCCGGCGAATCGCATGGTACAGGTGAGTGACCCGTTGCTGCAAGGCTTTATGCAACAGGCCGACAGCGCCCACGCCTTCCCCATGATCCCCGAAATGAAGGAAGTGTGGGGTTATGGCGGTGATCTCTTGCTGCGTGTCCTGGCCGGCGACGAAGAGCCAACCACGGTGGTGGCCGATGCGACAACCTTGATCAACGAGGCCAACGGGAAGTAGCGCCCCTGTTTGGCCGGTTGGTCGCTTTGGTGTACAATGGAGCGGCGCCAACGTCTGGTGCGTAAGAAAGGGAAGCTAATGATAGGGCAGGAAGGTAACAGGTGAAGTAGTGACAGATGCACCTGTACAACCCTTCAACCTGCAAACGATGTCAGGGATCTTCCCTGGTACACGGACGCCGCTCTTTCAGCGAGTGCAGGTTCGCCCGGTTGAGCAGCCTGCATCCGCCAGACGATGGCTGCAACTAGCCTGGTACACAGAACCGCCCGCTTGTGTCGCTTACCCAATGCAACCGGGCGCCGCCATTGATTATGACCAAGGGCATCTCCACCTGGCGGAACCCTTGGTCGGCGATTTTAATCAGCGTCTGCAAACGGCTTTGGCAACCCACGGGCAACAGTTGGTCACTTGTGGTAGCTGTTGTTTATGGGAACCGAGTACCGTTGTGACGCCGGAACAATTGCCGACCGGCGCTTGTCGTTGGCGAGCAGAAACGGAGAAAAGCGAATCCCTGCCGCCGACGCTGGCGCTACAATCGGCCCTGGCGTTGCCCTGTCCCCACTGGCAACCTTTGTCCGCCAGCGGCGCAACCGAAGCGCCGGCCGTCGACGGTGCGGAGCGCCAGGCGTTAGCGCCGATGCGCAAAGTCGCCGAAAGCGCCGAAATTCGACTGACCTGGTGGCAGCGCTTCCAGAAACGGTTGCAAGCCCGCTGGCAGAGGCGCCAGGCGCGCGACTGGAAAACCATGTTTTTAGAACGGAGCGGCGTCGGCGCCGGCACCGAACCCTGCTTTGTCTGCCAGGGGCGTATTGCCAATTTGGGCGCCTTGACCGGCGGTACACCGGAAGGTGATAAACAGACCTTTAGCGTCTGGCGCTGTCGCCACTGTTATACAACCTATTTGAACCATTGGATCGACCGCTGGGAGCGGCTGGACAATCTGGAAACCGAAGAGCGCTACTACCGCATTGCCCCAGCGGAAGCGAAGAATCTGCTGACGCTGATCTACAGCGTGGTTGGCGGCGAACACCCCAATCGTCGCCATGAACGGCAAGCCGAGCAAGCGCACTTTCTCGCCTTTATGGCTGCACGCACACCGTTGAGCCACCAGATCCGCCAGGGTCGTTAATCATTAGATCGGAGTTTATCGCTTGGACGCCACACATTCACCGTCAGCACAGCCGACTGGTGAAACTGACAAACAGACGGCCCATTTGTATGTGGAAAGCCGACCGGCGCGCTTGATTGCCGCCCGCTATACCCAATTGCCCTTTCCCCTGATCGGGCCGGTGCAAGAGATCGCCTTTGACCTGGGCATCACTGCCATGCACGAAGCGATTAGCCTGAACGGCATTGTGATCGAGGGCTACAATGATCATCAACTGTTGATTGAACAACGCTGGCCGGCGCGCATTATTCGCCAGAAGATTGGCGAGGAGGATCTGACCATTCCCGCCGGTACAGGGCTGGCGCTGCGCAGCCTCCATGTGATGTTGCCCGGCTATGAGCCATTGACGATGGTGCAAGTGACGGTGGTCGGTAAGAAAGAAAGCAACAGTCAACGGATAGAGGCGCGCTTACAACTCCCCGTCCAGTACCATGAAAACAAAACCGATCTCCACTTTCCGTTGCGTGGCGCCTGGTGGGCCATTCAGGCCGCCGATTGGAGCGACCGGCACAAACAGGAAGTCTTCAGCCAGACCTATGCGCTTGACTTTGTCAAACTGGGCAGCGATAACAACTTTTTCCAGGGCAATGGTATGGCGCTGGAAGATCATTACAGTTGGGATCAGCCAGTCTACGCCACGGCCGGCGGGAAAGTAGCCTATGTCTGCTTTGACATGCCTGATCTGCTCCCCGGCGTGCCGCCCAACCCTCGTATGTTCCGCGATGACCCGCGCCGGTTGCTGGGCAATGCTGTCGCCATCAGCCACGCCAATGGCGAATTTAGCTATTACGGTTCTTTGCAACAGGCCAGTCTTCAGGTCAACGAAGGGGCGATGATCCGTCGCGGCACGCTGATCGGGCGTGTGGGCAACAGTGGCAATTCGCCCGGCCCTCACTTGCATTTTCACCTAATGGAAGGGCCAAATCCCTTTATCGATCAGGGCTTGCCGGTCAAGTTCAGCCACTTTAGCGCCGGCGGTCAATACTTTGAGCAACCGATGACCATCCCCACCCGTATGATCGTCATCGGACCGGAGCTGACCACAGAAGCAGCATAGGGCCGGCAAAGTTTTGTCTCATCCTTGGCGGATCGGGGCAAAGCTTTGCCGGCAAACAAAGAGAGGAAATATAAGCCAATGTCCGAATTTCCTGAAATTGATCTCTACACCGAAGTTGATGATGAGATGTATGAAGAACTCGCGGCCCTGGCCGGCGAAAAGATCGTCCATGTCGAAATCTGGGAGGAGTCGCTGGGCGATGTTATGGCCGGCGAAGAAGAGGCAGCGGCCGGTCAAATCGGCTTTGACATCGACCTTTATCTCGAAGGCGGCATCTACTTTGAACTCTACAGCACTGTCTGTTACCCCACCATTGAAAGCGACCCGCTCGAAGGACTGTCCACTGTCCAGAGCCGCCTTGCCGGTTTGGTGAAAAGCGGCCTCTGGCTGGAGGAAGTGGCCGTGGACGACGAAAATTCGCTCATTCTGGTGCTGGCGCAACGGAAACAACCGCAACTCTACCTGCTCGTCGGCGCCTGGACGGTTGGGGAGTGGGACGAGTTGCCGGAGTCATAAACGGGTTTCTTTGTTTCAGTATAGGAGCGATGTATGATCTTCCTGGAAGGTAGAAACTACACATTTAGCCAATACGCAGAATTTCCTTATCCCACCAGTGATGTGCTGGCTGAACTAGGCTATGCGTACGAAATTGCACCGCTTCATTTATAATTTTGCCCTGCCAGGACAATTGGACGAGTTATGCGCCATCTTGGCTGGTCTACTCAAAAAAGATCAGTGATTTTACATCAGGCCACATGAATAGGCTACACCCATAACGATGAAAATGCAACAGGGATTTCACCGATTTCACAGATTTTTCTATTCGTTAATCGGCATAATCGGTGAAATCCCTGTTATTTTCACATCAGCTATCAATCAATCATAGAAGGAAGCTTCCCATGCCATTTGCCATTGCTCGCGTCGAAAAACTCTTTAAAAGCCCCGGCCCTCAGCCCAACGGGATTCAGGCCGCCCCCGATGGTCTCTGGTGTATTGATCAAGTCGATAACAAGGTCTATCGCGTTGACTACGCCACCGGCAAGATCCGCTTTGAAGCGCAGACCGACACCGTCCACTCCAGCGGTATTACGGTAGGAGGTGGTTATTTGTGGGTGGCCTCCACCTACGAATCCAAAATTGCCAAGCTCGATCTCGCCACCGGTCAAACTGTCGCCAAGTATGATTCGCCCGGCTCCGGCATTGTCGCCTGGCGCGAAGGAGCTGCCGACGCGCAACAGACCGGCGCCCACGGCCTGGAATGGCGCGACGGCAAGTTGTACGTCGCCTCGCCCCCCTCGCAATTTGTCCATGTCATGGACCCAACGAATTGGCAGGAGGTGCATCGCTTCCGCACACCGGGCTTGCGGGTCCATGGCCTGGCCTGGGGGCCGCAAGGTCGCCTTTGGGCAGCCGATACCTCCTCCGGCGTCGTCAGCCTTTTGGGGGTAGAAGATGGCCGCATCTACTCGACCATCCGCGTCGAAGCGCCGGTCGAAGTGCATGGCATGACCATTCACGAAGGCGTCCTCTGGTATTGTGACGCCCATTCGTGTGATATTGGTCGTTTGGTTGTTGAAGGGTAGCAACTCTGCCCGCTCGTAGCCGGTCACGAACCGGCTACGAGCGGGCAGAGGCTTAGTCGTTACGCGATTGTAACTTTGGTCACCTGGATCAAGGCTAGGTTTTATTTCACTTTCATACACGTACATCAGGGACACTACCCAATGCCGTCAAGCGTGATAATAAGATGATTGAGGACATTACGCCCAATCAGCGGTTCGTCATCGCCTCTGAGGGCAACAACTTCGACGGCTGGAAGGTGAAAGCCAGCCAGATGAATATCGACGGCATATAAATCGACAGCATAAGCACGCCCGAAAACAGGGATAACGCGATGTTTCTCGATAAATCGTGCATTCACTGCCCGGAGAACAGCTATCGGGAGCATTGAGGTATCAGAGCCGGTGTCGATTAATACTTGAAGTGCGGTCTCACCGGCTGCACCTACGGTTATTTCCACGACAGGAGCAGGTGGCTCAAATCGTCTACTATAGAGAAAATCTTTTGCCATGTGCGATTGACTTAGCCCCTCTGCAAGCGTGGTGAGCGTAGTCGAAATGGTGGACGCGGCGTGTGGCGAACTTGCCTGATCAAAACAACATCATTTGGATAATCTTGGACAATGCGATCAAGCAATAGCGCCTTATTCGCATCGTGATCCACCGGCGCGCCTTGAAAGAACGCAACGTATTGCTCAGGGTAATTTGCCACTAATGCTGCCTGCATCGCTTCAAATGCCGCAATTTCGCGATCCATTAAGTGGCTTTGGGGATCGTGGTAGAAGGGTGACTCATCGTCATCAAAACCGGACGAAGCTTCCCGCAACGCCTGCGTGTAATGGCCATTGGTTGTTTCTTCGGTAACGTCCCAATGCGCACTCTCGACATAAGGAAGTGCAGTGATTAGCTTGAGCAGTTCATCACTCTTCCTATCGTCATTTAATGTTACCGTGATTTTTGTCATAGTCTACCAACCTCCGTTGAAGGTCATCATCGCTCACACTTGATTTTTTGCGGTCAGTTTGCCTTATCTCTATTATACCAAGTCAATGAAACTTGGTACAATCTGCCGACCAATCTATAATAGCAGACAGTCCACCACAAACCAGCGAGCTGTGACGGACTGTTACAGACGCAAGCTTCGATTACACAAAGCTCGACTTCACTGCGGTTTGGTCAGTTTTGGTTTGCTCTGCGCGACCGGGGCTACACCGGCCGACGGCTGCCCTTCGACTGTTTGTTGCAATCGGGTGAAGGCGGCCTGTAACTGGTTCAATTCCAGACGCAACGCGTTGCGTTCGGCGTTGGCGCTGGCTTGGGCTTCATACAAGAGATTGATGTGTTGCAAGCTGTGACCAACCGCCATCTCCGGCGTCATGCGTCCGTTGGCGTAGTCGTTGAGCAGTTGTTTGGGGTTGTAGGTTGCCATAGCTGGGTGCGCTCCTTTCTCACCAATATATCCTGATTGTTATATTTTAGAACCGATACGTTCTAGAACGTATCGGTTCTAAAATATAACAGAACTCAAACATGATGTCAAATTGCGTATGAAAAGATTTGGCGAAAAAGTACGGACGCTACGCAAGCGCCAGGGGCTGTCTCAAAGTGACATTGGGGTGGAACTTGGGATTGCGCAAAGTTTTGTGGCACGGGTGGAAAATGGCCGCCAGAAACCTTCGGTTGATCTTATTCTCAAGTTTTCTTATTTCTTTCAGGTGCCGGCTGATGTTTTGATGAAGGATGAGCTGGAGCTTGAGGGGTAGGCGATCTCAATAAGGATTTCGGAACAATGAGTATACAAACTATAACAGCGATGAAAAGTGTACAACTACACTCACTGCCGTTCATCGCTGAGGAAGCACGCAGACGTGCCAATAGCTATCTAGCGCAGTATGTCAGCACGGGGTATCGGGCTATCGAGCCGGAACTTGTCCCGCTGGAAGGACCGATCTGGCAGTTCGTGATTCAATATAAGGCCCCAACGCTGTCGCCGATTCGCGTCGGCTTGCTGGAAGTGAATGCGCTTACCGGCGAAGTTCTGCCCCTGACCATCAACCAAATTGAAACCATGCGAGACCGCGCCCGTGCATATCTTACAGGTAACGCACCATCCCCAACAGCAGCTAACTGACTGTCTGCCGGCTTGTGCCAAAATGGTGTTGGATTACTATCAAGCTTCCATGCAATACCGGCAATTGCAGCGCCTTCTGAAAACTACAGCGGATGGCACACCCTTCAACAACTTGACATTGCTGGCTGCGTGTGGCTTTTCCGTGGTGGTCAAGAATGAATTTGACCAACCGATGGCTTTGCTGGAAGCCTACATACGCATACCGAATGTAGGTCGTCTCACCCTCAACAATCACCTATTCTAGAAACTCACGAAATTTATAGAGACAGCCCGTAAAACCCAATCCCTTTAGGGTTGGGATATAAGGGCTTACCGCTGTACTCAGCGGCGGCGCAATGCGCCGTGACCTTTAG
>QWII01000060.1 GCA_021405325.1 Caldilinea sp. CFX5 | reverse complement strand
GCGCATACTCGGCCAACCCCTGGCCTTCTTCCTTCTGCAAACCAGCCACATACGCATTCAGAGCAACCATCATCTTCGTAAACATTGTTAGATCCTTTCCACAGATAGAGTTAAGAGTTATAAAGTAATTAGATAACCCAGGCGAATGAATTATCTAATTGTCCACTTAAGTGCCGGGGATGACCATACTGGCTGTACCGGTGATGACAACGGTCGAGTACGTTTCGTCCGTTGGCGCACCCAGCAGCGAGGCAACGCTGCCGAGGGGGGTGATGAATTCAAACTGATAGGTCACGGTTGCATTGACGATTTTGGCGCCTTTTTGCACGTCAACCGACGCATGATCCAGGTCGAGGGCGATCATCTTCTCTTTAGCGGTGGCTTCAGCCGTAGCTTCGTCAGTGCTGCGATGCAAGCCAGCCCATGCGCCTTCTTGGGCCGCCGCCCGCACCACACTGATGGCGTAGACGTAGCGAGCAAAATCAATCATGCCAAAGGTTAGGGCCAGCAAAATGGTTAGCACAACCGTGAATTCAATCAGTGTAGTACCACGTTCATCCTTGATCTGCATTCGATGGGTCATGAGTTTGTTTGAATTCCTTATTTAATGCGATTTTTTCAAAATAAGCACTAAATCGTGTCGAGACCAAGCGCAAGAAATCCCTGTTAGCATTAGCACAGCCACATTTTCTGTTAGGATTTTCTCGGCTTGTTTACTTTTACTTCAGGTCTCTGTTTTCTAGTTTATCACAACTTTTGTGTTTCTATCGTTACAGAATCCTGTCGTAATTTTCTTTTGTTTTTCGTTCATCATCTACACTTTTATTTGTCTAGATGGCCTTCTTGCAAGCAGTCCTTTTTTCACTCATTGGCCTACTTACTTTTACGAAAGGCTCTAATAAAGAGTTTAGCACTGATTTCATTCAAATTCTATTACAGCTTCATGACAGCCTTTGTTTTTCTTATTTAATCTTATCTTTATTTAAGTAAAACTTGCCTTTAGATTACTATTACATTTGCGCATATACCGCTACAGAATCCTGTCATCAGCGCAGCTCTTGGTATATAATGGGGCAGCAATTCATGAAGAACAGCCAATTTATAGGGAGCGACAGCGGACAATGGATACTCTATCTCCATCACCTGACCAGCAGACGACCATCGTCTTGCCCATCCAACAGAAAGTTTTTGCGTTTACCACCGGCTTGACCGCTGCCGAATTTTTGGCCGCTACGCCGGGGTTGGCCAAGCTTGTCTACCAGCGCTATCAGGAAGTGCGCATACCGCCGCCGGTGCAAGATTACTTTGTCAACTACCCGGATCAACTCAACTTTGCCCTGCTCCTGAGCGAAGAGGCGCCGGAGACGCCGATCGTTCTGCCGATCTGGATGCGCATTGCCCAGCTTTCCCCCCGCTTCGCCTTGCGCATCTTTCGGGACACCGACAATCTCAACCTATTGAACCAACTGCTGGAAGAGATCGATCTCAACGAGGAGCTGGGCGAATTAGAATTACCCCTCTGCTTTCTCTTGGATGAGGAGTGGAATCAGCAAAGCCAGTGGGGACCACATGCCCAGGCGGCTGAACCCTATTTCGATCAGTGGTTTGAGCAGCACAGTGAATATGAAACCCTGGCCGACGATGAGGCGCCGGAGGCGCAACGGCGTTACGCGGGCTTGATCAACGATCTGATCTATCAAATGCGCGTCTGGTATAACAGTGAACTGGATCGCGCTACGCTGCAAGAAATTCGCGATCTATTCGCTACGCTGCGCGAAGAAGAGGAGACGGAGAGCAATGGGGAGGAGGAGCGTTAGTTGGGTAGGTTTTTACCGTAACCGCTACGCCAGAAACCAGGTTCTTCACCTGTGAAGCAGGCTGATTGGTCAAGCCAAAACCGGGTTTCTTCACGGAGGGTTAGTCGTTACTTTTACCCACCAATCACCTACCTAGTCCACAAACGACACAATACACCTTTCGGTCTACTACCAGTAGATCGCTGGCAGGCACGGGCGAATACACCAAATACCTTATAGCGCCTGCCGCGCCCTTATGGTATACTACGGGCGCAATTTGGGTAGCGTCTATTGATGATAGGAACGAACTGTGTTTGGGAACCATCGGCGCTGGTTGTGGCGCCTTTCGATACAAAATGAGCAGCGGAATTCGTTTTTACGCAACGCGCGTTGGTGGCGGCGGATGGCGGATGGCGCCTTGCGCGTATTGCTGGCAAGCATCGCCCTTGTGGGCCTTGTCTATGGGCCGGCTTATGCAGCCGTAGAGCTAAGTTCATACAATGTTTTTGTCTTACCCACCGGCGTCGTCTTGGAGTGGCAAACCGCCAGCGAATACGATCTGATCGGCTTTGAGGTATGGTATAAGGAAGAAAGCGCCTCACAAAGCGCCTATACGCTGCTCGGGAAACGGATTGCGCAAGGCGGCCCGCGCCGGGGCGTTACCTATCGCCTGGATGTAACATCGTTCCTTAAAGCGGATACGGCCTACTGTTTTCAATTACGTGAATTGCCTGTCAATGGCGAACGGGGCGAAATCCTCATTCGCTGCGGCTATGGGCTGGGCATTTCGGCCCAACCAACCCCGACGCCCACCCCCCTCTTTACGCCGACCAGCCCCTTTACCCCGACCAATGGGCTGACGACCACAACCCCGCTGACCGGAACGCCAGGAATCACCGATCCCTTTGCCATACCGACGCCGACCATTGATCCCTTTGCGCCGCCCACGCCGACGGTTGATCCCTTTGCACTGCCCACACCGACGGTTGATCCCTTTGCGCCCCCCGTGCCCGAGACAAACCCTGGTGTGACCAATACCTTCCCCGTATCGCCGACCGATCCCAACCAGGCTAGTGTCGTTTTCCCGACCTTTACACCCACGCCCTTTGGCCAAAGTTTCTTGCCGACCCCGACGCCGCCTTTTATGACAACGACCGTGACGACAACGGCGGGAGCGCTGAATGCACCAGTTGATCCGTTGGCCCAAACGACGTTGCCAACCACTGGTGTCGCCGGCGGCGCCCAACCGGCGGTATCATCACCCCTGACGGCGACCAATCCGGTTCAAGTGGCGGCCAACCCAGCTTATATTGTCTTGACCGCCACCCCAACGACGGCGGCGGCCACCCCCGCGCCCACCTTCACCCCCTACCCAACCGTGGCGCGCCTAGCCGAGGGCGATACGGTGCTGGGGTTGGCAATGCCTGATACACAGAATTTGATGATCATGTTGCTCTGTGGCGTCTTCTCCGGCGCCAGCGGCTTGGGCATTTTAGGCTTGGTCTCGACCTTGTTGTATATGCGTTCACGCAACGCCGCCCAACAGAGCCGCAGCAACCAACGGCACTTTGAACTTTAGCAAAGAGCAAGTAATGAGCTTTTGATGCGCACTTTTATTGCCATCTCACTGCCGGCGGCGGTGCAAAGCGCCATTCAGCAGCGCCAGCAGCAGCTTGAAACCGTGCTAACCACCGCACGCCTCAACCGAACGGTACGTTGGACGCCACCGGCCGCCGTCCACGTAACTTTACGCTTTTTGGGTGAAACAAGCGAGGCGCAACGCCGTGATCTCCAAGCGCGTTTAACGCGCGTCACCGCCCATCAACAGCCCTTTCCCCTGACGCTTGGGGAGCTGGGTTGTTTTCCGAATTTACGCGCGCCCGCGATTGTCTGGCTGGGTCTGTGGTCGGCAGACGAAACGCTGAACCAATTACAGCAACAAATTGAACTGGCGGCGCAGGCGGCTGGTTTCTCGGCCGAACACAAACCCTTCCGTCCGCACTTGACCATTGGCCGGATGGGGCGCCAGGTGGCGCCATCCCAGGTACGCGCCATTGGCCAACTCTTCAGCCAATCTTTGGCGACAACAGCAGCCGATCCATCGGCGCGCGCAGAAACAGCGCGCATAACGTTTGTGGTCGATCACATCGACCACATCCAAAGCCAGCTCCAACCTGCCGGCTCTGTCTACACACCCTTACACCTATTCAATTTTGCGACGCTGTGAAATTGTACCGAGTTGAGAAGCAGATTCTGGTAGGGGCGTACCCTACCATTACCGGCTTTCATTCTGACCTGAGTAGAGCGGATCGGGACGTTGTTTTTAGACGCTCACTTAGCGGCGTGCTTGCCGGCGATTGACGTCGGCGGGGTTCCACTCTTCGGCGAGAAATTCGAGTTCAAAGCTCTGTTCCTGGTACACCGGTTCCATGACCGGAGGCGCCAGGGTGTTGGGCGCTTCGCTCCTGGTTTGTTCGCTGCCCTCTAAGGCATGAAAGAGCAGCCCCAGCGGAATACAGATCGCCATCCCCACAACAAAGCCCCAGAGACTGAGCGCCAACACACCGATGGCTTGCGCCTGCAACTGTTGTGGAAAGTTGATCTGATAACCACCGGCGACAAACAGCCCGGAGACCCCCTGGCCCTCGACTCCCAGGTAATTGCCCAATCCGGTCATCTGCCAGCCGTTGCCGACCACGCCATCGGCAAAGAGGCCGACCAACAACAGGCCGACCATCGCCGGCACCCCGCTGGCCGTGACGGCGCCGGTGGCGTCATCCAAACGCCAGACCCCTTCCAGGATAAAGAGGACAAAGGGCACGGTGGTGCCGGCCAATAAGCCAATGGCAAACGCAACGCCCGGCTGGACAAACGGCCCCACGGCCAACCCGGCGACGACCCCCGCCACCAGGCCACGTGCACAGGTGAGCGGCTCGCTGCTGCCGGTGACAAACCAGGTGTAGAGCAGCGGGGGAATCAAGCCGCCGGCCGCCACCAGAATACTGTTGACGCTGCCGCGCATCAATGCTGTCTCCCCCAAAAATTGCACCTGCAACGGGTTGGACCAATGCCAGCCCAAACTGCCCGCCAGCACAAAGAGGCTGCCGACCACCACCAACAGCGGCAAATGCACCGGCGGCAGTTCCAGGTTGTGCATCTGGCTGGTCGCAGTCCGTGGCGCCCAGACGACAAGTGCGGCCAGGGCAAAACCAGCCGCAACGAGATGCACCGTACCGGCGCCGCCAAAATCAACAAGACCGTGCCCAAGATCCAGGTTCCGCCCCAGCGCGCTGAGCCAGCCGCCACCTTGCACCCAATTGCCGGCCAGCGGATAGACAAAAGCGCCAATGAATAAAGCCAACAACAACGTGACAACCGCCGGCGCCCGGCCCCGGATCGCCATGATCGGCAAGGTCGCTGCCGTAATAACCCAGGGCAGGTGGGCCAGAAAAAGGGTATAGGTCAACGCACTCACTTGCGGGCCGGATAAAAACCAACCGCTTAGCCCGGCAACGCCCCAGCCAATCCCCCAATTCGCGGCCAGCGGACTCCATTCCCAAACCAATTGGCGCAACTCCGGGTTGGGGTAGACCAGGCCAATGCCGCCAAATTGAAGGGCGAACCCAACGGCCCAGTAGGCCCAGGTGGCCAGACCAACCGCCGCCAGTCCGCCTAACGCCGCGTTCCAAGCATGTTCCGGCTCCAAACCGGCAACGCCGATGAGCATAAAGCCAATGGGCGCCAGCAACGCAACCATGGCTGTCATCAAATACCAGTAGAGTGGGACAGCAACCGTTTGGGCCGTAGCCGCGCCGCTCTCACCCACACCTTGGGCGTGGGCGACGGTAGGCCAGAGGATGAAGAGTACATAGCAGACAAAGAGCAGGAGGAATCGAATGGTACGGATCAGGCCGGCAGGCGCGATTGGGGGGAGACGTAACCAAAGCTTGCCCAGACGTCCTTGCCCTCTGCTGATCGGTGTTGTGCAAATCATGATTCGTTTGGGTACTCATTATGCTGGAAGAAACGCCGGCGCAGCATAACCGGCTTATTCTTCATCGGCAACGATGGTGTAAACCAATACACCCTTCGCCAATCATCAAGATTGCGCACATTGTAACAGCGAGTGCAGCCGCCACCAAATTGGCGCCATGCTTTCAACTATAAAAAGTAATAATAGAAAAGCGTGTTCACTACTTTTAAGGCCAATTGTACCGCCTAAACCCGCTCCAACGCCGGTCCGTGACCGGCGTTGGAGCGAACTCAGGCGTTTTCAAAAAGTAAAATATCCACTTCGTAGGGGCATCCCCTTGCGGGTGTTACGGCTAGTTTAGCAGATATTGAAAGAGTTCATCACGCGGCGCGACCCCCAACCCCGGCCCGTCAGGAAGATAGAAATAGCCGGCTTCGCAGCGCATGTTACCCGTGACAAAGCGGACGTTGCGGTCAAAGATCGAGTGTTGATACTCATGCATCACCAAATTGCTCAACGCCGCCGACACCTGCAAACTGGCGGCCTGGGCAATGCCGACGCCAATGGTGGCATGGGGCATGACGCGACAGTGAAACGCCTGCGCCATGCGACAAATTTCCCAGAAAGCCGTAATGCCGGTGTGCGCCATCTCCGGCTGAATGATGCTCATACAGCGCTGGACAAAACGGGGGCGATACTCGTAGACCGTACGCAACTCTTCGCCGATAGCGACCGGCGTTTTGACCGCCGCCGCCACCCGCGCCTGTCCTGCCACATCTTCCGATTGCACCGGCGCCTCAGCCACATAGAGATCATAGGGTTCCATGGCGGTGATCAACTTAATCGCTTCATGGTCGGTGTAGCGCCAGTGGAAATCGCACAAAATTTTGGCATCCGGGCCGATGGCTTCCCGAAGGGCGCGCATTTCGGCCAACTCCCCCTCATCGGCGACGGCGGCGGCAAACTTGACGGCGGTAAAGCCCTTGTCGATCCACGCCTTCGCCAACGCCGCCCGTTCGCCTTTGGTCGCCTTGGGCAGCCCTGAAACATAGACCGGAATCTGCGTATGGCGCTGGCTGCCCAATAATTTGCAAATCGGCAACCCGGTCAGCTTGCCGCGCAGATCCCAGAGGGCAATGTCCAACCCGGCCAGTGCATCGACATAAAAGCCGCCAAAAAAGCCACGTACGCGCATAGCGTTGTAGATGTCCTCACTGATCGCCACCGCATCATGGGGGTCGCGCCCGCGCACCAGCGGCAGCATGAGATTCTGGATGATCGTCGTCACCGTCTCCGGCGACACCACGCCGAAACTTTCGCCCCAGCCGACCACGCCCCCTGCCGTCGTCAACTTGATCAACACCGAATGGTCATGAATGCTGTAGACCGTCTGGTTGCCGGGGCGAATAAAATAGCCCCGCTCACTCGGCTGCACGCCCGCCTCCAACGGCCCTAAATAGGGCGTATCGCGCGGAATTTGCAGTGGAAAAACTTCAACCGTCGCAATGCAATCTGTCACCCTTTACTCCTTCTCTTTATCGGTCTGGGTTATATCGTCTGCGCCGCCGGGTCCATCGGCAATTGCACTGGTCGCCCGCCGTCGAGGGAGGATTGACGAATGGCGAGAATGATTTCCTGGTCGAGACGCGCTTGGTGGGGGCCGTAGGTCGGTTCGCTGTTGTTGCGCACAGCAGCGACCAGGCTCAGGAGACAGCCGGCGACGCCGATCTCGTCATCATGCCACTGGACGCCATGCCCTTGTGGCACAGGGCGGAAGGGGTTTTCCCAGCGCACAATGGGTTGGTTGACAGCGCCCGTATGGGCCACCATCGCCACCAGGGCGCCGCCATCGACCCGCTCCCAGCGCCGTTCGAGGGTGATAAAGTGGGGCGCTTCGCCGCCGGGGGCCAGGAGACTCAGCCGCTCCTGCACATCCAAGCCCACGCCCACCGTGATGCCCATGCCCCGTTCGGCCAGGAAGCGGCTACTGCGCCACCAACGCAACGGCGCATCATAGCCGACACTGGTCCAGTGGAAGATGCCCAGGCGACCATCAGCAAATTCAATCGTGCCATGCTCCTGGGTTTCGGTGCGCGGCGCGGTTTTGTTGCCCAGGCGCGACCAATGTTCGGCCAATTCATATTGGCGCACGGCGCCTGTCACCTGCGTCGGTTTGGCGTCAAAGCCGAGATAACTGCGCATAACGCTGACGCCGTGATAGCCATGACCGGCGAAGTCATTGAAAGAGCTATAGACACGCCCAAAGAGACCAGCCTCAATCAACTTCAGCTTGATCTGTTCCAGCGGGCGACGGTGAAACTGTTCGGCTACCTCGATTTTCAACCCGCGCTGTTGGGCAGCGGCGATGATCGCATCGGCTTCGCTCAGTTTGTGGGCAATGGGCGTTTCTAGCAAGACATGCAGCCCATGCTCCACCGCCATTAACCCGACCTGACCGTTACTATGGTAATTGACCGAAACAATGCCAATCACCGGCGCCGTTTCGCGCATCAATTGCGCCAGATCGGTATAAGCAGGCACACCCAAACTTTCACCTAAGCGTTTGGCCGACTCAGCGCTGCGTCCCCAAACCGACACAAGTTCCACGGCGTGCGGGAGTGCTTGTAAAATCGGGCCATAGAGATAATCAGAGCGGCGCCCAGTGCCGATGATGGCGACGCGTAGAGGCGCTTGCGATTCTGACATATGATTTACCTTTCATCTAGAATCTACTATATAAAACAGTTGACTTATACTTAAATTCCGATTACGATAAGGCACAAACAAACGACGTTTATTCTACACCAATCTTACTACGTAATTCGAAAGGCAGGCCATGAGCGGGCTAGGAGCAGTTCCTTCTACGCACCATTTCCAACTGCAAGCCATTGCTGAAGGTGTTTTGGTCGCGCAACCGAAGTTGGACGGGGGCGCCGGCTGTAATGCAGGCATTATTGATCTCGGTGATCAAACCATTATTTTTGATCCGTTTCTCACGCCACAAGCCGCGGCTGAATTGCAGGCAGTGGCCGAAAGCGTGACCACCAGCCCGGTGAAACTGGTGGTCAATAGTCATCACCATCTTGACCATATTGGCGGGAACCAAAGTTTTCCCGCCACCACGACCATTGTCGCGACTTCGCTGACGCGGGAGTTGATACAGACGCAGGCCGCACAACAACTTACAACGTTGGCAGAGCAAAACAGTCAGCGCTTGGTCGAGTTGGAAAAACAGGCGAGCAGCGCGCGCAAATCGGTCGAGAAACAGGATGCCCAACAAGCGTTGGCCCAATGGCGTTTCTTGCAAGAGGCGTTACCCACCTGGCAATTTCGTCTGCCCACCATGACCTTTGACCAGCGTCTGGTGCTATACGGCGCCCGTCGTCAGGTCGAACTGCTCACTTTTGGCAGCGGGCATAGTCAAAGCGACGCCATTCTTTATCTGCCGGAGGAGAAGATCGTCTTTATGGGCGATCTGTTGACGATTCAATGTCACCCGGCGCTTCAAGATGGCGATCCCGGCGAATTGCCGCGCATCCTCGATCTGGTCAACCGCTTACAGCCCCAACGCCTTGTCCCCGGTCATGGCCCCGTGGGCGGCCCGACCGATCTCCAGGTGATGCAACAATATCTGGCGACTATAACCGAAGTGGCATTAACCGAATTAGCCTTCCAAACCGAAGCGGGGGTGGACATCGATCAACGTATCAGCCAACTACGCCCCACCGGCCTCTTCGCTTCGTGGGCGCGCAGCCAAAACTTTGCCGCCAATCTCCGCTTCCTCTATCAACGGGTGATGACGGCATATGCGGAGTAGTCGTTTGGTCGCTTGGTCGCGTAGTCGCTTGGTCGCTTGGTCGCTTGGTCGCGTAGTCGCGTTGTCTATCATTGCAGTGGGCTTGCAATTTGGCGATCTAAATGCAACTGTATTATCTTCCGACCCTATCGACAAAGTTAACCCTACGCGACTACGCGACCATGCGACTACGCGACCATGCGACTACGCGACCAAGCACTACACATTATGCAACAACTGCCCCCCGTCGATCACAATGGTGGCGCCGGTGGTGAAGCTGGAGGCGGGCGCGGCCAGGTAGAGCGCCATGCCGAGCAGTTCGTCGGTGGCGCCGATGCGCTGTTGGGGAATGGCCTGCTTAACGCTGTCGTGGATAGCGGGGTTGTCCCAAATGGCGCGGCTAAAGGCGGTCTTGATAAAGCCGGGGGCGATGGCGTTGACCTGGATGTTGTCGGCAGCCAGTTCACTGGCCAATACTTCGGTCAGCATTAAGACGGCTGCCTTGCTGACACAGTAGATGCCCATGCCGGGCAGCGGCGTCTTGCCGGCCACCGAGGCGATGTTGATGATCTTGCCGCCGCCCCGTTGGCGCATAGGGGACGCACACGCCTGCGCCAACCGGAAGTAGCCTTTGACATTCACATCCAAAATCTTATCCCAGTGGCTCTCTTCGGCGGTCATGATTGGGCCGAAGTGAGGATTAGTGGCGGCGTTGTTGACCAGAATATCGACGCCGCCAAAGGTTTCCACCGTGCGCGCCACCAATGCCGCGACGGCGGTTGTGTCGCCGGTATGGGCCGCTACCGCCAGCGCCCGACCACCAGCGGCGGTGATCTGCCCAGCGACGGCGTCCAAGCCATCCTGTTTGCGGCTGCTAAGAACCACGCTGGCGCCGGCAGCCGCATACGCTTTGGCAATGGCTTCGCCAATCCCGCGCGAGGCGCCGGTGATCAGGGCAACTTTGCCGGTCAAATCAAACAATTGTTGAGGTGTAGCGGTCATGGTTATCCATCCGTAGTAGAATGATTTGTGGCTCAACCGGATCTCATGGTGTCAGAACCACACGCGTTAGCAAGTGGCCCCGTGCTAACGCGTGTGGTTCTGTGTCAACCCCTGGAATTCCCGTTGAGCCTTATTTGTCGGTGGCTTATCGTCCGGTAAAAACCGGTTGCCGCTTCTCAACAAAGGCCACCACCCCTTCGCGATGATCTGCCGTTGTCGTGGCTTGCGCCTGCAATTCGGCCTCGGCGACCAGGATCGACGCCAGATCGTGCGTGGTCGCCTGGAGCATAACCCGCTTGGTGAGACCGAGGGCGATGGTGGGGCGTTGGGCCAACTGCTGCGCCCACTGTTGGGCATCGACCAGGAGCGTGTCGGCGGCCGTCACCCGGTTGGCAAGCCCCAGTTCGACACAGCGGGCGGCGGCCACGCGTTCGCCGCTAATGGCAATTTCATACGCGCGGCTGTAACCAACCAGGCGGGTCAAAAACCAACTGGCCCCGGCATCGGGCACTAGACCGATATTGCTAAAGGCGAGCAGAAGGCTGGCGTCATCGGCCATAATGCGCAAGTCACAGGCCAGCGCCAGTGACGCGCCGGCGCCGGCGGCCACGCCGTTGATGGCGGCCACCACCGGCTTTTCCAGACGGCAGATGCTTTCGATCAGCGGACGGTAATAATTCAGTACAACCGCGCGCACGGCCTCCGGTTCAGGGATGCCGCCAAAGATGCTCAAATCCTGGCCGGCGCAAAAGCCCTTGCCCGCGCCTGTCACCAACACGGCGCGCACCCGTTCATCTTCCCCGGCGGCCTCCACACGGGTGCGCAACACCTGCAACATGGCCGGCGTCACGGCATTGCGCCGCTCCGGTCGATTCAAGGTGATCGTTGCTACGCCCGCGTCTACGCTATACAATACCGTCTGCTCATCACTCATAAATACGCTCTCCTTATGCCAATTGCAATCGTTTTAATAATTAATGGAGAATGGAAAATAATTAATTGTTAATCATTCTCCATTAATTATTGCTTAGTCCCCCCAGACACCGGCGAATTGCTCTTTTTCCTGTAGTTCAACCAAAGAAATAGGCGTGCTAAAGGGATAGCTGCCGGTGAAACAGGCGTTGCAGTAGCCGCCCTCGGCCTGAAGCGCCGTCATCATGCCGGCCACGGAAAGGTAGGCCAGCGAATCGGCGCCGATGTGTTGGCAAATTTCGTCAATAGTCATGTTGGCGGCGATGAGGTCGGCTTGGCTCGCCATGTCCACCCCCATAAAGCAAGGGAACCGGATCGGCGGGCAGGCGACACGCACATGCACCTCGCTGGCGCCGGCGTCGCGCAACATCTTGACCAGCGGGCCGGAGGTGTTGCCGCGCACAATCGAGTCATCGATCAGCACCACCCGTTTGTTTGCCAGATTATCGGGCAGTGGGTTGAACTTCATGGCGACGCCGACCTTGCGCAGTTCATTGCTCGGCTGAATAAAGGTGCGCCCGATGTAGCGGCTCTTGATCAACCCTTCGCTGTAGGGAATGCGGCTCTCCTGGGCATAGCCGATGGCGTGAGGCGTCCCGGAGTCCGGCACCGGCACCACAATATCGGCCGCGGCGGGCGCTTCTTTGGCCAGTTGCGCGCCCAACTTCTGACGGGTCTGGTGTACCAAGCGCCCGTTCAACATGCTGTCCGGGCGGGCAAAATAGATCTGCTCAAAGGTGCAGAAGGCCAGGGATTGGGGCGGCGCGCCCTGGACAATCTTATAGCCGTCGGCATCAAGGCGCACAATCTCGCCGGGTTGGATCTCTCGAATCATCTGGCCGCCGATGGTGGCAAAGGCGCAATTTTCGGAAGCAATGGCGTGACCGCCATCAACTTGCCCCAACACCAGTGGGCGCAACCCCCACGGATCGCGCACGCCGTAAATGGCATCTTTGGTCAGAATCACCAAACTGTAGGCGCCTTCGGCCCGCGCCATCAAAATCCGAATGCGCGTCAGCCAGTCGGTGCTGCCGGCGCCGGCCAACAGATGGATCAACACCTCGCTGTCAGTGGAGGTGGTCAGCCCGACCCCGCGCTCCAACAATTCACGGCGCAACTGGGGGGCGTTGATCAAATTGCCGTTGTGGCCCAGCGCCAGCGGTCCATATAAGGTTTCCAGCAGGTAGGGCTGGGTGTTGCGCAATTTTGATGAGCCGGTAGTCGAGTAGCGGTTGTGACCGATGGCCCAATCACCCTTCAGATGGCTGAGATTATCTTCATTGAAAACCTGGGAGACCAGCCCCATGCCCTTATGAATGTGCGCCGTCCGTCCGTCACAAGTGACAATGCCGGCCCCCTCTTGCCCCCGGTGTTGCAGGGCATAGAGGGCAAAAAAGGCGTGGCGCGCCACATCGCGGCCCGGCGCATAGATGCCGAAAATGCCGCATTCCTCATGGAGTTTATCATCAGCGTACATGGTTTCTTTTTGTTCCCTAAACTCAAGCGTCCCTATGGGACGGGTAGACAGCACAGTACTATTCTACAAACGCTACTGGGTTAATTGCTCTTTCGCGGCTAAGACGAGTTGCTGCGCTTCGGCAACGCTCCCAGCCAATGCCGTCAAATGGCCCATTTTGCGTCCTGGTCGCGCCGTTTCTTTGCCGTATAGATGGAGCTTGACATCCGGTAATGCACAGGCGGCCGCCCAATGCGGTTCACCCTGCGCCCACAGCTCACCCAGCAGATTGACCATTGCCGCCGGTCGCACCAGCGTGGTCGCGCCCAGGGGCAGGCCGCAAACGGCGCGCAATTGTTGTTCAAATTGGCTGGTGACAGCGGCTTCAATGGTCAAGTGGCCGGAGTTGTGAGGACGGGGCGCCAGTTCATTGACCAACAGACGGTCGTCATGGGTCAGGAACAGCTCCACACAGAGGACGCCGATGACATCCAACTGGGTCAAAATGGTTTGCGCAATTTCAACCGCATCACGCACCACCGGCGGCGAGACCCGCGCCGGGGCCAGGGAGAGATCCAAAATGTGGTTGCGGTGCAAGTTCTCGATCACGCCGTAGTGGGCAAAGCTGCCGTCAACACCCCGCGCCGCCACCACTGACACTTCCCGCGCAAAGTTGACAAAAGCTTCCAACACTGCCGGTTGTTCGCCGATGGCGCGCCAGGCCGCCGCCGCTTCATCGGGATGAGTGATCTTGGCTTGCCCTTTGCCGTCGTAGCCAAAGGCGGCTGTCTTCAGCACTGCCGGGCAGCCAAGCCGCGCCAGGCCCGCGTGCAAATCGGCCAGAGTGTGTACTTCGGCAAAGTCTGTCACCGGCAGACCGGCCGCGGCCAGAAAGCGTTTTTCGCGCAGCCGGTTTTGGGTGGTATGTAACACCCAACCGCCGGGCCGCACCGGCACACCCGCTTCCTCGGCAATCTGCGCCACCTCGGCGGCGACATTTTCAAACTCAAAGGTGACGACATCGACCCCTTGCACAAAGCGGCGCACGGCTGCCAGATCGGTATAGGGCGCGCAGATTTCCCGATCAGCCACCTGGCCTGTCGGCGAATTGGCTTCGGGCGAAAAGGTATGGATGCGATAGCCCATGCGGCGGGCGACGAGCGCCAACATGCGCCCCAGTTGGCCACTGCCAAAGACGCCGATCGTGGCGCCGGGGAGCAGCAGCGTGTGTTTGTTGGTTGCCATTAATCCCTGTCTTTTCTAGCTGGACTTCGTTTACCCATCATTGAGTATAACACAAAGCGAGCTTAGGTGCTTAAAACTTTCAGGCTCAACCAGAATCAATCACGCAATCTACAGTCACATCCGCCCTGCTCCTAGCAAAGTTGCGTTTGTTACCCAAATCCGGTACAATCTGTGCCACTCGCCAACGTACAAGCCAATGGACAAAGCAGCAACGCCCGAAGCGCCCCCACCTGCATACCCTAAGTGGCCCTTCCGGTGATCGTCAGTCAATACGTGTTCGGTCGAAATTGTCCAACCTATTTGCCGATCCTTGTTGCGTTACGGCGCCGCCAACAGCGTTTCCAGCCCAATTTTTATAAACCGTACTGAATCGAACATCAGGAGAATGAACCATGAAACAGAAACGGCTATCGACCGCACTGGTTTTATTGCTGATCCTCAGCATGATGCTGGCCGCGTGTGTTGCCCCCCAGGCGCCGGCGGCCGGGGGAGATGGCGCCGCCGCGTCCGCCCCGGAAAGCACCATGATGCAAGAAATCGGCGAGGGCGAAGGCGAAGTCGCCATCGTCGCCTGGGCCGGTTACATCGAACGGGGTGAGACCGATCCCAATTTTGACTGGGTCACCGAATTTGAAGCGGAGACCGGCTGCAAAGTGACGGTGAAAACCGCCGCCACCTCCGATGAAATGGTGGCGCTCATGAATGAAGGCGGCTTTGATCTCGTCACCGCCTCCGGTGATGCCAGCCTACGGTTGGTCTTCGGCGGCAAGGTGCAGGAGATCAACCGCGACCTGATCAAAGAGTATAGTACGGTTGACGAACGGCTGCAAAACGCACCCTGGCATACGGTGAACGGCAAGCACTATGGCGTGCCTTATCAATGGGGCGCCAATGTCTTGATGTACAACACCGAAACCTTTGGCAATCAGGCGCCGACCAGTTGGAATGTGGTCTTTGAAGAGATGACCCTGCCCGATGGCGCGAGCAACAAGGGCCGCGTCCAGGCTTTCGACGGCCCGATCTATATTGCCGATGCCGCGCTTTACCTCAAGGCGCACCAACCGGAATTGGGCATTGACGACCCCTATGCGCTGACCCAAGAACAATTTGACGCCGCCCTCGCGCTGCTGCGCCAACAGCGGGAACTGGTCGGTCGCTACTGGCATGACGCCTTTGTTCAGATCGATGACTTCACCAATGAAGGTGTGGTCGCCTCCGGTTCCTGGCCCTTCCAGGTCAACCTGCTGGTGGCGAACGGCGAGCCGATTGCCAGCGTGATCCCCGCAGAGGGCGCCACCGGCTGGGCCGACACGACGATGATGCACGTCGATGCGCCCCATCCCAACTGCGCCTACCTGTGGCTGAACCACTCGCTCAATCCCAAGTTGCAAGGCGATCTGGCCGCCTGGTTCGGTTCGGTGCCGGCGGTGCCGGCGGCTTGTGAAGGGAATGAACTGCTCGGCGCCGAAGGCTGCCAGACCAATGGCTTCGACAACTTCGACAAGATCAACTTCTGGAAGACCCCCACCGCCGACTGCTTCGGCGCCGGCGGCGCTTGTGTCCCCTATGCCGACTGGGTGACGAGTTACGTCGCGATCATGGGCGGCCAGTAGTCTATTAGCGGTGAAGAGATAAAGAGATTGAGAGATTGAGACTGTAATCTCTCAATCTCTCAATCTCTTTCATAGTCACAAACTTGATCGCCACTGAAGGAACAACCGCGCCGCATGAACACCAAAACGCCTGATACCCTCCCCGCCGTTGAATTTAGTAACGTCAGCCGCCATTTTGATGAGGTGCGCGCCGTTGACCAAGTGAACCTGCGCATTGCCGACGGCGAGTTTTTCACCATGCTGGGGCCATCCGGTTCGGGCAAGACGACCTGCCTGCGGTTGATCGCCGGTTTTGAACAGCCCACAGCAGGGCAGATCTACCTACATGGACAGGAGGTCAGCCGTCTGCCCCCCTACGAACGGGATGTCAACACTGTCTTTCAGAACTACGCGCTCTTTCCGCACCTGACGGTGGGCGAAAATATCGCCTATAGTCTGATGGTGCGCAAGGTTCCCAAACCGGAACGGGAGCGGCGGGTGGCCGAGATGTTGGATCTGGTGCGGCTGCCCGGTATTGCCCAGCGCAAACCGTCGCAACTTTCCGGTGGCCAACAGCAGCGGGTGGCGTTGGCGCGGGCGCTCATCAACCATCCGCGCGTGCTGTTGCTCGACGAACCGCTGGGCGCGCTTGACCTCAAACTGCGCCAGGAGATGCAGGTTGAGTTAAAGAGCATCCAGCACCAGGTCGGCATTACCTTTATCTTTGTCACCCACGACCAGGAAGAGGCGCTGACCATGAGCGACCGCATCGCCATCTTCAATCACGGTCGCATCGAGCAGATCGGCGCACCGACCGAACTCTACGAACATCCCCACACCCGCTTTGTCGCTACTTTTATGGGCACCTCCAACGTGATCGAAGGGGAAACCGCCCGCGCCATTACTGGTCAAGCCACAGCCTTTGCTGTGCGCCCGGAAAAAATCCGCTTGTTTACACCGGATAGCGCCGTGGGGAACGGCTCCTGTACAGCCCTCGGCGTGGTCGAGCGGGTTACCTATCTGGGAATGCACACCCGCTTCAGCGTCAAAGTGGCGCAAGGCAGCGAAGTGATCGTCGTGCGGCAGAATGACGAGGCTGCCAGCAGCGGCCGTTGGCAACCGGGCGAGCAGGTGCGCCTGGTCTGGCCACAGGCGGCGAATAATCCGTTAATCGGCAATTAGGTTGACACTGCTCATGACAATGGGGTATTATACGCGTGGCTGACGGAAGGATAGGAAGCAAACAGATGACCGTTCAAACCAATGGTATTCATACCGAAGCTACCAAGCCTGGGCGACCACCGCTTGATGCGGCCGGCCAGCTCCAGTCTATTACCATCACCCTAACCGCCGAAGACCTCGCCCTGCTTGACGAAGTGGGCAAAGGCAACTATAGCGAGGGCGTGCGTCTGGCTGTACGCACCCTCCGTGCGCAACGGGCTGAACTTCAACGCATTATGGCTCGTCTTGAGGCCGATCCGAGCAACGTTGTCCCGCACGATGAACTCCAACGTCGTCTAGCTGTAAAGTCCGAAGCGCACCTGCTCAAAGAGGTGCGCACAAAGAAAGCTGTTCCCCATGTTCTGGCGCCTTGAGTACAGCCCCGAAGCCAGCAGCTATGCCCTGGACTCGCTCCCTTACAATTAGGTTTGCTTGCAAGGAAATAATATGACCCTTTCAAGTGCTTCTACCCCGCCAGCAACCTGGCGACGCCTTTCCACCACCCTTTATAACCGTCCTTGGTTACTGTTGGCGTTACTTCTCGGCCCGCCCCTGCTCTACATGCTCGTCGTCTATATCGGTGCGCTGGCGGCGTTGCTGATTCAATCCTTCTTTCACCTCGATGGCTTTACCGGCCAAGTGGTGCGTCAGTTTAGTCTGGCAACCTATGTCGATCTGCTGACAGTGGCTCACTTAACCATCGTCGGGCGCACAGTAGTGATGGCGGCGGCGGTGACGGTGGCTTCGGCCTTGTTGGCCTTTCCGCTGGCTTATTACAGCGTGCGCTATGCCCCGCCCCGGTTGAAAGGGTTACTCTATCTGGCGGTGCTGTTGCCGCTCTGGTCCTCTTATATCATTCGGGTCTATTCGTGGAAGTTGATTCTGGCGAAGGAGGGGATCATTACCTGGCTCTTTGATCGGCTGGGATTGAGCGCCCTGTTGGATTGGGTGTTGAGCCTGCCGACGATTGGCGGGCCGTCGCTTTCGGTGTCAGCGTTGGGGTTATTTATTGTCTTCACCTACATCTGGCTGCCCTACATGGTGCTGCCGATTGTGGCGGCGCTGGAACGGGTGCCCAAGTCGCTCTTGGAAGCCTCCAGCGACCTCGGCGCGCGACCGGCGACAACTTTGCGCTATGTGATCCTGCCGCTGGCCTTTCCCGGTATTGTCGCCGGTTCGATCTTTACCTTTTCACTGACGCTGGGCGACTATATCATCCCCTCGGTCATCGGCAATTCCAACCCCTTTATCGGGATGGCGGTCTATAGTTATCAGGGCACGTCGGGCAATATTCCGCTGGCCGCCGCCTTTACGACGCTGCCGGTCTTGATCATGGCGCTCTATCTGCTGATGGCGCGCAGAGCAGGAGCTTTCGATGCGCTCTAACCCAACAAAACCACGAGCGCCCATCAGCATCACGTTGATGGCGCTGGCGGTACTACTCTTTCTCCACATCCCATTTTTTGTGGTGATGCTCTACGCCTTTACTACTGATGAAGCCGCCTTTACCTTTCCACCGCCAGGGTTAACCACTAAGTGGTTCGGCGTCGCCTGGGGACGACCGGATCTGTGGGAAGCGCTCTGGCTTTCGGTGCAGGTGGCGGCGTTGGCGACCGTGATTGCCCTGCTTTTGGGGACATTGGCGGCGGCGGCGGTCTGGCGCAGTCGCTTTTTTGGCCGGGAAGCCATTTCCTTTTTATTGATTCTGCCGTTGGCCTTGCCCGGCATTGTCACCGGCATCGCGCTACGTTCCTCAATGGGCTTGCTCGACTTCAAGTTTAGCTTCTGGACGATCCTCATCGGCCATGCCACCTTCTGTGTGGTGGTGGTTTATAACAACGTGCTGGCCCGCTTCCGGCGCACCGGTCGCAGCCTGATCGAGGCGTCGATGGACTTGGGCGCTGATGGGTTTCAGACTTTTCTCTATGTCATCCTGCCCAACATCGGCACGGCGCTGCTGGCCGGCGGCATGTTGGCCTTTGCCCTCTCCTTTGACGAGGTGATCGTCACCACCTTCACCGCCGGTCAACAGGCGACGTTGCCCATCTGGATCTTCAGTCAACTCACCCGCCCGCGGGATCGTCCTGTGACCAATGTGGTGGCGTTTCTGGTGGTGGCGATTACGGCGATTCCGATCTTGTATGCCCATTATTTAACGCGTCGGGCGGAGGAGCATGGCGCATAGGGCAGAAAACGCTTCCCTTACCCCGCCAGCCGCGCCGCCACTTCTTTGTACAAAGCCGTCAGCGGATGATCAGGATAGTGCAGGGTGAAGATGCCGCTGCTCGCCAGGGTCATCATCTCGTCGCTGTGGGGCAGAACAGCGGCGACCTCGCAGTTGTAGGTCTGCTCCACCCGCGCTTTGACATCGGCGCTCACCAACGCCGGGGGCGTCTTGTTGACCACCAGGAACATCTGCGGCACATCCAGCGACCGCGCCACCTCCACGGTGACGCCGGTGCCTTCGTAATCCTGCTGGTCGGGACGCATGAGGATGATCAGCGCATGGGAGATGGCAATGGAGAAGAGCGTCTCCTCATTCAGCCCCGGATGGGTGTCGATGAGCAGGAAGTCAAGATCCAGCGTTTTGATCAAATTGCGGAAGCCCTCGGTGAGCAGGCCCACATCATAGCCCTCGCGCAGGACATTGACGATCTCATCCGCCTGGATGCTGGAGGGGATGAGAAAGAGCCGCCCCGGCCCGTCGCCTAACACCGCTGCGCTCACATCATGCGCCGCCTCTTCAATGGTGCAGCGGCCCCAGAGGTAATCGTTGAGGGAATGGGCAATCGCCGCGCCGGTCAACCCAAAGAGAACATGAATGCCGGGCGACTGAATATCGGTGTCGATCACCCCCACACGTTTGCCGCCGGCTGCCAACAGCGCCGCCAAGTTCGCCGTCGTATTCGATTTGCCGGTGCCTCCGCGAAACGAGTGGATCGAGATAATTTTTGACATAAGTTCTCCTTGTTCTTTTCATCACCACAAAGCCACGAAGTTCACGAAGAACTTCCTTTTAGCTTCATGCCCTTTGTGTCTTTGTGGTGAGGCTATTCCAAAGAAATGAATCCCCCGTAGGGGCGTCCCCTACGGGGGATATTATTGTTGGCAAGCGCCTGAATTTTGGCTCATGTACAGAAAGTGTGAATACCTGTCAGGTTTGCGAAACCTGACAGGTATTCACGCTTTCCGTACATGAGCCTGAATTTTATTCTTCGACGATCGTGCGCAGATCATTCGCTTTGTCGCGCAATTGTTTGAAATAATCGGTGCCGGTGATCTTGCTCACCTGTTGGGCCTGCCGCGCTTTGTCCACTTCGATGCGCAACTCCTGCACCTGTTTCTTCAACTGTTGTTCGCGCCGGAGAAATTCGCCGGCCATACGTTGGAAGAGGCGAGTCAACTGGCCTAGCGCATCAGCGCGGGCGGCGACATCGGTGAGCGTTGATGGGTCAAAAGTGTCTGCTTCAATCGCTGCCGCGGCGGCGGTCAGCCGATCCACCTGGCGCAGATAGTCGATCTCCTGGTCACGCAGCCGCTTTTTCGCCAGCCCCGCCTCCAGACGGGCGCGCAACAGCACCTCGTTAAAGGGCTTGGCGAGATAATCTTCCGCCCCTAGCTTAATGCCCTTGACTACGCTACCCAGATCGGTCATAGCGGAGATAACTATCACTGGGATGTCGCGCCAAACTGCTTCCGCCTTCAACTGGCTCAAGACCTGGAAGCCATCCATCTCCGGCATCATAATATCAAGCAGAATCAGATCGGGGTCCTCTGCCGCCACCTGCGCCAGCGCCTGCTTGCCATTGGCCGCGCTGACCGTTGCATAGCCCAAGTCGTCAAGTTCCTGCTCTAGGGTGTCTACGTTAAACGGTTCATCATCGACGATCAGGATTTTGGGCGGTTGGTGCATTGGGTTTTCTCTTTCTCTACAAAACGCAACAGGTGTGCTATACTTGGCATTATTTCAAATTGTGTAAATGAAATCCTGTTACACAACGTTCGCCTGATTATCCAGTTACCAACACAACCGACCACTGTACCTGAAGCTTATGCTGCCTAAACTAGTAGTGGCAGACGCAGTAAACCGCTATTATTTGTTTACTTTCCGAGCCAGTGGTCAAGTTTTGTGAAGAGCAACGCTTCATCAAGCGGCTTAGTCAGGTAATCGTCACAGCCGGCAGTACGCGCCTTCTCCTCATCCCCGGCCATTGCGTGCGCCGTCAGAGCGATGATCGGAATATGACTAAGCGCCGGGTCAGCTTTGATGGCGCGCGTGGCGCTATAGCCATCCATCACCGGCAGCGAGATGTCCATCAGGATCAAGTCGGGGCGCACCGCGGTCGCTTTGGCAAGGCCCACCGCCCCATTCTCGGCGGTGACCAACGTGTAGTCGTCTTCCAAGAGTTGGGTTAGTAATTCTACATTTAATTCCACATCTTCAACAATTAAAATGGTTTTCATCATAGTTCCCTCCTGCCATTGTCGATCAACGACTGCAAGGTTGGTGTCGGCAAGCGCTCGATTGACACGGGTAACAACAAGGTAAAGGTCGAACCGACGCCCGGCGTGCTACGGACCGTCAGATCACCGCCCAGCAGCCGCGCCAGTTTGCGACTGATCGCCAACCCCAAGCCCGTCCCCCCATACTGGCGCGTCGTACTGCTATCCGCCTGTTGAAATTCGCCAAAGAGCCGGCTCATGGCTTCGGGGGGAATGCCGATGCCGGTGTCGGCGACCGAGACAAGAAGACAAGAAGAGGGGGAGAAGGGAAGAAGGGAAGAAGTTGCTTGCTCTTCTTGTCTTCTTGTCTTGTCTTGCTCGTCGCACAACTGCGCCCGCACCACAATCTCCCCGGCGTGGGTAAACTTGGCGGCGTTACTGAGCAGATTGAGCAGGATCTGGCGGAGTTTGTCCTGGTCCGTATGCAGCGACGGGAGTTGGGGGGCGACCGCTGTCGTCAGTTGCACGCCGGGGCGGAGCAGGGGTTGGGTGGTGGTGTTGCAAAAGTGGATCAGACTGGTAGGGTCGAAGGTCGCTAACTGTAAATCCATACGTCCAGCTTCAATCTTCGCAATATCGAGAATGGTGTTGATCAGCCCCAACAGATGTTCGGCGCTGACCAACACCTTGTCCAAATTCTCCACCTGCTTTTCCGGCAAGGCGCCGTCGGCTTTGCGGCGCACAATGCGGGTAAAGCCAATGATAGCATTGAGCGGCGTGCGCAACTCGTGGCTCATGTTGGCGAGAAAGGCGCTCTTGGCCTGATTGGCTGCTTCGGCGGCGCGACGGGCGCGTTGTAGCTCGCTAATGTCATGGTAGATCAGAAAGTAGCCGAGATGGACGCCATCCTGCACAATCGGCACGCCCAGCCCTTCTACATCGACCAGCGTGCCATCTTTGCGGTTGCGTTGGGCGATGATCCGCCCCACCTGCTCGTCCTGGGCCAATTCTTGCGAATGGCTCAGCGCATCCTGGCGGATCAATTCGTCGCGCGCGATCAGATCGTCGATATTTTCGCCCAAGACTTCGGCCTCCCGGTAGCCAAAGAGCCGCTCGGCGGAGGCGTTCCAGGAGACAATGCGATAGCCGCGGTCAATCGTCACCACGGCGGCGGGGCTGTTGTGCAAGAGGGCTTCAAAGTACCGTTTTTCCCGTTGCACAGCGGCATAGAGACGGGCAATATCCGCCGTTTGTTGCCGATTGGCTTCTTCGCTGGCGCGCAAAGCTTGCTCGGTGCGCACTCGTTCGCTAATGTCACGCAGGACAACCAAGCGCCCGGAGTGGCGGCCTTGGGGATCAGCCAGGGGGGAGATGCGGAGATCAAAGTGGCGATCCCCCGCCGGTTGTGCCAGCACAATCTCTTCATGAACGTGGGTCAAATCGCGATAGCGGCGCGCCACCTGCGCCCACGGCTGAAAGATCACCGTAGCCGGCTGACCGAGGATGACGTGGGTCGGCTGTCCCAGAATGGCGCGTGCCGCCGGATTTACATCAACTACCCGATTCTGCTCATCCAACACGATGACGCCATCGCTCATGCTTTCGATGATCGCCTCGCGCGCCACCGGCACAATGGTCAACATCCGATAGCGGAACAGTCCCCAACCCATTAGCGCGCCGGTGACATTAAAGGTGAACGGCGTAAAATCGATGCCGGGCAACGGTAGCAGATCGAACTCTGTCACCACATTTGCCAACAAGGGTACTAGCGCCGCCAGGAGGAGCAGCAATGCCTGACCACGAAAGGGCTGCGTCCAGCGGATCGCGGCCTGGAGTAACAGCCCAAGGCCAATCAGGATCAAGCCATAATTATAGAACACCACCACAAACCGAGCCACCCCGTCCTGATGCTCGACGAGTAAAAAAGGGCCGCTTGGCAAGAGATGGCTGGTGATCCGGTAGAGCAGGTGCCAGTCGTTCGTATAAGAAAGCAAGGTACAGACGGTCGGCAGCACCGAGAGCAGCAGGATCTGTTGTTGCGTAAAGCGCCGGACGCGGTTGGTATAGGTGGCGGTAAAGACCAACCAACTCACGCCCACCATGTTGGAAATCGTCAACACGATATTGATCCAGACGAGTTTGGTCGGCAGATCCGGGCCAAGCAATAAGAAAATATAGGTCAGCGTCCACCCGGCGGCTGTCGCCATCATCGCCACATAGGCCAAGGCCCAGGGCGCGGTGGTATGGCGCCAGGCATAATAGGCCAGCCAGGCCGAGGAAAGTCCCGAAAACAATAATAAAAAGAGTACGCCGTAATATTGCCAGAGCATGGATCCAGACCCGTTACGCTTTGGTTTGCTCTAAACTAATGTCGTTCCATCCAACAGATGGCGGAGATCACGCAGCAGACTCTCCTGTGCCAGCCCTTGTTTCTGCACCACCTGGGCCACCCGTTCATGGAGCCAGGCTTGCTCGTCGGCGGTCAGCAATTTGGCCGTCAGCACAATGATGGGAATCTGGCGAGTACGCAACTGCTCAATGACGCCAAAGCCATCCAGACGGGGCATCATCAAATCGAGTAGAATCACATCCGGCGGCTGGCGTTCGACCGCGGCCAGCGCCGCAACCCCATCGGTCGCCACGTCGAGGGCATAATTGCTCTCCCCCAGCAGTTGGCGCACCAGATCGATCACCTGACTATCATCATCCACGACCAGCACCCGTTTGGACTGGTTATGCCCATCCTGACGCGCCAGCCGGTTGAGCACGGTCAGCACGGCCTGCCGATCCAACGGCTTGACCAGATAATCAGCCGCCCCCAGTTGGTAACCCAGCGCTTTCTTATCGACAATGGTTAGTAAGATCACAGGAATATGGCGCGTGGCCGGATCACTCTTCAGTTCGTGCAGCACCTGCCAGCCATCCTTGCGCGGCATCATCACATCCAGCGTAATGGCAAAGGGTTGCAACGCCTTGGCCTGTTGCACTCCTTCTTCCCCACTACGCACCCCGACCACCTCATAGCCCGCCTCGCTCAGATTCTCGCGCAGGAGGTAGAGGACATCGGGATCGTCGTCGATCGCCAGGAGGAGGCGCTGACCGGAAGACAAGGAGACAACACCAGCATCACCAACGTTGTCACTGCTCTTGCGCTCTTCTTGTCTTCCGCTCTTCTTGTCTTCCGCCCTTCCGGTCTCCGCCTTTTCCCCAACCTGGAGCGGCAAGGTCAGGGTAAAGGTGGAACCAACGCTGGGCGTGCTGGTGGCGGTCAGGTCACCGCCGAGCAGGCGGGCCAGCTTGCGACTGATCGCCAACCCCAGCCCCGTGCCGCCATATTGCCGGGTGGTGCTGCTGTCCGCCTGTTGGAATTCACCAAAGAGCCGGCCCATCGCTTCTTCACGGATGCCGATGCCGGTGTCGGTGACGGAGATAAGAAGACAGGAAGAGGGGGAGAAGGGAAGCAGAGAAGCAATCTCCTTGTCTTCTTGTCTTCCGCTCTTCTTGTCTTGCTCATCCTGCAGGCCGACCCGCACCACAATCTCCCCGGCGTGGGTAAACTTGGCGGCGTTACTCAGCAGGTTGAGGAGAATCTGCTTAATCTTGTCCTGATCGGAGTGGAGCGGCGGCAGGTTAGTGGCGATGTCTGTGACCAGCTTGACATTGGGTTTGAGCAAGGGTTGGGCGGTCGTCGTACAGAGATTGATGAGATTATCCACGGCAAAGGTCGTGGCCTGGACATCCATGCGCCCGGCTTCGATCTTGGCAATGTCCAGGATGGTGTTGATCAGGTGCAACAGATGGTCGGCGCTGGTTAAGACCTTGTCGAGATTTTCTACCTGCTTTTCCGGCAGCGCGCCGTCGGCTTTGCGGCGCACGATACGGGTAAAGCCGATGATGGCATTGAGCGGCGTACGCAACTCGTGGCTCATATTGGCCAGAAAGGCGCTCTTGGCCTGGTTGGCCGCTTCGGCGGCTTCTTTGGCTTCCTGCAATTGCTGCTGGAACTGTTGCCGTTCGGTAATATCGACAAAGGCGGCAACAATGGCCGGCGCGCCCTGAAAGCGCATTGTTTGCAGCGAGAGCGAGGCCCAAATAGGAGAGCCATTGGCGTGGCGGAATTGCAGGTCATAGCCGGTGACATAGCCCTGTTTCCTGAGCAAAGCCAGGATATCGGCCCGATCATCCGGGTTGTAGTAAAAGTCAGGCGATTTGTGGTCCATCAACCCTGTAACCGGGTAGCCCAGCATTCGCCCCAAATGCTCGTTGGCATAGAGGATATGGCCATCGCCCTGCCGGGTGATCACCATCGGCACCGGGCTGGCTTCGACAATGGCGCGGAAGCGTTTCTCCGCCTCACTCGCCTCCTGTTCGGCCTGTTTGCGCGCCGTAATGTCGCGCACAAAGGCGCTAAAGGTGATGGTCTCGTCAAGCTGGACAGGGGTTATCGCCAGCTCGATCGGGAATTCATGACCTTCTCTGTGAAGCGCAACGATTTCAATGCGTTGGTTGAGAACCGGCCCTGCACCGGTTGCCAGGAAATGACGCAACCCCTGTTCATGGGCCGCGCGATAGCGGTCCGGGATAATGGTTTCGGATAAGCGCTGCCCCACGATTTCGACGGCTGTCCAGCCAAAGGTCGCTTCCCCCTGTGAACTCCAACTGGTGACGGCGCCGTTGCTATCCATTGTGATGATCGTGTCAAGCGCGCTGTCGAAGATGGCGCGCAGTTGCGCCTCACGCTGCGCCAGTTCATCTGTGCGTTCGGCGACCTTGGCTTCCAGCAAACGTTCGGATTGTTGTAATTCGCTGTTCGCGGCTTGCAGGTTCGCCAGCGTATCACTGAGCTGACGGCTATATTGCCACAGTTGCAACAAGGTGAGCGCAATAAAGACCGACGCCAGGACAAAATTGATCACGAGGATCACGAATGGCGACACATAACTGGTCGCGCCATATTGCTCCGGCAGCAGGGATAACACGCCGGCGCCGATCCCCACAATCACGGTGACGGTCATAAAGCGCGCCAACGAACGGCGATCCATGTAGGGCACGGCCAGCGCCACCGGCCAGATCGCCAGCGCCACAATGCCGGCAAAGAGCTGCGGCACCAGATAGAGGACAAAGAGCAGAATACCCCAAATTCCCACCGCAAAGGCGGACACCGCCAGCGTGACCCGCTGATGGTTGACATGGTAGATCGCCCGCAACACGGCGGTTGTGTTGAGCACCGTCGCAACGAAGATCAGCCAAAAGATCGGCGCCTTGTACAGAAGGCAGAGCGCCAGCATAAAGAGCGCCCCGCTGGAGCTAGCCAGCAGATCCCACAAGAAGAACTGGCGCAAGCGACTATCAGCGGGTGAAAGGACAACCTTTGGCGTAAAAAAATTGATCATTGCGCGCCACCCTTTACAAAAATGGCTTATTGAAAGAGATGGGTTGGTTGGTTAGTGCGCTGGTTTCGACAAGCTCAACCAGCGCACCAACCAACCAACCAACTACTGCATTACCCCTAACCATAAGGCTACACCGGCCAGTATCGTGATGTGCATCACCTGATCCAGCCAGATTTCCACAATCGGGATACGGGTATCCGTTGGCATCCGCTTCACCACACGCATCCACCAGAGCAATGGTTTGCGCGTGTCGATCCACAAGTGCGTGAAGCCAATCAACAGCGCCACCGGCCAGGCGACAAGCAGACAAAGCCCCAGGGTATGAATGGCGCTATGCACCCACGCCGCCGGGTGGCGCAGATCCGTCTTGTGGATTGCCATCCACTCGGTTTGTAAGAGCCAATCGGCAATCAGATGAATAACGACCGCCCAGACGAAGATGGAGGTTGCTTCCTGCACTATGCTTTACTCTCCTTGGCTTTACTCTCCTTGGCTTTACTCTCCTTGGCTTTACTCTCCTTGGCTTCGCTCCCCTGTAAGGCATAGACGGCGGTTGACGCCATTGGGCCTTTGAATTGCATTGCACCCAGCGGCGCACAGCGGAAATGGGTCTGGATCGCCTGATAGAGCGTATCATTCAGATAGATCTGCCCCGGTTGCGCATCCTGCCCAGCCCGATCCATCAAGCGGGCGGCCAGATTGACCGGCGGCCCCAGCACATTAAACTCCCGTCGCCCTTGCGCTTTGCCGATCTCACCGGCAAAGGTCAACCCTTGCGCCAACCCCATGTGACAAGTCAAGCGCAACCCGGCCGGCGGCAACTGGTCAGCCACAATCTGGCGGATCGCCAGGGCGACCTGGGCTGCGCGCTGGGCGTCATCGTCGTGCGTATGGGGAACGCCAAAGTAGATCACAATGTCCGAACCGCTCAGATGGTAGGTCACTTTTTTCAGCACCCCGCTCCGGCTCTCGACGGCGGCGTTGATGCGCGCCAACAATTGGGCAAAGGTGTTGATGAGCAACGGCAGTTCGGCCTCTGTCGCTTTATCAACCGCTTCGGGCAGACCGATCAGGTTGACAAAGAGGATCGTCGCTGGCGGAAAGGCAGGCGCCAGTTGCGTCGCATGACGATCCAACGCCGCCTGTTCGATCAACAGCTTGAGAAAGACCGCCGGTAGAAAACTCGCCAACGGCTCCACCGTCTTCAGCGTTGCCGTAATCGCCTGCAATACCCCCGCCTCACTGCGGTCGGCCAGGATGGGGCGGGCCAGCTTGCGCCGGTCGAGAAAGAGATCATAGCTGCCCAGCTCTTTGTCGCTCAGGTCATCCACCACCAGGCTATAGTCACCGGTATGCGCCGCAAAGCGGAAATGGTCGGCCACCTGCGCCCGCGCCACCGGCGTCAAGCAGACCCGCCCAACCAGCCCGGCGCCTTCGGTGCGTTTGGTGCTGCGGATCGTCTCGCCCAACAGCACATGCTCCATGCGCAAGGGCGTACCGATGTCGGCGGCCAGAAAGCGACCCCGGTGAATGCCGACGCGCATGCCCAGCGAATAGAGACCGTGGGGGGTGACAATCTGCTGAAACTCCTGCATGGCGCGCTGCATCCGCAAACCGGCGCGCACAGCCCGTAGCGTATCCCGTTGTCGCTCATCACTGCGAAATTCCGCCAGCAGCGCATCGCCGGTAAACTCCAATAAGATGCCGCCCGCCTGCTGGAGAATGTCGATCATCTTGCCCAGGTAGCGATTTAAGAGATCCAGCAGCGTAACGGCGCCGCTCTGTCCCTGCTGGGCGTTCGCCTCGATCAAGCGGGAGAAGCCGGCCAGATCGGTAAAGAGCAGCGTCCCCTCTTCCCAGCCAAAGCGACTTTGACCCGGCTGCGGCGGTTTTTCCGACACATGGCGCGGGACATAGCCATACAAGATAAATTGCAGACGACAGAGATGATCAAAGATGCGCAGCAAATTCGCCAGCGACGGATCGAGCCACGCTTCGGCATAAAGCGTAGCCGGCAGCAGATGGCGCAATCGCGGTTCTAACTCGACAAGTGTTGGCATAGGTATTGGTTCCGCTCATAGTATATCAGAAAAAGTGCAATGTGGTGGAATCAAAAACAGCGTTTCTGTCAGAAATATTGTTGGCAATTCAGGGAATAGCTGCTGTTATTGGCTGCACCTGCCCAAAGATGAACACATCGGCTCAGGCAAACAACGCAAATTTTCCGTGTTCCTTCTTTCTGTGTTTAGTCTGTTATGGTTGCCCAAAGACTAAACACAGAAAGAAGGAACACAGAACTATCTGCCAATCGCCGCCAGTTGCGCCTGCAGCCGGTTGAGATCGACGGTACGGGCGCGCAGCCGTTGGGCGAGGACAGCAATCACCCCGCGCGCAATTTCGATATGTTCATCCATCAATTCATAAAAGGGCGCCTGATCCAGCGATAAGAGATGGGTCGGCGCGGTGGCGCGGATGGTGGCCGTGCGCGGCTCCCCATCCAATAGCGCCATCTCGCCGAAGATCTCCCCTTCGCCCATGCGGGTAAAGACCCGCGCGCCATCCAGTGCTTCCACGGCGCCGGTCACAATGAAATAGATGCTCTCTCCCGGCGCGCCTTGGGTGAAGATGGTGGCGCCGGCAGGAGTAAATTGCTCCTGCAGGTGGGCGGCGATTTCGACCAAAATGGCAGCCGGCATGGCGGCAAAAATCTCCACCCGTTGGAGAATCAAGACCTTTTCGACGGTGAGCAGCACCCCCGGCGAGGGCAAGCCGGCGCCACCACGGCCAGCAACCATGCCGTTGTTCAACCCCAACTTGACCCACGCCGCCGTTTCTTGCACCAGGGGATCCGCCGCCGTGGCGGCGTCGTTGACGGCCGCTTGCAGCGTCGGGTCATTCTGTACAGCCGGCAGCGCATGGGCAATCGCATAGAGCGCGACGGTGCGCAGCCACGGCGCCACCCACCGTTCACCATCGGTGATGAGCGCCGCTAGTTGACGGGGCAACGGCAGCGGTGTGCGCGTGGCGTCACCGGTCAACTGTTTGAGTTGCTGGGCCGGTGGTAGATCATCTAACAGCACCAGAAGCTGCTTGCTGACCGCTTTGGTCAACAGGAGATCCAGCGTCTCCAACGCATAGGCGCGCTGTTCATCCGTCGGTGTGCGGCGCAGCCCCGGCGTCAGGGCCAACGCCGTGCGCACCCGTTGCAGGGTGGCCGGGTCATAGAGCAGCGCCAGCCAGAGCAACAGGCGCGCCTGCTGTTCGACCAGGTCGGCGTACAGGGCATTGCGCAGGAGCAACAATGGCCCCGATGCTGCTTCACCAATGGCGACCAGATGGGTCAGCGTCCAACTGGCATGGGCAATCTCGGCGCGCAACTCGGTTTCCAGCAGCGGGCGCGTCGCGGCGTCGGCCCGGTAGCCGCACTGGTGCAGCGCGGTGAGAATCGCCGTGCGCACCACCACATCGGGACAGGTAAGCTGCGTGACCAGGAAGGCGCAACTATGGGGCGCCGCAATGCGGCCAAAGATATGGGCCAGCGCCAGCCAGACCGTGCGATTGTGCGCCCGCACCGGCCCCGCTTGCGCCGCCGCTTGCAACAAGGTCGGCAACACCGCTTCCCCGCCGGCAATGAGCGCGGTCTGGGCAGCGGCGCGGGTCTGCGATACAGACAGGGCCGTGACGACAACCGGCCACAGTTGCGGGTGTTGGATCTTGGCGACGGCGCTCAAGGCTGCCTGGCGCACCTTCGCCTCCCGATCATGCAGTAACTTGAGCAGCGGGCGGTACAACCCGGCTAACCGGCTTTCACCCAACACCTGCGCCGCAAAGATGCGGTCGGCGACCGCCGGCGACGCCACCAGGCGGGTCAAGGTTTCACCCACGGCCAAAATTCCTTCCAAGGCGCCACTACGTAACAAGCCAATCATGGCGGCTTGGCGCAGATGGGGTTCATCGGCGGCCAGGTAATGATCAATTTCAACCGCTTCGGTCAGACCGCCGAGGGCAGCCAGCGTTTGCAGCGCCGCGGCTTGCACCCGTGGCTCCCGGTCGCTGTGCAAGGTCTGTTGGATCGCCGGCAGCAAGGCGGGGTCATTGAGCCGTTCCAGCCGCGCCAGCACATCGAGCCGCACCGCCGGGCTGGGGTAGTCGAGCAGGGGCGGCAACACTTCGTTCAGGGTGGCGCCGTCGGTCGCTTCCAATACGCCCAGAGCATAGAGGACAGAGCCGGGTTGGGCATCAGTCAGATGTTGGCGCAGGGCATCGAGACCGGCGCGATCGGGTTGAAAGGCGCTGTTGCCCTGAATCAACCGGCGGCGCAGCGCTTGTTGCACCCGCTGTGCATAGAGCCGCCCCACCCTGGTGGCGACAAAGACCCAGACGAGCGCCAGCGGCAACAGCACCAATCCCAGTTGTAAGGGGGTGAAGGCCAGCACATTGTTCAGATACAAAAGCAGGAGACCCGCCATCCCCCCAACCACCGGGGCAAAGATCCCATCCAGAATGGTCTGCGTTTGAGCGCGCAGGGGCGGCGGGAGCGGTTGATAGAGGAGATTACCGGCGGTATTATCAAACTTATCGGTCACCCGGCGCGCCACATTCATCGTCACCGCCAGCCAAAAGACGAGCGGCGACAGTGGCGCAACCAGCCCGACCAGCACAAAAGGAACCGTCGCCGCCAGCAATGTGACTGGGGTGAGCACAATGATGGCATGAACGCCAAAACGCCGCAGCAGCGGACTGGCGAGAAAGAGTTGGCAGAGCAGGTTAATGCCGCCGACAATGGCCGTGAAGGCGCCCAAAAAGGTCGCCAGTTGGCTTTGATCGACGAAGCGGCTGCCGGCTTGCTGGTAGAAGAGATTGTCGATGACGTTATCGCTCAGGCCAAAGAGCAGCAGTACGGCAAAGATCAGGCGGATGTAGGGGTCGGCCCAGAGCGTTGGTTTGGCGCCGCTTGCGGGCAGCGCATCTGTACTTTCCGTCTCCGCGCCTTCGCGTTCATACAACACCGGCGCCCGCCGTGCGATCTGGCGCAGCGCCCAGCCGGCGCCGGTCATACTCAGTGCCGCCAACAGCAGCAGATTCGGCGTGCCGACCCAGCCCACCAGGAAAGGGACGAGCAGCCCCATACTCACCGTCGCCACTTCCTGGCCGGCAATCAGCAGGCTAAAGAGCCGTTTGCCCTGTTGGATGTTAAAGAGGCGCCCCAGCAAGGTCCAAAAGGCTGCGTTCACCTGGTTGTTCAACACCGCATACCAGATGGGCAGGCTAAAGATAAACCAGCCACTGTCCCAACGCAGCAGCCCGACACGATAAGCCAGCATAGTCACCAACATGACAAAGAGCTGCCCAAAGAGCATGTTGAGCAGCGCATAGCGGCGGCTCAAGCGCAGATAGAGCAGCGTGAGCAGCGTCGAAATAATACTTTCACCGATATAAATATAGGGCAATGACTGGGCGTCAAACTTATCCAGAAAGAGGGCGTAAGCCGCCGTGTAGGCCAACACATTGGCGGTAAAGGCGCCAATGGTAAAGAGCAAGATCAATGCCACCAGGCGACTCTCGCCTGGACGCAAGTTAAATCGTTCTGTCACCCACACCAGGAAGGCGGGTTGGGTGGCTGGTCTGACCTCAGTACGCATAGTGTTGCTAACGATTGCTTTGAATGGGTGGATGGGTAGATAGGTAGATAGGTAGACAGGTAGACAGGTAGACAGGGAAATAGTACCTGTCTACCTGTCTACCTGTCTACCTGTCTAGAACGGCCCGACTAACCAATTGCCCGGCGCTTCGGGATCATCGCTGAGAAAAAACTCCTCGGCGCTTTTCAGCAGTTCGTCGGTGGTCAGATAGCCATCGCGGTTGCGGTCAAGTTGACGAAAGGCCGCGGCCGCCTCGGCGTCGGTGGCATGGAAAGCGGTCAGGTAGGCATGATATTCCGGCTGCGACACTTTGCCGTCCTTGTTGCTGTCCCACAAGGCGACAATGGTTTTGACGACGCCCATAATCACCAGGGTAAACTGCTCACGGTTCGCCATCATCTTGTCATAGGCGGTGCAAAACTCAGCCGCCGTCAGCTTCTGATCACCGTCGCTGTCACCCAATTGGCGGAGATTGTCCCAACCGGCCATGTACTCGGTGCGATACTGCTCATATTCCGGCGAGCCGAGGGTGTAGCCCATCGCCTGTGTGGTTGCACTCACCACCAGTTCACAATCCGCCCCTTCCATAAAACCGTTGCGGTCAACATCAAAAAGCGTAAAGGCGCGGTTCAGTTTGCGGGTCTGCAATGCGGTTAACATCGTTGTTGCTCCTTGTTGAAAATTGGAGTAACTACCAAGACGCTGCCCGCTTACAGCCGGTCCGTGACCGGCGCCTGGGACGCCGGTCACGGACCGGCTGTGAGCGGGCTTAGTAGTTACAAATAGGATATTAAAACGGCCCGAAAAACCAGTTGCCCGGCGCGTTGGGATCGTCGGTGAAGTAATATTCTTTCATATTCTGGAACAGCTCTTCCCGGCTCAAATAGCCATCCCGGTCGAGATCGAGCCGGCGAAAGGCGTCGGCGGCTTCGGCTTCCGTCACCTGGATGGTGCGCAGATAGTTCTTATATTCCTGTTCGGACACCTTGCCATCCTGGTTGCTGTCCCACAACGTAATGGCGGTCTTGACAAAACCCAAAACCACGGTATTGAACTGCGCCGGCTGCGCCATTAGTTTGCCAAAGGCGGTGCAAAACTCGTCCGCCGTCAGCTTCTGGTCGCCATCGCTATCGGCTAAGACTAACAGCGCCTCCCAACCGACCATATACTCATCATGATAGGCAGTGTATTCCGGCGAGCCGGGGGCATAGCCCATCACCTGGGCCGTCGCCTGCACCACCAATTCACAATCCTGCCGATCCATCAGACCACTCTGGTCGAGGTCAAAGAGATGGAAGGCACGGGTCAACTTGCGGGTTTGCAATGCGGTTAACATCGTTGTTGCTCCTTTTGAATGATTATGTGTAGGGAAACAGGTAGACAGGGAAACAGGTAGGCAGATACCTGTCTACCTGTTTCCCTGTCTACCTATGTGAAGGTTGGCATTTGGCCGGCGCCGTCAAAGAGACCGACGCCGTAGCTGCCGCCATAGGGGATGGTCATGGCGTTGGAACGCACCGCTGCGCGCGCCCAATCAGCGTTGGCAACTGCCGCCGATGCCAGCGCCGCCAGGCCGGTGGCTTGGACGCATTGCAAGAAGTAGGCGCTCGTCACCAACAGCAGGTCATAGGTGGCCTGGTCGAAGTTGCTGATGTTGAGGTTAAACTGATTGCCGGGCGCCCAGACAAACTTGCCGCGACCATTCCCGGCCAACTGAATCGCCGGCAGGGTATCAGCGCCACCGGCGCCCTGGACAATGGCGGCATAGCGGCTGCCCGGTCGCTGCGCCGCGTTTTCGGCCTGTTTACGCCAGTTATCCAGCGGTTTGATTTCCGGCACGCCATAAAAGCCGTTGAAGAGGTCGGCGGGGTTGTAGGTGAAATAACCGGCGGGGGCGGTCACGTTGGCCGGCTTGGCGCCGGTGAAGATCTGGTCGAGATAACCGGCGTTGTAGCCGAAATTGTCGGTCAGCCCCTGCAAGTTGCCGCCGCGTAGGCTCGCCTCGGCATAGGCCAGCGCCCCGGCATCATCACCGGTGAAGGCTGCCAGCGCCCCGTTGATGCGCGCCACCACCGCAGCAAAGCTGGCTTCGCCGACAGGAAAGGCGTCGCGCGGCACGCCGGCATTGACAAACGCCGTGCGCAGCCACACCCCGCCAAAGTAGCCGGCCAGGTGCATCAACCAGAGCAGCGTTGAGAGCGCCGGATCATCCGGTTCAGTGGGTCGCAGCGTCCGTTCAAAAACATAGACCGGGACATAGCGCGAGAGAAAGTCGATGGGATGCTGCGTTGCGCCGGGCGTCTCCCGTTCATAGGCCGCCAGCAGCCGGTCGAGCAGGGGGCGATCCTCCGTCATGACGCTTTGCAGGTTGGCAAAGAAGGGGTAGGGCGGCAGGTTGAGTTGCAACCGGGTTAGATCCCCCTGTTGCACCGGTGCAGCATAGGCGCGACCAACAAGCGCTGCCAGCATGACACCCGTTGCCCCAACTGTCGTGAGTTGTAGAAAGCGCCGACGGGTCAAGAGTGGCGTGTGAAGCGTTGTCATTGGCGATTCTCCCTGAGAAGCTTACGTACTTTGGTTGATTATCGTGTTTTATTTCAGATGTCGATCCAGCCCCTAAGGGTTGCGGCAACCCTTAGGGGCTTCATTGATCATCTTGTCACCCTGTCACCTTGTCACGCTCAGCGATTGACCAGTGGCAGGAAGATCCGGTTGGCTTGGCCGATAGGCGTTGCTGCTTCGTCGCCCACGGGTTCGCTCAGATACTCGGTGCCGCTCTCCTCACCGGGGATGGTTGGTGTGGCAGTAGCGCTGAGGATGACCTGTTGCTCAAACTTGATGATGGTCGAGGCCGGGTCGATCACGCCGATCAGCGCCAGGGTGTCGTTGGTTCCCTCGAATGGGCTGGGCGGGTTGTCCCGCTCGTCGCCGGTGATGTCGACAAAGAAGGCGACGGGATCGAGAATCGCCAGACCCACGGTGTCGTTGCCATAACCGGCAGCCAGACCGGCAAAGCGCGCTTGCCCGTTGAGATCACGCCAGCCAGGGCGCAGCGCCAGGGCGAAGGTGTCACTACCTGCACCGCCACTGGCATTGTTCACACCATCGCCGTCAAGCAGTGCATCATTGCCATCGCCAGCTAGCAGGGTGTCATAGTCGCCGCTGCCGCCATTGAGTGCGTCGCTGCCATTGCCGCCATCCAGATAGTCGTTGCCGGCATGACCCTGCACTAGATCGACCCCGTCGCCGCCGCAGAGTACGTCGTCGCCGCCGTTGCCCCTGAGGCTATCATTGCCGCCCAAGCCGAGAATCAGGTCAGGCCCGCTGCCACCGTTGAGGGTGTTGCTACTGGCCGTGCCGACCAGGATGGCGCCGCTCCAGCCCGCGGCGGTGTATTGCCCCTGCGGGGTGCGGTAGACATCATAGCCGCCGCAACTGGCGATAAAGAGGTTGCCACTGGCGGTGTTGATCGTCCATGTGTAGCTGGCCGGGGTCGCATCGACGTTGCCAGCCGCATCCTTGGCGCGCACCTGGAAGGTGTGTGAGCCATCAGTCAGAGCGCTGTAATTCTGCGGGCTGGTACAGGCGGCAAAGGCCGCGCCATCCAGGCTACACTCGAAGGTCAGGCTGGCCGCAGGGGTAACATTGTCCGTGCCGCTGAAGGTGAAGCTGGCGCTGCTGCTGTTGCTGGGCTGGGCCGGTTGGCTGTCGATGGTTGTGTCCGGCGCGGTCGTGTCCGGTGGCGGCAGCGTGTTGACCGTAAGCGTGGCCGTGTTGGTCGTGGTCGTGCCACAGCTATTGCTGAAGAACGCCCGGTACTGCTTGCCATTGTCGCCACTCTGTGCCGTAAAGGTGAGCGTGGCGTTGGTGGCGCCGTTCAGGTCGTTCCAGGTTGCGCCGTTGTCGCTGCTGACCTGCCACTGCACGGTCGGGGCGGGGCTGTCACTGGCTGCGGCGCTAAAGCTGACTGATTGGCCTTCATTGACCGTTTGACTGCTCGGTTGCATGCTGATGGCCGGGGCGCGGTTGACGGTCAAGGTGGCGGCGTCAGTCGTGGCGCTGCCTGCGCTGTTGGTAAAGAGGGCGCGGTACTGCTTGCCGTTGTCGGCGGCACTGGTGACCACACTCAATGTTGCATTGGTTTCGCCGCTCAGGTCGTTCCAGGTGGCGCTGTTGTCGCTGCTGACCTGCCATTGCACCGTCGGAGCGGGCGTACCGTTGGCCGCGGCGCTGAAGGTGGCGGTTGCCCCAGCACAGACGCTCTGGTTCGTTGGCTGCGTGGTGATCTGCGGCGCTTGGGTCGCCGTGGTGACCGTATGCGCTGCTCCGGCCGAGGTGCTGTCGGTGAAGTTGCTGTCACCCGCGTAGGTGGCCGTCAAGGTGCGGGCGCCAACGGTGCTGAGAGAGATGTTACATGTCCCCGCGGCTACCGTGCCGGTGCAGCTATTGACGCCATCGCTCACCGTGACGTTGCCCGTCGGTGTCCCGGCGCCAGGCGCATTGACCGTAACATTATAATTGACGGCGACCGGCTGGCCGGAGACGGAGGGATCCGGCGTGTCTGCGGTGATGGTGGCGGTGGTGTTGGCTTTATTGACAGTGATCGCCCGGACATTCGAGCCGGTGGTCATGCCATCGTTGTCCACTTTGGCCACGGCCTGGTTGCCGGCAGCGGCAGCGGTGGCCTGGTAGTTGGCGGTGGCCGTGCCGTTCGCTTGAATCGTCGTCTGTTGGCCGGAAATGGTTCCGCCCACGCCGCTCCAAGTCACCGGCTGACCCAGCAGCAGCGTGAGGTTGCTCAAGGCCACGGCGCCGCCACTGGAGTCGGTTAAGAAGCTGGCCGTCAAGCCAGTACTTTGGCCGGTGACCAGCGGGTTCGTCGCGGCGGTCAGGTTCAGACGCAGCCAGGGGGTGAAATTGAGCGTGCCGGTGCCCAACGGCCCGGTGGTGCCGGAGGCCGGGTCGAGCTTGGCGGTGTCACAAGGGGCGGCGCTGGGGCCGGTGCTACAGCCCCACCAGTTGTTGCTGACGATAGCATCACCGTTGTAGACCGAGAGCGCACTGGCTTTACCGCTGGCCGCCGTGTTGTTGACAAAGCGCGAAAAGCTGACGTTCAGCGCATTGCCGGGCCTGGAGCTGTCCAGCCGAATGGCGCCGCCCGCGTCGCCGGCGCTGTTGCCGCTGAAGGTCACTTTGCTGATGGTGCTGGTGGTGTTCGGATGATTGAGCCAGATGCCGCCGCCGCTACGCCCGGCGCTGTTGTTGCTGATCACGCTGGGGCCGCCGACGTTGTCGATAACTAAAGCACCACCGGAATAGATGCCACCGCCGTCGTTGCCTGTGCTGTTGCCGCTGATGGTGACGGCGTGCAGTTGCATGCTCGCCGTAGCCGTGCCTGGGGTGCAGACGCCAAAGTTGACGATGCCGCCGCCACTCCCGCTGTTGTTGCCACCCAGCGAACGGGTGCTGTTGCCGCTGATCGTGGAATTGGCAATGGTGACAGTGGACGTGCCGCCCGACTGAACGCAGCTAAAGATCAGGCCGCCGCCATCGCCAAAGTTATTGCCGCCCCGGCTGGCAATGTTGTTCTGAATGGTCGCCCCGCTGAAGTTGATCGTGCCACCGTGGGGTAAAAAGATCGCCGCGCCACCGCCGCTGCCATCCGTGGTTTCACAATTGCTCACCGTGACGCTGGTCAAACTCAGACTGCCTGCGCCCGCCGTGCCGCCGTCAAAGTCAAAACAACCGCCATCATTCTCCTGCGTGGCAAAGGCGTTGGGGTTTTTGCCGTTGCGGATGGTCAAGTTGTTCAAGGAAACGGCAAAGCCCGTCGCCGTTCCCAAGGGATTAAACGAGAAGACGCGGTCGATGGCCGTAGGGCTACTCGCCCCCGCCTGGATAATGGTGGTGGCCTGGGCCGCGCCGTTAATCGTTAGCGGGCCGGTTACGTCCAGGTCGCCATTGGCGGCGGTGTTGTCTACGCCGCTGCGTGAGAGCGTGTAGGTGCCGGCGGGCAGGGTAATCACATCGGCGCCGGGGGCAGCGTTGGCGGCGATAATGGCCTCACGCAACGAACAGTCGGCATTACAAGCGCCGTCGTTGGTGTCGGCGGGCTTGGTTACGGTGAAGGTGGCAGCCAGCGCCGGTTGCGGCGCGGCCAACCCGATCAGCACAGCGACGAACAGGGCGATCAGGCCCATACGCCAGCTTGCGTTGTTCCTGATCCCATGTACGAATTGAGTTTGCATAACGCTCTCCTTTTTGTTGGTGAATAAACAAACCGCTTACCGACCGACTACGCCTCTCCCGTCGGACGTTGTGGAAAGATCCCTTGATACGCAATACAGAAATTCAGCACCAGATAGGGGGGCAAAAAATTAGCTTTTTCCGTTATTACGGGTCTGCATCCGGGGCGCTGATCGCTTGTGTGCCCGGTTGCCACACCATCGTCAGATAGACCCCGGTTGTCCCGCAAGGTGCAAAGCCCAGCCGGGTGTACAAGTGTTGTGCCGGGTTGTCCACAGCAACCTGCAAGCGCACCGGCGTCTGGCGCAGCGCGCCTTCGGCCAGCAGGTTGCGCAGTACATGGGCGCCGATGCCCTGATTGCGATAGGCGGGCAACAGGGTAATATCGATCAAGTGGATCGCTTCTACCTGACGCGCTACATAGAAGCGACCAATCGGTTCGGCGGCCAGGTAAACGATACTGAACGTGGCCTGCGCAAAGCGTTGCCGGTAGAAAGCCGTTTGGGCAGCGAATTGCATCTGGAGAAAAGCGCTCTTTTGCGCTTCGCTCCAAGGCAGCAACGCCAGTTCAGCGCCACGCGTGCTGGCATAGAGTGTATAGAGAAACGACTGGTCCACTGGGGTAATGGGCCGGAGGGTGATGGCCTGGTCAAATAACATAGGCGCTACTCCATGCAGATCAGGAACGGAAGTCTAGCGTTATCAATGGTTATCCCTGCGGCAAGGTGGCGCGCAGGGCGGTGTGAACGGGCGCCCGCCGTCGCCCCGCCAGCCACTGCCAGGCACCTGCCCGCTTTTGCCACAGGACTTGCCAAACTGACGGTTGTTGTCGGCGTCGGGCTTGACGTAGCGCCCGTTCCAGATCCAACGCCTGATCCAGTTGCCCACGTTGTGTCGTCCATTGGTTGTTCATTGCGCTCCTCCTTTTACCCCTTCGCTGTTGGTTCCGGTCGTCCCAGCGGGACGGATGACTTTAGTATACAGAGCTACCGTTACAAAACGGGGCCGCTTCCGTTACAAAAACGGTGGTCTTCCGTTACAAAAATGGGGTCCTTCCGTTACAAGCGCGTTATAAGCAGGTCAAGTTTACGAAATATTTTGCTGCAATCGATTATGTAGCAAACAGAAGGAGAACACTGAGGGGAAATACGATAGAACGGTACTGCCCGAACTGTGGGGCTCCGTAATACAACGCCGGAAGCAATAGTTGCTTCCGGCGTTGACTACTGGCGCCACTACCAACGTTACTCATGGGTAGCGCGTCGATTGAGGAGGTAAGCTCGGTCAGGGTATCGCGCCTTGACCGAGCTTATCCCCTATTGGCTGGCGTCCTCATTGACGGCAACCGGCAGGTAGAGCCGGTTCACCAGGGTTTCCGGGTTGACCACATCCACGTCACTGGTGGGCGTCTCCACAGTAGGCGTCTCCACGATGGGCGTCTCTACCGTAGGCGTGACCACCGAGTCGGCAGGAGCCGGTTGCGCATCAAAGTAGGCGTCTTCCAGCACCTGATTTTCATCGTACTCCGCCTTCCCGCCACCGCCCTGGCTCTTGGGCACGCGCACAGTCGTGGTGCAGAGCGCCTTGTTGTTGGCCAGATCCTTCCCTTCATAAGTCAAGGTATAGGTGCGACCGTTGCCGGCATCGCTGCGTTCGGCGCGCAGTTGGCCGACCAGATCGGGCGTACCGGCCACCCAGTTCTGGATGTCATTGGGTACATCCGCCGCGTCCAAACCGCTGTCCGCCTCGCTGCTGGTCACGGCGACCAGGGTGAAGCCGGCCGGACCGGAATGGGCATCCGTAACCGTGACCGCAGCCTGGATGCTGATCAGCTTGTGGTTGGGCGGCCAGAGGTTGTTGGGCGTGACGCTACAGGCCACCACCGGTGGCACATTGTCCACAAAGATCGTCACCGTCGCCACGTTCGACTCAGCCAGTCCATCGCTCGCCTTGAAGGTGAAGCTATCCGGCCCGCCATAGTTGGTGTCGGGCGAGTAGATCACATTCGGCGGCAGATTGGTGAGGGTGCCGTTCTTGGGCGGGCTAACGATGGTGTAGAGCAGCGGTTCATTGTCCGTAGCCACCAGCGTGATCGCCTTGGCCTGGTTCGGGATGACGACCACCGTCTGGCTGTTCGCCACCGGCGCCACATTCGTCACCGTCCAGAGATAGCGATCCGCTGCACCGGCCTGGTTGGCGCTGTTGCGGGCGCGCACCAGGAAAGTGTGCTCGCCGTTGCTCAGGTTGTTGTAAACCTGCGGACTGGTGCAGGTAGCGTAGGGGCTGCCATCCAGACTGCACTCGAAGCGGGGCCCAGAGGGCTCCCCCGTGGCGTCACCGCTGAAGGTGAAGGTGGCCGTGCGCTCAGTGGTCGGGTTGGTCGGCTTGCCGGTGATGGTGGCATCGGGCTGCACCGCGTTGACCGTCCAGGTGAAGGTCGCGGGCGACAGGTCGGGCAGACCGCGACTGTCAAGCGCCCGCACCCGGAAGGTGTGGCTGCCTTTGCTCAATTCACTGTAACCCGCCGGGCTGGCGCAGGCGGTGTAGACACCATTGTCCAGACTGCATTCGAAGGCCGCCGTGGTCGCACTGCCCGTAAAGACAAACTGGGCAGTGTTGACGTTGCTCGGATTAGCCGGGCCGCTGCTGATCGCCGTATCGGGTGCATCCGCCGCCGAGAGATCGGTGGCAATTGCCTGATTCAGTTGAGTGACGCGACCGGCACGGTCGATGGCGCGCACGGTGATGTTCAGTGTACGGCCTTCAGGGTCGGCCACCGGCAGGGCTACCCGCCATGTGCCGCCGCCAAAGGTTGCATCGACAAAGTTGCTATTCCCTTCGCGGATCTGCACGGCGGCCAGCCCCACGCTATCGCTGGCGTTGCCGTTGAAGCGCAGGACGCCGCTGCCCGCCACCCAAGTATCGGCCAGGGTTAGCGCACTGGCGTCGATGGTGAGGGTCGGCGCATTCTGATCCAGCGTGAAGGCGACCGGGAAGAGCGTCGTCTGTGTGCTGTTGTCCCAAGCGGTGGCCTGGGCGACCAGGGTGTGCGGCCCTTCCGCCGTTACTGGCACATTGACTGTGCGCAGCGTGCGGGTGATGGCCGGGCTTTGGGCAAAGCTTACCGTTTGTACGGTGGCATTGTCCAGCTTGATCGTCACCTCCTTGAGACCAGCGCCCGCTTCGGCGGCCACGGTCACGCTGATCGCATTACCAGCGGCGACAAAGCTACCTGCGGTCGGGTTGACAATCACGGCTTTCGGCGCACCGGGTGCAGCCGCCACGGCTGCCGCCGTCACGGCGTTACTCTCTACGGCTGCACTGGCCACTGCCCCACCAGCAGCCACACCGGCGCTGGTTGAAGCAATGCCACAGCGCCCAAAGTTGTCACAGGCTTGCGCCGAGGCCACTGGCGTGGTGGTCGATAACCAGAGGGTGTAGGAGAGCGCCAACCCGGTGCGGATGGTGTAATCCGGGAAGAGCGCCTGCAACACCGGGTTGTTGTCGAACGAACGCACCGGTTCGACCAGCCCTTCGCCGGGGCAGACAAAGGTCGCTTCGTTCAGATAGCGATCCTGTGCGCCACAGACAAAGCGGATCTCGTTCATCTGCTGGTTGCTGGCGGTGTCAAAGTAGCTGGCGCCGGTGGCGGTCGCGGTCATGACGGTGCGCGGGGTGCGCGTGTCAATCGTGCCACGCCAGACGTTGCCGCTGATGGCGACGTTGCCCAGCAGGTCATAGCCGCGCAGGTCGATCTGGTATTCATTCTCCAAATCAGCCGGAATGGCGGCGCTCCAAGTGGTGGTGGCGACGCCGGCCCCCCGCTGCGCCAGGGTGACGGGCGCCCAGGTGCGGTTGAGTTGCGCTTCGGCCTCGGCGCTGGTGATGCCCGGCGGCAGGGCCACCACTTGTTCGATGGGCGTGTAGGCGATCTCCAGCTTGTCGATGCCGGCAATGCTGTTGACATCCGTAATCACGCCGTTGATGGTCAGCGTCTGGCTGATGACCGTGCGGTTGGCGGCGTCGGCGCTGAGGTGCGCCACCGGCCCCACGGCATCCAGCCGCACGACGCTGGTGGCAATGTTACTGAGCAGGCCAACGCTGTCCTGCACCTGCGCGGTGGCCGTGTAGACGCCGGTGGGATCATAGAGATTGGCGTCGAGCAGGTAGTTGATTGTCCAGCGGTTGCCAGCAATCGTGGCCGGCTGCTGCGTTTGCGCCACCCCCACGCCCGATTGTTGCGTCAGTTTGACGAGCAACGAACTCCCATTAAGATTGTTCGCCAGGTTGTCGTTGACGCTGCCGTTCAACGTCACTTGCCAGATGTTGTTCCCATTCTTGGTCGGCTTGATCGTGTTGGGGGTTGGGTCGATGGAGACGATCGGCGCTGTAGTGTCGATGCGGACACGCAGTACAGCCGACGGATCGCCGATGTTGCCGACATTGTCCGTCGCCCGCACCCGCAGATCGACATCCCCGCTGAGGCCGGCCAGCGAGAAGCTCCAGGTGTTGGCGCCGACAGCCGGCTGCCACGCCCCGTTGTTAACGCTCACTTCCACCTGCCCGACGCCCGAAGCAGCATCCGTGGCGCTGCCGCCGATGACCTGACCAGCGCCAACGACTTCGTTGTTGCTCACCGAGGTGATGCTGGCCGTCGGTTTATCGGCATCAATGCGCAGACCCAGGCCGCCCGTGCCGGCGATGTGTCCGCCGCGTGTATCCTGTTGATTCAACTGGATACGCGTCCAATGGATGTTACGCTGCCCGCCCGTGACTTCAACGCCGCCGGCCACACAGTAGGATTGGCCGGTGCGGTTGAAGATCGCCTGCACTGCATCGGCAGCCAGGCTTGTGCGGAAGAATTGCAGGTGGTCGATGAGGCCGCCGTACGTCCGGATGTTTGAGGCATCGCGGCCAATGAGAAGCGAAGGTGTGCCCGTGAGACGATTGGTCGTAAAGGTACTGTTTGCGACCCGCGTGCCGTCCACATAGAGGGCAACCTGGCCCGTGTTGCGGTTACGGGTGGCCGCAACAAAGTGCCATTGGTCGTTGTCAATGCGGGGGCCAGCACCCGTCAAGCTCTGTCCGCCGACCTGCATGCGCAGCAAGCCGCCGTTGATGCTCAGGCCCCAGTCCCTGGTAAAGAAGACTCCCTGCTCGACCAAGAACTGTTCATCGCTGCCAACGGAGGGCATTTTGACCCACATCGCCACCGTAAAGCTGTCGGCGAAGGCCGTATTGATCGCCAGACTAGAGAAGCCGAGGTTGAACTTGGCCGCATAGTCCGAGAGCGGGGCATTCGGTGCGCCAGGCAGGCCAGTTGCTGGGCACCCAAAGTCACAGAGTGCATCGTTGCCGTAGCCGGAACTATCCGCAAAGAGGGCTGCGCCTGGCAACTCTTCAAAGCGCAGATCGATGACCGGGGCCGACGTCGCCACCGGGCAGGCCAGGCTGTTGGTGGACAAGTTGTTGACGAAGACCGGGGGGGTCCCACTGATAAACGAAGCGCCGAGGTTCGTGGGGAATTGGCGGAAGACCAGCCCCCCGGCGTGGTAGCTAATGAGCCAACTTTGGGAAGCCGGATGGTAGACGCCTTGTGGTTGCGCCCCATAATCAATGAAGATCGGGCCGACATTATCCTGACCAAAGACCTGCGCCTTGATCTGACCGGTCCCCTCGGTATAGACGAGCAAGGCATTCCGATGGGCAGGATCCCAGGCTAAACTATATGTTTCGCGCGCCTCGGCGGCGGCATCGGTGGCCAGTGTGGTCGTGCTGCCGGCCACATAGGCGCCATTGGCGTCGATCCGGCGGCTGGTGATGACAGTGGGGTTGCTGAAGCTAACGCCGGCGCGCCGAATCATCTGCCGGGTGACGATGTAGTGGTCATCGGCCCAAACCGCAGCCAGGTCGGCATACGATTGGGTGATGGCGGCCACACCGCCAGTCGCACCGGCGGTGTCCAAAGGCACCTGTTCCAGATCCGGCTGGTCACCAGTCAGTGGGTTGCCAGCGCCATCAAAGAGGCGGGTATTGATCCCGCTCTTGAAGCCGCCCTGGCGGGCGAGACTTTCCCAGGCGACCAGGAAGTTGGCGCCGTCGCTGGTCACCACCGGGTTGAAGTTGGCATCAGACACCCCCTCCACGAAGAACGAGCGCACCGGTGAAATTTGGAATTGTGGCTTACTGATGGCGCCATCGGGCGAGAGCATAGCCGCCGCAATGACCCGGATCTGGCCGCTGGACGGTTCGCCCTGCGTAACCGACACTTTAAAGTCATAACCACCGAAGCCGCCATAATCCAGCAATTTGGCAACATTCCATTCCAGCGGGTTAAGCGTCTGCCAGCCGAGGAAGTTCATGCCATTCCAGTCGCGCTGGGTGGGGTCAGGCCCAACGTAGCTGAGGTCGCCCGAATCCCACTCGGAGACATAGAGATTGGTCTTGCCACAGAAGTCGATGGTGTAGGGCAGCGGGTTGACAGCGCCCCCGGTATGGAAGCCCACCCCCAGATTGGTGGATGGCGCCCAGAGCATTTCAAAGCCCCCATCCAGCGGGTTATTGTCATTGGGGTCGCGCACCAGGAAGATGAGCGGCTCCACGCCATTGGGTTCATCACCGGTGTCGGCGATGTTGATCCCGTTGATGGTCACGGTATGGCAATAAGCGAGATGCTCCCAGACAACCATACACTGGCCGGCATTGTTACAGGCCATGCTGGGGTTGGTCTTGCCACGAAGGAAGGCGCCATTGGCTTCCGGCGGTGTGAACGCACCAAAGCGGCTCTGCAGATCGTCGGTGTCCACATCCAGTTGGCGGGTGACGCCGCCGGGGACGGTGTAGGCAAAGAGATCGCCGGGGAAGTGGCCGGGCAGATCAGGGTTGCTGGCGCTGCTATTCACGCTCTGCCCGCTAAAGAGATAGCTATCGGCGCGGTCGGGGCGGCTGGCCGTTACGGCGCTGTCGCGCAGCGTAAAGGGGGCGTTGACCGGCGGCAGTTGATCATTGGTGAGCGCACCCCAGGTCCAACTAGCGCCGCTGCTGGGCAGGCGGGTGGTGGCGGTGCTGGTCAGCACGATGCCCTGGGTCGTCGCATTGGCGGCCACCGCCAGGTTGCTGGCGACGGTCACCGTCTGGCTGTTGCTAAAGGTCAAGAAATCGAAGGGCAGAGCCGCCGGATTGGGCGCGCTGCCCAGTATCGCCGGCGCCGTGACATTGAGCACGCCGGGTGCAACCGGCACATTGGCAATGACGGTGCTGGTATATTGGAAACTTTGGCCGGGGGCGAGATAGCCGTCCGGATCACTGCTGGCGGTCACCACGGCCAGCGGCGACGTGTTGTAGACGTTGGGGTGATAGGGGCGGTTCTGGTTGTCCAACTGCCCGGCCAACCCCCGTTCGGCCTGGTCGCTGATGCCATCCTGGTCGCCATCGGCGCTGGCGGGGTTGGACGAAACCCAGACCGTGCGCGCCGGGGCGCCATTGATCGCCACCTGCCAGCCGCCGGCCCAGGTGGCCGTTGGTTTGCCATCGGCGCCCACCACCTGATGGCGGATTTCCACGCCGTCGGCCAGACCATCGTTGTCGCTGTCGGCGACCGCTGGGTTCGTGCCATAGGCGCTCTCTTGGGCGTCGGTTAAGCCGTCGTTGTCGGTATCGCGCAGGATCGGCGAGGAGCCGACGCCTGCCTGGCGGATCTGTAGCTCGGCGACATCGCCCAAGCCGTCACCGTCGGCGTCCCAGGTGGTGTCGTCCGGGTCGAGACCATTGAAGAGCGTACCACGCAGACCGTCGCCATCGCTATCGGCCAGGGCGCCAAAGGTTGGGTCCCAGCCTAGCCCGCGACCGAGCGCGCCGCCGGGGCCGGGCTGATTGCCCAAGGTCAGGAACTCGGCCAGGGTGGCCGGGAAGACATCATAGCGCACGGAATCGAGCGGAATCTCGCTTGTCGAGCCTTCGTACTCCTTGACATAGCAGACGGGGATCACGAGCAGCGTCCAGCACTCATAGGCCGGCACGGCATAGCTCATGCCCAGTTTCACCGGCAATTTCACATTGATGCCCGCCGGCAAGGTGTTGTTGCCGCGCGCTGCCGGTGATGTCGGCGCCTGCCCGGTGTGGAGCGAGATGCCATAGGCCGTGTCTTCGACCACCACATTCTGCCAGTCGCTGCTCATCTGGTTCAGATCCACGGACGTAGCGCCGCTTTCGCTGGCCGGATCAAAAAGCTTGTAGCGGAAGGTGCTGCTCTTGAGGTTATCGGACGAGAAGAGATAGGGATAGCTGAGGATGATCGGCCCGCCGCCTTCAGACGTACCCGGCTCCTGATGGTGGATGGTGGTGGTCACCGGCAGGGTGAGGGTGAACGGATTGCCGGCCACAAAGCCGCGGCTGGGGTCAGTCAGCGTGAGGTCGGGGGCGCCAGTTACCATCAGATCATCCTTGCTCAGATCGACCATCAACTCATAGTTGTAGATCAGCCCGGTGACCGCTTTGGTGATCGCCCCGGTTATGGTGAAGCAGGCGCCCCCCAGCCCCGGCACCTGGCGCAACTCGTCGGTCCCGGTTTCACAGATCAGGGTGAGAATCAGATCGACCAAACCGAGGATGGCAGCGATGAGAGCGCCGATGGGGTTGGACGAAAGCACAATCAGCAAGATGGTGATGATGGTGGTCACCAACGCTTCGACGGCAGCCTTGATCAAGGCCGGGTCGCCGGGGGCTAATCCACTAGTAGCCGCGGCATAGGCAAAGAAGCCCCAGATGGCCGCCACACTGATCACGCCGCCAATGATCCCGCCGATTTTGGCGAGCCGGCCATAGACCAGCTTTTCGGCGAGTTTGGCGGTAGGGTGTGTCGCCGCCTTGAGGGTCGCCAGGCCGATGGCCGGGAGGATAACGGTCAGGCCAGCGGTCAGGGCAACGGTCACCGAGCCAATGGCAATGCGCGCCTCGCGCGGCAGGCCCGGCCAGAGCAGGGCAATCTGCCCCAGCACCATCACCGCCGCCGCCGCCGCGCCCACCTTGGCCAGTTTAAAGAGACGGATCTGGTTGCGGGCATTGACAACGTCCGGGTCAGCGTTGACGTTGGTGGTCGCCGGATTGGTTAGCGCCAGGTTACGGATATAGGAGAGATGGTGACGCAACATCTTGCCATAGTTGTGGACATAGGCGCGAAAGGACTGGCCGCCCGGATTATAGCCTGGAAAGATGCGCCCGATGTTTTCGGCGGCAATCGATGGCACCACCGCCAGGCTGAGAAGCGAGGAGCGCACGGCGGCGATCGTGGCGCTTTCCTCTTCTAAGGAAAAGTCACTGGTAAGCACCTGGTTGCCATTTTGCACGGCGGCCAAGTAGCCGGTTTGCAAACTGGTGTAGTAGATCTGGGCGAGCGCCAGCCGCGCGCCGACCCAATCGCTATCCTCATCGCCGGGCAGACTGGGCAAATTGGCATAGCGCGCCTCCAACACATCCCAGTAGTCCTCCGTCGAGCAGGGGGTGAAGGTGACATCGCCAGTAGCCGGTGCGCAATAGGCTTGCCACTTGACCGCGGCGTGGACGCTGACCACCTGGGCGGGTTGACCGCTGGGCGCCATGTCCAGGCTTAGGGACGCGCCGCTCTGGGTCACATAGGCGCCAGCAACGCTGCTTAAGTCCAGCCCTAAGCCGCGCTGGCGACTCTCCTGGGCAAAGAGCACCAAGGGTTTGATCGCCCGGTTGCTACCCACCGGCCCGACAAAGTGATCGGTGAGAATCTGTACCGTGTCGGTCATGATGGTGAAGGCAGCCGCCTGCTCAACCGTGCTGTAACTGTGGGTTGCCACTTGCAGCACATTGGGGATTTCAAAGCGCTGGGTTGGGCTGGGATTGTTGTCGCGATCAAAGCGCGCCGGGAAGTCGGCCAGTTTGAGATCGCGCGTACTATCGTTGTTGGCATCGCGGGGGGTGACAAAGTGACCGTCGAGGACAAAGGCCAAGGCCCACAGCGCCGGGTCATCCTGCAAATTGCTATCCGCAGCCGGGTCTTCGTAGACGATGGCAATGTCCGTACCATGCTCTTCATGCACATTCAGCCCGGTCAGCGACCAATCGCTGTAGTAGCTTTGGACGATGGTGGGGACATTGTTGCGCAGGCCATCGGCTTGACAATCGGCGGAGGTGTCGGTGGTGGTATCACAGGGTTGATCGACCAACGCCTGCACCACCCAGGCCAGCCGCACGCTGTGCGGCGCTGACCAACTGCCGGTGGGCTGATAGCGCATCTGCCCGCTAAAGGCCACCCGTTCGCCGCTGCGCTCGTCGGCGACAATACTGAGCGGCACATAGGCCACTTTGGTCGCGCCATCGGCGGTAAAATCGTTCACGGTGATGTTGAAGGGTGTTAGATCGCTCTGCGGCGGCAGGTTGGCGCTGGCCGTGGGCATGCGGATCTCCAACATGGGGAGCAGCTTCATATCGCCGTTTTCTTCGCTCCCATCCGGGGTGCGCCCCTCGCTGGCGGCCAGGTCGGCGTAGGTGACGCCATCGACATCCTGCATCTGACCGACGCTATCTTGCGGCCAATCGAGGACGTTGAAGGCAAACCAAAGCTGCTTGGCATCCTGCGGGCGCAGTTGGAATTCAACCAGGGTCGGTTTATCTGGTGTCAGGTTGTTGAGCGTTAGTTGCAAGGGCGCGCTTTCACTCAGGGGTGTATTGCCTTTGCTAAAGACGGCAATATCTTTGTGATCCGGCACGCCATCGTTATCGTTGTCCGGGTCAAAGAGATCGGGCAGCCCGTCGCTATCGGTATCCAGCGGTGTGCTGCGCAACGTGCCGTCAGCGTTCTCGCCCCATTCCAGACCATCGCTCTGACCGTCGAGGTTGCTGTCGCTGGCGTTGGGGTTGAGATACCAGGTCTGCCCACCAAAGCCAAAGCCGGCCACCTCGATGTTGTCGTTTAGGGTGTCACCATCGGTATCGTTATCCGCCGGGCTGGTGTCGATGCGCGCCTCGGTAAAATCGGTGAGGGTGTCGCCGTCGGTGTCCGCGCCATTGTCGGTGAGTTGGAGCGCGGGGGATTGAGAGATTGAGAGATTAGGCGATTGGGGGCGACTCTCCCTGTCTCCTTGTCTTCCTGTCTCCTTGTCTTCTTGTCCAGCGCTTTCCAGCGGATTCAGGTGGGGATTAAACTCTGTCCGTCCCAGAGCGGCGCGCAGAGCCTGTTCGCCCTGCGCAGTGGCCTGTTGGGTTTCCTGGGCGGCGGCTTTGGCGCGTTGGTTGTCAAAGAAGCGCACGTTGGTGTAGGTCGTCAACAGCGGGCCAATCATCAGGCTGAGGATCACAGCCAACGCCAGCCCATTGTAGAGCTTGCGCGACCGCCCGTGCCAGATGACAAGATAGAGCAGGCCAAACGTGGCAAGAAGGCTCATTGCCACCGGCAACGCTGATTGTCCCCACAGCGTAGTCAAGCCACTTGCTACCTGCCACGACTCGGTTGAGCTCGTCGAACGCCCGCTACCCGCGACTTGCCCCCCCGCCGCGCCAAAGCGGCTGAAATCGGTGGTCATTTGCAGATGGATCTGTTGCGCGTCCTGTTCCGGGAAGCGTAGGGTGAGGATCTGGCGCAGAGGCAAGCCCGTCTGGCCCACCCACAGTTCGCCCTCGCCCGTCATGTTGCGATAGTAGGCGGCGGTCTCCAGCTTCATGTCGGGCGGCAATTCGCCGCGTGCGCGCAGGGCGGCGACAAGGGTGTCGCGTGCATAGGCGGCAAAGCGCGGCCCGTCGATCTGGAAGGTGTAGCGCGTAAAGGCAATGCCATTGCGCGTTTCCGGCGCATGGGCGCGGATATCGGTGATGGCTTGGAGATAGGCCAACACATCGCCACCGGGGGCGTAGGCATCGGCGGCGCCTTCGCGCTCCTGCCAGTCGCCATTGCCCAGGCGCACCCAGCTTTTACCGTCGGCCACTTTGAAGCCAACGCCGCTTTGGTCGTGCAGGATGCTGCCGCCGTTCGACCAGAGGGTCATTTCCAACTGGTTATTGCGCAGGTCATTCTGCCCGGCCAGATAATAGTTTTCTGTACGGCTGCTGCGCCCGACATTGGCAATGGTGGCGACGGGGAGCGTCACCTGGGTAATGTCGCTGGTGAAATGATAACTACCGGCGGCTTTGGCCTTTTCCCAAGCCGCAGTTACCGGGTTGGGGGTGAAGAGGGACGGGGTGGCGCTGGTGACATAGGGCCACCAGAAGAAACCGAGCAGCCCAGTGAGCAACAGCAGCCCGGTGAGCAGCCAGCCCAGTCGTAGCCGGTGGGTTGGCGGTTTTGCGGAGAGGAGCGTCATAATTCGTTCCTTTCTGTCTTGCGTGTAATGCGGATAAAACGTAGTAAGCGAGCGTAAGAAAAGCAGGGTTCACCCTTTGCGCCAAGATTGTATTGCTGCGGTCAACTGTCGTTCATCAAGCGCCTCCTTGTATTGGTTTGCCGTTGGTTCCGGTCGTCCCAGCGGGACAGATGACTTTAGTATACGCAGCGACCGTTACAAGAATAGGCTGCTATCGTTACAAAAACGGGGGTCTATCGTTACAAAAACGGGGGTCTTCCGTTATAAGCGCGTTATCAGGGGATCATTGTTTACAAAACAGTTTGTCAGACTGGATTTTGAAAGGTGCAAGAAAGGAAAAAGGATGCGAGAAACGGGTTAAACTTTGTACATCTTATTTGATTCTTCTGTTAAAAAGGGGGCCAATCTACGATCGGCTGACCCTGTATTAAACCGCCTGGGTTGCAAAAAGCAAAGGCGGGTCAGGTTGAATGATGATCAATCTGACCCGCCTTTGCTTTTTCTCTACCGTGTCATCCTGATAGGATAAGCTCTGTTACCTATCCTATCTTCAAAACAAGGCGCTATTGATTGTTCACCAGCGGCAGGAAGATCTGCTGTCGCGCCGCCCCAGTTTCCCCTTCGCTAATTTCGCCTTCAGTCTCACTGCCGTCGGCGCTACGACCTTTGCCGTTGAAGCTGAAGAGGGCGACGTGATCGGTGCCGTCGATCAGCCGGACAATCAACTGGCGACAGGTGCCGGCCCAGGCTTTGTCGGTCTTCCAGACGTAGATGTAGCGCTGCGTGCCGGGGTCATATTGCAGGCTACTGTTGCCGGCGGTGACAGTCTCCTCAATCGGGCTGGTGCTGCCGCCACCGCCGCCGCAACTGACCTGTTGCGAAGCCGGGTAGCCCGTGGCGAAGATGTTCAGCCCATAATCACCGCCCAGGCTGAACTTGACGGGGATGGCCTGGCCGGCGTTGACGGTGTTGACCACCGGCAGGTTGTCCACCGGCTGAAAGAAGCCCGTCCAGTTGTAGGCCACGCTATAGGTGACGCTGGCGCTGCCGCTGTTGCCGGCGTTGTCCGTTGCTCCACTACAGGTGGCGGTGAAGCTGCCCGTGCCGTCAGGGTTGCCGCCGGTGACGTTCAAGGTCGCTTGCGTCGCCACGCCGGAGAGGGCGTCGGTGGTGCTACAACCAGCGGTGGGGATGCTACCCAGGGTATAGCTGGCGGCGTTGCTCACGCCGGTGGCAGTGACGACCGGGACGGTTTTGTCGATCTGCACCGTCACCACATTGCTGGCGGCGCTCTGGTTGCCGGCCTGGTCGCTGATGGTTTGCGCTGTCGAGGCCACGGCTGCGCCTTCGCTGCTTAACACCTGGTTCGCCGGACAGCTTACCACACTGGAGAGGGCATCGGTACAGGTGAATTGCACCGTGACATCACTGTTGTACCAGCCGCTGGCATTGGGTTGCGTGGTCGCCGCCGCGCTGATCGTCGGGGCGGTTTTGTCGATCTTCACCGAGACCACATTGCCGGCGGCGCTGCTGTTACCGGCCAGGTCGGTGATCGTCTGGGCGGTGGAGGCGACCGCACTGCCTTCGTTGCTCAACGTTTCGTCGGCAGGACAGCTTGTGACACCGGCCAGATTGTCGGCGCAGGTGAAGTGGACGGTGACATCACCGTTGTACCAGCCGGCTGGATTCGGATCCGTCGTAGCCGCGGCGCTGATGGTCGGAGCGGTCTGGTCGATGTTGATGCCGCTCTGTGTATCACTGGCGCTGTTGCCCGCATTGTCCGTGCAAGTACCCGTGGCCGATTGATTCGCCCCTTCGCCGCTCACGGTTTGGCTGGCACTGGCGGCTACCACACCGGCAGTGGCATCGCTGCAACTCCAGTTGGCGGTCACGGCACTGTTGTTCCAGCCGTTGGCGTTGGCGGCGGTGCGGTCTACAAAGGTGATGGTCGGCGCTGTGGCATCACGTTTGATGGTCACGCTTTGGCTGTTGCTGCCGCCGCCGCTGGTGGCGGTGCAGGTGATGGTGACGCCCGCCGTATCGCCGGTGACGCTCTGTTCCTCACAGCCGCTTTGGTTGCTGATGGCTGATTCGTTGTCCACCACGCGCCAGGTAACGTTGACATCACCCGTGTACCAGCCGTTGCTCCCGGCAGTGCCGACCACCGTAGGGGTGATGACGGGGGGCGTGCTGTCGGTGGCCAAAGTGACGCTGTTGTCGGTGCTGGTGCTGGCGCGGTTGCCATAGCCAGTGGCATCGGTGGCGACATTGGCCGCCAGGGTGGCAGTGACTGTGCCACTGCCGGTCACACCATCTACGCTGACAGTGTAGGCGGCTGGACCGCCGCTGATGGTGATGGTCGCGCCACCCAGATTGGCCGTGCCGCCCAGGGTGACATCGCTGGCGGTGAAGTTGGCCACCGCTTGACTAAAGAGAACGTCAAAGCGCACCGGGGTAGTGGTGGTGGGATCGGCCTGCCCCGCCGCCTGGTTGATGGTGACGGTCAGCGCTTCCTTGATCGCCTGGGCGTTGAACGAACCGGCCCCAATCGCAATCACCTGATCCAGGTTGCCGGGAACGTTGCGCTCGCCCTGGTAATTCGATCCCCACGCCACCACCTTGCCGTCATTTTTGAGCGCCAGGCTGAGGTCGCCACCCGCAGCAATGGCAACCACGCTACTTGAAAAAGCCGGCACATTAATTTGTCGATTGTTGTTCATCCCCCAGGCGTAGACGGCGCCATCACTTTTGAGCGCCAGGGTATGATAGTCACCGGCGGCAACGGCGATCACGCTGTTTAAGCCGGCGGGTACGTTAATCGAGCCAAAGCCGCCGCGACCCCAGGCGACCACCGTGCCATTACTTTTGAGCGCTACGCTGTGTTCGTAACCGGTATCAATGGCGATCACATCAGTCAAACCGGCTGGCGCACTGCTTTGACCATAATTGTTCAAGCCCCAGCCCACCATACTGCCATCATTTTTGACCGCCACGCTATTTTGCCAGCCGGCCGCAATAGCGACCACGCCACTCAGATTCGCTGGTACGGTGCTCTGCCCGACACTGTTGGAACCCCAGGCGACTACCGTGCCATCACTTTTCAGCGCCAGACTATGGTTGATACCAGCGGCGATGGCGATCACGTTACTTAAATCGGCCGGGACATTGGTCTGCCCGGCGTTGTTAGCCCCCCAGGCGACCACCGTGCCATCACTTTTCAGCGCCAGGCTGTGATTGGCGCCACTGGCGACCGCGATCACGTCAAGCACCCCACCACCCCCGGTATTCCCCCAGCCAACGACCAGGTTAGGCGCGACCGATATCAGGTAGTTGACGTTGCCGATGCCCACATTGCCGGCAATGTCCGTTGCCCCGCGACAGGTGAGGATGAAGAGACCCGAACCAACCCTGTTGCCGCCGGTGACCAGGGTGGTGTCGGCTTGGGTCGCCACGCCGGAGAGCGCATCGTCGGTGGTGCAACCCGCCGTTGGCACGCCGCCCGCCGGATAGGTGGCGCCACTGGTCACACCGGTGACGGTGACGGCAGGTGGGGTTTTGTCCACTTTGACTGTCACCACATTGCTGGCCGCACCCGTATTGCCGGCGCGGTCGGTGGCACTTTGCGCCGTCGAGGTGACCGCCGTGCCTTCGCTGCTTAACACCTGGTCGGCAGGGCAGTTTGCTACCCCCGCCAGGGCGTCCGTACAGGTGAAGCGGATGGTGACGTTGCTGTTGTACCAACCGGCCGCATTGGGTGGGGTGGTCGCCGCCGCGCTGATCGTCGGGGCGGTTTTGTCGATCTTGACCGTGACCACATTGCTGGTGCCGCTGTTGCCGGCTTGGTCGGTAATGGTTTGGGCAGTGGAAGCCACGGCCGCGCCTTCGCTGCTCAGGGTTTGGTCGCCGGGGCAGCTTGTCACTTCCGACAAGCTATCAGCGCAAGTGAAGCGGACGGTGACATCGCTGTTGTACCAACCGGCCGCATTGGGCGGGGTCGTTGCCGCCGCACTGATCGTCGGGGCGGTTTTGTCAATATTGAAGCCATTCTGCGTGTTGGGGGCGCTGCTGTTGCCTGCCTTGTCGGTGCAGACGCCCGTGGCGGATTGGTTAACACCTTCGCTACTCAGGGTTTGGCTTACGCTGGTCGCCACCACACCGGCGGTCGCATCACTGCAACTCCAGTTGACGGTGACGTTGCTGTTGTACCAACCGGCCGCATTGGGCGGGTTTGTCGCCGCGGGAGTGATCGTTGGCGCGGTCTTGTCGATCTTGACGGTGACCACAGCGCTAGTGTTGCTGTTGCCGGCCAGGTCGGTAATGGTTTGGGCAGTCGAGGCCACCGCATCACCTTCGCTGCTCAATACCTGGTCGGCGGGACAGCTTGTCACGCCCGCCAGCGCATCATCACAGGTAAAGCGGATCGTGACATCGCCGTTGTACCAACCGGCAGCATTGGGTGGGGTGGCTGCGGCTGCGTTAATCGTCGGCGCACTCTTGTCAATTTTAACCGTGACGACATTGCTGGGGGCGCTGCTGTTGCCAGCCAGATCCGTGCTCGTTTGCGCCGTTGAAACCACGGCGCTGCCTTCGCTGCTCAACACCTGATCGGCGGGACAGCCTGCCACCCCGGCCAGGGCATCGCCACAGGTGAAGTGAACGGTGACATCGCTGTTGTACCAGTCGTTGGCATTGGGTTGGGTGGTCACGGCGGCGCTGACCGTCGGCGCGGTCTTGTCGATGTTGATCTCATTCTGCGTGTTAGGGGCGCTGTTACCGGCGTTGTCGGTGCAGACGCCCGTAGCGGATTGGTTGGCCCCTTCGTCGCTCACGGTTTGGCTCACGCTGGCGGAGACCACACCGGCGGTCGCATCACTGCAACTCCAGTTGACCGTAACATTGTTGTTATTCCAACCGTTGCTGTTGGCCGCCGTGCGGTTGGCAAAGGTAACGGTCGGCGCCGTGGCATCGCGTTGGATAGTCACGCTTTGGCTGCTGCTGCCGCCGGCGCTGGTGGCGCTACAGGTGAAGGTGACGCCGCTGGTATCACTGGTGATCGTTTGCAGGCCGCAGCCGCTTTGGTTGGTGATCGGCGATTCGTTATCGACCACACTCCAACTCACGCTGACATTGCTGACATACCAGCCGTTGTTGCCCAGCGTCCCGACGACATTGGGCGTGATGACCGGCGGGGAGGTATTCAGATTGACCGTGACACTGTTGTCGGTGCTGCTGCTGGCGCGGTTGCCATAGCCATTGGCATCAATCGCAACTTCGGCGGGGATGGTGGCAATGACCGTGCCGCTGCCCGCCACCCCGTCAACGCTGATGGTGTAGAGGCTGGGGCCGCCGCTGATGGTGATGGTGGCGTTGGTCAGGTCAGCCGTGCCGCTCAAGCTCACATCCGCCGCCGTGAAGTCGGTAACGGGTTTGCTAAAGGTGGCCGTGAAGAGGATCGGGTTTGTGGTGGTGGGGTCGGCCTGCCCGGCGGCCTGGTTGATGGTGACGCTGGGCGGGGGGACAATCACCAGCGTATGCCAACCGCCAGCCATGCCGACGATTCCGGTCAATCCGGCTGGCACGTCGGTCTGGCCATAGGAATTATTGCCCCAGGCCACCAGTGTGCCGTCACTCTTGAGCGCCATGCTATGGTTGAAACCGGTGGCAATGGCGACCACGCCACTCAACCCGGCCGGCACGTCGGTCTGCCCGTCGTCATTGCGCCCCCAGGCGACGATGGAGCCATCACTCTTGAACGCCAGATTATGGTTGCTGCCACCGGCGGCGGCAATGGCGACGACGCCACTAGTCGCGCTCGCCGGCACCGCGGTTTGACCCTCGAAATTAATCCCCCAGGCGACGACACTGCCGTTGCTCTTGAGCGCCAGGCTATGGGCCGCGCCCGCACCAATGGCGGTGACACCACTCAACGCACTGGCCGGAACGGTACATTGGTCATAGTCATAGCCGCCGCCACAGCCCCAGGCGACGACCTCGCCATTGCTCTTCAGCGCCAGGCTATGGAAGTCACCGGCGGCAATGGCGATGACATTGTTCAAGCCCGGGGGGATGTCGAGCTGATTGGTTCCGTTGTAGCCCCAGGCCACGACCGTGCCGTCGCTCTTGAGCGCCAGGCTGTGATCGCCACCGGCGGCGATGGCGATGACGTTGCTCAAGCCGGCGGGTACGTCGATCTGCCCATCGACATTTGATCCCCAGGCGACGACGGTGCCATCGCTCTTGAGCGCCAAACTATGCACTTGACTGGCGGCGACAGCGACCACGTCACTCAGGTCGGCGGGAACGAGGAGTTGGCCGACATGATCCAAGCCCCAGCCCTGCACATAGCCTGGAGCGACCGCTTGGGCTTGGGCCGGTTGGATCAGCCCCAAACCAAGGATCAGGGTCAGCAGCAGTGCCAAGCTACTACGGAAACGAAGAGAGAAGTGTTGTTGCGGTTGCATTGTTGTTTGCTCCTTACGACACTGGAAAATTGGTTCGCTCATCTACAGAAAGTGTGAGGTTTCGACCCGCCACACCTGTCAGGTTTTGGAAACCTGACAGGTGTTCACACCTTCCGTAGATGAGCCAAATTGGTTTCTTTTACGGTTCTTAATTCAGTCGTGCTGCCGCCTGCTTGGTGAGCAGGAAGCCATGTTCCTTGAGATAGGTCAATCCGAATTTGCGCACCATGCCATGATCGGGCAAGAGCGGCGCTTCCAGGTGTTGGATCTGGTGGGTAGCGCCGTAGTAGGCGGCCACTTCTTCCGGCGTGATGCTAAAGGGCGGTTCGGGGAGCAGGGGAGCATATTCCAACGTGTTGACAAATTGCTGCCCGCCGACAGGGAGCAACGCCTGCACCTGTTGGATATAGCGCAGACGCATGGGCAGCGGCAGCGCCACCAACGACGCCCGGTCATAGCTCAGGTGGAGCGGGCCGACATCCGCCGGGGTGAGGGCGAAAAAGTCGCCGCAGATGAGGGTCAGCCGTTCGGCTTCGTAGCGGTTGCCCCGCTGGACAAAGGGCAAATCATGTTCGGCAAAGAATTGTTGCACGGCCATCTCCACCAGTTCCACGCCGATGACATGGGCGGCGTGATCCCGGAAGTAGAGCAGGTCGAGCGTCTTGCCACAGAGCGGCGCCAGCACCCGCTTGCCCTGAAGTGTGGCTGGCGGCAGATGTTTGTAGAGATAGGGATGAATATCACGGCGATGAAAACTGGTCTTCGCGCCGCCGATGTGCCAGGAATCGATCCAAAATTGCGCTTCCATAGTTGTTCCTCCGGTAAGTAATGGGAGCCTTTGCGCTCTCCGTGTGACAACGGTGTGTGTTGATGTTGTGTGCGTTGACTTGTCGTATCGGGAAGATTGGTTGTAGTATACGCAGCTTCCGTTACAAGAACGGGGGGCTTCCGTTACAAAAATGGGGTGCTATCGTTACAAAAATGGGGTCCTTCCGTTACAAGGCTGTTTTTAGGGGGTTAGGGTTTACGAAATGGTTTGTTTGGGGCGGTGGCTCTAGGTGACGCAGGCACTGTTCATGGGGCGGATGTGTTGCAACGGGCCTGGTCGTGAGCCGGTTGCCTTCTAGGTGTGAACGATGGCCGGCCAGTTGATCGACGGTCAATTCGCCCTGTTTCCAGAGGAGAAGCACTTGATCGATGGGGTAGATGGAAAATTCGGGCGACGGATTGGACGATGCGTGCGCGGCACTGACCAGTGGATGGGGCCGTAAACGGAATCGCCTTGGTCAGTGCCACGCACGCTACTTATCGCCGGTGCAAAACCTTGGAGGGAAGGGGCAGCTCAGTCATGGCGACCCTTGGGGTGCGGCAGGTTGCCGTTGTCGGCCTCCTCCGTCGCCGGCGTGGCCGTGATTTCGGCCTGGAGAAAGGCCAGCAAGCGCTCCACGCTGCCAAAGAGGACGGTGTTGCCCGTCTGCACACACTGGGCCGAGGCCCGCCAACTGCCCTGTTCGTTACTCTGCCAAAAACGTACCAGGTAGGAACGATACACGCCACTCGTGTTATCACGCCCCTGCATTACCACCATAGCCACCACCTTCCACCACTCGTTTCCTCTGTTTTGTTAACGAAACCTAGAGCCATGAACTCGTCCCGTCGGGACGAGTTTGCCTATCATTCCTTATGATAGCAAAGCATCGTTACAAAAACGGGCTGCTTCCGTTACAAAAATGGGAGGCTTCCGTTACAAAACGCGCATTTATCGTTAAAAATTCATTTTTGCCTACGCATTCACCACAAACAATGAAAATCAACCACGAAGACACAAAGGACACGAGGGACGGAACAACCCACTCCCTAACCCTCCCCTGCTAAGGGAGGGAACGGTCGAGCGCACCACGGTTCCCTCCCTTAGCAGGGGAGGGTTAGGGAGGGGTGGCTTGGTAGTTACCCAAATTGTTATAAAATCGTGACTTTTCACCCGAACAAAGTATGGTATAATGTCACATCTATTAATTTTTGTATCTTTCGGCAGAACGCCTAAACCAACAGAACGAGACAACGATGACATTGCGGCTGACTTGCCTGGGGGAGTTTCAGATTACACGCGATGGTGAGCCGCTCACCGCCATTCCAACGGACAAGGTGCGGGCGCTGCTCGTCTATCTGGCCGTGGAGGGGCGGGTTCATACGCGCAATGAACTGGTGCAACTCTTCTGGCCGGGCTACACGGCGGAAAGTGCCAACAATAATCTGCGCCAGTCGCTCCATCGTCTCCGCCACCTGCTCCCCGAAGATGAGAAGACGCCCTGGCTGCTCACCACCCGGCAGAGTGTGCAGATCAACCCGGACGCGCCGATCATCGTTGATGTCACAACCTTTACCGGTCTGCTGGCCGATTATCGGAGCCATGCCCACACGCAACTGGCCGAATGTCCCGCGTGCCTGGCTCGTCTACAGCAGGCCGTTGATCTCTATCAGGGCGACTTTCTGGCCGGCTTTACGCTCGCCGACACCGATGGCTTTGAAGAATGGCGGCGCATTACCCAAGAACACTTACATCTGCAGATGCTGGACGCCCTGGCCCAACTTGCCGAAGCCGCCGAAAGCGCCGGCGACGATGAGGGCGCGCTCCAGCATGCCCGCCGACAGTTGGCCCTGGAGCCGTGGCTGGAAGCTGCCCACCGCCGGATCATGCGCATCCTGGCGCAGCGCGGGCAAACTGCAGCCGCCATTGCCCAATACAACCGCTGTCGCCAGGTGTTGGCCGAAGAGATGGGCGTCGAACCAGAAGCGGAGACGGTAGCGTTGGTTGAGCAGATCCAGCGCGGAGAGGTTGAGCGGAAGGGGAGAAGGACAGAAGACAGAAGACAGGAAGACAGGAAGACGGAAGACAGCGAGCAGCAAGTATCCTCTGTTCCTCTGCCCTCTGCCCCTCTGTCTTCTGTCCCTTTGTCTTCTGTCCCCTTGTCTCCCCCTCTTCCGGTCTTCTTGTCTCCCTTCGTGGGGCGCGCACAGGCATTGGCGGAGATCGGCGCGCAGTTGCAACAGCCGGGAGTGCGTTTGTTGACGTTGATCGGGCCGGGCGGGATGGGCAAGACGCGGCTGGCGGTGGAAGTCGGGCGCACCCACCAAGCCACCTTTGCCGATGGCGTCTGGTTTGTGCCCCTGGCCGCCATCAGCACCGCCGACGCCTTGCCGGGAGCGATTGCGACCGTCCTGGGGATCACGCTGCAAGGGAGCGAACCGCGCCAGGCGCTGCTCCAAAGTCTGCATACGCAACAACTGCTCTTGATCCTGGACAACTACGAGCATTTGCTGGTTAACGAAGCGGCCGTCGATCTGGTGGTGGATCTGCTGGCGCGTGCGCCAGGGGTGCAGATCCTCGTCACCTCGCGCCAACGGCTCAACTTGCGCGGAGAGCAGTTGTATCCGGTGCAAGCCTTGCGCTTCCCGTCTACGGCTACACTGGCGGAAGCCACGTCGGCCTCTGCCGTGCATCTCTTTGTCCAGGCTGTGCAGCGTGTGCAAGCCGATTTTCAACTGACGGCGACTAACCTGCCGGCTGTGTTGCGCATTTGCCAGTTGGTGCAGGGGATGCCCCTCGGCTTGGAGCTGGCCGCCGCCAATGCCGGTAGTGCGCCGCTACGGGCGATTGCCGATGCGCTGGAGCAAAGCGCGGAAATTTTGGCGGTCGAATGGCGCGATCTCCCGGCCCGGCAACGCAGTATGCGCGCCGTCTTTGCCTGGTCGTGGCAATTGTTAAGCGCCGCTGAACAGCGCGTCTTGCGCCAATGCGCGATCTTTCGCGGTGGCTTTGATTACACTGCGGCCCAAGCCGTCGTCGGCGCGACGCCAGTGCTGTTGACCCAGTTGGTCAACAAATCGCTTTTGCAGTGGCAAGCGGCGGCGACTGGCGAAGGGCGCTATGTCATGCACGAATTGCTGCGCCAATTTGCGGATGAGGCATTAACCGAGTCCGGCGAGTGCGCGGCGGTCGCCGAACGGCATGGGCGCTATTACCTGGCCTATCTGGCGGCGCGCGGTTTCCGCCTGGGACGGGGTGAACCCAAGGAAGCCGGCGCCGAAATTCAAGGTGAAGTGGATAATGTCCGGCTGGCCTGGCACTGGGCCGCGACCCAGGGCGGGCTGGCCGAACTCGATCAGGCGCTCTATGCCTGGTGGCAATTTTGCCTGTTGCAAGGAGTTGGCGGGGAAGTGCGGCAAAGTTTAGCGGCGGCGCTGACCGGCGTGCGCACCTATTTGACGCAGCGAACCGATGATGCGGCGTTGCGCTTGCTGGGCGAACGGTTGCTCGCCAAGTTGCTGGCTCTCCACGCCAATCATCTCTTTGCCCAAGGGCGTGACGAAGAGATGGCCGCGCAAGCGCGCGAGGCCATGCAGTTGGGCGCGGCCAGCGGCGGCTTTGAGGGCGAAATCTTGGGGACCTATGTCCTGGGCCGTGTGCTGCAAGACGCTGGTGACCAAAAACGCGAAGCGCAGGCGCTTTGGGAACAAGCCCTTCAACTCATCCGGCACTATCTGACCCAACAGCCGACGAACGAGTTGTTACACGAACTCCACTGGATGACGCACGAGATGTTGCGCGGCAGTGCGCTCCACTTTGGCGATTATGCCGGTTGCCGCGCCCATATCATAGAGGCGTTACACATCTGCCAAACGTTGGGCAAGCAGCGCGGCGAACTCTCCAGTTTGTCGTGCCTGGGGGAAATCAACTTTTTTCTTTACGACTTTGCCGCAGCAGAGGCGGACTACCGAGCAGAGTTGGCGCTGGGGCGGAGCCTGGGCTACCGTCAGTCGGAAATGTCGGCGCAAGAGGGGCTGGCGCGGGTCGTCCGTTTGCGCGGCGATTATACAACGGCGCGCACCCTCCTGGAACAGAGCCTCAGCACTGCTACCGAGTTAGCCTTGCATTACGATGAAGCGCTCTTGTTAGCGGCCCTGAGCCGCCTCCATTGCCAGCTCGGCGACCAGAGAGCGGCGGCATCTGGCCTGGCTCGATTGACACAGCTTTTGGCGCAGGTCAAACTGGCCAAAGAGTGTCAGCTTTATGGCTATCTGGCGGCGGCGATCAAGGCGCACTATGCCGGCGACAAAGACGAAGCGCTGGCGGCGGCAGAAGCGGCCAACCGGATCAATCAGCAGGGCGGCGATATTCTCTTCCGGCTGGTCGATACGGCGCTCATTCTGGGCCATACGCGGGCGGCGGCGGGGCAATGGGAAGCCGCAACCGCAGCTTTTCAAGAGGCGCTCGCCGCCTTCCAACAGTTTGCGGGGGCCCACGGGGCGCAGGCCGTGGCTGCCGAACCCCAAGCCGGTCTGGCGCAGATCGCCCTGGCGCAAGGCGACACGGTTGGCGCTCTAGCCCAGATTGAAGCGTTGTTGCCGGCCCTGGCAGCAGAACCCCACGCCGGTTACAATGATCCCTTTTTCATCTACCTAACTAGCTACCGGGTACTCGCTGCCAATGGCGATTCCCGCGCCGCCACCATCCTGCAACAAGGCTACGACCTGCTCCACCAGGACGCCGCCGCGCTCGACGATGAGAGCCGCCAGCGCTTCTTAACCGCCGTCCCCCTCCATCGCGAGCTAGTGGTAGCCTATACCGAGATGCAGGCGCAGCGGGACAAGGTGACTTCGACAAGCTCAGTCACCGAATCACCGAATCACCCAGTCACCGAATCACCGAACCAGCTAGTCACCCTGTCACCCAGTCACCTTGTCACCCCTTCACCCAGTCACAACCTGCCGGCAACCTTGACGCCCTTCATCGGGCGGACACGCTCCATGGCCGAAATTCGCAGTCAGCTCCAGCAGGGGGTGCGCTTGCTCACGTTGATCGGGCCGGGGGGCATGGGCAAGACACGGCTGGCGGTGGAGGCGGGTCGTCAACAGGTGGCGGCCTATGCCGATGGCGTCTGGTTTGTGCCGTTGGCCGCGCTCACCAACCCGGCCGCGCTGGCCCCGGCCATTGCGGCAACCTTAAACTTGTCGATCAGCGGGGGCGATCTAGGCGCCGCCCTGGCGCAACTGTTGCAACCCAAACGGCTGTTGCTCATTTTGGATAACTTTGAGCAACTCCTGACCGAGTCAAGTGAAGGGGCGGAACTGGTCGCCGCTTTGCTCCAGGCCGCGCCCGGCGTGCAGATCCTCGTCACCTCGCGTGAACGCTTGCAATTGCGCAGTGAGCAGCTTTACCAAGTCCCGCCGCTGAGTGTGGATCGCAACGCAACGCTGGACGAAGCGACGACCGCCTCGGCCGCGCGGCTCTTTGTGCAAAGTGCGCAACTTGTGCAAGCCGATTTTCAACTCACGAACGCGAACCTGGCGGTCGTGCTGCGGCTCTGTGATCTGGTGCAGGGGATGCCCTTGGGCTTGGAATTAGCCGCTGCGCAGGTAGGCACACTGTCGCTGGCGGCCATTGCCGATGCCATCGCCCAGAGTGCGGAGTTTTTGACGACGGCATGGGTCGATATGCCGGCGCGCCAACGTAGTATGCGCGCCGTCTTTGCCTGGTCGTGGCGGCTATTGACACCGGCGGAACAGCGCGCCCTGCGTCAGATTAGCATCTTTCGCGGTGGTTTTGATCCCGCCGCAGCGCAGGCTGTCACCGGCGCCCCGCTGCCGCTCCTGACCCGCTTACTCCATAAATCCTTGTTACAGCGGCATGAGGTGCAGGAGCGGAGCGCCGGCCACCCGCTGGGCGAGGGCGGACGCGACGCGGTGCGTTATCTCATGCATGAATTGCTGCGCCAATTTGCCGCTGAGGAATTGAGCAACGCCGGTGAGGACGCCCAGATCGCAGCGCAGCATGGGCAATATTATCTGGCCTATCTGGCAGCACGTGGGCGCCGTTTGGGGCGGGGTGAGCCAAAGGAAGCCAGCGCCGAAATCCAAGTTGAACTGGACAATGTCCGGCTGGCCTGGCAGTGGGCGATCACCCACGGTCGGCTGGCCGAATTGGAGGGAGCGCTCTACGCCTGGTGGCAATTTTGTCAATTCCAGGGGCTAGAGGCGGAAGGCCGCCAGAGCTTTGCCGCCGCGATTGCTGGGGTGCGCACCCAGCAGGCGCCTGTACGCTTGGCCGAGGACGGCGCAACAGCGTTGTTAGGTCAGCGCTTGCTTGCCCGGTTGTTGGCGATCCACGCCAACTTTCTCTATGTCCAGGGGCGCAACGAAGAGATGGCGGCGCAGGCGCGTGAAGCCATCAATTTGGGTCGCGGCAGCGGCGATGTGGCCGCGGAAACCTTTGGCGTCTTTGTGTTAGGGCGCAGCGCACAAGAGGTAGGTCAATTGCAGGAGGCCGATGCGCTCTGGCGGCAGACCATTGACCTTGTCCAGCGTTATCAACCGGCCCAGCCGGAGAACGAATTCTTGCACGACGCCCATTGGATGGCGCTGAACGCGCTGCGGGGCAATGCGATTAGCTTTGGCGATTATGCCGGTAGCCGCGCCTATCTGATGCAGGCCTTGCAGGTTTGTCAGACATTGGGGAAGCGGCAAGGCGAACTGCTCTCTTTGTCTCGTCTGGCGCAGACCAATTTTCTCCTCTATGATTTTGCGGCGGCGGAGGCGGGCTGGCGCGCCGCGCTCGATCTGGCGCGCACATTGGGGTATCGCCGGGTGGAAATGCTGGCCCAGGAAGGGTTAGGCGGGGTCTCCCGTCTGCGCGGCGACTACGCAACGGCGCGCCGGCTCCTGGAGCAGGCCATGACGATTGCGACAGAGCTGGCTGCGCCCTATGAGGAGGCGGCCATTGCAGCCACCTTGATCCGCCTCCATACGCAACTCGGTGATCAGGCGGCGGCGGCCCAACGCCACGAACAGCTTAGCCAGCTCCTGGCGCGCGTCAAGTTAATCAAAGAGTGTCAACTCTATTATCATCTGGCGGCTGCACTCAAGGCGCACGCGGCCGGGGCCGGTCATGAGGCGCTTCACTATGCCGAACAGGCCAACCAGTTGATCGAAAGTGGCGATATTCTCTTCCGGGTGGCCGATACCGCCCTCATCCTGGGCCATACCCGTGCGGCGGTGGGCCAGTGGGTAGCGGCCACGGCGGCCTTTCAGCAAGCGCTCGCCGCGTTCCAACAATTTGCCGGCGCCGGAAACCCGCTGGGTGGGGCGCAGACATTGGCCGCCGAACCGCAAGCCGGGCTGGCGCAGATTGCCCTGGCACAGGGCGATCTTGCCGTCGCGCAAAGCCAGGTCGAGGCCATTCTGCCCATCTTGGCGGAGCAACCACACGCTGGCTATAACAATCCTTTTTTCATCTACTGGACCTGTTACCGCGTGCTTGCCGCCAATGCCGACTCGCGCGCAGCCACCATCTTGCAACAAGGCCACGACTTGCTGCAACAAGATGCCGCCAGGCTAGATGAGGAGAGCCGCCAGCGCTTTTTAACGGCCGTCCCGCTGCATCGCGACCTGGTTGCCGCCTATACCGCGATGCAGGCGCAAGAAGACAAGACGACAAGAAGACAGGAAGACAAGAAGAGAGAAGAGAGGACACTGGGGGGGCAGGCGGCAGGGCTTCCTGTCTTCCCTTCTGCGCTTTACGACTGGGCCGAAATGCCCATGGTCGACTTTTTTGTCGAGCGGACGGCGGAAGTGGCGCAGTTGACCGCCTGGTTGACCCCGACGACCGATGGCCGCGTGCCGGCGCAACTGATCTCGATCCTGGGCATGGGCGGTATGGGCAAGACGACCCTGGCCGCCGCGGTGACCAAAGCGGTTGCCCCCAATTTTCAGGTGGTCATCTGGCGCTCGTTGCTCAATGCCCCGCCCCTCAGCGAGCTATTGTGCAATTGGCTGCAAGTTCTCTCGCGCCAGACCTTGACAACACCGCCCGATTCTTTGGATGAACAACTGCGCCTCTTGTTGACCTACCTACAACAAGAGCGCTGTCTGCTCGTTCTGGATAATGTGGAAAGTATCTTTGCAGTTGACCTGCCCAGTAGTCAGCCACAGAGTCGCGCTGGGGTATCGCGCCCCGGCTATGAAGACTATGACCAACTCTTTCAGCGGCTGGCGAGCAGTGACCACCAAAGTTGTCTGCTATTGACCAGTCGCGAACAGCCCTATGCCCTGTTACGGTCTGGGCGCCAGGCGCAGAGTACGGGCGGACGGATCCGCGTGTTGCCGCTGAACGGTTTGGATCAAGCGGCCGGTCATGCCCTGTTGGCAAGCAACGGCCTCCACACCACCGCCGCCGAAGCTGCCCAACTTGTCGAAAACTACTCCGGCAATCCGCTGGCCTTGCAGATTGTGGCGGCCACGATTGCCGATTTCTTCGGCGGGGATGTCGCGGCTTTCCAACAAGAAGAGGGGCAGATCTTTGACGGAATGCGTCTGATCTTGGATCAACAATTTGCGCGCCTCTCGCCACTGGAACAGGAGATTTTAGTCTGGCTGGCGATTGAACGCGAAGCGATCACCGTGCCGGTCTTGCGCAGCAATTTTGTCCAACCTGTCGCTACTGCCCCGCTGCTGGAAGCCTTGCAAGCGTTGCAAAATCGCTCCCTCCTCGAAAAGCGCGACAGTGGTTTTACACTGCAAAATGTAATCATCGAATATGCGACGGAGTATTTGGTGGCGCGGGTGTGTAGGGAAATCGAAGGCGAATTACGCAATGCCTTTGACGAAAATCCTGTAATTCGTAATGCCGAATTGGTAAATTCCTTCCTGAATCGTTTCGCCCTGCTCAAAGCGCAAACCAAAGCATATGTGCGGCAAAGCCAGCAGCGGCTGATCGTGCAACCGGTGGCGCAGCAACTGTTGCGCAAATTGGGACAGCCCAGTTTATTGGCGCGCTGCCAGGAATTGCTTGACCTGTTACGCAAGCTTGCCCCACACACGCCCGGTTATGCGGCCGGCAATCTGCTCAATCTATTGCTCGCCTTGGGGCTTGACCTGACGAGTTACGACTTTTCCAATCTTTGTGTCTGGCAACCCTATCTACGGGAAAAAACGCTGTCGCACTTCAACTTCACCAATGCCGATCTGCGCAGCGCCGCCTTTACCGACACCTTCGACATCGTTCGCGCATTGGCTTACAGCCCCGATGGACGCTTCCTGGCTGCCGGTACTAGTGATGGCGAAATTCGGCTTTGGCGCGCAAGCGACGGTCAACTGCTGGCCAACGTGAAGGGACATGGCGATATTGTAGGCTGGCTGTGCTTTCTTGATGATGGTAAAACCCTGATCAGCTACAGCCATGACCTCCCGCTGGCGGTGTGGCAGGTCGGGCCGGATGTGAACGACGCGGCGGCAGGCGAAGCGGGGGCTGCGCTACCCCTACGGTTACTCTATCACAACAACGAACTTAGCAACTTGCTCAACCTGGTTGCGCTTCAACCGCAAGGCGAGTTATTGGCCCTCGCCAAAGATAGCGGTTGGCTCTCTCTCTGGCATCTGGGCGCCAGGCGTCGCCTCAGCGAACTAACTCTTAGTGTTGGGCAGATCCATACGCTCCGCTTTAGCCCGGATGGCAAGACGCTGGCGATTGGGGCGTCTGACCGACGAATTCATTTGTGGGATATAGATGCGAGTACGGGAAGTCTTGCACTGCGTCAAAGCCTGGCAGAGACGCCGGCAATTGCGCGCGACCTTAGCTTCCGCGCGGATGGTCGCACCCTGGCCAGTGGTCACGCGGATGGGGCGATCTACCTCTGGGCATTGGACGCCGTCGGCCGTTGTGTCACAGGGCAGCCGGTTCACCTGTTGTCAGGTCATCGCGCCGAGGTTTGGCGCGTGGTCTTCAGCCCGGATGGTCAGCTTTTAGCTAGCAGCAGCGACGATCATAGTGTGCGGCTGTGGGCGATGGGGCCTGCTGCTCTCTCTGGTCAACCATTGGCGCGTTTTGATGATCATCGGGGTTGGGTGCGCGCTCTAGCCTTCAGCCCGGATGGCCACGCGTTGGCCAGCGCCGGTGCTGACCGCACCATTCGCGTCTGGGATCTGCGCAGCACCCAGTTGCTTTACACCCTCTATGGTTATGTCAAAGCCGTCAAGTCGATTGCCTTTTCACCGGATAGTCGCCTGCTGGTCAGCGGCAGTGATGATCAACGCGTGCGGCTATGGGATGTCGGCGGCGGCCGCTGTTTGCAAACGTGGACGGGTCACACCAGCTTTATCTGGCGGGTCGCCGTTAGCCCTGATGGTCGCCTCGTCGCTAGCGCGAGCGACGACCACCATATCTACCTGCGCGATGCCAGCAACGGCCAGGGCCAAGATTGCCGTGTGCGCATGTGGGATGTGGCCAGCGGCGCACTGATTCGCACCTGGGACGCTGCCACCCAGGTGGTGTGGGCAGTGGCCTTTAGCCCCAATGGGGAATATCTGGCCTTTGGCGGTGAACCAAATCGCGTGCGGCTTTGGCATCTCCCCAGTCAACAATTCCACCCAGCGTTAGAAAACGAGACCGTTGTCTTGCGGGCGCTGGCCTTTAGCCCAGACAGTACACGGCTAGCCGCAGTCGGTCATGACACCATCCTATATGTTTGGCAAGTGGGAGAAGTTGCGCCGCCTCTTTTGTTGCCGGGGCATCAACACCGGATTCAGTCAGTGGCCTTCAGCCCCGATGGGCAGCGCCTGGCTACCGCCAGCTTTGATCATACCGTGCGTTTATGGGATCTGCAAAACCAAAGCCAGATCCGCACATTGCTGGGCCATAGCAACCATGTACTCGCCGTGGCCTTTAGCGCCGATGGCGCATTGGTGGCAAGCGCTAGCGAAGATGAGACCATCCGCTTCTGGGATAGCCAGACGGGCGAGCCGTTGTCCGTTCTGCCCATGCCAGGCCCCTACGCCGGGATGAACATCACCGGTGTGACCGGCATCAGCGAAGCACAGAAGGCGGCGTTGCGGGCGTTGGGGGCGGTGGAGGAGTGACAGGATGACAAGGTGATTCGACAAACCGCCGCGCTATACGGCTTCAGTGGAAAAGTGGACGTGCGTAAAAAGTTCGGGGATGTGCGAATCCCAAACGCCATGGGGACTCCACGCCCAGCCCCCCGAATCTTGGGCGGGAGGCGCGGCTTTGTATTGGTTGAAACGCGAAAAATCCATGCGCCACACATCGCCGTTGCGCGGGGGTAAGGCGCGGCCATCGGGCGCGGCCAGGGCGCGAAAGCCGGACCAGGGCAGCGCTAGCTCCACTGTCCAGCCCCGGTCGCGGTCTTGGTTGTGGTTGAGGGTGCCATCAATGTGGACGGCGCTGCGTAAGCCGGGAAAATCCCAGTTCCAATAACCAATCCGTTGGCCCCGCGGGTGTGGTTGAAAGCCGACGCCGGCAAAGGGGCGCACCCCTTCCCGGTTGCGGGCAAACTCAGGCATCCGGTCATAGCCGGCGCGTACAAAGGCTTCTTCCCAAATAAAGAAAACCTCGTAGATCGCACCAAAGGCGTTGATCTCCAATTCGTAATAGCCATCCTGCCCCGCCACAAACAATTCGACATCATTGTCTTCGTAGATCAGCGCGTCCCGTGCGGTCAAGGTCGCTTCGACAAAGGGTTCTTCAATCCAATAGCCGACATAGAGCGCATTGTCATCCCACAAGAGCGCGGCGTGGGTGGCATGGATCGCCGGTTGCCCCGTGATGAGATCGGCAAAGCGGGGCGAACGCGGGGCGCGCTGCCAACAGGCGTCATCCAAGCGCCCATCAATCCGGGGCGGCGTGTTGGTGCGGTGGGCCGTATAGTGGGCAATGGCTTCCGGCGGCCACGGAAACGGCCAGACGGTTGTGGTGGACATGACAGTGTTTGCTCCTCTCGTCATGACTGTAGTGACTTGCAACCCGCACAGTGTAGCGCATTCAACGCGATCCGGCAAGCTGCCGCTGGCCTATGCCGGGGCGCGTCATCTAGCGAAAGCGCTACTTACTTTACCTCCCCTTGCCAGAGTCGTTGCATCTCCGTACAGCGAGCCAGCAATTCATCCAGCCGGCCCTCATCTTCAACCCGGCCATCTTTCAGCACGATAATTTGATCGGCCCGTTGCAATGCCGCCCGCCGGTGGGAGACAACCAGACAGGTTGGCGCCTGTTCGCCATTGCGCCGGGCAAAGAGCCGTTCCCACATGAGCTTCTCGGTCTCCACATCAAGGGCGCTGGACAGATCATCGAAGACTAGCAACTCCGCCTCGCGCACAAACATCCGCGCCGCCGCCGAGCGTTGGATCTGTCCACCGGAGAGTTTCACGCCACGCGGCCCGACGATAGTATCCAGCCCTTTGTCCAACTGCCCAATGTCTTGTTCCAATACCGCCGCTTCAAGCGCCTGTGGGAGTGAATCTGCGGGGGCGCCCATGAGGATGTTGTCGCGCAATGATTCACTGTAGAGCCGTGGCACTTGAGGGGTATAGGCGCAATAGGGTGGCTTGAAGAAGAGCGCCGGTTCTGTTACGAGTGCGCCATTCCACAGGATGTCGCCTTGATCTTTGGGCAGCAACCCTAGCAAGGCGCGCAACAGGGTGCTCTTGCCCGCGCCGACGCGGCCCGTCACAACGGTGAAGGAGCCGCTCGGTAAGGTCAGATCAACACCCGCAACGCCTCGCCCGGAAGATGGGTGGTGATAGGTCAAGTTGCGCACCGTTACCGTCGCTAATTGATCCTCCGGTCGTTTCGTGGGTGATGTCAACGGCGGCGGCTCTTCGTCCAAGTAGATGGGGCGGTCGGGTAGGATGGCCTGGCGCACGCCGGTTTGGGCCAGTTCTTCCAGCCGCGATAGGGAGACCGCTTGGGTCTGGTAATCGCCGATGAACGAGCCGCAATCGCGGAAGAACCAGGTGATAAACCAGATGTAGTACATAAAGAGGGCAAAGTCACCCACGGTAAAGCTGCCGCTGCGAATGCCCTGGCCGGCCAGCAACAGGATGAGACCAATGCCGATGTACGTGCCTTGGTCGCTGGTGGTGTGGGAGAGGTAGTGATAGAAACGCTCGTTTACTTGGGCTTTGCGCCGCGTTTCGTTGATGCCGTGGAAATGGCGGATCACATGCTCCTCGGCGTCGGCCACCTTCACCACCTGCACTGCGCCGAAGATTTCGCCGAGAAAGCCCATGACGGCATCACGGGCGCGGGCGCTCTCTTCGTAGGCGCGCAGGAGACGCGCCCAGGCAATGCGCGCCACCCACAAGCCGACCAACCCCGGCCCAATGGCGACCAGGGTCATCGTCAAGTTGATGCGCGCCATGATGATGATCGCCACCAGGGCAAAAAGGAACTTGCCAAACATGTCGGGGAACCACATGGGAAAGTCTTTGACTTCGGCCACATCATCGCCAAAGCGGCTGACTGCTTCGCCGGTGGACAAGGGCAACGGCTGCGCCCCCGGTCGTTGCAAGACGCATGCCAACAAATTCAGTTGTAACATAGCCCGCAGCGGCTCTTGAAAGGCAATATCACTGATGCGCACCAGATAGTTCGCCAGCACACGCACGATCTCAGCCGTGACAAAGAAAGCAAGCAGCGTCCAGACACTCCGCGTGGCTGCGGCGGCTCCCGTCAAGGCATCAAAAATCCGTTGCTCAACCAGGCCAGGCACTAAATTCAGCAGCGAAAACGCACTCCACCCCACGGTGTAGCCGAGAAAACCCCACGGCTTTTTACGGATCAAGGCCCAGACAAAGGCTAGGGTGGACATCGTTGGTCGCTTAGTCGCGTGGTCATCAGTCGCGTGGTCGTTGGTCATTGATAAAGTTTCATTACTCATGCGAGGGTCTCCTCCAAGCCAGCTTGTAAAAGTCGGTAGAAACGTGAATTGGTATCGGCGGCCAACTGTGGGCGTGGGCCAAATTCGACCAGGCGCCCCTGTTCCAGAATCAAGATGGCATCGGCCCGTTGCACGGTACGCAGGCGGTGGGCAATGACAATGCCGGTACGGTTCGCCAACAAGCGGTCGGTAGCCCGTTCCAGCAACGTTTCAGTAGCAGGGTCAAGCCGTGACGATGCTTCATCGAGAATCACCAGCCCCGGATCTTTCAGAAAGACGCGTACAAAGGCCAGCAGTTGCGCCTCACCCGCCGAGAGGCCCACGCCGCCGGCTTGCAAGCGGGTTTCTAAACCATCCGGTTGTGCGCTGTACCAACTCCACAACCCCAGTTCACGCAACACGTCAAGAATCTGTTTATCGTCAATGGCAGGGTTGAAGATGGTGATGTTGTCGCGCAGGCTGGCTTGGAAAAGCTGCACCTCCTGCGTCACCATGCCGATTTGGCGGCGCAACCCACTCAGGGAAAGCTCACGAATATCCTTGCCGCCCAGCAGGATGCACCCGGCGGCCGGGTTGTAGAGGCGGAAAAGCAGACGGGTCAAGGTCGTCTTGCCGCTGCCGGTGCGCCCCAGCAAGCCCAAGACTTGACCGGGTTCCAGGGTGAAAGAAAGATCATGTAGCACAACGGGTTTCGGCGTCGTCTCATTGTCCGCTGCGGTTGCCTCCTTTGGCTCAGCGTAGCGGAAGGAGACATGGTCAAATTGCACGGCGAGCGGTCCTGGTGTTGTTGGTCGCGCGGCTGTTGCTTTGGCATTGGTCTGCACCTCCGGCTGTAGGGCAAAGAGTTCTTGAATGCGTTGGATGCTGGCGGTGCTCTGTTGCAGTTCGTTGACCTGGTCGCGGATCTGTTCCAGCGGGTCGCGCAAGACCGCCAGGTAGTAGACCACCAGATAGACCGTGCCAATGGTGATTTGCCCCTGCAAGAACAGGTAGATGCCCACGCCAAAGCCAAGCGCCGTCGCCAGCACAAAGAGCATGTGTGTCACCGAAAAGAGCAGCACGCCAAACATACGCGCCCGATAGCCGGTCTGATAGGCCACCCGTTGCACCAGCGCCATGCCCCGCAACACATAGCCCTCACCGCCATTGGCGCGCACATCTTCGCGCCCGGAGAGTCGCTCTTCCAGAAAGCCATTGAGCGCCGCCTGCGCAGCCCGAAACGCGCCGGCATAGCGCGTGTTACGTCGCTGCATGCTTTGCAGAACGACCAGGGTCAACAGCGCATAAAAGCCGGCAGCCGCGCCCATGCGCCAATCCTCCCGCCAGAGCAGCACGATGACGCCGCTGATCAGCAAACCGTTAAAGAGCACCCGCAAGACCAGTTGCGAGAAAAAGCTGGCGAGTTCGCTCACATCGCCATCCACCCGTGCGATCAATTCGCCCGGTGTGCGGCTGTTGTGAAAGCCCATGTCCAGGCGCAAACAGTGGCGAGTCAAATCAGCGCGCAGGGTGTTGGTCGCCGTCCAACTCACATCCTCGCCGACATAGTTGAGCGCCAGTCCCGCCCCGGCCTGAAGCAAGTTGAAGAGGATAAAGAGCAGGGCAGCCAAGGCCAAGGTCGCTGTCGTGGCGCCGGCCTGGGCGGTATCCAACACATAGCGAATGATCTGGGGGTTGATCAATTGAAAGGCGATGGTTCCCAACAAGAGCAGCGCCAACACAAGGACGCGTCGCCACTGGGGAGAGAAATAGGTTGTCAATAACGAAAATGCTGACTGCATAGAAGCTTTGCCTCATTTCCTATTCGTATATGATCAAAGATTACACAGATTACGCAGATTTCTCTTTGGTTTCATCTGCGTAATCTGTGTAATCTTTGATGGATGACTTGCTGCATTAAATCCGCGATTGCACATTGTATAAATTGGCATAAGCGCCATCCTGGGCGATCAATTCTTCATGCGTACCCTGTTCCGCAATGCCGCCATTGGTCAAGACGACAATGCGCTGGGCATTTCTAATCGTGGATAACCGATGCGCAATGACCAGAGTCGTGCGGTTGTTGCTTAATTGTTCCAACGCCTGGCGAACCGCTTTTTCGCTCTCGTTGTCGAGCGCGCTGGTTGCTTCATCAAAGATGAGAATGGGCGGGTCTTTTAGGAAGACGCGCGCAATGCTCAACCGCTGTTTTTGCCCACCGGATAATTTCACGCCCCGTTGACCAATATCGGTATCGTAGCCATTGGGCAAGGCCATAATAAACTCATGGGCATTGGCCTTTTTGGCGGCAGCGATGATCTCTTCGCGACAGGTGTCTAGTTTGCCATAGCGAATATTGTCGGCGACGGTGCCGGCAAAGAGGTAGACATCCTGCTGGACAATGCCGATTTGGCGGCGTAGCGCGCGTAAACGAATTTCGCGAATATCCTTGCCGTCGAGCAAAATTTTACCGGCATTGACTTCGTAGAAGCGGGGAATGAGCGCACACAACGTTGTCTTGCCAACGCCCGAAACGCCGACTAATGCCACATATTCACCGGCTTTAATCTCCAGCGAAACATGCTTGAGAACATAGTCATGCTCCTCTTTATATTTGAAACTGACATCTTGAAAGGTGATCTGGCCTTGCGCCTGAGTGAGGTCAACGGCGTTGGGCGCGTCGACAATATCCGGCTCAACTTCTAAAACTTCCATAAAGCGCTCAAAGCCGGTCATCCCCTCCTGGTAGAGGCGGGTAAAATTGCCAAAGCGCTTGATCGGCTCAATCAGAATGCCGATGTAGAGTAGAAAGGTCAGCAGATCGGCCAGATCCAAAGAACCCTGGACAATGCTGACCGCGCCAAAGATGATGACAGCAATCGTCATGATCTGGGTGAAGGCAATTAGTCCTTCGTAAAAGTAGGTTTCACTGCGATATTCTTCCTTGCGGCTCTGGACAAAGCGCTCGTTTTCATAGGTAAATTTCTCATTTTCAATTGGTTCGTTGGTGAACGATTTGACCACCCGAATGCCGGCCAGCGTATCCTCAATTTGCGCGTTGATGTCGCCAATGCGATCTTTGCTGGTGCGCATGGCGCGGCGCATTTTTGTATTGAAATGCCAGGCATAGACGGCCATGACCGGCAAAAAGAGAAAGGTGAGTACGGCAAGCTGTCCATTGATATTGAGCAAAATGATAAACGCGCCGACAAAGTTCAGCAACGAAATCACAATATCCTCCGGCCCATGATGATACAATTCGGAGAGGTCAAAGGAATCGTTGGTGAGGCGGGTCATCAACTGGCCGGTCTTTTGTTCATCGTAAAAACCAAAGGACAGCTTCTGATAATGGTCAAACAATTCGCTGCGCATATCGCGCTCCATTAGCGCACCCATCAGATGCCCTTGGTAGGCGACAAACATGTCACAAACGGTATGAATGGCGACCAATGCCACCATCGCCGCGCCCATCCAATAGATTCGACTGAGCGCATCGGGCGCATTACTCTCTAAAATATCTTTGGTGACATACCTGGCGCACAATGGAATCAACAGGGTGGTGACGGATACAAGCAAGGCGCAAGCCAGGTCGATCAAAAGTAACCGCCAATAGGGCTTGTAGTAAGACAAAAATTTTCGACTGCGCGAATTCACAAATTTCTCCTCAGAAATGAAAAAAGCTGCGAGCAACTTGCCCGCAGCGCGTCGATCCAAACCATAGCAAAATCACGGGCAGACAAAAGCTATCCCGTGACCCTGGTTCCGGTTAACGCACAGCCGCCATAACGACTGTGCATGGGAAGATTTGGGAAAATAAAAAAGGTCACAGAGCAACCGCCCTTGTGACCTTGCGTGTGCAAATGGTGGTGTGCAGCAAAATTCAGGCTGCGTTCAACCAGAAGCGAGGCGCGTTCACAGTGGTGGTGCTCATCGTTGGGGATAGGTTGCTGCTTCTTGCCATGATAACGCCTCCTTTCTGTGAATCACTCAAAACAACAATGGACGAAATCTTACCAGAGGTGGTAGCGGGTTGTCAACTTCCGCCCTGCGCCCGCGCCAGAATCACCTGTACCACCGCACTCTTGGCGTCGGCATAGTTTTGCGTATACTTCCACTCCTGGCTTGCCAACTCTTTCTTGGTACGCTCATATAATTCGCGATCCGCCGGATGGCTGCGCAACCAATTGCGAAAGAGCAACATCCGATCAATCTCCTCGCAGCCCAGCGAGAAGACATGGAGGTTGATGTCCGTATCCGGCCCCTTGAAGAGGCGATGTTCATACCAATCCGGTTCGCGAATATGCAACACATAGCTGGCGGCTTCCAGCGCCGGCACGTAGGCCGCCTCGTCAGCCGAGTTAGCGACCACCAACAGCATGTCGATCTTGGGTTTCGCTGCCAGCCCAGGCACCGAAGTGGAGCCAACATGCTCCAGCAGCAGCACCCGCTCCTGAAGCGCCACACAGACGCGTGTCGCTTCACGTTCAAAAAGTTGCGGCCACGCCGGGTCATACTCGACGAGGGTGATCGTACCATTCAGTGGCTTGACCGCACCGACATGGGCGGCTTGAATCTGCGCCTCTGTCATTGGGCTAGGGGTTGGTTTCTGCTTGATCATTGTGCCGCTCCTTGGAAAAATAGCGCCAGCCCTTACTGTAGAGCAGGGTGAGCAAAAGCGCAAGGATCAGCGCCAGGGCAAAATAAGCTGCCGACAAACCCGATCGATCCGCAATAACGCCCATCGTCGGCTCGATCACCGCCACTACCAACGTGAAGAGCAACGCTTGTAACGAGAGCAATGTCGCCCGCACGTTGTCATCAGCCCCCTGTTGCAACCGACTCATCGCCAGGGGCCGGGCGAGATTGGTCATCAACCCAACCACGCCGACAAAGCCCAGCGCCGGCAGGGACGGCAACGCCGCCAACGCTACCAGGCAAACCACCATCAGGATCGGCGCTGCAAAGAGCACCGTTGACTCACCCAGAAGCGATCGTACCCGATACGCTGTGCTGGACCCCAGAATATTGAGCAGATGCACGCCCGTCACTACTACGCCGACCGCCGCCAACGGCACGCCCAGCGCAAGCGCTTGCGGCTGCAAAAAGACGGTCTCCAGCAATACACCGCTCAACCCCAGTAGGACGAGATAGAAGATCGAAATACGCAAGACCGGGCGCGCCTTCATCAGTTGCACCGCCTGGCGTAACACTTGCCCATAAGTCAGCCGTTTGGCTTCGTCGGCGTTCACTTCATGCCGTGGTTCACGGAAGGCGAGCGTGACGGCAAACATAGTCAGAAAACAGAGCATCGCTGCCAGAAAGGGTAGCCGCAAATCAAGGGCGGCCAGCAACCCGCTCGACAACGAACCCAGGGCCGTACAGGCGATTACCAACGCCACCTTCCGCCCGTTCAGCCGTACATATTCTTCACTGCGTCCGGTAATTTGGAGTGACTCATAGAAAAAGGCGTCATCGGCGCCGGAGAGAAAGGTGTGTCCAATCGCCAGTAACCCATACGCCGCCGTGACTAAGCCCACTGTCGGGGCAAAGGACCAGGCGGCCATACTCACCGCCATGATGACCGTGCCAATCGCCAGCGAAACCTTGCGCCCAATCGTGTCGGCCACCACGCCGGTCGGCACCTCGCCTAGCGCCGCGGCGATCCAAAAGACGACATCGATCAGAGTCACTTGCGTGTAGTTGAGACCATGTTGGCGCTGTAAAAAGACCACCCAAGTGGCGGTAATCAAGCCAAACTGCATCCCCCGCAGCGCGGCAAAGAGAAAGAAGCGGGGAATATTGGCGGCAAACGGCTGATTGTCGGGCGTGCGTATCGGTTGTTGCATCTGCACAGCGTTCTCAGTTTTCATTAACCCTTGTAAAGGGAAGTAAGGTAAGCCCGTAACCGTTCATCGCGCAGCCATAGACTAAACCACATAAAGACGCCCAAATAGATGGTAAAAAGCGTATGGCTAAAGAGTGGGTTGCCAACCCGCAGATGACTAGCCATCGCACCGCCAAATAGACCGGACAAAAGCACTGCGCCCAAAAAGCTTGTTCTGGGGATAACAAACAAGATGGTTAAGCCTACTTCAAGCAGGCCAAGCAGCAATAGATAGTCAGGGGGCCAACCAAGCGTTGTCATCGAGTCGATGGCCGCTGCTAAACCAAGAAATTTGGGCGTTGCGGAAGCGCCGACCATAAATAACACAAACAACCCAGTCATAATCCAGCCAGTTATTTTCATAAGAATACCCCTTCCGTTCATTTTAGTTAGTAAGGATTCAGCCATCAAAGATTACACAGATTTCGCAGGTTTTTATTCAATCTGCGAAATCTGTGTAATCTTTGATGATTTTCAGAGCAGAAAGCCGCTCAAAGTCGTAAATGTTGCAGATATTGCCCGGTCAGCGAATGGGTTGCCCCCAGGAGTTGCTGGGGCGTTCCTTCAAAGAGGATGCGCCCCCCTTTGTTGCCCCCTTCTGGCCCCAGGTCAATGATCCAATCAGCGTTGCGGATTACATCCAGGTTATGCTCGATGACGATGACCGTATTGCCGGCATCGACCAGCCGGTTCATCACGGCCAGCAGATGGCTAATATCGGACATGTGCAGGCCGGTCGTTGGTTCATCCAGCACATAGATGCTGCCCTTTTTGTGCAATTCGGTAGCGAGTTTGATGCGTTGACATTCACCGCCCGACAGTGTACTCAGCGGTTGCCCCAAGCTCAGATACTCCAGTCCGACATCGCTCATCGCCTTGAGTTTGGCCACCACCTCTTTTTGCCCAAAAAAGTCGAGCGCCTGACGCACGGTCATACTCAACACATCGGCAATCGACTGGCCGTGGAGTTTGTAGACCAACACTTCGTCCTTAAAGCGTTTGCCGCCACAAGCTTCGCACGGCAGTTTCACCTCATCCAGAAAGGCCAGGTCAGTGTAGACCACGCCCAGCCCCTGGCACGTTTCGCAGGCGCCTTTGGAGTTGAAGCTAAAGAGCGCCGCGTTCACCTTGTTGGCGGTGGCAAAGGCTTTGCGCACATCGTCCATAATGCCGGTGTAGGTGGCCGGGTTGGAACGGGTCGAAACGCCGACCGCCGACTGGTCGATGACAATGGCCTCCGGGTGTTGCTGCAAAAAGTCGCCATGAATCAACGAGCTTTTGCCCGAACCGGCCACGCCGGTGATGACGGTCAACACTCCTTTAGGAATATCGACGCTGACGTTCTGCAAGTTGTTGGTTCTGGCATTGACAATCGACAGCTTGCCGGTGGCGCTACGCACCTTTTCTTTGATGGGCAAGGCTTGCTGCAAATGTCTGCCCGTCAAAGTGTCGGCCTGGAGTAGACCCGCGTAGCTGCCCTCGTAAACAATCTCGCCGCCACGGCTGCCGGCGTGCGGCCCCATATCGACCACATGATCGGCCACTTTGATCACATCCGGGTCATGCTCAACAACGAGTACCGTGTTGCCCTTGTCGCGGAGCTTTTGCAGCAACTCGTTGAGTCGATGAACATCGCGCGGGTGCAGGCCAACGCTCGGTTCGTCAAAAACATACATGACATCGACCAGGCTACCGCTCAGATGTTTGACCATCTTGACCCGCTGCGATTCCCCACCGGAGAGCGTCGCCGTCTCCCGATTAAGGCTGACATAATCGAGACCAATGTCGATCAAGTATTGCAACCGTTCGGTCAGCGTTTTGAGCAGGGGTGCGGCACTCGGCTCGTCGATGGCGCGGATAAAAGTGAGCAACTCATCGATTTGCAAGGCTGAGAGTTCGGCAATATTCCGCCCGTTGATTTTTACTCCCAGCGCGGCTTGACTCAACCGTGCACCTTTGCAAAGCAGGCAAGGGCCTTCGCTGATAAAGGGGGCCACCGCCTTTTGCGTACGCTCCGAGAGGGTTTTGAGATCGCGTTTGATATATTTGCGGTTAAACTTTTCGACCAACCCCTCAAAGGTCAGGTTGATCGCTTTGCCGTTCAACTCGGATTTGATCTTCACATCCTTGGTGTAAAGCAGGCGATCCATCTCCTCAGCGCTGTAATCGGCCAACTTCTTGTCGTTGTCAAACAAGCCGGAGCCGGTGAAGAAGGACCAGTCCCAACTGCCCACGGCGTAATCGGGTAGCAGCATGGCGCCTTCGTTCAGTGATTTGGTGCGATCCAGCGCCTTGGCCAGATCGAGCCCCAGCATTCGCCCCAAGCCGTTGCAATCGGGACACATGCCCTGTGGATCGTTGAACGAGAAGAGATTGTAGTTGCCGATCTGTGGTTGCCCAATGCGCGAAAAGAGTAACCGCAGCGCCGTCGAAATGTCGGTGATGGTACCCAAGGTCGAATGTGAACCGCCCCCCAGCCGCTTCTGATCGACGACCACGGCCATGCTCAAATTTTCAATGGCGTCGGCGTCGGGCTGGGGAAACTTGGGCAGAAAGTTGCGCACGAACATGCTAAAGTTCTCGTTGAGCAGCCGCTGCGCTTCACTGGCAATCGTATCAAAAACCAGCGACGACTTGCCGGAGCCGGAGACCCCGGTAAAGATGGTGATCTGCCGTTTGGGAATACATACCGAGACGTTCTTCAAGTTGTTTTCACGCGCGCCTATAATTGTAATGGTTTCGGTTGGTCGAGTCATATTTATCAAATCCTAACGTCAAGCATACTGGTGTGACGAAAATTGGTTAATTACTCAAAACAAGTTCCGAAGTCTGCGCAAGTTCATCCGCAATGGTGGCTCGCTCATCCTCACTCAAGGGGAGCATTTGCACTGCGGCCAGCGAGGATTGAGCAAGAATCGGGTCACTCACGCGCATAGCAAGCTCAGCGCGATAGAGGAGCGCCCGCGCCTGCTCAAGGGTTGGCGCATCGGCAAAGCGCTTTAGCCCGTTCTCCAGGGTTTTGAGCGCCTTGGCATCGTCGCCGTGGGCATCACCCAAGCGCGCGGCAACGACAAGCACCTGGGCCAGCCCGGTCAATTTTTCCGCTGCAGCCTGTGCTTCCGTATCGCCTAGCTTTGAAATGCGCAGCCAGTTCCCGCCGACATCGACCACGCTAAAGCCGCGCACGGTGCCAAATTTTTTACGCGGTCGCGTGATGCGCGGAATACCGGCAGTGGGCACTTTTTGGTAGGCTGCGCGCAATCCTCTCGCAAAAGCCTGGTAAAGCGCATCGGGATCCGGCACAACGACAATGGCGCTGCCATACGAATCAGCCGGATTGAATCCCTTCATGCCGAAAAGATGAATCTGGATCGCTTCAAGTTTCACAACTGCATAAGGATTTGGCCTCTCCTGTCGATAGGTGCACTGAAAGCCCAGAGCTTCGTAAAAGGCAATCGCCTGATCAATATCAGGGCAGGGTAGAATTGGGTAAGTTCGCTCGTTGGCCATTGCTTGGGCGCCTCTCTTTTGATCAGAAATTTTTGCTACGCAATGATCAAGAGCCAGCAAAGCCGCAATCGGTTACTTACCCCTCTCTTCCTACCGGTTGATAAGATAAAAAGACATTGCCCTTGCCAAAGGTACGCGACTGCGTCAACTGCAGCGCCACCTTTTCCGGTAGACCCTCAAACATGGTCCGCCCCTGGCCCAGCACGATTGGATTGACCACAAACTGATATTCGTCGATCAACCCCGCTTGCGCCAACTGGGCGACAATCGTGCCGCTGCCCAATATCGTCATATCGGGGCCGGGCGTCTCCTTCAGTTTGCGGGTTTCGGCGGCGATGTCGCCCTTGAGGAGCGTCGTATTGTTCCAGGTCGCCTTGTCCAGTGTGCGTGAAAAGAGAACCTTGGGCAGGTTATTCATCCGTTCGGCCACCGCCGGCATCATCTGGGCCGCCATCGGTGTCGGCCAAAAGCTGACCATGAGATCATAGGTGACACGCCCCAGCACGAGCGTCCCGCCGCCGCCGGCATTACCCGTGACAAAGGCATTCCACTCGGCATCCTGTGGATCGGCGTGCGCCCAACTCATATCACCCTTGCTGTCGACAAAGTAGCCATCCAACGACACATGATTGAAAACAGTTAATTTGCGCATGGTGCGTTCCTTTTTGTTCTTGTCAGGACTTACGCAAGACGCCGGGAGCGCCGCCATCCCTGGCGGCAAGCAAGGCCGCCAGGGATGGCGCGGGAACCCTCTGGGTTCCCGGCGTCTTGCGTAAGTCCTACTTGTCTAACATATATCGCCAGCGCGTCGGGCTGAACGACTCATCCGTACCAAACGCCAAGACTACTCATAAACTGCCGGTCGTGATCCCGCCGGCCCGCGCGTAATTCACGACAATGACGCCTGACGGGCCGACGTGGCTTTCCGTTACTTTGAACGCCGCCGGGATCGTGCCATCGGCAAACAACCGCTTGCCAACGCCCAACGTTACCGGATAGATCATCAGCCAGAAGGTATCGACCAGATCGTGCGCCATCAACGTCTGCAGGAGCTGTCCACTGCCCCAAACGTGTAAATCCGGCCCTGGCTGTTGCTTGAGTTGGGCGACTTTTCCGGCAATGTCGCCGCTTAAAAAGACGGAGGGTTGCCATTCACTAGCCGTCATGGTATTCGAGGCGACGTACTTGGTCGCCGTGTTGACGTTCGGCCAGACATCGCCATGATGCGGCCAGTAGGGCTCCCAAATCTCAAAGGTTTTGCGCCCCAACAACAGGTCGAAGGGCAGGTTCATCTGCTTGCGTAGGGCCGTTCCCACAATCTCGTCGCCATAGGGCGCAATCCACCCGCCATACGCAAAGCCGCCGCTGGTGTCTTCGTCTGGCCCGCCTGGGGCTTGGATGACGCCATCCAGGGAGAGATGTTCAAGCACAATCACTTTTCTCATGACGGAGTTCCTCATTAGGGTGTAAACAATTTCCAGTGGCCTTCCGAGACAACTTCGACTACGCCGTCGACCACTTTGATGGCGGTCTGCTCGTCAATCGCGTACGCCGGGCCTGCGATGTCGGCCACCCACCGCTCTGCGTGCGCCAGGGTGTTGTCCGGCATCATCTCGTGATCCAGGTGTGGGAAGATCGAGAAGTCGACGACGCCCAATGTGCGGTCATCCGGTGCGGACGGCCACGACACAAAGTAGGCGCCAATCCGGGGGGTCATCACCATGCTGCCGGCGCTCACGCCCACCCAAACGGTCTCAGAGAGCGACGGCAGGAGATCCGCCAACCCGGACGCCCGCATCCAGTGGCACAAGTAGGTCGCGTCGCCGCCGTCCACGAGCAGGACATCGGCTGTCTGCACCCAAGGGCGCCAGCGCTCCGCGCCGATGGTGGGCAGTGCGGTCAGTTCGAGGAGGCCCACCGACTTCCAGCCCAGGCCGCACATGTGATCCCACGGCGGCCCGCCGACGACGAAGCCCCGCACCGAGGCCGGTCCGCACCAGGGGTGGCCCCATTGCGCCGTCGGTATACAGAGCGCAGTGGACTCGGCGATCGGCTTGCCCAGCAGGTCGACCAGCGCGTTGCGGATGCTCGGGTTGGTGACGCCCCCGGATGTGAGCAGAAATTTCATGATTCTTTCCCTTGTCGATTTGCTGGGAGCCTTTCGGCTCCCAGTCTCTCTGGTTGTGATGTGATGATAAAACGTGCGCCGAACCTTATGGGATAACTTACCCGTAGGTCGGGCGCTGCGGCCAGCCGGCGGGTGAATCCTCCCAATCCTCCTGGCGACCATAGGGGGTCACATCCAGGAGCGCAGAGGTGTTGGTCAGGTATTCAGCACCACGGGCAAAGGTCGAATAGGTGTGGTAAATGTCATCGCCCAAGCGGAAGAAGACACTCAACGCTGACACCTCGCCTTTTTCTGCATTGGGCACACTCCGGTAGTTATGGACAGGCGGTGCAACACTGGCATCAATCGTTGCATGGAAATCGTAGTTGAAGTCACTGCCGAAGGAGGAGTACCACGGGCGATCCCAACCTTGCTCCGCCTTATAGGCTTCCAGTTTGGCCAGCGGCGCACGCGAGATCAGGACAAAGGTTGCGTCACGATCACTCAGGTGTGACAGATCGCCCAGGGCGTTCACATAGCCTGTGCAGCCGGGGCAGCCCTTCTCCCAGTCCGGGTCGAACATAAAGTGGTAAACAATCAGTTGGCGGCGCCCATCGAAGAGGTCGAGCAAGGTATGTTTGCCTTCGGGGCCGTCAAAGGTATAATTCTTCTCGATCTTCACCATCGGCAGACGTCGTCGTTCGGCACTCAACCGATCCTGCTGCCTGGTGAGCGCTTTCTCCTGGTCGAGGAGCGCGGTGCGGGCGACCAGCCACTCTTCCCGTGAGACAATGGGGGGATGTGCAATGGTCTGGCTTGTCATGGTGCTGGATCCTTTCCTGATTCTTTTACGCTATTTCACCTTACAGGCTGTTTCACAATGGGGAAACCGGCTGTGTCAATGTAATCACACCCGAACAGCACGGATGTTCTAGCATTCTACAACAGTTACTTCAAAAAGTCAAGTGTTAATTTCAAAAATAAGTACAAACACTTTGGAAGTTGAATTTCTCAGCGGAATTTGTTAGAATGGAAGCATGAGCGAACGAAGTTACAACCAATTTTGTGGTCTCGCCTATGCCCTCGACCGGGTTGGCGAACGCTGGACGCTGCTGATCATCCGCGAGCTGATGGCCGGGCCGCGCCGCTTCAAAGATCTGCTTGACGGCTTGCCCGGCATTAGCACCAATCTGCTGACGGAACGGCTGACCGATTTGAAGAAACACGGCTTGGTACAGCGCCGCATTCTGCCACCGCCTGCCGCCTCAGCGGTCTATGAGTTGACGGCGTTGGGCGAGGGGTTGAAACGCGTCCTGTTAGAACTGGGCAAATGGGGCGCGCAATTTGCGCCGGCCTCGCCGGAAGGAGTCACGCCTTTGCACCTGGGGTCCTATGCCCTCACGCCCCAAACCTTTTTCCATCCGGAGTTGGCGCAAGGGGTGCATGAAGTCTATGAGTTTCACGCCGGTGATGAGGTGATTCAAGTCAAAATTGCTGATGGGGCGATTCAGGTGAAACAGGGGCAGCCGTGGTCGACAGTTGCCACCTTTCATACCGATGTGTTGTCCTACTTAGGATTGATACGGGGTCAGCTTTCACCGGAGGAAGCGCTCGTCAGCGGCGCGGTACGTGTAGAAGGTGATCCGGCGGCCTTACAACGCTTTGCCAAGTTTTGTAGCGGCAACGCAGCCGAATAATGAGCCGCGGCTCGCTCACAGCCGGTCCGTGACCGGCGCCCCCCAACGCCGGTCACGGACCGGCTGTGAGCGGGTTAGTCGCTACTTTGCTGAATAGGTACGCGCAAACAGCTTGTAGATGGGAGATTGGGGGATTGTGTGCCTAATCTCTCAATCTCCCCATCTCTTTTTGCATGGGCTACTGTTGCAGCAGTGACCGTCCCGTCATCTCACTGGGCTGCTCAAGGCCCAGGAGATCCAACACGGTTGGCGCCACATCGGCCAGGATGCCGCGGGGGCGCAGGTTGCGATAGCCGTCACCGATGACAAAGAGCGCGACCGGTTGCGTGGTATGATAGGTGTGCGGCTCGCCGGTCTCCAGGTTGATCATCCGTTCACAGTTGCCGTGATCGGCCGTCACCAGGGCGACGCCGCCCTTGGCATTGATCGCCGCCACCAGCCGACCGGCGCACTCATCCACCGTTTCCACCGCTTTGATCGCCGCCGCCAGGACTCCTGTGTGACCGACCATATCGGGATTGGCGTAGTTGACCAGAATAAAGTCATCGTTGTGCGTTTGCAGCCGTTGGAGAACCGCTGCCGTCAAGGGGCGGGCGCTCATTTCCGGCTGCTGGTCATAGGTCGGCACTTTGGGCGATGGTTCCAGGTGGCGCTCTTCGCCGGGGAATTGTTGCTCCTGACCACCGTTGAAGAAGTAGGTGACATGGGCGTATTTCTCCGTTTCGGCAGCGTGGAATTGCTTCAAGCCGGCCTGACTCAGGACAGCCGCCAGCGGGTTCGGCACGCCGACATCCGGGAAGAGCACCGGAACATTGAAATTTTCCTCGTATTGCGTCATGGTGACAATGTGCAAGTTGTCGAGCGCAGCGCGGGGGAAGCCGTCAAAATCGCGTTTGAGGAAGGCGGTGACAATCTGGCGCATCCGGTCGGCGCGAAAGTTGTAGAAGAGCAGACAGTCACCTGACTCAACTTTAACGTTTTTGTCCCCCACATCGATAGCAACCGGCAAGACAAATTCATCGGTGACACCGGCGGCGTAGGAGGCTTGAAAGGCGGCAGTCAAACCGGGCGCCGTTTGGCCGTTTTCGCCTTCGTGGTAGACGATCACCCGGTAGCCTTTTTCCGTACGCGGCCAGCGTTTGTCGCGATCCATTGTGTAGTAGCGACCACAGAGGGAGGCGATAGTGGCGGGATGATCAGCCAGATAGCTTTCCAGCTTTTGCGCAAAGCCAACGCCGCTTTCCGGCGGCGTGTCGCGACCGTCGGAGATGACATGGATAATTGGTTCAACACCATTTTGTTTTGCGGCTTCCAACAGGGCGTAGAGATGACGGCTCTGGCTATGCACGCCACCCTCGCCCAATAGCCCGATCAGGTGCAATTTGCTGCCCCGCGCTTTGACGCCATTAAGGGCCGCCAACAGAGTTTGGTTATGCAAAAAGGAACCATCGCGGATCGCCAGGTCGATCCGGGTCAAGTCTTGGTAGACAATGCGACCGCCGCCCAGATTCAGGTGGCCCACTTCGGAGTTACCCATCTGCCCCTCCGGCAGCCCCACCGCTTCGCCCGAAGCGTCCAGGATCGATCGTTCCAGATCCCGCGTCCAGCGGTCATAGTTGGGGGTGTTGCCCAGGACAACGGCGTTGCCCGCGGCCATTTCACGAATGCCCCAGCCGTCAAGAATGATGAGGGCAACAGGGCGGTAGGGTTTGGTCATGCAGGTTTCTCCCATATCCATGTAAACCAATTTTAATTCAAAATAGGAGCATTATAGTCGGATGCACTTTCTTTTACCAAAGTTGACCCTTTGTGATAAGTGGACTATTGTATGATTGCTATCACAAAGTGGCCAATGGGCAGTGGCTCTTGACCGAGTATACGGCGGCTGATGATATTATCACCGATGATATTATCACCCTGGAATCGGTGAATGTTGAGCTCCGGGTCGGACAACTTTATCGACGGGTGGATTGGTCATTGCGCTAAAAAATTCAGCCAAACAACACAAAAAAGCCGGACTTCTGTGCGAAGTCCGGCTTTTTTGTGTTGTCTTGCCACTTTCTATAACCGTTGCCTGAAAATTATAGCGATCTTGGGCAAAGTTTCAGAAACTGACTCTGTAATTCCCGTGCGCCATCCGCTACAATAAGGTCATGAAGAGCGGTAAACAGAGCGGTTAGAAAAACTACCACAAACGCCTCTGCCACACCGTTCACAAACAACGATCCGGTTTAATGCATACAAAAGGAGACCCAATCATGTTGCACAAGAATGACTTCGCCATCGAACAGTTAGAGAATCGCCTGGAAATGCTCTGTATCTACGTCCCCTACATCGGCACCTGCTACAAACGTGTTTGGTTCGTCACGATTCCGTATCCCTGTGTCAAGTATTATCGCATTTGCTTCTAATTTGTACCTGATTTGTTTACCCTAGTTCATCATCAATGCAAAAGGAGACCCAATCATGTTGCACAAGAATGACTTCGCTCTGGAACAACTGGAAAACCGGCTGGAAATGCTCTGCCTCTACGTGCCCTACATCGGCACTTGCAGCAAGAAAGTCCTCTGGTGGACAGTGTACTACCCCTGTGTGAAATTCAAGCTCGTCTGCTTCTAAGCCTTCAGACAAAAAGACCTGGACAATCCAGGTCTTTTTCTTTCTCATACAAAAATCAAGATTGCTTCACGAAATTGCCCCAGCGCACGACTGTCGTAGGTGATCTCCACTGGAATAACTATTCGTTTTCCACCTTGCTGCTTTTCACCGGATGGAACAGGCGCCAAGGCAGGAATGGTAATGGCAAAGATGATCTGTCCTTCCTGACTGGGGGGAATCATTGCCTGCTGTGCAGACACGGAATCGGGCCAGGTAGTCGGTAAGATCGGTTGACAATGTACCATTTTGGCTGTAGCCGAGTGATTGGTCACGACCACGGTGATCGTTACGTTCGTGCCAGGCTGCGCCGGCTGCTCGTAGGGTTCACAGCGCACCCACTGTTCATCCAGCCCATAGTTCGGATGATCCCAGGGAAAAAGCTGGCCGTAGCACGCAACACGTTCAGCCAGGTTGGCGCGCATTTGGCTGATTTCAGCGGCCGTAAAAAGAATGCGGTCGATGGTAGTGATGCCCAACGCGGTCAAGGTCGCCTGGACGTCGCCGTTGCCGGCATCAATGAGCAGCGCCCGCTCACCGTCCCGGATAATGCCGACATTGCAACAGCCGTGATGAACCAAGAGAACGTCATTGATTCGCGTGTAGTTTGTCGTCATGACCAGCGCTACTCCTCGGTTGTTAGCCAATCTGCGAGAAAGGCCAGCAGTTTGGTTGTGTTGGCCGCACCGACCGTCGCCGACGCATAGCGCCGCGGGTCAATGCCCACCAGACCATAACAGGGATGACCGACATATTCGGCGCCCATCCAGTTGATGCGTTCCTCCGGCCCGCCAATGTCGTCATGCGGGTTGGCGCGCAGCGGCGCCGGGTTGACCAGGTTGGCGTCCAGATAGAGCATCGACGAAGTTTCATATTTGGCGGCATGGTCGCCCTCAACGCCGGGGACTTGGTTCTCGATCAGCGCCAGCACGCGCATGGTTCCCCCGGCCTGTTGATACGCCGCCACGCCGGCATCCAGATATTGGCTGCGGTTCGGGTAATGGCCGGAGATGAGAATGGCGTGGGTATAGCCGTCGCGCTGAAAGCCCTGTAGCAGATCGGTGACAAGCTGCGTCATGGCCTGGGCGTTGACCATAAAGGAGTGGGGCCACTGTGTATGACCGCCGCCGGAACCAAAGTAGATCGGCGGATAGACCACCCCGCCCGTTTGCATGGCCAGCCCGACCAATTGCTCATGCGCTTTGAGCGCATCCAGCCCGACGGGGTTGTGATAGCCGTGCCATTCCAGCGCGCCAAAGGGTACATAGATCGCGGGACGTTTAGCTTTGGCGGCGTCGATCTGCGCCGGATGCATCCGCTCCAGGCGGACTTCAGTAGTGAGTTGATCGGTGTAGATCCCCATGATGATTTCCTGTCTTTTGCAATGAGTTGTTAGGAATGGCGTTCCGGTTTGATTTTGGCAAAGACTAACGTATCGCGCAACTCATTCGTCATTGGGCAGCGATCTTCGTTGCGGAGCGTCCCTTCCAAGGGGAAGCCGCCCCGCTGTGCAACCGCCGCACTGCGTTCATTCTTGGCATCGCACCGAATCTCGACACGGTGCGCGCCCAGTGCAGCAAAGGCAAATTCAGTGATGGCGGCAACGGCTTCCGTGATATAGCCTTGACCGGCGTAAGGGGTGCGCGCCCAGTAACCGATCTCAAATTTAGGCACATCCCAGTTAATGCGATGCAGACCGCTGCTGCCGACCATGATTTCCGTTCCCTTGAGCAGGAGTAACAGCGGCAAATCTTCCCGTTGCAAAAAGCGGACATGCGCCGCGCGTACATACTTTTCACTATCGTCAACCGTCGGCGTCTGTTGCGCCCACGGCATCCACGGGCGTAGCTCCGCCAGCGAATCCAGGATGGCCGCGTTGACCAGTGGGCCATCACCAGGGCGGGGCGACCGTATCAGCAGCCGTTCACTTTCAAAGCGGTCGGGGATGTTGCGCAGGATGTTGTCCATGGGAAGCTCCTCTTCGGGTCGACGATTGTGTTCGCATGTGCTAGCCAGAGTACCCTAGTTGCTCCGCCAGCCGCCTTTATCACACGCTTGGTTTCGTTAGCAACTAATGGTAAGCTACCATGAGCGATTTACCAAACACCATTACCCCGCAGCAGAGAGGAGACCAACCGATGGCCTACGAATTGAGCCCAACCCAGATGTATCGCATGCCGACTCACTTTGGCCCCGCCACTGGCCCCCGCCGCGGCCCGGAGGGCAACCGCTTCGCCTGTGCTGACAACCCCAAGACGATAGCCATTGCGGTCAATTTTTTGACCAATGCCGCACAACTGACGCCGCTCTTACCGCCGGGCTTCACGCTGGCCGGCGAGCCGGTGGTGACGGTGACAGCGTCTTACATCACCGAAATTGAATGGCTGGCCGGGCGCGGGTACAACACATTGGGCGTCAGCTTTCCGGCCACCTTCACCGGTCAGGTCGATCGGGTGACCGGGAATTTCCTCACGGTCCTCTGGGAAAATCTCACCGATCCGATCATCACCGGGCGGGAAGAGTTGGGCTTTGCCAAAATCTACTGTGAACTGCCCGAACCGACTGTCCTGCATGGAACAACCCACTGCAGCGCCAGTTGGTTGGGCTTTAAGTTCATGGATCTCACGGTCACTGGGCTGACGTCCGTACCAGTTGATGCGCCGCAGTCAACGGCCAATGCCACACCAATTGACGGGATCCTCCATTACAAATATATGCCACGGACTGGCGAATGGGGGCAGGCCGATGTCGCCTACCCGGTGCTGACACCGGCAGCGACGCCGCATCGCGTGATCAAAGAACAATGGCAGGGGCTGGGACGGGTAACCTTTCATCCCGCCCGCTGGGAAGATCTACCCACCCAGTACATGATTGTCAACACCTTTCATGGGCTGGAAATTCTTGACTATCGCGGCGCCACGATCACCAAAACCGTCGGCGGTAAAGATTTGCGTGACCAACGCATTTTGCGTTAAGGCGTTCTGAACGATCTTGGTAACGACGCTGCTCGTAGCCAGTCCGTGACTGGCGTCTCCCCCGCCAGTCACGGACTGGCTACGAGCAGGCTTAGGATTGCATCAAAAGAGCTTTAGAACAGACGTTTGGATAGACAGGCCGATAGACAGTCAATGACGCGACGCAGAGTATAGTATCCATAGGTACGTGATTCAGAAGGAGAACAAACGTATGTTGATGGATATTAATACGCTGGCGACAATCGAACGGGATCGCCATCAGGAATTGATGCGCCTGGCCGAACAGCAGCGGCTGGTGCAGACGCTGCACAAAACCGGCAATCGACGGCAACCAAAGGCGACGACCGAACGGAAGGAGACGGCTACCCACGCCAGCTTACAGGAAAAGTTGTTTGCTCTCTTCCAAATGCGGATTCGCACGCTGCTGCCGCGGTAAGCACAACCAGTGGATCAACGATTAATGAAGCGTCGATTAGATTGACCTAAGGGAGGCTACGATGATGATGAGTTATCAACAACAAGCAGAACTGGCCCGTCTACAACATGAAGCACGCCTGCAAGAAGCGGCGCAAGCCCGGCGCATTGCCCATCTCCGACAACGGCGCACCGTTGATTGGGCGGCCTGGTTAGGTTGGCTATGGCCCCAGCGGCGTGGGCGCGGCAGCCAGGCGCAGCCGGTTCGCACGGATAGGATCGCTGCCATACGGCACCAGACAAGCTAGGCGGCAGTGATGAAAAGTGAATATCAACAAAGTGGGGGGCGCATGGGCGCCCCCCACTTTGTTGTGTAGGCGCCATTACATCCGACTTGGGCAAAATTCGCTTCAATAGGCTTGGTCAAGAGTTGTGGAAAAACGGCAACTCTGGCAGAATCCGGCGTGTCAATTGCTCACGCCACGCTGACAGCAAGTGCTACTTTCTATAGGATCTGATCGTATGTCGATGCTATTGCCCAACGCAGCTTCGGACGTAGTCTGTACACCGCCGGCTTTTCTCTGGAAATTGTGGATCTATACGAATTACGATTGCAATCTGCGTTGCTCCTACTGTGTCGCCAAATCCAGCCCGAACACCCCCCGGCGCGCCTTGGGCTTGAGCAATGTGGTGCAACTGGTGGACGAAGCCGTCGCCCTTGGTTTTAGCGACATCTTCTTCACCGGCGGCGAACCCTTTATCCTCAACGATATCTATGACATGTTGGCCTACGCCTCCACCAGAGTCAAGACCACGGTTTTGACCAACGCCATGTTGCTACGGGCCAAACGACTCGACCAGCTTTGCGCCCTTAACAACGACAACCTGGTTGTTCAGGTTAGCCTGGATGGCGGCAATGCGACGGATCACGACGCCTATCGGGGTAAGGGGACGTGGGCCAAGACAGTGGAAGGCATCCAACTGTTGCAGGAACGCGGCTTTCGCGTCCGCGTAAGCACCACCGAAACGCCGGCCAACACCGCCCGTCTCCATGAAGTTCATGCCTTTCGTCAACAGTTGGGCATTCCCGAAGAACACCATTTCATTCGCCCCCTGGCCAAACGCGGTTATTCCAAAGAGGGATTGGAACTGTCCATGACCAACCTCGTGCCGGAAGTGACGGTAAATCTGGATGGCGTCTTCTGGCACCCACTCTCGACCGACATCGATATGCAGGTCAGCCGCAAGCTCTTCCCCCTTGCGACAGCGGTCGAGCGCATCCAGGGGCAACTCGACGAAATCGCCCGCACCGGCAGCAGCAAGTTGATGACCTTTACCTGAGGGTAACTCGATGCGCTTCCGTGGGAAGCGCATGAAGTATACTGGTCGTTGGTTTCGACAAGCTCAACCAACGACTAGACAACCAACGACTAGCCAACCAACGACTAGACAACCAACGACTAGACAACCAACGACTAGACAACCACTCTAACTTCGTCAAAAAAGGAGCTACACCCGTATGATTCAAGCTTTTGTCTTCATTGAAGCCGAACCCGGTCGCGTCCAAGAACTGGTGCAGGAGTTGGCCGGCATGAAGTTGGATGCCTCGGTGATCAAACAAGTCTACGCTGTGACGGGTCGCTATGATCTGGTGGCGCTGGTGGAAAGTCCGAATGTCACGTCGTTGGGTGACTGAGTCGCCAACGGCATCGGGAACGCCGTGGGCGTTCGACACACAGAAACCAACCTGATCATCTGGTCTGCATCCGCCACACCACTCTAAGGATTTAGCAATGATGGATGCAACGACCGCTGCCCGCCTGCGCGCCGGTGTGCAGCAAGCCTATTCGGCCATTGCCACAACGCCAAGGGCGAAACACCCCTTTCCGGTGGGCCGCGCCCTGGCCCTAAATGTGGGCTATCCCAGGCAACAACTCGACCAACTGCCGGTCGGCGTCAGTGCGGCGTTCGCCGGCGTTGCTGCCGTTTCCTGCTTTGCCCGCTTGACAATCGGCGCCACGGTGTTGGATGTCGGCTGCGGCGCCGGTCTGGATTCATTGATTGCCGCACAGGGGATTGGCGCCGCTGGGCAAGTGATTGGCATCGATTTTAGCGCGGCGATGTTAGCGCGTGCCGCCGCCAACGCCGCGGCGGTCGGTTTGACGAATGTCCGCTTTTTGCGCACCGACGCCGAACGGTTGCCCTTAACCACCGGCGCCATCGACATCGCACTCATCAATGGCATCTTCAATCTGAACCCGGCGCGCACAGCCATCTTTGCCGAATTGGCGCGCGTTGTCCGGCCTGGCGGTACAGTCTATGCGGCGGAACTCGTGTTGCGCAATCCGCTGCCGCCTCAGCCAATCACGGAAGATACCGATTGGTTTGCCTGAATCGCCGGCGCTAAGGAGAGCGGCGCTTTCCTAGATGAATTTCAGGCCGTCGGTTTTCGGCAGGTCACCTTGTTGCGCACCACCCGCAATGCGCGCACGAAAAATCCGCAAGTGGTGGTGGCCGAAGTCTGTGCGATTCGCTAACCGGCGTCGATTTTTACCTACCCGCCCTGGCAGAAGTACCCAGGGTATGCGTGCGTTGATTGTGGAAAGCTTACCAGCCGGGCTACTCATTTTTTCCGATGCCACTGCTCCCCAACGCTGTTATACTAGCGGTGGCATCACCAATGCAAACGGGAGTGACCAATGCCGCCAAAGCGATGGAAGACCGTATCCACTCGTCAAGTCTATCAGAACCCGTGGATGCGTTTGCGCGAAGATATTGCGGAAATGCCCAATGGCAAGAGGACAATCTACGGGGTCATTGAATGCAATGATTGTGTGGCTGTCCTGCCCTTTGTGGATAACGATCATGTCGTGCTGGTACGGCAATATCGTTACATCTTTGGGGAGAATCAACGCTGGGAGATCCCCAGCGGCGGCGTCAAAGCCGGCGAGACAATGGAAGCGGCGGCGCGGCGTGAATTGCACGAAGAAGTGGGGTACGCCGCCCAGGAGTTGCAACACGTCAGCACCTATTTCCCCAGCAAGTCGATCATGCGGGAGACGGGCCATCTCTTTATCGGGCGCGGCTTGACGCCGATCGAAGCGACGCCGGACGAAACGGAATTTCTTGAAGTGGCGGCCTTTCCGTTTGCCCAGGCATTACAAATGGTCATCGACAGTGAAATCCGCGACAGCATGAGTGTGATCACCATTCTCCATGCCGCCCGTTTGCGCGAAGAAGTACGTAATAGGAAATAAGACCGACGATTTGGTAACTGAAAATTTGTGCGGCTCATGTACGGAAAGCGTGAATACCTGTCAGGTTTGCGAAACCTGACAGGTGTGGCTGGTTGAGACCTCACACTTTCTGTACATGAGCCATTTGTGCAACCAGAGCAACTTTTATGAATTTCCTGTTCCTTCTATCTGTGTGTAGTCTGTTAAGATCGCCCAAAGACTACACACAGATAGAAGGAACACGGAGGTAATTCAGCGGTTCCTGAGTGAGAGCCTTTGGGTGTGAAGCGTGAGGCGCAGCTTCGCTAGACGGTTATAGCGCTTTTGTGCTGTAATAATCGTGTAATAAGTCAGTAATCATTGCTTACGTAAAGCGCGGTACGTTGATGACCAGTGGTCGTGATTCATCATACGAAGCAGAGTGGAGACAAAATCATGCAACAGGAAGAGCCGCGCTGGGAGGAACGCCTGCGCAAACTAACCCTAGTGATTACCCGCTTGGGCCTAGCCTATCTTTTCTTTGCCAACATTTGGTGGAAGATGCCGCCCGCTTATGGCTGTGGCGATGCCTTTACCTTTCCCGTCCTTACTGCGGAGGGCAAGGTTGACACCAGCAACAGCGGCGGCGGTCTCTGTTACTGGCTTGGCCTGGAATCGGCCTATGCGTCCCGCACCCGCACGGTCTTTGTTACCGATCTGCGTCCGGTGGGTGGGCCAAGGCTGGGGGTCAATATTGCGCCGCTGGCGCAAATCAATGCGCTCATTATTGACAATGTCATCAAACCGTACTTAGGTGTTACCGGTTTTCTGATTTGGGCGGCCGAAGTTTTCATTGCGCTCTCCCTCTTTCTCGGTCTCTTTACACGGTTAGGCGCTTTGGTGGCGATTGCCATCTCTGTGCAACTCTTTGTGGGGCTGGCCAACATTCCCTCGCCCTATGAATGGGAATGGAGCTACGGCCAGATGGTGCTGCTCTCCCTGGTGATGCTGGGATTGGCGCCGGGGCGGATCTGGGGCATCGACGCCTGGCTGCGCCGCCGCTTTGCCCAGGCGAAAGGATGGCCGGCACGGTTGGTGATGGCTTTCACATGAGACAACAGATGCTGTTGGTGGTGGCAAAACAGCCGGCCGCCGGTCAAACCAAAACGCGGCTCTGTCCGCCCTTAACGGGCGCGACCGCCGCCGCGCTCTATGAATGTTTTCTGCGCGATACGCTGGCGATTATGCGCAGCGTGCCGGCGGTGACGCCGGGCCTTGTCTACTTGCCCGCCGCCGCCGCCGGCTATTTTCGCGAACTGGCGCCCGATTTTGTCCTCACTTTGCAAGAGGGCGCGGATTTGGGCGAACGACTCGACAATCTGCTGACGGCGGCGCTGGCGCAAGGTGCGAAGGCGGCCGTGGTGATGGATAGCGATAGCCCAACCTTACCGGTCGTCTATGTCAGCGCCGCCTTTACCCATCTGCACGAAGGCGCCGATGTTGTGCTTGGCCCCTGCGATGACGGCGGTTATTACCTGATCGGTCTCAAGCGGCCACAGCCCCGTCTCTTGCGCGAAGTACAGATGAGTACGCCAACGGTCTTGCGCGACACGCTTGCTATCGCCGAAGAGTTAGGTCTGCGCGTCGCCCTATTGCCCACCTGGTATGATGTAGACACGGCGGCAGAGTTGCAACGGCTGCGCCAGGAGCTGGCAACCATGCCGGCAGCGAGTCCAGCGTCACCGGCGTCGCATACGCGCGCCTTTCTCGAAACTCAGTTGATTGGATAGACAACTTGCGTGACGCACCACCGCTGCCCACCATTTCTTTGATCATTCCGGCGCTCAACGAAGCCGAGTGTCTGCCTGCCTTGTTACAGGAGACGCCACGCGCCCTACTCCACGAAATCATTGTGGTGGACAACGGTTCGACCGACGACACCGCCGTCGTTGCCCGCGCTGCCGGCGCCTTGGTGGTGAGTGAACCGCGGCGCGGGTATGGTTATGCCTGCGCAGCCGGTGTTGCCGCGGCAACCGGCGACATTCTCGTTTTTATGGATGGCGATGGCAGCTTTGTCCCGGACGAGTTGAAGCAATTGGTCGAGCCGCTTACCACCGGCGCGGCGGATCTGGTGCTGGGGACACGCTTGCGCGGCGGGATGAGCGCCGGCGCCATGCCGCCCCATCAACGCTTTGGCAATCATCTGATCGCCTGGCTGGTGCGCCTCTTCTACCGCGTCGACCTGACCGATTTGGGGCCGTTCCGCGCGATTCGCCGTGACCTTCTGCACGAGTTACAGATGCGAGAACGCACCTATGGCTGGCCGATTGAGATGCTGGTCAAAGCGGCCAAACGGCGCTGCCGTCTGCTGGAAGTGCCGGTGCGCTATCGCCCGCGGCTGGCCGGCCAATCGAAAGTGGGCGGCACCGTGCGCGGAACCGTACTGGCGACCTATAAAATTCTGCGGGTCACGTTTCGTTACTGTTTTGTAAAATAAGCGGTAGTAAAGACTTTACTACCGCTGATGGGTAAGGAGCGCCATGTTTGAAATCGAACTGAAAAGCCGTTCTACGCTGGCCCCAGCGCTGCCGCGCCAACTCTATATTGAAGTGACCAACCACTGTAACTCGCTCTGCATCTCCTGTCCGCTCACCTATGACCATTTCCTGCCCATTGAACCCAAACAACATCTGAGTTGGGAGAATTTTCGGCGCATTGTCGATCCGCTGCCGACATTGGAACGCGTGGTCTTGCATGGCATTGGTGAACCGTTACTCAATCGCGATCTGCCCCGCTTTATCAGCCACTTGAAAGAACGGGGCGCGTATGTACTCTTCAACTCCAATGGCGTGCTACTCGACCAGAAACGGGGCGATGCGTTGGTCGCCGCCGGGCTGGATGAATTGCGCGTCTCGGTCGATGCAGTGACGCCGGCGCTCTATGCCAAATTGCGCGGCATTGACGCGCTGCCCAAAATCATTGCCAACTTACACGCCTTTGTCGCTCGGCACGGGACAGCAGGTAAACCGAAATTGTCCCTTTGGCTGATTGGGATGCAGGAAAACCTGCATGAGTTGTTGGACTTTGTAAAGCTGGGCGCGTCTATCGGCGTGCCGGAGGTCTATCTGCAACGGCTGGTCTACTTTGGCGACGGCTATCGCCCCGCAGACGAGAGTACAATGGCGCCTGAGCAGTCGCTCTTTGGCACGCTGGCCGAACAACAAGAAACGCTGATCCTCCAAGCTGAAACATTGGCCAAGGCATTAGGTCTAACCTTTCGGGCATCGGGCGCAACAACGCCCCATGAAAGCATCAGCCTGAAAGGTGAGTATCCCTGGCAAGGCTGTCTGCGTCCCTGGCGCCTAATGTACATCACCGCCAATGGCAACGCCTTGCCTTGTTGCATCGCCCCCTTTGCCACCCCCGAGTATCGTGACCTCCTGCTGGGCAACATCTTCGACCAACCGCTGGCCGCGGTCTGGAATGGCGCGCGTTACCAGGAACTACGCGCGGCTGTTCTCGGTGAAGAACCGGCGCCGTGGCCCTGTCAGTTTTGCGGCGTGAAGTGGAGCCTCTGATGACCGCGCTGAAGGAGCCGTCGGCGCCGGCGACCCGCCCATTCCTGACGCGGGTCGCCGGCACCCCGACCTGGTTGACCATCCTGGCGATTGGCGGTGCGCTGCCGTTGGTCTGTTGGCTAGGTCTTGCCTGGCCTTATCCACTGGCCATTGGTTTGGCAAACCCGCGCGCCACCTGGGTGAAAGCCGGGGAGGGGTCGCTGTTAACGCTGCTTTTGCACATGGGCGTCTACCTGCTGTTGACGCTCTTGTATCTGGCCGCGCTCCGCTTTTTTGCCGCCAAAACAGCAACTTTTGCCCAACGTATGCAGATCGGCTGGATCGTCCTCATTTGGGCGCTCTGTTCCTTTACGCTCCTTTTCGTCTCACCTAACGGTGAATCTCATGATATTTATGATTATCTCTTTCGGGGCCGCATGATGGATCGTTTTGGCGTCAGTCCGCTGGCCGTGACGCCGAATGCCTATCCCAACGCACCCTATTACCGCTATGTCGCCTGGAAAAAGCATGTGAACACCTACGGGCCGCTCTGGGAATATGCCAGCGCCGCCACGGCCAAAGCGGTGCGGATCACCCTACAGTGGACGGGTAACTTTGCACCGCAACGGAATTGTCCCCGTTCGCTTGACGGTTGTCAAACGCTGGCTGGCTATTTGACCGGGTATCGTCTATTGGCGATTTTGTTGACCGGCCTTTCGGCGTTGTTGCTCCAGGCCATTGTGCGCGCCAACGATCCGGCGGCGGTTCCGCTGGCTCTGGTCATCTGGTTGTGGAATCCGCTCCTGCTCATCTCGACGGCGGTGGGCGGCCATAACGATGCCGTGATGTTGCTCTTTTTCTTTGTCATCTTTTGGTGCTGGCAGCGGGCGCGCTGGTTGCCGGGCTGGCTGGCCTTTGGCTTGGCAACCCAAGTCAAGTTGACGGCGCTGTTGTTGACCCCGGTGTTGGGGCTGTGGTTGGTGCGTCAACTCGGCTGGCGACGGTCGCTGGCGGTGAGCCTGGGTGCGGCGGCAATCATGGTAGGCGTCTCCTGGCTGCTCTATGAACCATTAGGCGGTTGGACAACTTTGCCACGCATGTTGTATGAACGGCAGCTTTTTGTCGCCCACTCGTGGGCGCAAATCCTCTACTTTCTGCTCTATAAGTGGTCCGGCTGGCCCTATGACCTGGTGCGCCCCTTGCTGGTGAGCTGGCCGACCTGGCTCTTTCTTGCGCCCGTAGCCTTATTGCTCTTGCGCGCCTTTCTGTCCACGCCGCTGACCGCCAACGCGCAGCAGCGCGACCTTTACCGAAGTTGCGCTCTACTGACGCTGCTCTATTTGTTGGTGGGCAGTTTCTGGTTTCAAACCTGGTATGTCGTTTGGGTGCTGGCGCCGGCGGCCCTATGGGTCGATGGGCGTTTCCCACAGCGGGGCTTGCCGTGGCTCTGTTGGGGTGCGCTCTGTAGCAATGTGGTCTATGATCATCTCACCCAACTGCCGATGGCCGCCGTACCGGAGGCGCATCTCTATCGCGTCGGCGTTACCCTGCTTGTTGTGTTGACCATTTGGCTACCACTCTTTATGGCGCAAGGGATGGGGATACGCAAAGCAGTGATTCCACTGGAGATCAAGAGATTGAGAGATATAGCGATTCGGCCACTCCATCGCTGTATCTCTTAGTATCTCTCAATCGCTCAAATTCACCCCTGCCACACAAGCGATCAGCCGCAACGCATCATGACTGCCATTGCCGGCGCCTTTCTCGAAATCACCATCTTTTTGCGCCATCTGGTTGGTGACATGGGCAAAACAGACCACGGCGGCCCCTTGCGTTTCGGCAAAGGCATAGAGCGCGGCGGCTTCCATCTCGACAGCGAGGATGCCGAGGCTTTGGGCGTGGGCAATGGCGGCTGCGGTTTCGCGGAAGGGGGCGTCGGTTGTCCAGGTGGCGCCGGTGTAGAGAGTCAGCGCCGAGCCGTGCAGGGCAGTTTCAACGCGTTGCCGCAATGCAGGCGCCAGGGTGCTAAAATCGCTGGGCGGCAAGTAGTGGTAGCTGGCGCCTTCGTCACGGAGCGCCCGGTCGATCAGGATGTAGTAGGGCGGTTCACCGAGCGGCGTGATCTGACCGGAGGAGGTGATGCTGATCAACAAAGTGCAACCAGAGGCAAACAACTCTTCCGCCAGCAACACAGCGAACGACGCCCCAACGGCACAGCCAATGATGCCCAACCGCTGATCACCCACGGTGAACGTGTACAAGGTGGTATGGTAGCAGGCCCAATGCGGGTCCACTGCCGCCTGACCGGTCGCTAAGAGATAGCGGACAATATCGCCATCGGGGTCCAGCACACAGACCGGGGGAATGGTCGCTTCGGGCAAAGACTTTTGGCGCCGCGCCTCGCGTAAAAGATTACGCGCCGTAAAGACCGAGGGCGCTTGATAATGCTTCTGGGCTAAGATCGGTGGGGTGGATAGCATGAGCGGAACTCCACACAACAAAATGGTTGAATACTTTCATGTCACCTGTATTGACCTAACGCCTCAGCCAAGGGTGTCAACATCTCTAACTTCCACGGCGCGACCTTCGGTGCGACCGAACAGGCTGTGCTCAGGATATAACCGCCCCCCGGCATCCCGGTGAGGATGCGATCGGTCGCCATGTCGATCACCTCTTGCTCACGCTTGGCCTGCAAGAGTTCGACCGAGTTCATGTTGCCTTTGATAAAGACCTTGTTGCCGATCTGCGTTTTGACCGTTGCCAGTTCGGTATTGCCCAGCGGCGGTGGGTCAAAGGTGTCGATGCCCTGGGTGCCGGTTGCGATCATCAGGTCGAGCCGGTCGCCGATGCTGCCGCAGGTGTGGGTGTAGATGGGGACGCCGGTCGCCTTGACCGCCTCGGCCACCCGGCGCTCATAGGGGACGACAAATTCTTGGTACATGCGGGGCGAGAGGAAGGGGCCGCCGACAAAGGCCGATGACATCAACACTGCATCGACGCCACGTTTCGCCTGCGCCACGGCCCAGGTGATCGACGCCTCGGTGATACGGTCGAGGATGGCGTGCACCTTCTTCTTGTTCATGATAAAGGTGACAAGCGCCTTCTCATAGCCAAAGAGTTCCAAATAGTGGGTCAACGGGGAAAAGACTTCGCCATGCACGGAGACTTCATCGCCCACCCGGCGTTTGACCGCGTCAATCGTGTCGAAGAAGTAGGGCGGAATCTCGGCTAGCGGCCCCGGCTGCTCCTTGCCGTCGAGCCAGGGGATGTGATAGGTGTTCCAGAGATAACCCTTGAGTTGGTCCAACCCGCTGAGATCATCCGGGTCGAGCGTCGCGAAATCGGCGCGGCTGGGGACATCAGGATCGGCGACATGGAGGTGCGGATTGTCATCCCACGGAAAGAAGGTGCGGTCGCCCGTGTCCCAGGTGAGCCACTGACCGTCGTCGTTCTTTTGGATTGATTGGATGCGGTCGAGTAGTCCCGGTGGTCGGCCCGGCAGGTTGATCAGAATGCCGTCAAAACGGTAGCGCCGTTGCAGCGTCACCAGCGCTTCGGCAAAGCCCTCGCTGGTGAACCAGATCTCCTGCGGCGATAGGTCGGTGTTGAGAAAATAGTGGCCGAGCGCCAGTTGACACATCACCGGCACGCGATCAGGCAATTGGCGCTGCATGGCGGCGGCCATGCGTTGGCGTGAATTCATTGGGCAGCTTTCCTCTGGAACAGGACGAAGTCATGGCCCCAATAATCGCATGGATAATGGCTGGCTGTCAAACCCGACCCAACCATGCACTCCAACCAGTAGGCGCGCAGCCAGACCAAAGCGTGGGGCGGCGTACACAAATCGAAGTAACGCACCTGCCAAGCCCGCTTGTCGCCGGTCCGTGACCGGCGACAAGCGGGCAGAGCCAGATTATGCAGAATGAACTGTCTTACTTCGCGTTCCAACCGCTCATCAGGTATAATATCCTCCATTGAACTTATCGCTTTATTCAACCAAGGAACAAGGCATGTCAACATCATCCGCCCCAAGCCCCTCTTCCTTTCAGCCGGCGCAACGGGTGCGCAGCTTTGGAACGACGGTCTTTGCTGAATATACGGCCCTGGCGATTCAGCACAACGCCGTCAATTTGGGCCAGGGCTTTCCCAACTTTCCCGCTCCTGATTTTGTCAAGGAGGCGGCCCAACGCGCCATTGGCGCGGATCTCAATCAATATGCGCGCAGCGCCGGCCATCCCCGGCTGATCCATGCGCTGGCGAAGGTCTATGGCCCGCTCTTTGGCCGCGATCTCAACCCGCAAACCGAAATTGTCGTCACCACCGGCGCCACCGAGGGTATCTTTGCCACGGTGCAAGCGCTCGTGCAAACGGGCGACGAAGTGGTGTTGATCGAGCCATTTTACGATAGTTACGCGCCGTCAGTCATCATGGCCGGCGGCACCCCGGTCTATGTGCCGTTGCGCCCCAAACCCAATGCCGCCTCCTCTGCCGACTGGGTGCTGGATATGGCCGAGTTAGAGGCCGCTTTCAATGAACGCACGCGCCTGCTCATCATCAACACGCCACAGAATCCCTTGGGCAAGGTTCTCAGTCGCGCCGAACTGCAACAGATTGCCGATCTGGTGCAAAAGCATGATGTCCTTGTCCTCAGTGATGAGGTCTATGAGTGGATGACCTATAGCGCCCCCGGTGCTTCACAGACTGCGGGCCGGCAGCGGGTCGAGCATGTACGGATTGCCACCCTGCCCGGCATGTGGGAACGCACCGTCACCCTGGGCAGCGCCGGCAAAACCTTTTCGGTCACCGGCTGGAAGATCGGCTGGGCGATTGCTTCGGAAAAGCTGGCCCACGCCATTTTTATGGCCCACCAGTGGATCCCCTTTGCCGTGGCGACGCCGCTGCAAGAGGCGGTCGGCATTGCGCTGGAAGTCGCGCCCGACCATGATTACTTCCATTGGTTGAGCCAGATGTATCAGGCCAAGCGCGACCTGTTGCTCACTGTTCTGCAGGAGGTCGGTCTGCCGCCGCTCACGCCGGACGGCTCTTACTTTATTCTGGTGGACACCCGTGGCCTAGATGCGCCGCTCGAACCGGGTGTCCGCCGCGATGTCAGCCTCTGTCGCTGGCTGACGCGTGAAGTGGGGGTAGCCGCCATTCCGCCCAGCCATTTCTATAGCCCGGCTCATCAATACCTCACCGATAATTTAGTACGTTTCTGTTTTTGCAAAACTGACGAGATGCTCGAAGAAGCGGCGCGCCGGTTGCAGGTAAAATTAAAAGGTAGATAGGTAGATAGGTAGACAGGTAGATAGGTAGAGACTAGTTGACCTGTGTACCTGTCTACCTGTCTACCTTCTTACACAGGATCAGGAAAGGATCAACCATGTTACAAGTGGATGTAACCCAGGGCAATGTTGCTCAACAGCAGACCGGCTGCATCGTCGTCAACCTCTTTGAAGGAGTGACAACACCGGGCGGCGCCACCGGCGCCGTTGATAAAGCCCTAGACGGTGCGATCAGCAACCTGATCGCCACCGGCGATTTTACCGGTAAGGCGGGTACGACCGCCGTTCTCTACACCAATGGCAAACTACCGGCCGGTCGCGTTTTGCTCGTCGGCTTGGGTAAGGCGGAGAAGTTTGATCTCAGGGGAGTGCGCAAAGCGTCGGCGACGGTCTACCAGGCGCTGCGCAAACTCAAAGGGGTCAAAGCCTATGCCACGATTGTCCACGGCGGGGGCATTGGCGGGTTGGATGTACAAGCCGCCGCCCAAGCCACCGCGGAAGGCGCCATTCTGGCCGCCTATCAAGCGCCCAATTACAAGCGGGAAAAACCCGAAAATGGCCCTGCCAGTTGCACCGTTGTAGAGTTTGACGGCAACAAGATTGGCGCTGTCAGCGCGGGCGTACAGCGGGCGACGGGCATTACTGCCGGCGTCTACCACGCACGCGACTATGTCAGCGAACCGCCCAACATCCTCTTCCCGGTCGAGTATGCCCGACGCGCCCAGGCAGTGGCCCAGGCAGTTGGCTTAAAAATCACCGTTCTCAACGAAGCCGCCATGCGCGAACTGGGCATGAACATCCTGCTGGCCGTCAGCCAGGGCAGCGAACACGAAGCACAGATGATCATCCTGGAACATGCGCCCGCCGGCACGGAAAATCAAGCGCCGCTCATCTTTGTGGGCAAGGGGATCACCTTTGATACCGGCGGCATTAGCATCAAGCCCGCGGCGGATATGTGGCAGATGAAAGATGACATGGGCGGTTCGGCCGCGGTGATCGGCGCGCTGGAAGCGATTGCCCGGCTCAATGTCCCGCGCCGGGTGATCGGCGTCGGCGTCTGTGTGGAAAATATGCCCGATGGCCGCGCCTTCCGTCCCGGCGATATTTGGACCGGCATCACCGGCAAAAGCACCGAAATCATCAGCACCGACGCCGAAGGTCGCCTGGTGCTGGCCGATGCACTGGGCTATGTGGCGCGTTATAACCCCGCCGCCGTGGTTGATCTGGCGACGTTAACCGGCGCCATTGGCATTGCCCTGGGCGCGCAGGCGGCCGGTCTCTTTAGCAATAACGACGCGTTGCAGAACGCCCTGTTGGCCGCGGCGGAACGCTCCGGCGAACGGTTATGGCCCATGCCCATGTATGAGGAATATCTGGATGACATCAAAAGCGACATGGCCGAAGTGAAGAACTCCGGCGGTCGCTTCGGCGGAGTCTCCACCAGCGCCAAGTTTATCGAACATTTCACCGAAGGCTACCCGTGGGCGCACCTGGACATCGCCTCCATGGTCTGGGCCAGCGGCGACAAAGAGCCGACCACCCCCAAAGGCGCCACTGGCTATGGTGTGCGGTTGCTTGTTGAACTGGCTGAATCGTTTTAGTGTAAGAAGTCAATCGGTATCTACTGGAGAGATTGAGAGATTAAGAGATTTACAGAGCGAAAATCTCTTAATCTCCTACGAAAACCATTGAAACTACAAACGTAACTACCAGGCTCTGCGCCAGTCCGGGTGTGGCGCAGAGCCTAGTAGTTACCTACAAACCTTACTATAGTGAGAAGGGTAAGTCGCATGGACACAACTGGCATCTGGCCGGTCTTACTACCGATTTTGCTGGCCGCTGTGGGCGTCGAACGCGCCATTGAGATCATCTGGAACTATCTGGAGTGGATCTTGTTGAGCTTTGGCCGCTGGCAGGCCGAGCAACTTAAGTCACCCCAGTATCTTCAATTTAAGAGCGGCACCAGTCTGGTCTTCGGTGTAATGTTGGGCATCATCGTCACCAACTTTACGGGGATCCGTCTCTTTGAATTGCTGCGCCCCACAACGGCCGGCCTGCTGGATACTATGCCAATTACCTGGGATATTCTGATCACGGGGTTTATCATCGGCGCCGGTTCCAAGCCGGTGCATGATCTGCTGGGCATTTTGTCGCAGATCAAACTTTTTCTCACCAATAGCGCCATTCGTCAACGGGAAGCGGCAGCGGCCTCACTGGCGGATGGGGTGCTAAAGCTGGCGCAAAGTGAAGCCCAAGCGATGGTCGATGTGCCTGGCGTCGGGCCGGCGCGCATTCCCATGGGCCCGGCATCACGTGGACTGCCGGGGGAGGAAGAGGAAAGCGAAACGGTAGAAAAATCGGCAACGGAACGGTATATTGAAATTTTGCGCAGCCGCACGGCGGTGTAATGCATGAATGGAGAATAGAAAATAATAAATGATTAACCATTCTCCATTCTCCATTAACTTATTCGATAGGCCCGCTTCGGTAATTCATACGCCATCGCCCGCGCCATGGCATGAGCGTCTTCTTCTGCAACAATATGACGCACCACCAACCCCGCCAACCAGTTGGCGCTGGCTCGGCGCCAGAGATCATGGCGGGCAGGGATGGAGGCAAAGGCGCGTGTATCGTCATTAAAGCCGGCAGTGTTGTAGATGCCGGCGGTCTCCATCACCAGATCAAAATAGCGCTTCATACCATTAAGGCTGTCGTAGAACCACCAGGGCGGCCCCAATTTCAGGCTGGGATAGTGACCGGCCAACGGCGCCAGTTCGCGACCGTAGGTGTTTTCATCGAGCGTAAAGAGGATGAGCGCCAGCCGGTCATCATTGCCGTAGAGGGTGAGCAACGGACGCAGGCTGCGGGTGAAATCGACCGCAATCGGGATGTCCGCGCCTTTGTCGCGGCCAAAGCGTTGGTAGAGCGGGTCATTGTGGTTGCGCAAGGAGCCGGGGTGCAACTGCATGACCAATCCATCTTCAATGCTCATACGCGCCATCTGCACCAACATGTGGCCGGTAAAGCGTTCGGCGTCGTGGGGTGAGGCTGTACCACGCAAGGCCCGTTGAAAGATAGTATCCGCTTCCGCCGGCGTTAGGTCAATGGTGAAGGGCGTCAGCGCGGCGTGATCGGTGGCGGTGGCGCCCATCGCTTTGAAGAAGGCCCGTCGATTTTCCAGTGCATGGATAAAGCTCTTGTAGTTATGCACCGTGATGCCGCTGACCGCACTCAGCGCGTCAATGTTGGCGCGCCAGCCAGCCATCTCCAGATTGACAACGCCATCGGGGCGGAAGGTGGGGCGCACGTTGCCTGTCCAGCCGGACGCTTTGATGGCCTTGTGCTGCTCCAGCGGATCAGTAGCGGCATCAGTGGTGCAGAGGACCTCAACATTAAATCGTTCAAAGAGCGCACGGGGGCGGAAGGCCGGTTGCGCCAATTTGTCGCTGATCTGGTCATAGATCGCGTCGGCGGTGGCGGCGGTGAGCGGCTGCGTTACTTCAAAGATGGATACCAGTTCTTCAGTGATCCAGGCGCCGGTGGGCGTGCCGCGGAAGAGATAGAAATTTTCGGCAAAGAGGCGCCAGATTTTGCGGTGATCACTCTCCACCCAGCCGTCATCGTTAGGGCGAATGCCGACGGCGTCGAGCGGGATACCCTGCGAATAGAGCATCCGAAAGACATAGTGGTCGGGGATGATAAAGAGATCAGCCGGCGTGCCAAAGGAGGCGTTCTCATCAGCCAGCAGTTTGGGATCGACATGCCCATGCGGGCTGACAATGGGCAAGGTCGCCACGCCGTCATAGAGTGCACGGGCAAGGGTGCGGGTGGCCGGGTCGGGGTCAAAATAGCGGTCTGGGTGTAGGGACAACTGGCTCATGGTTAATTTTCCAACTCATCTTCGTTGATGGATAAAGGGATGTGGTCAGGCTTACACTCTATCACAGCGCCCCGGTCGCGTCAAATACAGCTATCCGGCCTTGCTTGTGGTATGCTACCGCTATACCGAAATCAAATGGAGAAGCGGCTTTCATTCTGACCTGAGTATAGTAAACCAGCCAACGCACCATGCAAAGGACGCCACCATGCAAATCACCGACATCGAACCCGTTGTGATCCATGTCAACCACCGCGGCGATTGGATCTTTCTCCTGGTCCATACCGAGGCCGGTTTGACCGGCTTGGGGGAAGCCAGCCATAGCAGCAATGACGCTTTGTTACTCGACCTGCTACTGCGCGTCAAGCCGCAACTGATCGGGCAGCCGGCGCTCAATATCCACGCCCTTTGGCAGAAGTTAGTCCGTTTGGATGCCGGGCGCGTCGGCCAGACCTTGTTGAGCGGCCTGGAAATGGCGCTGTGGGACATTTTCGGTCAAGCCGTCGGCCAACCAATCCATGCGTTGTTGGGCGGCGCCCTCCGCAAGCGAATTCGGCTCTACGCCAACATTAACCGCCATGTCCAGGGGCGTTCCCCGGCGGCCTTTGCCCTGGCGGCGCAACAGGCGGTCGCCGAAGGCTTTACCGCGATCAAACTGGCGCCCTTTGACGAACTGACTGACCGCGACCACCTGCGCACCGGGCCACAAGCAGCCTGGCGTCCCGGTGTGGAACGGGTGCGCGCCGTTCGGCAAGCTATTGGCGATGCGGTTGAACTAGCCGTGGACTGTCATAGCCGCATGGAGCAATCCGAAGCGATTGTCGTCGGGCGGGAACTGGCGGATTGTAACCTCTTCTGGTATGAAGAACCGGTGCATCACAGCTTTCCCACCGAATTGGCCGCCGTGACCAATGCCGTGCCCATGCCCACCGCCTCCGCCGAGAGCCTTTTTGGGCTGGAAGCCTTTCGCCCCTTTTTCCAAAGTCATGTCGTCGATGTGATCATGCCGGATGTGAAACATGCGGGCGGCTTGTTGGAGTCTAAACACATTGCCGAGGCGGCGCGCATGAATGGACTGCTGGTGGCGCCGCACAACCCATCCGGCCCGGTGGCGAGCGTAGCCAGTGGGCACCTTTGCGCCGTCTTGCGGAACTTCTATATTCTTGAGTATGCCTGGGGTGAGGTTGACTGGCGCGCCCAATTATTGACGCCGGCGGAAACGATTGTCGATGGACATCTGCTGGTTGCGGATGCGCCGGGCTTAGGTCATCGGCTGAACCCAACGTTGGTTGCGCGCCATCGACGGCAACAGGCGAGTGCGGCTGATTCATCCAAAGTGCAATTGCCCAAAAGGTGATGCGCCCCCTGGCCTCCTGGATTTGACAGAAGCGGCGCCGGGAAGTATAATTTCCTCATCCTAGCTGTTCGCACATGCATCCAACTAGTGTTGCTCGTGGCTCGTTCGTCTAGCGGCCTAGGATATCGCCCTCTCAAGGCGGTGACACGGGTTCGAATCCCGTACGAGCTACCTTTTTCCACAGAAGAAAAGCGGCGCGATTGCTTATTTGCAATCACGCCGCTTTTCTTTTCTCTGCGCCGAATTAAAAGGGGACACGCGCCTCGTCGCCGGCCGGGACTGCTTCCGCCGAGCCAGCATCATGGGCGCCATTGCTGTTTGCCCCTTTGCTCTCCATCAACCGGAGTTCATTGCCGGTCACTTCAATGCTGGCCCGCAGATTGCCGTCACGATCAGTCCAGGGTCGAGCATTATCAACTTCGCCGATAATCATGACTCGATGACCTTTCGCCAGATATTGGCTGGCAATCTCCGCTTGCCGGCGCCACAAGCTGATACGAAACCAAGTTGTTTTCTCTTGGGGCTGTCCTTCAGGCGTGTTCCAGCGTTTATGCACAGCCATGTTGAAGGTAGTGACAGGAACGCCAGAAGCAGTGTAACGCATCTCCGGCTCTGTACCGAGGTGTCCGATCAGAATTAACTGTTGGTACATAAAAACTCCTTTGGTTGTTATAAAAATGGGTCAACTGGCAGCCAAGGGGGGGTGATCATAGCATCTTCCGGAAAGGTTTGACCGGACGATCCTGCGACCGGACTGACCTTCCCGGAAGATAGCCGGTAAGCCCTTGTATACCGGTTGAGTTATAAAAATGATTCAGCTTCGCGTGAAGAGTTCAAAGCCAAAGCATAACGAATTTCACCGTAAGCTGCATCGGTCAAATGGTACAAAATACCTTCATTGCAATACTGTAGTGGTAAGGCTGGTGGGGAAAAGCGACCCCGCCAGGGCGTAGGCTTTTGCTGTAATGCCCGCGCTTGCATGGGTGCGCCAGTTAGCCATCCTACTCTGAAGTTGTTATAATAGGCGTCTATTGGCAGGTTCTAACCCTGCCCAAATCTTATTTCAGGTTTGGCAGAAACGTAGGCAAAGGAGCAACTTATGCGCTATACCCCAAAACAGATCACCCGTGCCTTGGATCGGGTGTTGCACAAAGTGGAAAAACCGGCCCGTTACACCGGCGGTGAATTGAATAGCATTGGCAAAGATTGGGCGGATCCCGCCCTTCGCACCAAAGTAGCGTTGGCTTTTCCTGACATTTATGAATTGGGTGGCTCCAACTTGGGGTTGATGGTCCTCTATGATTTGATCAACAAACGGCCGGATTTAGCCGCCGAACGGGTCTACTGTCCGTGGCCTGACTTTGAGGCCATTATGCGGCGTGACGGCATCCCGCTCTATGGCCTGGAGACGCGCCACCCGCTCGCCGCCTTTGACATCATCGGCTTCAGCCTGCCCTACGAGCAGCTCTATACCAACGTCCTCACCATGCTCGACCTGGCCGGCATCCCTCTGCGCGCCGCCGACCGCACCGCCGACCATCCACTGGTCATCGCCGGCGGCTCCGGTTGTTACAACCCCGAACCGATGAGCGCCTTTTTCGACGCCATGATCATCGGCGAGGGCGAAGAGGTGATCTTTGAGGTGATCGCGGCGCATGAGCAGTGGAAAAAAGAGATTGCGAGACTTCGTCGTGAGCGCTCAATCGAACGACTGAGCGCTCACGACGAAGTCTCGCAATCTCCCCTGTCAGCACGCCATCGCTTGTGGGAATTGCTGGTCAAAATCCCCGGCGTCTATGTCCCGGCCTTCTACGATGTCAGTTATGCCGCCGATAGCACCATTGCCGCGATCACGCCCAACCACCCGGACGCCCCGCAACAAGTCTTAAAGCGGGTGGTGACGGTGATGCCGCCGCCGGTGACAAAGTTTATTGTACCCTATATCAACACAGTGCATAACCGGGCCGCCATTGAGATTATGCGCGGCTGCACCCGCGGCTGCCGTTTCTGTCAGGCCGGCATGATCTTCCGCCCCGTGCGCGAACGGACGCCCGACGAGGTGTTACAAGCCGTAGACGAGATGATTGAGCATTGCGGCTTTGAAGAGGTGAGTTTCCTCAGCCTCAGCAGCAGCGATTACACCTATGTGGAAGAACTGGTGCGGCGCACGATGGAGAAACATGGCGCCAAAAAGTTGAGCATCGGCCTGCCCAGCCTGCGCATTGAAAGCTTTAGCGTCGATCTTATGGAGTTGCTGGAAAAGGGCCGCCGCCGCTCCGGCTTTACCTTTGCCCCCGAAGCCGCCACCGACCGAATGCGCGATGTGATCAATAAACCGATCGCCTCCGCCGATTTGCTCAAGACCGCCGAAGAGGTCTACAAGCGGGGCTGGACAACGATCAAGATGTACTTCATGGTCGGCCACCCGACCCAAACGCTGGCCGATGTACAGGCGATCGCCGACCTGTCGAAAGAAGTCCTGGCCGTGGGCCGCCGGATGTTGGGACGCAAGGCGAATGTCCGTATCGGTGTCAGCACGCTGGTGCCCAAGCCGCATACGCCTTTCCAATGGGCGCCGATGGAAAATGAGGCGGTCATCCGCGCCCAGATCGACCTGCTCCAACGCGAATTACGTGGACCGGGCATTCACTTCACCTGGAACAACCCCAAGGAGACGCTGGTCGAAGCCTACCTGACCCGTGGCGACCGCCGCTTGAGCGACGTGATTCAACGGGCGTGGGAACTGGGGGCCAAACTGGAAGGCTGGAGCGAATGGTTCAACTTTGGCGCCTGGCAACAAGCCTTTGCCGAGGTTGGCTTGGACATGGATTGGTACGCCCGCCGCGAACGCAAAGTCGATGAGGTGTTACCGTGGGACCATATCTCTGCCGGTCTGCAAAAGAAGTTTCTGGTGCAGGAGTATATCCACACCTATCAAGGCGGCGTGGTCGATGATTGTCGCGAACACTGCTTCAGTTGTGGTATTCTGGGCTACTTCAAGGAACAGCGTCGCGTAGCCGCCGATGCCGCCTGGTGCTGCCCGCCCCTGGGCAACGGCAAGGTGCGTCAGCCGGTCGATATTACGCCGATTCCGCTCTATTTTAACGATGAGATGTCGCCGGACAAAGTCGGGCAATTTGCCGAGCGGGTGCCGCAACGGCGCTATGGAACGGTGGCCAAGCGCGTTGAAGGCGTTGAAGCCGTTGAACTCACTGTCGTCGGCGACGATTAGTTAAAAACATTTCATCCGGTTGGTGCAACGCTCGTTCTATGGGTTGCACCAACCGTTGACTCGTACATCACCCAAAACCCAAGCACCAAGCTGACGGATGACCATGAATTATCAGATCCTACTCACCTATTTCGACAACCACCATGCGGCCATGCTCGATCTCGTGCGCCAATTGGTCACCCAAGAGACGCCCAGCAGCGACAAAGCGCGTCTCGACGCCTTCGCTGATTTTTTGGCCGGTCGCTTTCAGGCGATTGGCGCCACGGTTGAAATCATTCCCAACGCGAAACGGGGCAACCATGTGCGCGCCCGCTTTGCTGCACCTAACGCGGAACCGACGGCTAAGCCAGCGTTGATCCTTTGTCACTTTGACACCGTCTGGCCGGTCGGTTCGCTGGATACACATCCGTTTCGCATTGAAGAGGGCAAAGCCTATGGCCCCGGCATCTTTGACATGCAATCCAGCCTGATGTTGGCCGAGTACGCCCTGCACGCCGTCGCCGATTTGCCGTTGACCCTGCCCCGTCCTGTCACGGTGTTGATGACATCGGATGAGGAGGTGGGGAGCCTGACTTCCTGGAATTTAATCGAAGAAGAGGCCAAACAAGCCGCCTATGTGCTGGTGATGGAATCACCCCTGCCTGGCGGCGTTCTCAAGACGCGCCGCAAAGGGGGCGGCGGCTTTACCGTGGAAGTGACTGGGCGCGCCGCCCATGCCGGCGTCGAACCGGAGAAGGGGATCAACGCCATTGTCGAGTTGGCGCACCAGGCGATCAAATTGCACGCCATGAATGATTTTGCAAAAGGCTCGACGGTGACGGTGGGCGTCATCCAAGGTGGCACCGTCTCCAACGTGGTTCCAGCCAGCGCCAGCGCCAAGATCGATTGTCGGATCTGGACGAAGGAGGAAGGGGAACGCATTGAAGCCGCCATTCGTGGTTTGCAACCAGTCTTGCCCGGCGCTCAACTGAAGATCAGCGGCGGCTGGAATCGGCCACCCTTGGAACGCAAAGTGACCGGCCCGCTCTTTGAAAAAGCCCAAGTGATTGGCCGCAAGCTGGGGCTGGCACTGGAAGAAGACGGCACCGGCGGCGGCAGCGACGGCAACATTACGGGCGCGCTTGGCATTCCCACATTGGACGGACTGGGCGTGCCCGGTCACGGCGCCCATGCCGACCATGAACATATTGAGGTGGACAAGATCAGTTCACGAGCAGCGCTGTTGGTGGCCTTGCTACTGGAATTATGAAAACGGGGCAATTACCAAAGGGGATAGGAAAGTATTCATGACACAGATAACCAGCCGGGAAATTCGGCTTAAGCGGCGACCAGTCGGGCTACCCAGCGCTGACGATTTTGAAATGACAAATGTCACCCTACCCGCACCAGGGCCAGGGGAGATGGTGGTGCGCAATCTCTACATGTCGGTTGATCCCTACATGCGAGGCCGCATGGTTGATCGCAAGAGCTATGTTCCTCCCTTTGCGCTGGGCGAAACGCTCCAAGGTGGGGCGGTGGGCCAGGTTGTGCAGTCAAACCGCGGCAAGTTCAACGAAGGCGACTATGTCCTACATGGCTTAGGCTGGCGCGAAGCCTTTCTCAGCGACGGCAAAGGACTGGCCCCCCTTGATCCAGCCATTGCCCCAGTGCAAGCCTTTCTTGGCGCAGTCGGGATGCCGGGGCAAACGGCCTACTTTGGCTTGCTCGACATCGGTCAACCCAAAGCGGGCGAGACGGTTTTTGTTTCCGCGGCGGCCGGGGCAGTCGGCTCGGTGGTCTGTCAGCTTGCCAAGATCAAGGGCTGTCGGGTAGTGGGGAGCGTTGGGTCACAGGCCAAGGTGGATTGGTTGCTGCACGAGATTGGTGTTGACGCAGCGTTCAACTATAAAGAAGCCGGCAACCTGAAAGCCGAACTGGGCAAGCATTGCCCCAACGGCATTGACATCTATTTTGAGAATGTCGGCGGCGCTCATCTGGAAGCGGCATTAACTCACCTGAATCAATATGGCCGCGTTCCTGTCTGTGGCATGATTTCCCAATACAACGCCACCGAAGCGACGCCAGGCCCCAACAACCTGAGCCTGATCATCGGCAAGCGGCTCAAGCTCCAAGGCTTTATCGTCTCTGATTACCGGGCGCGCACGAACGAGTTTTATGCCGATATGAAAACCTGGATCGCCGCCGGCCAGATCAAATGGCAGGAGACGGTTATCGAAGGTATCGCGAACGCACCATCCGCTTTTATCGGGCTGTTCACCGGCGAGAATCTGGGCAAAATGCTGGTAAAACTGTAACGACTTTTCATTGCATTAGGAGTTACGCAGTTGGACAAGACCTGTCAGGTTTGCGAAACCTGACAGGTCTCTGGTAGCGCCCGTCAACTGCGTAACTCCTATGCATATAAAAACCTCCCCAACCAGAGGGCGGATTTGCCCGTCATGTGACTTTTTTCTCAATGAAATGGTCGTTGGGTTTTCTTGACTCACAAATCGTGCACCAATTTGTTGGACGGTCAACCCATGGTGAGTTAGTCAGGGCGTTCAACCAAATGAGCGCTGACCTGGCGCGCCAATCAGGCCCGCCGCATTCATTTGCCGTTGGGAAATGCGGATCAGCGGTAGCAATGGTTGATCTTCTGTAACCCGCTGGTCGCGCTTAATTGGTCTGTTTCAGCAAGCGTTCATATGCTTCAGCCCAGTGTGCTTGTGCGCCGGCTGGTTCATAAGTAACAACCTCAAATGAACGACGGATCAACTCCCGCCCTTCGCCCAACGAACCCAAATGGCCCAAGGCGATGGCCTGTACGATCAAGTTGCCAATCGCCGTCGCTTCCACCGGCCCGGCGACAACCTGATGACCGGTCGCATCCGCCGTCAGTTGACAGAGCAGCCGGTTTTGTGTGCCGCCGCCGACAATATGCACCGGCGCCAGCGGATGCCCCAGAATTGTTTCCAACTTTTCCAAGACCCAACGGTATTTGAGCGCCAGACTCTCCAAAGCACAGCGGAGGATGGCGCCCTTGCTGGTCGGCACGGGTTGACCGGTGGCCTGACAGCGCGCCTGAATGCGGCTGGGCATATCATCCCCCGGTTCGCTTGGCTTTAAGAAGCTGGCATGATCCGGGTCGATGATTGCCTGAAAGGGGGCGGCCTGCGCAGCCATTTCAGTCAACTGGGCATAGCTATACTCCTCGCCCTGGCGTGCCCAAGCGCGGCGACACTCCTGCACCAGCCACAGCCCCGCTACATTTTTGCAGAGGCGATAGGTGTGGTTGACGCCCCCTTCGTTGGTCAGATTAAAGGCGAGCGTCTGTTCGTTGACCACGGCGTTCGGCACTTCGGCGCCGACAATCGACCAGGTGCCGGAACTGATCCAGGCAAAGTTCTGGTTGGCCGCCGGCACTGCGGCCACCGCCGAGCCGGTGTCATGACAGGCCGGCGCCACCACCGGTACGCTGCTGCTCAGACCAATATCGGCCACCAACGCCGGTGACAAGTCGCCTAAGACCGTTCCCGGCTCAACAATGGTCGGGAAGATATGGGAAGGAATGCCCAGTTTTTCGACCATTGTGGTGGCCCAACTGTTGGTCAGCGGGTTGTAGCACTGGGTGGTGGTGGCGTTGGAGAATTCACAGACCTTCTGGCCAGTCAACCAGTAGTTGAAGAGATCAGGAATGGTAAGAAAGGTGTGAGCAATCGCCAATGCCGGCGACCCCTGGCGCGCCATCGCCAACAACTGGTAGAGCGAGTTGAGTTGCATAAACTGGATGCCGGTCTGCCCAAAGATTTCCGCTCTGGGTACGACCTGGCAGGCGGCTTCGATCATGCCGTCGTTGCGGCTGTCGCGATAGTGATAAGGCAGACCGACGAGAACCCCTTTGCGGTCGAGCAGACCAAAATCGACGCCCCAAGTGTCAATACCAATACTCGTGGGCGCGTGGCCCAGCGTTTTGCCGGCCAGCGCAACCCCCTGCTTGATCTCCTGCCAGAGTTGCAGGACATTCCAGTGCAACCCCGTGGGCAAACGCACCGGCGTGTTCGGAAAACGATGCACATCGGTCAGAGTCAGCCGGTCGCCGTCAAAGGCGCCAAGTAGGGCGCGACCACTTTCAGCGCCCAGGTCAAAGGCTAGGAAATTTTGGGTGGCGGTCATGGGTTTTCTGGTGCCTCCAGGTTTTGCTGTGTGCTTCGTGCTTCGTGCTGCGTGAACCGTGATTCGTGTTAACCATGAGTTTGGCAGGCCAATCACGCTTCACGCAGCACGAAGCACGTTGATTATGCTTTGGGCGCCGGAATACGCGCCATCTCAAAGGTATTGGTGACACGGACATACCCATCGCCGCCCAAGCGGCCAATGGGTTTATAGGGTTCGAGCAGGATGCGGCCATTGACATAAAGGTCATCGCGTACATGGATGCATTGCACTTCACCAAAGATGACGGCGGCGCCGCCCGGTTGATCGTTGACGACAACAATGCGCTGTAAGGTGCATTCAAAAGCAATGGGCGCCTCAGCCACGCGCGGAACCCGAATGGTGCTGCTGGGCGCCGGGGTTAAGCCGGCCCACTCAAATTCCGACTGGCTGGGCGGTAACGGGGTGGCGGTCAGATTCATGGCGATGGCCGTCTCCTCATTGGTGGTGTTGATGACAAATTCCGGCACAGCTTCAATGTTGCGTAGCGTGTCTTTCTTGCCGTCGGGTGTATCGGCCACACCAACACAAAAGAGTAGCGTCATGGGGTTGCTACAGACCGCATTAAAAAAGGAAAAGGGCGCCACATTGAGATTGCCGGCGGCGTCCATCGTGCTGACCCAGGCAATCGGGCGCGGCACCACGGCGCCAATCATCAATTTATAACGGTCGCGTTCAGGGATCGTGTGAATGTCAATGCGCATGAGAAGCTCACTGTTTATACCAGATGACAGATTTTTTTGTCAATAGCGCTATCCTTGTTATAGGATATAGTTGTCAGCTATCCTATAATCAGTGGGTTGCACTTTGTTACCGACTGATGAGCAAACCGCTGATGCAGGGCGGCGGTATGCTCGCTTCATGGTACTACAAGCCGGAGCGCTGTCGCAACTTCTGGAAAAGAATTCATCGGCTTTCCGTCGAACAGGGATTCGCAACCAGCAAAAGGAGAATAAATTTAGCGCAGCAGTGTTGTTGGGTTGGCAAAGGACAGAAAGATGATGCTTTGGATTCGGCGCGCGCTGGGGTCGCCCGGCTGGGAATGGCTCAGCGTTTGTTCTGTACTCTTTGTAGCGCTTGCGCTGGTTCATTACGACGATCTGCAACAAAACTGGTCAAGGTATCATTGGGAGGACCAACTTTTCTTTGATCATAACCGTGCAATGATTCATTCCGTACGTGATTGCTTTATACAACCGGCGCTCTGGCCGGGACTGTATCGCCCATTAACGACCAATTGCTATTATTATCTGGGTGGTTGGCTCTTTGCCCAGCAAATTGAGATCTATCACACCATTAACGTAGCGCTCTATTACGGCAATGCCTTGCTCGTCTACTGGTTGGCGCGTGCCTTGTTGGCGCGCATCTATGCGTTGCTGGCGGCTTTCCTCTTTGTTTCGCGCACAGCGCATGTGGAAGTGATCACCAACACTGTCGAATTTCAGATCCTGGCCGCCACCTTTTTCACGCTGCTGGCCTTGGTGGTCTGGGCGGCGGCGCTCCGTCAGCCAACAGGTTGGCGTTTTTTCGTCGCTTATCTCCTGCTCTTTTGCGCGTTACTGAGCAAAGAAGCCAGTGTGACGGCGGTGATCCTGTTGCCGCTCTACGCCTGGTTCTTTGCCCCCACCTGGCGCTGGTCTTATCTGGTTGGCCCGCTGTTGGTCGGCGCCGGCTGGCTGGCGCTCTTTACCACTGCCCTGCATCTGGTGAATCACGATCAGGCCACTGGCTTCCACTTTACCTTCACACCGGCCCTTGTACTACGGAACATGACAGCCCACCTCTGGAGCTTTGCTAACTGGTTGGCAGCGGATCCGACGAATCTCGTCATGCCGGCGCGTGTGGAAGCAATAGCGAATGCCGCTGGCGGTCAAGCGCTCCTGCTCTTGTTGATTGTTGTCACCGTGGCGCTTGCCGTCTGGAAGGCGCATGTCCCCCAAGTGGGATCGGTTTTTGCTCTGGGCGGAGCCTTCTTTCTATTGGCGATTCTGCCCTACAGCTTCTTTGAAGATCGCCTCTTTATGCGCTATGGCTACACCAGCCACGTCGGCCTGGCATTGGCGACAACGGCCCTGATGGCGTTGGCGTTCGCCGGCATCAAAGCCTTCTGGCTACGCCTTGCGTTGCTAAAACGCTTTGCGCCCCAACCCCAAGCGCCCGGCTGACCGGCGCACCGTAGGGGTAAGATAGTTCGTACCCTATGTGTATCAAGCCAAGACACTACAGCGGATGATGGCGGGAACGGATACATCTGATATGAATAGACCGAATAATTTGCGCATCGTCTCTCCAGATGTTTTTACTTTTCGTCGGTTTTTGTTCGGCAAGAAGCCGATCCGTTTCCACCATCATCCGCTGTAGTGTTGTGCGCCCCCGATTCCCTAGCTTGTTACACATGGGGTGCGATAGTTCATGCCCCTACGATGCGCGTTTATAGTACGTCGAGAATAAATTTGGCCTCATCAGGCAAGCGCGCTACCGTTGCCGCCGAAAGATATTTGCGCTGGTCGGTTTGCTGCTGGTTGTGGCGCCGGGTAAAGTAGGAGTGCATGGCGCGGCGCGGTTTGTTGGTGCGGTTAAGCGTGCCGCCGTGCCAGGTGTGCGAGTTAAAGATGACGACTGTCCCCGCCGGCGCGGTGAGTAAAATTTCCTCGGGATGAGTCGCTTTGGGGTCTGCCATCAGATCACGCGGGGTCTTGCCCCAGTTGTGCGAGCCGGGAACCACACGGGTGGCGCCGTTTTCGGTCGTAAAATCATCCAGCAGCCAGATCGAATTGCAAACTTCAAATTCGCCCGGCGGCACCCCGCCGCGCCAGTCGGCGTGGAGATGTTGCAACCCTTCGCCGGGCAGCGCAAAGCGGGCATTGAGCGACGAGAGCTTGAAATCCTTTTGCAACACATGCGCCATTGCCGCCAGGATCCGGGGATGGGTAAAACAGACCTCAAAGATTGGCCCTTTATCGACAATGTTGGCTAAACGTGTGGTTCCTGCTTCCTGATGCGCCTCCAACCCGGCCTGATCACCTTCCGCCGCCGCCAGTTCTTCTAAGCGGGTTGCCAGCGTCTGCACCTGTGCCGCCGACAGCAAGCCGGGCAACGGTAAATAACCATTTTGATCCAAAAACGCTTTTTCCTCAGCCGTGAGCGTCGTCTCATCGACGCCAAAATGAGCGAGTGCGGTTTGCATATCCATCGTAGCTTCTCTTGAACTTTCCTCTGGTTGACGCGCTGTGAGCAACCAACGATCTCCGCAATGATGCCGCAACGATACTGTAGGGAGCAAATCGCTGTTTGCCAACAGGCGCGAACGTGGTTGTATAATATGAGAAGCTCATCGTACTACAAACCAAGTGGTGGCTGCAACTTCGCATTTTGCGGTAGCCGGCCCCCTGCGCTGAAAACAATAGGGATTTCGCAGATTTCAAAGATTTATATTGCAAGTTAATCTGTGTAATCTGCGAAATCCCTATTGTTTTCATTGGCTGTGGCGCACAATGGTGCATGGGTACTTCCTGGAAGCGGCAACAGATGTCTGACTATACGCAACAGTTACTGCCTCTGCCAGGAAGGGGGTCTAGCCTGGAGTCAGGCCCAAGATTGGTGTACCAAAGGAGATGCTATGAAAATTACTGCTGTGCGCGCCGTCGAAATTGATGTCACGCCCCGTCCGCAAACCAAACCGCGCCAACGAAGCCGGGCCGAAACGATCAAGATGACGCGCCCTGCCGCCCGCTATCCCGGCAAAGCCGGCTACCCCGAATGGAAACGCGCCGCCGTTGTCATCACCGCTGAAGAGGGGACGTGGGGCTTTGGGCTGACCGTTCATGGCGGTCCGGTCGCCCGCATTATCAACGACCAGTTGGCGCCGGCCTTGATCGGCGAAAATTGCATGGCGACCGAGAAGCTCTGGGACTTGATGGTGCGCATGACGGCGCCCTATGGCGGCGGTCTGGCCAGCTATGCCATCAGCGCGGTGGACTGCGCCCTCTGGGATCTCAAAGGCAAGATCCTACAACGCCCGGTCTATGAGTTGCTGGGCGGCCCGCAGAAAGAGAAGATTTTTTGTTACGCCACCGGTTTTGACACCGAGTGGTATGTAGAAATGGGCTTCAAAGCGGTCAAAGTCTTTGCCCCCTATGGTCTGCACGATGGGTTGGACGGCCTGCATAAGAATGTGGAATTCATCGCCAAAACCCGTGAAGCTATCGGCGACCAGGTCGAGTTGATGTTTGATTGCTGGATGTCCATGGATGAGGAGTATGTCGTACGCATGGCCGAATTGTTGCGCCCCTATCGGCTTAAGTGGATCGAAGATTATGTGCTGCCCGATAATCTGGAGGCATACGGCGCGATCCGACGTCGCCTGCCCTGGCAAACGCTGGCCTCTGGTGAACATTGGTACTTGCCCAACACCTTTGCCACCGCCGCCAGCCAGCGCCTGGTCGATATTTTCCAGCCCGATGTACTTTGGGGCGGCGGCATCACCGGTTTGGTCAAAATCTGCCACCTTGCCGAGGCCGCCGGTATCTCCGTCATTTCGCACGCCGGCATGAATTACCCCTACGGCCAACATCTCACCTACGCTATGCCGGCCATTGTCTGGGGCGAACGCTCGGAAGGGGTCTCTGCCCCCGGCGTACCATTGGCAGAAATGACCCGTCTCCCCGGTACACCGGCGATTAAAGACGGCTACCTCGTCCCCTCCGATGCCCCCGGTTTCGGCCTAGAAATTACGATGGATTGGCTGGAAGAGCGGGCGCGGGCCTGACAAGGTGACAAGGTGAAGGGGTGAAGGGGTGATCGGCAAGTGGTGTAGATGACCGACCAGTCGCAGCGCGACGGCTGACAATAGCCGAAGGTTTGAATCCTCGGCCCAAACAAGATGAGGAAGTATGCAGGAATTATTACAAGACGCCGCTCGCCGCGGCATGCAATACCTTGCCACCGTGAATGAACGGAGTGTGCCGCCGGCGCCGACAGCGGTGGCGGCGCTGACTGAGTTTGAAGAAGCCCTGCCAACCACCCCCACCGATCCGGCGCTGGTCTTAGCCATGTTGGATGAAATCGGTTCGCCGGCAACGGTGGCAAGCGCGGGTGGGCGTTATTTTGGCTTTGTCACTGGCGGGTCACTGCCTGTCACGGTGGCGGCCAACTGGCTGGCGACCAGTTGGGACAACAATGGCGGCTTGACCGTAATGTCACCGGCTGCGGTGAAAGTGGAAGCCGTGGCGCTGGGGTGGCTGGTCGATCTCTTTGGCCTGCCGGCAGGAAGTGGCGGCGGTTTTGTCACCGGCGCGACGATGGCGAATCTGACCGGCCTGGCCGCGGCTCGTCATGCCCTGCTGGCGCAGCAGGGGTGGGATGTCGAAACGCAGGGTCTCTTTGGCGCACCGCCGTTGACCGTAGTCGTGGGGGACGAGGTGCATGTCAGTCTGCTCAAGGCGTTGAGTTTGTTGGGGCTGGGCCGGGAACGGGTAACTCGCGTCCCGGTCGATGGGCAAGGGCGGATGCGACCCGATGCCCTGCCGCCGTTGGACGCGCGGACAATTCTCTGCGTCCAAGCCGGCAATGTCAACACCGGGGCGATTGATCCGCTCGACCAACTTTGTGCCGCGGCGCGTGCTGCCAACGCCTGGGTGCATGTCGATGGCGCTTTTGGCATGTGGGCCGCCGCGTCACCGCAGCACGCCCCTTTGACAGTCGGCTTAGGCGCAGCCGACTCCTGGGCGACCGATGCCCACAAGTGGCTCAACGTGCCCTATGACAGCGGCCTGGTCTTCTGTCGCGAGGCGACCCATCTGCGCGCCGCCATGTCTACCAGCGCCGCCTATCTGCAACAAGGCGCAGAGCGTGAACCTTACCATTATACACCGGAGATGTCGCGCCGCGTGCGTGGTGTGGAAATCTGGGCGGCGCTCCGGTCGTTGGGGCGCGCGGGGCTGGCCGATCTCATTACCCGCACCTGTCGTCATGCCACCCGCTTTGCTGAAGGACTCAGCGCTGCCGGCTATACGATTCTCAATGATGTGGTCCTCAATCAGGTGTTGGTCAGCTTTGGCGACGACGCGACCACCCGCCGCGTAATTGCCGCCGTACAAGCCGAAGGCACCTGTTGGGCCGGCGGCACCACCTGGCAGGGTCAGGCGGCCATGCGCATCAGCGTCTCCTCGTGGGCCACCACTGTCGCCGATGTCGAGCAGAGCCTGGCCGCCATCATCCGTATTGCCAAACTTAATCGCTAAATCGCTGAACTGAAAGTAGCTTTCATGATTTCCTCCCTGCGCACACTGGGCGCCCGTGTTGAAGGTACGTTGGCCGGTCAACTGCCGGCGACGATCCGCCAAAATATGTTGGTTGAGCTATGGGTCGGTATGGCCTATGGCGCGTTTTATGCGATGACGATCCCCTTTATTCCGGTGTTGCTGCGGCGCAGCGGCGCGACGCCGGAGATGCTGGCGATCTATACGTCGCAGCAATTTCTCGGTTCGGTGTTGACCGCCTTTAGCCTTGTGCTGATGCGACGGCGACGCACTATGAACATTATCGTCTTCTGTTGGCTGCTCTCCCGTTCGCTCATTCTCTTCTTTGCCTTCATTGTCAACCCGGTCTGGATGCTGGTCTTGGGCGCCTTTTTCTGGTTGCTGGAAGCCTTCCCCAATCCCGGCTACACCCGCATTTTGCAAAAGATCTACCCGGACGGGATGCGCGGCAAAATTATGTCCTTCGTACGCATTGGCCGCATTGCCGTGGTGGTGCTGGTAACGCCCATTGCCGGTTGGGCATTGGACAATCTGGGCTACCGCATCCTCTTCCCCATTGGCAGTCTGATCGGCATTGGGTCGGTTTTGCTCTTTACCCGTTTGGATGCCAATGAAGGACCGCTGCCCATGCGCGAAACCAAAACGCTGACGGAATTGTGGCAGATCCTGCGCGAAGACAAGCGCTTTGCCTATTACCTGACCACCTTTGGCCTCTATGGCGCCGGTTCGCTCATGTCGTGGACGATCTATCCGCTGGTGCAAGTGGATCGGTTGCATCTCTCCTACTCGGCGCTGGGCTGGTTGGGGCTGGTGCAATCGCTCTTCTGGCTCTTGAGCTATCTCTTCTGGGGGCGGCTGGTGGATCGCTATGGCGGTGTTTGGGTGCTGCGGCTCAATTGCGCCTTTGCCATGATTGTCCCCTTTTCCTACATTTGGGCGACCAATGGGTGGATGCTCATACCCGCCTTTGCCGTCAAGGGGATCATCAGCGCCGGCTGGGACATTGGCATGATCACCGCCGGCATTCAACTCTCCCCCCGTGACCGCGTGACTGAGTACGCCGCCGTGCAAGGCACCATCGTCGGCCTGCGGGGTATGATCATCCCCCTAATCGGCGTCAGCCTCCTGCGGTTGGGGCTGCCCGACCAGGGCATCTTTACCTTGAGCATCTTGATCCTGATCGTCTCCTGGCTGATGTTTGGCCGGATCAACGCTCCCATGCCCGACCAACCGCCGTCAGAACTACGCTACCGTTGGCCGCTACGCTTCCGCTGGCCGAAGATGTGAGTGTAGGTAGGTAGACAGGTACACAGGTCAACTAGTCTCTACCTGTTTACCTATCTACCTATCTACCTGTTTACCTGTCTACCTATCTACCCATACCTCAAGAAAGGCAATCACCATGCACATCATCGACGCCCACAACCACCCCGACTGGCACGGTCACAATCTGGAAAAGTTTCTCCAGAATATGGCGCTGTACAACATCGAGCGCACCTGGATTCTCTCCTGGGAGGCGCCGCGTGATGAGTATATCCCCGACCCCTATCTCAAAGTGTCGTTGATTCAGGATGGCTATCCCATGCCCTTTAGCAACTGCCTACGCTACAAGCAAGCGGCGCCCGATAAGTTCACCCTCTGCTATGCCCCCGACCCGCGCCGGCCTGACGCCATCGACCAACTGGAGGCGGCAATTGAGATTCATGGCGTTCAGGTCTATGGCGAACTCAAGTTGCGCATGATGTATGATGACCTGGATGCGTTGCGCATGTACCGCTTCTGTGGCGCCAAAAAGTTGCCGGTGCTGGTGCATATCGACTACGCCATCGACACGGGTCAGCGCTACCCGCGACCCAACTGGTGGTATGGCGGCGGCATTGAACCCTTTGAACGGGCCGTGCGCGCCTGCCCAGAGACAATCTTCATCGGTCACGCACCGGGCTTCTGGGCGCATATCTCCGGCGACGACCAGTTTGATAAGGTGGTCTATCCCACGGGGCCGGTGCTGCCGGGGGGCAAGGTGATTCAGATGTTTCGTGACTATCCCAATCTTTATGCCGATCTCTCGGCGGGGTCGGCGCTCAACGCATTGAAACGGGATCCGGCCCTGAGCAAAGAGTTTCTGCTCGAGTTTCAGGATCGCATCCTCTATGGTCGCGACTATTTTGACAATCGCTGTCAGGAATTTTTGAATAGCCTGGGGTTGCCGGAGCCAGTGTTGCGGAAGATTTATGCGGAGAATGCGCTCCGGTTGGCGCCGGTGGAGTCTCGTTTATAAGAGCTTATAGAGAAGCTATTTTAATCTTGCGTAAATGAGGAGTGGACACTCCTCGTTTACGCAACCTTTCTTTGATTTGTCTATTAGCATTAGTGGAGCTTAAAGAAATAGCGCTGATTGGGACACTGCAATTGCCAGACACCTGTCCGGTTACTGTTGCCCCTGTGTGCAGACAGAATTTGATCGTCGCCTAGCACAGTTTGCAGCCAAAGCTGCACTGGTTTCAGCATCCCCTCGTGTGATTCCATTGACTGTATACTTCACCCTTCTGTGCCTTTGCACCTGCTTCACGGTGCATCACCTGTATTTTCCACAGTAGTGCGGAAAAAGGTGGCGATCAGCCCGTTGACCAATTGCCCATTCTCGGCAGCGCTCAGTTCGGCTTCAGGATGGAGAATGAGATAA
>QWII01000177.1 GCA_021405325.1 Caldilinea sp. CFX5 | reverse complement strand
CCATGTTGCAAAACAATTTTTGCATACAGTAGTTGTAGTTGACGATCGGGCTGCTTATACTGAAAACGACGTTCGGTTGTCCGATACCGAAGGGGATTTACCTCCGGAGAGTATCAATTTACCAGAGATGGAACATGTTGTATCGGAGCAGGAAATTGATGAAACTAATAATTCAGATTCATCAACTGCTAGAAGGCATGATCTAAACGCAAAGGAAGTGGTTAATGCCTTTGCGGAACAAGGTCTAGTGTGTGCAATATTACGTCCAGAGAATCAAGCAGAAGAAGATGTAAATCGTTCAACAAGTGCAGCAGATCGTGCCGACCTAGTTATACTTGATTGGCAAATCAAGGGGGACAACGGCAGAACTACAAAGAGGATTATCCGGCGCATTCTCCAGAATGATGATGGTCGATTACGTCTTATTGCAATTTATACAGGTGAACAAGACTTAATACAAATAGCAGAGGAAGTAGAGTTAGAGTTACAGGTAGCCAAATTAAAAGCAATCAAAAATGATCAAAACCCCTGTACAATAGATTTTGGTCGAGTCCGAATTGAGATACTTTCCAAAAGTAAGTATTCACCGTATAAGGGCCGCAATGTTAGTTTTGAAGAGTTACCAGAGAGATTGATAGCAAGCTTTTCTCAAATGACAGCAGGCATTGTATCTAATGCAGCAGTCACTGCTATCTCAGCAATTCGAGCTAATACTCATAAGTTGCTATCTAACTTACACAAGGATTTGAGTCGTGCTTATTTGGCACAACGCGCACTAACAAAACCAGAAGAAGCTCTTGAATTTTTAAGCAATATCGTTTCATCGGAATTGCATTCTATACTAGAAGGGTACGGTTTAGAGGAGCACGACAAAGCAATTAAGAGTTGGATTACAGAGAACAATGATTGGGATAAAGATCCACTATTGCAAGATTTGACCAAAAAGAAGATAATTTCACGCGATGATCTTCATAACTGCCTCATTAATGGCATACCTTTTGATCAAAATATCATAGATAAACATAGTGGAAAAATTGCTACAATCATATGTGGTAGTGATGCTGCTACAAGAAATGCTGAGTTAGCAATATTAACTATGATGCGTTCACGTTACAGTATTACCCGGCACCCGCCGATGCTATCTTTAGGCACCATTGTTGCACCTGTTGCCAATGATAACAAGAATGAATATTTTGTTTGCGTTCAGCCCCAGTGCGATAGTGTGCGGCTAGATAAGGATACGGTTTTTCCCTTTTTAGCTTTGAAAACCACAAATTCAAATGACAGATTTAATTTTATTGTGCGTGACAATGATAATCTTCTCTATCTTAAGGTGATAAACAAATCCTCTGCTCTAAGAACATTAATATTCAAGCCACTCCCGGAGAACGAAGGTGTAATTCGTGCAAATGAGACAAAACGAGGTTATGAATATACTACTATTGATAATAAAACTTATAAGTGGATTGCAAATTTAAAGGAAGGCCCTGCGCAACGTATCGTACACCAGTTCACTTCCCATCTATCAAGAATCGGGATCAATGAAATGGAATGGCTAAGGTTAACTGCTGACGGGAAATTAAAATAATAGTGGCCGATGCCTGATAAATTCTCACAAGAACAACGCAGCAGTACAATGAGCCGCGTAAAAAGTGGCAACACCAAACCGGAACGAATTGTGCGTAGTCTTCTCCATAAAATTGGATATCGGTTTAGATTACAGCGTAAAGATTTGCCAGGAACCCCAGATATAGTACTACCAAAGTATCGTTCCGTTATATTTGTACATGGATGTTTTTGGCATGGTCATCCTGGCTGCCCACGTGCTGCAAGACCGACTACACGACCTGAATTTTGGAACCATAAACTAGACCACAATATTGAACGAGATCGAAAAGCACAAGAGGAACTTCAACGGCTGGGGTGGCGTGTGCTTATTGTGTGGCAGTGCGAGCTACGAGATTTGACTGAACTAGAAGCCAAACTGCGTCAATTCCTCAAATTACCCAATGACACATCCATCATTCAACCTAAAAAATAATGGCTCAATATAGATTACAAGGAGCTACGCCAAAATAGCGATTACTGCCACTGGTGCTTCGGCAGCGATTGGCGTCAGATCCTTAAAACCCATAAAGAGCCAAAATAATTTATCTATTTCATTTACCATCACGCTACCAAACCGACAGAAGGCTCTATGAAGAAGGTGAATTCTAACCAACTGACCGCAGAACAACAGCGTGAACTTGACGCGCTTTCCGCAATGGCGGATGTACACTACGGCTCGATGCTGACGTAATCGCCTGGTTCAAAGCGCACGGCAAAGATGCCAATGGACAAGGCTATCAGACAAAAATCAACCGTGCATTGCGCGAATATATAGAACAACAAATCGTAAAAGGATAGCTGGGACCGAAGATAAGCACACCGCTAGACGCATAGATGGGCAGTAATTCTTTACTCAGGCGTGGCAGTTTGCTGAACTAGCGGTGTAGTCGGTTTGACAATAAACAACTCATGCTCCCAACAGCCGGCCATCGCCCAGGGTAAGGTAACGCTTGGTTCGGGGATATTTGCCGCAACAGTCATATGCGGAGCCGCCATGACGCTGCTTGTAACCAGTAGACCAGTGAGCAGGTTGAACAAAAGCAGCAGGAATCGAATAGATAGCGTTGATTTCATTATTGCTTACCCTCCAAATAAGCCGCAGACAGACGACACCTGGGCAACCGATCAAGCCAACAGCATAGACTTATTTTAGCGCATCCATTCAACTATACCTTGGTGGTCTATATCGTCAAACGGTGGTAAAATATGACGCGCAAGCCAATTATCTTGAACGCTACCCGCGGCGTCTTTAGCAAAATATTTTAACACTTTCGCCCCCAACCAACCAGAAAGCAGTTTCCCATGCCCAAACCCATCACCATTCGCGACATCCACGTGATCACCACCCAACCCTATAGCTATGCCCGTATGGTCATTGTCAAAGTGTTGACCTCGGAGCCGGGGCTGTATGGGGTGGGGTGCGCCAGTTTTACCACCAAGTTTCATGCCGTGGTGACAGCGCTGGAAAAGCACCTGAAGCCCTATCTGCTCGGCCACGATGTCTCGCGCATTGAGGAGATCTGGCAGATGACGATGCTCCACGGCTACTGGCGCAACGGCCCGGTTTTGAACAATGCTGTGTCGGGGGTGGACCAGGCGCTGTGGGACATTCAGGGCAAGCAGGCCAACATGCCGGTCTATCAGTTGCTCGGCGGCAAGACGCGGGAAGCAGCCCATGTCTATACCCACGCCGACGGCCACACGCCGCAGGAGGTGGCCGAGAATGTCAAGCGCCTGATGGCCGAAGGCTATCGCTATATTCGTATCCAACTGGGCGGCTACGGCGGTCGCGGCGACACGATCATCAAGCCTGACAACGCGCCGGAAGGGGGTTACTTTGACCGCAAAGCCTATATGCGCAACACCCTACGCATGATGGAGCATGTCCGTTCGGCGGTAGGCGAAGAGGTGGAATTGCTCCATGACATCCACGAGCGGCTCCACCCGATTGAAGCGGTGCAATTTGCCAAAAAGGTCGAACCGTTTAATCTCTTCTTTCTGGAAGACCCGCTGGCGCCCGAAGACCTGGAATGGTTCACCCGCATCCGCGAACAGTGCGCCACGCCGATTGCCATGGGCGAATTGTTCAACAATCCCCGTGAATGGCAACCGCTCATCGCTAACACGCTCATCGACTTTATTCGGATGCATGTGAGCCAGATGGGCGGCATCACGCCAGCCCGCGCCGTCACCCTCTTTGCCAATATGTTTGGCGTGCGCACCGCCTGGCATGGCCCCGCCGACACGTCACCGGTCGGTCATGCGGCGAATCTGCATCTGGATGTCTGGGCGCCCAACTTTGGCGTACAGGAGTGGTGCCGCTTCCCGGAGAATGTCTATGCCATCTTTCCCGGTCTGCCGGAAGTGCGCAATGGCTATATGTACCCCAATGACAAACCGGGGCTGGGTATCGACATCGACGAGAAGCTGGCGGCGGAGTTTCCCTGTCGCGAAGAGATTTCCATCTGGCCGCAACCACGGCTGGCGGATGGGACGCCCGTGCGACCCTAGGCTAGTTTCCGGTGCGAAAGCGCAAAGTCAACCGTAGAGGCGCAGAGAACGCAAAGAATGCCAGTGTAAAACCGTTGCGTTCTTCGCGTCTTTGCGGTGAAGCAATCAGATTTAAAGGCATCGTTCACTTAGCAAGACCTTGCAAAACGGCATCATGTTTACGCATGAATTGCTCCACATCTTGCTTGAATTCTGCCGTCACTTCACTTTCATGCACCATCAGCTAACACGACCAACCGATCTTCCTGGCAGTAAGTCACCATATCTGATTTCACCGGGTTGAGCCGCACGCCGTATGTCTGCGCCGGATCGTGCGCATGGCGTAGCAGACGATAGCCGATGGCAACTTCGCCACGCTGCCGCGCCGCCTCGACCAGGGTGTAGAAGTTGAGTGGCTTGCCCACTTCGACGTAAGCGCTCACCGGTTTGAGATAGATTTCGGCGCCGTCGGCATCAAGCAGATCGGCGAAGACCAGAGCCAAATCTTTGTTCTCCGCCAATTGGGCCAGCACCAAGCTCACCAGTCGCTCGCTGACAATGAAATCATCAGCCTGGGTCACGGTCGCCAGGTTACGGTTCTGAACATCGAGCATTTCACTGGTGATCGAGAATTTGTGGTTCAATTTTTCGCTGATGTCACGCAGGTGGAGTAGGGTGATCAGGGTATGCGCATCGGCAGCTTGGGCATCCAGCCGGTCACTGTCGCTGAGGACCAGAACATGGTCAAATCGGTCAATCTGTAGCTCATCTAGAATAGTGCGGCGGGTTGTCTCGCCTTCCTGAAAGGTGAGGGCGCTATTTTTCAGGTAAATGGCAGTGCAAGCCGCCCGTAGATCAGCTTCCGGCATGGCGGCAACCACCATCGTTTGCGAAGCCGGTGGCACATAGTGGTCGAGTTCAGCGATCATCAACGGCGCCCGTCGATTCCAACCCAGTATCAAGGTGTGGATTGGCTGCACAACCACAGCATCATTCGGCTGCCGCAGGGCGGCAAAGTCAATCGGAATGGCATTGCGCCCAGAAACTTGCACCTTGTCATCATCAGCGGCAATGGCGATGACCTGATCACCGGCGGCAATGGTGGTATGCATCGGCGGGTTGAGTTGAATGCGCCCATCGGCAAAACGGAACCCTAGCAGCGTCGCTCTTTCATAGGCCAGCAGCGCCTCACCAAAGGATTTACCCGCCAGTGTCGGCGCCGGGGCAAAGTAGATCTCATCGCCGCCAAAGTCAAAGAGTTCACTGTAGATAACCGAGAGACCAGCCTGCAAGCTAGTCTGTACGGTCAGGCGGGCAATAAAGTCATCGGCCAGCACCACTTCTACCTCCTTGCGTCCGACCAATTTGGCAACGCCGTCGTTCTCAGCATCACGCAGGGAGGCGACAATATGATAGGGTGTCGCACGGCGGTTGGGGTTATTGGTGAGCGCCAGGATGGTCTTGATCACCTCGGTGTCCGGGTCAGCCAAGTCGGGCGTCGGGATAATAATGGCGCGGGCGCGATGGGGGTTAACGATCTCGAGATCGGTCAGATCGAGCGGACGGCCCCGGCGGCAGACCACACGAGTGTTCCCCGTGTCACCGACCTTGTCCCGTAGCTCATCTTCCATATCCACTTTGTCTTTATCACCCAGAATGGCGATTACGGGGCGCTTCTGGTTGGCGTTGGCAACCGCTAACTCAGCGACAATGGTAAAGACCTGTGGACTCCAGCCGAGAATGACGGTGTGGTTCGCCTCTACCACCAGCGAACGGCCCTTGCGCAACTCTTCCAGCCGCGCTTCAATCCCGCTGGTGATGATGCCGATGAGGATGCTCACCAGAAAAAGGCCGACCAGCGTCATGCCAAACATAGTGAGCCGAAAGGTCCACGGCCCTTGGTCGCCGGCAATTGTTCCAGCATCCAATGCGTGCATAGCGCTCGACCAGACCACATCCGCCAGTGACGGCTCGCCGCCAATCACTTCCACCGGAATCAGATGAGCCGCCAACACCAGGCACGAAAAGAGAACAATCACCACCAGCGACGCCAGGAAGAGCCAGCCAATCAAGGCGACCGCGCCGCGTGACATGGTGTTATCAAAGGCGTACCGAAAGCGATCTAAAGAGGTAACTTGCCGCATGAACCGTTCCTATCTTTTGTCATGATCTTGAGTCAACCACAGCACCTGCTATTGTACTCTCGTTCAAAGAGAAAAACGTAAGCAGATTTGCTGATCCTCTCTGGGATTGATGATGGAAAATAGGCATTGGGTGATTCACAGGAAGATACTGCGGGAAATTTTAGCGTAATTGCTGGTGGTCAGCGCCGGCAGTTGTCCAGGAATAAGACAATTCTAACAAACTGCCCGTTGACAAACCTTGTACATTCTGTTATGATAGCTGCGACAGGGGAGTAGCCGCTTGCGTAAGCAAGTCGAGCAGTCGTCATTACAGGGGCAAACCGGTGTGGAGAAAAGCACCTAAGGCGCCTCTCGGCTGTTCGTAAATGTGGAAACACTTGAGGTGAAAACACTTGAGGTGGAAACACTTGATCGGCGAGACCGTCACGACAGTAATTGCCGTGCGGTCTTGCCGATTTTTTATTGGTCGCGACCAGGAGAAGCAAGAGAAGGGGTGATGATGGATCTGTTGATCACTGCAATGTTAATCGGTGGGTTTATTCTGTTGGTGGTGGGCGCTGAACTGCTGGTGCGGGGGGCGGCGCAAGGCGCCGCGCTCTTTGGCATTTCGCCGCTGGTCATCGGCTTGACGGTCGTTGCCTTTGGCACCAGTGCGCCGGAACTGGCGGTGAGTATTCAGGCCGGCCTCGCCGGCAGCGCCGATATTGCCGTGGCGAATGTGGTCGGCAGCAACATCTTTAATATCCTCTTTACGCTTGGCCTTTGTGCCGTGATTCAACCGCTCATTGTCGCACGACAACTGATCCAGGTAGATCTACCCCTCATGGTTGGCTTATCGGTTCTTGCTATGCTCTTGGCCCTCGATGGGCGGTTCAATTGGGTTGACGGTCTCCTCTTGGTGGCTGGGTTGGTGGTCTACAATGGCTGGGCCATTTACAAAAGTCGCCAGGAGAACGCAACCCGCCACGCTGAAAGCAGACAAGAGGACGGCTCACCCCTGCCGACGCCGCTAACCGCAATGGCGATCAGCAAAAATGTCGCGCTGATCGTTGCGGGCTTGTTTCTACTCATTTATGGCGCCCACTGGCTGGTCGATGGGTCAGTGGCGTTGGCTCGGCTGCTGGGCGTTAGTGATGTGATCATTGGTTTGACTATTGTCGCCGTCGGCACTTCGCTGCCCGAAGTCGCCACCTCGATTATCGCCACCATCCGCAACGAACGGGATATTGCCATCGGCAATGTGGTGGGCAGCAATATTTTTAATATTCTGGCGATTCTGGGCATTGCCAGTGTGGTGACACCCGGCGGCTTGCTGGTGGCGCCGACGCTGCTCACCTTCGATCTGCTGGTGATGGTGGCGGTGGCTGTTGCCTGCTTGCCCATCTTCTTCTCCGGCTACACCATTGCCCGCTGGGAGGGGGCGCTCTTCTTTGGCGGCTATCTTGCCTACACCGCCTATTTGATTATGGCTGCCACCCACCATGATGCGCTCCCGCGTTTTAGCAACACCATGCTTTTTGGGATATTGCCATTGGTTACGATTACGCTGGCGGTCGTGGGGCTACGCGCGTTACACACGCAGGGCCTCCAGCAACACAGCGCATCTTAAGTTGGTTTAATCACGAAGGATTACTGTTACGGAGAACTTTTTTATGGATCTGATGGTTATTGCGATGTTAATCGGCGGCCTGATTTTGCTGGTGTTCGGCGCCGAATTTTTGGTGCGGGGTGCATCGAAAACGGCGGCAATTTTTGGCATTTCGCCACTGGTCATTGGCTTGACCGTCGTCGCTTACGGCACCAGTACACCGGAACTGGCCGTAAGCTTGCAAGCCGGGTTGTCGGGCAATGCCAACATTGCCGTGGCCAATGTAGTGGGTAGTAACATTTTCAATGTTCTCTTTATTCTTGGCATCTGTGCAGTAATTCAGCCCTTAGTGGTGGCGCAGCAATTGGTGCGGTTGGATGTGCCGCTGATGATTGGCCTCTCGTTCTTAACTCTACTTCTAGCATTGGATGGCCGCGTGAACTGGCTGGACGGGGCGCTGTTAACCGCAGGGATTATCACTTATACGGTCTGGGCTATCCGCAAGAGTCGCAAAGAAAATGCCGCCGTTCAGGCCGAATATGCCAAAGAGTATGGTCCCCAAATTGTCGAATCACATAGCAAGACGGAAATTCTCAAACAGGCCGGCTTTATCTTGGGTGGGTTGGTCATTCTCGTCATCGGCGCCCGCTGGTTAGTCGATGGGTCGATTGCGTTGGCGCATGTCCTGGGCGTGAGCGACACAGTGATTGGGTTGACGATTGTTGCCGCCGGCACGTCACTGCCGGAGTTAGCCACGTCGATTGTCGCTACCATCCGTGGCGAACGGGACATTGCCATCGGCAATGTGGTGGGCAGCAACATTTATAATTTGCTGGCGATTCTTGGCATCGCCGGGCTTTTCACACCGGGCGGCTTGCTGGTGGCGCCGGCCATGCTCAACTTTGATCTGCCGGTGATGATTGCGGTTGCCGTCGCCTGTTTGCCGATTTTCTTCTCCGGCTATAGCATCGCCCGTTGGGAAGGAGTTGTTTTCTTTGGCAGCTATCTCGCCTACACCGCCTACCTAATTATGGATGTGACACAACATGATGCGTTGCCGCTCTTTAGTAACGCCATGCTCTTCTTTGTCCTGCCGCTGGTTGCCTTGACACTAGCGGTTGTTGGGGTGCGTGCTTTACGCACGCAGGGCACAGCGGCGCCATCGGCGTAATCACCAAACAAAATATACAGGGAGAATCTTGCTATGGATTTGACGATTATCGGACTATTAGTCGGCGGCTTTATCTTGTTGGTGGTGGGCGCCGAATTTTTAGTGCGCGGCGCCTCCAAAGTTGCGGCGCTCTTTGGCATTTCGCCGCTGGTCATCGGCTTGACCGTAGTGGCCTATGGCACCAGCACGCCGGAGCTGGCGGTGAGTATTCAGGCCGGGCTGGCGGGGGCGGCGGATATTGCCGTGGCGAATGTGGTCGGCAGCAATATCTTTAACATTCTCTTGATTCTGGGCATCTGTGCGATTATTCAGCCCTTAATCGTTGCGCAGCAACTGGTGCGCTTGGATGTGCCGCTGATGATCGGGCTGTCGGTATTGACTGTTCTCTTTGCGCTGGATGGCCGCATCGGTATGCTGGATGGCATCCTCTTTGTGGCCGGCTTGATTGTTTACAACGTCTGGGCGATTCGCAAGAGCCGCCAGGAGAGCGCAGCGGTGAAGGCCGAATATGAACAGGAATATGGCGCCCAGAACGCGCCGCCGCTGACGGCAATGGCGATCGGCAAAAACGCCGCCTTTATTCTTGGTGGTTTGGCGATCTTGGTCGTCGGCTCACGCTGGCTGGTCAACGGCTCGGTGGCGCTGGCGCAAGTGCTGGGGGTGAGCGACATGATCATCGGCTTGACCATTGTCGCCGCCGGCACCTCACTGCCCGAAGTGGCGACCTCGGTGATTGCCACTATCCGCAATGAACGGGATATTGCCATCGGCAATGTAGTGGGCAGCAACATCTATAACATTCTAGCAATTCTGGGCATTGCCAGTGTAGTGACGCCGGGCGGGTTGGTGGTAGCGCCGGCCATGCTCAACTTTGACCTGATTGTGATGACGGCGGTGGCCTTTGCCTGTCTGCCCATCTTCTTCTCCGGCTACAGCATCGCCCGCTGGGAAGGGGCCGTCTTCTTTGGCGGCTACCTCGCCTACACGGCCTATCTAGTCATGGACGCCACCCAACACGATGCGCTGCCGATGTTTAGCAGTGCCATGCTTTACTTTGTGCTGCCCTTGGTGGCGCTCACCCTAGCCGTGGTCGGCATACGCGCGCTGCGTCAGGGTGGAGAACCCAAAGCGGCCTAAAGCGAAAAGGTAGGCAATGGATGAACACTACCGCATAGCATGGCGCAGATCGATTATTCTTGCATAAATGTGCAAGACTCCGACTGGGGAGTAGCCGCTTGATTTGACAAGTTGAACAGTCGTCATCACAGAGCATATGCTCTCGGCTGTTCGAAATGGCAACAACCATTTGGCGAGACCGTCCGACAATATAGTGGTTCTAGGTGAGTCGTGGAAACCGTGTGGTTTACCACAACGTAGCAAGGAACAGACTATATTGTCGTGACGGTCTCGTTTTTTTAGCAATCTTTTAGGGCTTCCGCAAGACGAGCCACGATGATGTCGCTCGGCCAGACCGCCGGGAGGTGGGCAAATGAACTTTCTCTGGTACAACAGCTTGTGCCCACCTCCCGGC
>QWII01000059.1 GCA_021405325.1 Caldilinea sp. CFX5 | reverse complement strand
GCCGCGGGCGCAGCCGCATCACCGCCGGCCGGCGCTTGCGGCGCACAGGCTGCGATCAGCACGGATAGCACAGCCAGGATGCTACACAGGGTAACAAGACGCTGTTTGAACATGCAAAATCCTCCTTGGTAAGTTCGCTTCTTGGTTGATTGACAGTTGGCGATTATGTAATTCGTGTTGCGTGATTCGTGCTGCGAGCACTCCGGCCAATCGTCGCAGCCCCAATCACTGGCACGAAGTGGGGTAGCTTTTCTGTTCCTCATCGGCATCACTAACAGTAACAATTAATAATTCTCAATTGACCATTAATCATTGTCTAGCCTTTGATGGCGCCGAGCATGATGCCGCGCACAAAGTATTTCTGCACAAACGGATAGATCATCAAAACCGGCACGGACGCGACGACAATGAGCGCGTATTTCATCAACTCGCGCATGGCCTGTTTGGCGGCCATGGTTTTCATGTCGTCCATCATATTCATATCGACCTGGCTCTGGATCAAGATATCGCGCAGGATGATCTGGAGCGGGTAGAGTTCCTCTTTGCTCAGGTAGATCAGGGCGGCAAAGAATTGATTCCAGTGGCCGATGGCGTAAAAGAGACCCAGGACAGCGATTAGCGGCGTTGAGAGCGGCAGCAGAATGCGTGTAAAGTAGTTGAAATCGTTGCAGCCATCCAACTGCGCCGCTTCCAGCAATTCACCAGGGATCGAACTGCGGAAGAAGGTGATGGCAATCAACAGATTCCAGACGGAGAGCGCCTGCGGGATCAACAAAGCCGATCGTGTGTTGAGCATGTCCAGATCCTTGACGAGCAGATAGCTGGGGATCAAGCCGCCGTTAAAGAACATGGTAAAGACAAAGAGGCCGAGAATCAGGCCCCGTCCATAGAGATCGCGCCGGGAAAGGGGATAGGCTGCAATCAAGGTCATGCCGACATTGAGCAGCGTACCGGCCACAGCGTAAAAGAGCGAGTTGGCATAGCCGGTCCAGATGCGCTCATAGGCAAAGATCTTCTCATAAGCGGCCAGCGAGAAATCGACCGGCCAGAAGACCACCTTGCCGGCGATCACCGCGGCGCCGTCGCTAAAGGAGGCGCTCACCACATAGATCAACGGGTAGAGGACGATCACCAAGAAGAAGGTCAAGATGGTATAGTTGATCAGATTAAAGATCCGATCAACCCGACTCTCCTGGATCGAACGCCGGGCCTTGCGCGCCGTCGCCGGCCCCCGCATGGGCGCTGTCGGTTGAGCAGTGGCTTGGGTGGTCATGGGTGGGTTGTGCGCTCCTTCGTAAAAATTGGTAGGTGCGTTGGTAGGTGCGTTGGTAGGTGCGTTGGTAGGTGCGTTGGTTGAGCTTGTCGAAACCAACGCACCTACGATCTACCCTAAAACAAACTCGTCTGCGAAAATTTCTTGGAAAGCTGATTGGCGGCCAGGAGCAGGATCAGGCCGATAATCGAGTTGAAGAGGCCAATGGCGGCGGCGTAGGAGAAGTTCGCCACCCCGCCGGCCAGACCCACCTTGTAGACATAGGTGCTGATCACCTCGGAAGTCTCCAGGTTGAGCGAGTTTTGCAGCAAAAAGGCTTTTTCAAAACCAATGTTGGTCAACTGCCCCATGTTGAGGATCAGCAAGGTGATGATGACGGGCATGATGCCGGGCAGGTCAATGTGCCAGATGCGTTGTAAACGGTTGGCGCCATCGACCACGGCGGCTTCGTGCAAGGCCGGGTCAATCGTCGTCAGGGCGGCCAGATAGATGATGGTGCCGAAACCGGTATTTTGCCAGACGCCCGACCAGACATAGATCGACGGGAAGTAATCCGCCGTCCCCATGAAGTGGATCGGTTCGATGCCCATCGCTGTGAGCAGGAGGTTGAACGGTCCGCGGCGCATGTCGAGAAATTGCAAAATGAGGCCGGCCATGACCACCGTTGAGATAAAGTAGGGCGCATAGCTGATCATTTGGACGCTGCGCTTAAACAACCCCGTCCGCAACTGGTTTAAACTCAGGGCGAGGATGATCGGGATGGGGAAGCCCACCACCAACGAGTAGGCCGACAGCACCAGCGTATTGCGGATCAGCCGCACAAAGAGGGGCGATTCAAAGAAGCGGGTAAAGTTGGCAAAGCCGATCCACTCACTGCCCATGATCGACTGGCCGGGCAGAAAGTCGCGAAAGGCAATCTGCGCGCCATACATGGGATAATACATAAAGATCAGCAACCAGATCAGCGGCAACGCCAGAAAAAGGTAGAGCGGCCCACTGCGTTTAATCTGTTTCCAGACCCGCCCCTCGGTGCGGCGCCCAACAGTAGCTTCGGCTGTCGTCATTAATTGCTCACTTTCTTTGTACCGATTCAGGTTCACACAGACACACGGACGTTTCATAGAGAATGCTAAGAGCATTTTTCTCTGTGGCCTGATCTCTGTGGCCTGATCTCTGTGGCCTGAACAGTTGCTTTTCGCTTATGCACTCTCTTGCGCGCTGGGGAGAGCATCACTCGTCAATGTGACCGTTACCGACGACGGCTGTTTGTTCCGCCGCGATCATCTGTTGCAAATAGATTTCGGCGCCTTGCAGATGCTCCAACATCGCCTGTCGGGCGCCGTCTGAGTCATGCCGGCGCAGCGCCTGGACAATGGCGTCATGCTCTTGGCGTGTCTTGTCAATCGCTTGAGGGAGCCGGTAGGCACGCGAGCGGCTCTCCTTGGCCAGTTGGGTGACGATGGTGACAAAACGGTACAAAATCGGATTATGGGCGGCGGCGGCAATATGTTTATGAAACTCGCGATCCGCTTCTTCACGCTGCTCGTCATTGGCGGCCGCCTCCCAGGCAGCCAGGTCTTCGGTCAGGTTAGCCAACTCTTCCGCGCTGATCAACTGGGCTGCCAGATAGGCAGTGCGTAGTTCCAGGGTGCGCCGGGCATCAAAAAGCTGTAAAATCGAAGCGCCATCCAACACAAAGGCAAAATCGAGATGTTGCAGCAAGCGATCCGGCTCCAGGCGGCTGACATAGGCGCCGGCGCCGGGGTGAATTTCAATCACATTCATCGTCGCCAACATGCGCAGGGCCGAACGCAGCGAGGGCCGGCTAACATTCATGCTCTGCGCCAGTTCCCGCTCCGGCGGCAACTTATCGCCCGGCAACAGTTGCTTCTTTTTGATCAGCGCGAGCAAACTATTGACGATCTTGTTGGGTAAGAGATCTTTTTCAACAGCCTCAAACATACGGTCCACGGTTGCGCTGCGACTGAGTTAAATGATGATTGGCTGAATAGCTACATAATCGTCTGGCTTGGTTACGCTTTGGAAATCTTGTTGGGAAGGCGGGAAATTGGTCTGACCAGAAAACCAGATGCTGTCAGCTTATCATTGAAGACTAGCTGCTGTCAAATTGGCGCCAACAACTGCTGTGCCATCGCCACATAGTGTTGACCAGCCGCCGGCGCCAGTGCAGCCGGATAGCCGTAATATTTATAGGCGTCAGCAATCTCGTAACCGCCTTGGGGATAGGCGTGTGGAGTGGGAATATAGCCAATGTTGTCATTGCCAAAGCCGCAGAGGAAGCAATGGCCGGTTGACGCGCCCGCTTTGACGGCCAGCCCTAGTTCGACAAAGAGTTCGCCCGGCGCGCTGACCAAGAATAGATCGCCCGCGCGGATCACCTGGATCTCAGTGGTGACGGTCGTGGGCGCCGCCGGGGCGGTGACGGTGGTGAGCGTAGCCGCGGTCCAGTTGAGCATGGCGCCGACAATTTGCGGCTGGTAGGGTTGTTGCATCCGTGCCGGATCGGCGAGGAGGCGCTGTTGCTCGGCGACGAAGGCGGCCAGGTCGGCCACCGTAGGCAGTGGTTGCAATGGCAGCGCCAGTTCACGGCTTGTGCTGGTCAAGGTCTGCCACGCGGTCACGGTGATGGTGGGCAGGACGCGTAACGCTTCGTCGGCGAGGGCGTTGCCGATCTGTTCCAGCACATCCCACCCGCGCTGCGCCGGCCCGACATCGCCGATAGCGCCGGTGAAGAAGAGGGTGATGGCGTTGGTGGCCTGCTGGATATGGGCGGTGGCATAACCGCAATATTCGGCAGAAAGCAACTGATTTTCGCCGGTGACGCAGGTGGGGTGACAGGCATAGTTGAGCAGCACAGCCAGCGGTCGCCCGGCGGCGTCATCGATCCGCACAATGCCCAGATCGGGGTCGATGACGGCGCCGGGGTTGCGCCGGTTGTGAACGCCCGCCGTCACCTGCCCGTGCCCGACGCCAAAGTGAGCCGGGCGACGATTGAGCCAAGCTTGCACGGTTACAGCAACGATCCGCTCCTGTAGCGTTTGGAGGTAGGCCGGATCGACCTCGCCACAGCCATGTAAAACCATGGTAGCCGGGCCGGCATGGGTATGGGAACAGGCGATCAGCACATTGGCCGCCGGGATGCCGGTTTGAGCCGCAATGGCGGCGCGGACGGTTGCCACAAAAGTGTGCTGTAAACCTAGTACATCCACCGTCACCAGCGCCACTTGGGTCGTATCATTGTCCAGCACCAGGGCTTTGGCATATAAGGGATCATGCGCGCCCAACGCTGGGCCACGGCGGGCAATATAGCCGCTTAGGGCGATCCCGACTGAAGGTGTAATTTCAATTTGGGCAACACCAGCTTGCATTAATTTGTCCTTTCCGTAACCCGTATGAAGAGAGCGAATTAGATTGGCGGATGCCAGCCAGCAACGATCCATAAGCGCCGCGCATTAACCAACCGAAACCGGTTCAATTTTAAGGCATTGATGGTTGCGCGGCCAGTTGCTGCCATACCAATGAGCAGCAAGCCATTCTCAATCCAAGCAAAGTGATCTGTCCATTGCTGCCGGTGAGGATGAAAGAGACGAACTTTGACGCCTGTGTCCGGGTCAGTAACTACGAGTTGGTTTTGTTTATGCAAGTTGCATTCCCAATAAGCTAAACATAGATTTTCAAAACGTGTTTCACCACCCAAAGAAACAGGAATGATATGATCAATGGTGAATTCAGCACCTACAATCAGGATAGAGGTCTTGCAATAACAGCAGAGTTGTTGAAAATGTTCAGCTACGCGATGACGCAACGCGACTGGAATGTAACTTGTACTCATGCGTTATCAAGCGGCACGGGAAGGATTAAGAAGGGTTGATAGATCAAAGCCACGTTCATGCAGAAGGGCCATTGCCTGCGCACGGACAAGCATTACATGGTCATAACGTTGCAATAAATCTTCTACTTCCGTCTGCTCGGCAGCGTTCAATCCTTTAATCTGGCGCTTTAAAGTGAGGAATTGCATTCGTTCATTTTCTTCCGGTAATATTTTTATATTTGCGGCACGCCACAATTCGTCATCATCCAAAAAAGCAAGCTGCGCCATTGCATCGGCAGTTGTTTCTGCTATATCATCATTAAGCGACAACGCCGATGCCACCATTGTTACTAGTTCATCTTCAGGCAGGACATTAATGCGTTGGGCACGTTTCACGACCTGATGATATAGCGGCTTGGGCAAATTGAATGTAATTGATTGCAGCGCTTCTGCTTCCATTGGGAGTTCCCTGTTTTGCTTGCCATTCTTTAGAGCTACTATCATCGTCTATAATCAGTATAGAAGGTTATTAGGGTTAGGTCAACTTTTGTTTACGATCTACAGGAGGCTGAAGCGGTAACGAGGAGTTTGCACGCCCACGTGCGAACCGGAGATTCGCACGTGGGCGTGCAAACTCCTCGTTACCGAAATAAATAAACAACCCTCATCAGAAAGCCAAAACCACCAATCAGCCGGCGGCGGGCGCTTCGCCTTCGGGGGCGCTGGGGCGGGCGCCGGCCAGTTCCCGGTCAAGGAGATAGAGACCGGGGCGGAAGTCGCCGATGAGTTTCAATTTTTGGATCACATCATCGACCGCCTCTTCTTCTTCCACCTGCTCATCGACAAACCACTTGAGGTAGCTGTCGGTGGCATAGTCGGCCTCTTTGCGCGCCGTCTGCACAATCTGGTTGATCGAAGCCGTCACCATCTGTTCATGGGCGAAAGCGTCCTGCATGGCGGCCAAGGGGGACTCCCAGGTGTGGGGCGGGGCGGCCAACGCCATCAGCTTTACCCGACCGCGCCGGTTGTGGATAAAGTGATAGAGCTTCATAGCGTGCATCATCTCTTCTTGGGCATGTTGATACATCCAGGCGGCAAAGCCTTTCAACCCGGCATCTTCAAAATAGGCGGACATTGAGAGGTAGATGGCGTGGGCGCTCATCTCCAGATTGATCTGTTGATTCAGAGCCTCTTGAATGGCTGGCTGCATAATACATCTCCTTCTGCTTGAGCAGCATCAAGTGGGGGTTATTTTTATTGTTGCGCGCCCATGCAGTATACCGCTGCCAACGACAATTGCCGAAATTAGCCGCTTCCTCACAGTGATAAAATTAGTGGTCAACCCGCGTAAACCCCAGCCCCAACACCTGCTGGGTCATACCGATGGTGGCAAAGGCGGTGGGATCGACCTGGGCGATGATGGCTTTGAGGTCGTTGACCTGAGGACGGTAGATGGCGCACATGACGATGGTGCGTTTTTCGCCCTGGTAGCCGCCGGTAGCTTCCCACTGGCTGGCGCCCCGGCCCAGTTGTTCGTCGATGGCGCGAATTAATTCGGTTGGCTTGTTGGTGACAATCAGGGCGGTGCGGGCGCGGCTGGGGCCTTCGAGGACATAGTCGGCGGCCATCCCGCTGAGCATGAGTGTCAACAGGGCGTAGAGGGCGATTTCCCAGCCGAAGACCAGCGCCGTCACCAACCGCCGTAACTCCTGCCACAATCGCTTCCAGCCCATGTGCTTTACTCAAATTCCGTTTCGTCGTCTTCTCTGTTGGTTCAAACCTTTGCTGCGGTCTGCGCCAATTCCTGGTTGACGACCTGATCCAACTGGGCCAAAAGAAAGTTATCTTCGGTCTGTTGGGCGATTTGGCGCACGCGTTCAAAGTAGGCGGCGGCTTCCTCGCGGCGGCGTTGAGCCTGGTAGACCTGGCCGAGGGTGAAGAGGGCATACGGGTAGCTCTGCGGCTCTTCCTGGGTCAGGGTGCGTTCGGCATAGTGTTGCGCCTGGGCAAAATCGCCCAACTCAAAGTAGATGGTTGCCAGGTTGGAGGTGTTCTGGGCGATCCAGTAGGAAGTCTGGCGCGCTTCAAAAAAGGTGAGCGCGCGTTGCGCCGGTTGGAGCGCTGCGGTGAACTGCTTGAACTGGACATGCGCCCCGGCCAGGTTGCTGCGCACTTCCTCGGCGCGTACGCGGTCGCCGATCTGTTCGTAGAAGGTCAACGCCTGCTGATGGTAGTAGATGGCTCCTTCGGCGTCATCTTGATGGCCGGCCAGCACCCCCAAATTGCGCTGCACCAGGGCAATGCCCGCTTTGTCATCCAACATTTCCGCGGTGGAGAGGGCATTTAAGTAGTGTTGCCGCGCGGCGCTATAATTGCCGGCCGCATTTTGGATCGCCCCTTCGACGTTTTCCAGCCGATAGCGCGCCAGCAGCGCCTCCCGTCGAGCTTGATGAAGTTCGCGGCGCTGGATATAGACTGTCCCCCGTTTGGCGTGCAGCCAGGTATTCTGCTGGATCAGACGGGCGGCGGCGGCCAGCCCTTCGCTGTAGCGGGTCAGGGCGGCATCAGCATCGCCCAGTGTGCGCAAGGCATCGCCACTTACCACGGCGGCTTCCACCAGCCATTCATCGGGCTTGTTCTTGACCTGTTCGACCTCTTCCAACGCCTGCCGCGACTGCCCACAGAGCTGGTAGAGCTGACTGCGCAACAGATGCAGCGTCGGCACTAAATTTTCCGCCAAGCGATGGCTGGAAATCTGTTGAAAAATTGCTAACGCGGCGGCGGCCTGACCACGCCGAATCTCCTGATCGGCGTTGGGTTGCCAGATAGCAATGGCGGTCTCCGGTTGACCGGCGCGTTGAAAGTGATAAGCGGCGGCGGTATATTCACCGCGCACTGCGCGAATTTGGCCGGCTTCCCGGTGTAGATCCTCCCGTTTTTCCACGGCAAGCTGGGTATAGATGACCTCGCGCAGCGCCGGCAGCAGGGCAATGGCGCCATTGCCATCTTCACGAATCAATTGATAGTCGAGCAGGCGCCGGATCAATTGCGCATAGGCCGTGGCCTGCTGCTCGGCCTCCCTAGGTTCGGTGACAGCAAGCCAGGCATCACGCGGGGCCGGACCGCGGAAGACTGACAGTGCCTGGAGGAAATAGCGTTCGGCTTTATCTAGCCGTTGCTGTAGCCGTTGCCAGATGGGCAAGAGCGCGGCCGTGTGGGGCAACTGATCCAGCACGGTCGATAATTGCGGCCCGTCCGCCGGGTTGATCGTCCGGCACAAGGCCAGACAGAGCGCCAACAGACGCGGGTTGCCGCCGGTATAGGCATTGAGGCGCGCTAACTGGGCTTGGCTAAAGGGAATACCGGCCTCGGTCAACCAGGCGGCGGTTTCGGCCAGCGTGAAGGAGGGCAGGGTATGCACGACATCGCTGCTTAAGACATTGCGCTGGCCGATGAGCAAGAGCGGCGCATGGCCCTGCAACCCTTCGAGAAAAGCGAGAAACTGGGTATGTTGCACCGCCTCCGTCTCGCTATCCAAGGGGCGCAAGAGATCAACCTCATCAAAGCAGAGGAGCGGCAGCGTTGCCAGTTCCGCCAGGTCGGCGCGCGTCAATTCCAGGGCCAAATTGGCATCTTTCAGCAGACCGCCATCGGCGATCAACTGCAGCCAGAGCCGTGAGGCGCCCTGCTGATGGAGAAAATTGCCCAGGGCAAAGACCAGACTGGTAAGTTGGTCATTGAGGCTGTAACGCACCGTAAACCAAAAGATCGCCGGTGTCGGCCACTGTTCGGTTAAGGCAAAGCCGACCGTTGTTTTGCCAATCCCACTGACCCCACAGAGATAGACCGATTTGCCGGCCTGCAGTGCGACAAGCGCCTCTTGACATAAAGCGCTGCGCCCGATCAGGTTCACCCCCAAGAGCGGCTGTTCCAAACGCAAGGTCGGTTGTAGGCGCAAAAGCAACATTTTCCCCAACTGTTGCAGCGCCTCGCGCAGATGGCGGTCATATGTTGCGCGGGAAACATGCAAGACATCGGCATAAATTTCCGACTGATTGCGCGGCGCCGGAGAGTAGCGATGAAAATAGGTCAGATCGAGGAGGAGGTAATAATAACGATCACATAAACCGGACTCCTCCTTGGCCTGGAGCGCGGTCTGCAACAAGTGTGCGCCATCGGTTGGGAGTGCGCCATGCCAGAGCGCCGTCACCGCTCGATCCAATTCGCGACATAAGACGCTGCCCCGTCCTGATGTGGTGGTCGCCTCGGCTGAGCCATGCAGCGCTTGGCCCAGAAAGTAGGGCTGGGCTAGGGGCGATTCGGCGCCAAGACGGGCGGGCGTGTGGTAATTTTCCAGCGCAAACTTCAACTGGTCAAAAAAAGCGGCAGTTGTGTCAAGGCGCTGTTGACTGCTGGTGTTTCGTGTAGAGTGCGACATAAGCAGTATGGATTGGTAGTGAAGATCAACGGTACTAACATGGCCGGCTGGTTAGTTTGTTGAAAAATCAGCCAACTCACCAACGCCGCTACCCGGCGCAGATCTGCTAGATCCTGTAAGCGTTCGGTAAGCATTGGGCCGCGGGAATCGACCGGCGGCCAACGATTATTATAGTACACACGGACAGTACGTAGAGCTACTTGATTCGTAACTACTTCGACAATGTTACATTCGCGGACTGGTCGCCGCCAGACCTCCCGGAGGTCTGAGTTTAATCTAACATTGTCGTAACTACTAACCTCCTAGCCGGTCACGGATCGGCCGGGAACAGGCTTTGTAGTTAACCGTATTCTTTGAAAGGCAATCACATGCGTCACATGCTATTTCTCACCACGTCACGTAAGCGCGCCCCCGGTAACATGAGTACAACCGGTGATTAATTGCGAACTCATTTACTGCACGCGCCGTGATAGAACCTGGATCTGTCGTCGTTATACGACTTAGGCTACCCTATGCTCAGAAAGGTTATGACATGCGTTACATTTCATTGGCTTCTTCCGCAGGTCGGCGCGCCCCCGGCAATATGGGCACAACCGGTGACTGATTTGGAAGTGGCACCATGCAACTTCCGACCGGCAACCATTGCTACCGGCGGCAACTGGCGAATCGCCAGGGAAAAGGAGACAAAGAACACGCAACATTTTGCGTATAGTCCTGCTCTCCTGCTCTATCATTCTTAACAGAGAGTTTACAACAGATTGCCCGGATCGACAATTTGTTGGTGTTGTACTAATGCTTAGTAGTTGGTAGGCGCCTACCGACTATGATGCTACTCAAAATTTACATAGAAGCTCCATCGCCTCACCGCACCCAGTGCATATTTATCGGTCAACGCTTTTTTCGTTTTCTATTAAGTGAACGGAATATATCTACGCGCTTAAATTACGTCTCCTTAAGAAAAATTGAGACATTAGCCGCACATTTTGAGACACCGCCGCTCCCTACTTTGTGCTATGCTTGCCTTATTCGACATCGGCTGAACAGCGTAAGCCACAGCGCAAATCATAGCGCTAATGGTAGCGTCCCCCAGTCCAAAGACGGTGTCGGTCATTACTACTTTTGACAGGCATAGGGAGGGTCAACATGGCACAACAACAAAACATTCACCACCGTCCGCTGGAACCGCACGTCGAACGTGCGATTCGGATTGCCCTACGCACCCTGGGCTTCTTTGCCCTGGTTGTTTCTCTGCTCTTCTGGTTCAGCTTGCTTTGGTGTTAACCCTTTTCTGCCGATAGCCATAGGTCAACCGGATTTGCGCATAGCCGGACCTGTCAGACGGCAACAACGCTGACAGGTCTTGGACGGCAGTGCGCCTGCAGCCGACAATACCCGTACTGTTCATTCACAGCAACAACATTGAAATTAGCGAACCCATGCACCGATACTTTACCCATGTTTCCGTCCGTTTGCGCAGCTACCTGCCTCTGCAAAAAAACAGGGACGCCCAGTTTGCCAAACAGTTATGCAACGGCGACGGCGACGCCTGGGTGCAATTACTCGATCAGTGGAGTCCTCATCTCTATAGCTATGTCAGCTTCAATGTTGTCCAGGAAACTGATGTGCGCCGGCTGATGCGCCTCATTCTTTCGGAACTGATTCAGACCCTGGTGGGTGAGCAACCCATTGCGAATCTGACCGTTGTCATCTTTCGCATCGCCTACCGCCACCTTCTGCGCTATCGGCGCCAGGCGCCTGATCCCTTTGCCAGCCCGCTCTGGCAGCGCAAACAAGCGGCGGCAACTGGTGAAGCATTACCCAATTACTTTTTTCAACATCTGCAACGCTTTTCACCCGAAGTGCAACAACTGCTCCTCTTGCGCTACGTCTGTGGCGTTACCCTGCCGGAATTGGCCGCAATTGTTGGTCAATCGGAAGATCTGTTGACCAGGCTCCTCTACCGCACCCGCTTCTATCCGACGTAACCAGCCCCAAGCGCCATTTTGTTTTGGCAATCAGGCCTATTCAAAGAAAGACTTATCCATAGGCGCCTAAAAGGCAACCGATCCTTGTGGTCGCCTTCGGTTCGCGGGCAAGCGGGAGGCGCCCGCAAGGGGACGCCCCTACGGAAGACAACCTACTACCACTATCAACGCCAGGCCTGTATCCTCATAAACCGCTGCTCTAGGCGAGTCACGGACTCGCCTAGAGCAGCGCTGATAGGTTACCATGACTGACCACAGGTCGTTTGTTGCCGCCCTCATGCACTATTTTGCTGACCTAGGCACGGCGCGTTGACGACCCAAGCGTCGGTAGCGGAGGAGCGTACCAGCGCACCAGCCTTTCCCGCTTTCTGGGCCAGGCGCAAGGCGTAGGCGATCACCTTTGGTGAGCAGCTTGTCGACGGTAGGTAGTTGGTCGGCGGCCAATAATTTGACAAAACGTGAAAGACGTTTGCAAGAAGCATTGCGCGTCTTTCGTGTTTTTGCGTCTTTATGGTAAATTTATTTTCCAGTTCTACAGAATTTGTCGTATATTTTACTTGAAAAATGTAAGTTAACTAGTTTAATTGTAAGAATTTGTAAGTTGATTCTAGCGTCTTAAGGAGAAAGTGGTATAAAATAAGTATCAAGAAGGCGAGAAAACGGTACGAATGACACCAATGACGACACCAATGACAACGGCTATTTTTCTTTATATCGCCCTTTCCTTACTCGCTATGATCGTTATTTATGGCGCTTGCCTGGCTGCCGCACGTGCCGATGGCGTCATCGATGCCAAAAAACGGCGATCTGCTCGAAAAGCGCAGCCTGAGGAAGTGACTGTGATTGAACAACCCCAACAGGAACAGGGGTGACACAGGGTTTATACAGATGTTGACACTGTATGAGTACAACTGAGGTTTTATGAATCCCTATCGTTCGCCGTTGGACTCTTCACCGATCCATTCACCGGCTCACTTGCGGCTGCCGGCGCAACGTCTTTCTTTGTTGCTGACAATGACGGAGAAAGCCGGCTGTACTGCTTTGTCCAATGAATTGAGTCAAGCCGGTTATTATGTTCACCTTGCACACAATGCCTGCGAAACAATTGCGCTGCTCGATCGGCTTACGGTTGATGTTGTTCTACTACATACAGATCTGCCGGATGTGCGTGCCAGCCAGCTCTGTCAGCATATACGCCGGTATAGTCGTGTGCCCTTGATGGTGTTGACTGAGCAGAAGAATGAATTAGAGTTGATTGAGAGTTTGGGGATGGGCGCTGATGTTTACGTGGCGTTACCCATCACCTTTGCTGAATTAAACGCGCGCTTACAGGCAATCTTGCGTCGTGCGGGCCATGCTAACGCGACCTGTCACCGGGGTAGTAAACGCCCGTTGCTCAACCTGGATGGTCGTAATCGCAAAATCTATATCGGGGAGAGAGAAATTCCCCTGACGCAGATCGAATACCGCATTTTACATTTCTTGTTTTACAACGCCAACACGCCTGTCACCAAAGAGCAACTCCTCGCTGACGTTTGGGGGTATTGTGAAGCGCACGAAGTCAATTTTATTGAAGTTGCCATTTGGCGCCTCCGCCATAAGATCGAACGCGACCCCTCAAAACCGGAATACCTGACCACGGTGCGCGGTTCCGGTTATCAGTTGAATCTCACACCCGGTTAAGACAAGGAGACAGGAGACTGGAGACAGGAGACAGGAGACATAATCGTCGATTTCTGCCTGTCGCTTACCCTGAAAGGAGGAAGGCGAAAATTCTTTTTCATCCTTCCTCCCTCATCCTTCATCCTTGTCTCCTGTCTCCTATCTTCTGTCTCCTGCCCTTGCCTCACGAACGATAATCGCCGTTGATGCTTACATACTCATGGCTAAGGTCACACGTCCAGACGGTGGCGCTGCCGTTGCCCAGCCCCAGTTCGACGCGCACATCCAGTTCCGCTTGGGCGAAGCGGGCGGCGGCGTCGGCTTCCTGATAACGTAAGGGCGTGCCGGCAGCGACGAGTTGTAACTCCGGCAGACGTTCGCCCTTGGCGCCGCCGCCGGTGACAAAAAGTGAACACTTGGCCGGTTCGACGGCAATGCCGGCGCGACCAATGGCGGCCAGAATGCGCCCCCAGTTGGCGTCGCTACCGAAAAAGGCGGTCTTCACCAGCGGACTGGTGGCAACGGTATTAGCCCCGGCGTGTGCTTCCGCATTGCTGACCGCACCGTTGACCTGGATGGTGACAAACTTAGTCACGCCTTCACCATCGCGCACTACAGCTTGCGCCAGATCGATGCAAATGGTCGTTAGGGCGTCAACGAAGGCGCTGTAATCGGCGCTGCCGGCGCTGGTAATCTCGGCATTGCCGGCAAAGCCATTGGCTAAGAGAATCACCGTATCATTGGTGCTGGTGTCGCCATCAATGCTGATACAATTGAAGCTTTTGCCCACCGCCGCGCTCAACGCTTGTTGGAGCAGGGGCTGGGCAACATGCGCATCAGTGGCGATGGTACTCAACATTGTCGCCATGTTGGGGTGAATCATCCCAGCGCCTTTGGAGATGCCGGTGAAACGCACGGCCTTCCCGCCAATGGTAGCGGTATGGGTGAAGAGCTTGGGGCGCGTGTCCGTGGTCATGATGGCGCGGGCGGCATCCTCCCAACCATCGGGGCGCAGGGCCTCCGCCACTTTGGGGGCGCCGGCCAGTAGTTTTTCCATGGGCAACTGGACGCCAATCACGCCTGTACTCATCACTAGTACCGAATTTTCGCTGGCGCCCAATGCACTCGCCACCGCCTCGGCGGTGCGTTTGGTATTGGCCGCCCCTTCCACACCGGTACAAGCATTGGCGCAACCGCTGTTGATGATCACGGCATGAATCCCCTCCGGGTTGAGGCTCAACACCTGCTGATCATAAGTCACCGGCGCTGCCGGAAACTTGTTGGTGGTAAAGGTCGCCGCCGCCCGGCACGGCGTTCGGCTGGCAATCAAGGTCAAATCAGGCGCACCCGATTTCTTAATCCCCGCGGCAATGCCCGCGGCATCAAAGCCAGGGACTGTGTAGGTTGACATAGGTTCCTCCTTGTTATTAGACAGGTAGATACGTCCTATTTACCTGTGTACCTGTGTACGATCACTTATTCTGCAAATTCTTCAACGCTTCCACCTTCAACGGCAGACCGAAGAGGCGGATGAAGCCGCCGGCGTCGGCGTGATCATAGTCGCTGCTCTCTTCGAAGGTAACATAATCGACGCTGTAGAGGCTGTGGGGACTCTTGCGCCCGGCCAGGATGATGTTGCCTTTGTAGAGCTTGAAGCGCACAGTGCCGCTGACATTCTGTTCGGTCTCGTTGACAAAGGCGCTGATGGCGCGACGCAGAGGCGTGAACCAATGGCCGTTGTAGACCAATTCGGCAAAGCGCAGACCGACCTGTTGCTTGTAATGAAGCGTGTCGCGGTCGAGACAGAGTTGTTCAAGGGCGGCGTGGGCCTTGTAGAGAATGGTGCCGCCGGGGGTTTCATAGACGCCGCGGCTCTTCATGCCGACCAGCCGATTCTCCACAATATCGACGCGGCCAATGCCATGCTTGGCGCCCAGTTCGTTAAGGCGCAGCACCAGATCGACCGGCCCCAGCGCTGCCCCGTTGAGTCGGGTGGGGAAGCCCTTTTCAAATTCTAACTCAATGTATTCGGCTTCATTGGGCGCCTCTTCCGGCGCAATCGTCCATTCAAACATGTCGGCGGGCGGCTCGTTCCACGGATCTTCCAGCGGACCGCCTTCGTTGCTCAGGTGCCAGAGGTTTTTGTCCTGGCTGTAGATGCGCGCCATCGTCGCCTTGACCGGCACATTGTACTCGGCGGCATAGTCGAGCGCATCTTTGCGGCCACGAATGTTCCATTCGCGCCAGGGAGCGATAATACGCAACTTGGGGTTGAGCGCCATCACCGTCAGTTCAAAGCGCACTTGATCGTTGCCCTTGCCCGTAGCGCCGTGGGCGACCGCATCCGCCCCTTCCATTTCGGCAATGCGCACCATGTGTTTGGCGATAATCGGTCGCGCAAAGGAAGTGCCGAGCAGATAGTCCCGCTCATAGATGGCGCCGGCCTGCATGGTCGGGAAGACATATTCGGTGAGAAATTCCTCGCGCAGATCTTCGACATAACACTTGCTGGCGCCGGAAGCAATCGCCTTCTCTTCCAGCCCCACCAGTTCATCCGCCTGACCCAGGTTGGCGCAGAAACAGACCACTTCGCAGTGGTAGTTGTTCTTGAGCCAGGGTACAATAATACTGGTATCCAGGCCGCCCGAATAGGCCAGCACAGCTTTTTTGACAGTCGGTCTTTGTTTCATGGTGGTAATCTTTCTTTTTGACACAATGAGCGTAAACGATTAAGAGACTAAGAGACTAAGAGATTGAGAGATTAAGAGATTCTCTAGCCCAATCTCTCAATCTCTTAGTCTCTTAATCTCTGACAAATACCCAACAAAAAACGCCACCCGGTCTCACCGGTGTGGCGTTATGGAAGCAATGGCGCACAGCGACAATCTAATGCGGGCAACGCAAAGGTAAGCGTTCCCTCTTAGGTGAAACTGGGGCCGCTTCCGGCGGTCAGTTTCCTCAAGCGTAGCAGAGCCATCACAGCCGTTTTCCTCTAGTTGCAATGTTGATAACAAATGTAGATAAACAATCGGGATCGGTTGCCGTTGCCAAACAATGCCAGTAGCATACATCACATCGGGGCGGCTGTCAAACTGTGTTGGAATATACTAGAGAATTTTGCATACCGTAGGGGCGTCCGCTTGCCGGCGCCCTCCGTTTTCTCTGAAGCAGGGGCGCCGGCAAGCGGACGCCCCTACGGATACATTACCGTCTGACGACCAGCGGCATAAAGAGGCGTTTCACTGGCTCTTTGTCCGGATCGGCGCCGGTGGGCAGCGGGCTGACGCGGGCGGTGTCCTGGTCGGAGGGGTTGGGCAGGCCAGGGATGTCACGCCCTTGATCGTCGGTGGGGTTCGCTTCGACGGACGCCGTGTTGATCCGTTCACCACCACTACTGGGAATCCTTGCTTGATAGTAGTAGAGCAGGCGCGCACCAGGGGCGAGCGGCGTTGCCCCGCTAATCAAGATCAGATTGCTTAGATTAATGCCCAGGATCGTATCGGTGAAGACGAAGCTGTTGAGATACGTTTCGCCCGTGTTGGTGATTTCAAAACAGTAGGTGACCGGTGCGTTTGCCTGATCCGAAACTGCTTCGATGCCAGGACAACTCGCGCCGCCGTTATGACTTTTATAGACCGTCTTTTCCAGATTGATGCTTGCTGTCGGCGGGTTGCAGTAATGACTCGGATCATCGTCGTTCGCACCGGGAACGGTGACGCGGCCCAGGTTGAAGTAGGTGGGTTGACTGCCGGGAACCTGTGTATCGTTGGCATTGCACCCAGTTACCACAACGGTGCCGGGCGTTGGTGTATCCAGATTCTGGACAGTACCAGTAGCAACATACCGCCACGATTCGCCGGGCGAGAGCAATCTATCGCGGTTGTCATCGCTAGCCGTCACCAGCACCGGCACGACACCGGGTTGGCTATCGGTGACGATAACCGTGGCTTGGGCAAAGGTGATGTTGCCGGTGTTGGTCACAACATAGGTCCAGGTGACGACGGCGCCCGGTTGCAGTTGCGGCACATCGCGGTCATCAGGATTGTCAGCGTCAAAGCCGTTGGTATACTTCTTAATGACAATGCCGGGGGTTGGCACGTTGCAATAGTGGCTCGGATCTTCGTCCTGTGCGCCGGGCACAGTGACAATGCCAATGTTACGATACGTCTCCCGCACCCCGGGCGCAGCGGTCCCGCCAGGGTTACAGCCATTGACAATGGTGACGGGAACCGTGGGCGCTTCCAAGTTTTGTACCACGCCCGTCGCCACAAAGAGCCAGACTTCACCAGGGGAAAGCTGATTATCGCTACCGACATCGCTGCTCGCATTCAGGGCGGGTGTCACACCGGGCTGGCTATCGGTGACGAGTACATTGGCGCGCGGAATGGCGATTGTGCCGGTGTTGGTGACGCGATAGGTCCAGGTGACGGTCGCGCCGGGTTGCAACTGGGGAACGTCCGGGTCATTGGGGTTGTCGGCGTCAAAGCCGTTGGTGAACTTTTTGATCGCAATGGCGGGGATCGTATAGACGTAGCGCACAACTACCGTTGAATCGGCCAAATGACGCAGACGCAATAACATATTGCCGGAACCGCTGCCTGTCCAAGCGACAGTTGCTGTTACTGGTAACGTCACATTGCCCAGGCCCACAAAAGGTGCAATTGTGCTTGGCGTCATAAAACGGTCACTATGGCTGATCTGTGCCGCCACAGGAAAGGTGGCGCCGGAAGATCCGCCGAAATCAAGGACGCCGTCGCTTCCGGCTAGGGTAACACTTTGGGAAATAACAATGCCGCCGGCGACAAGTTGCGTATTATCGGGCAGCCTGATCCGTTCGGTCGCCTGTTCTTGCACCAAGACCGTAATCGGGTTGGCTTCTTCATTCTCGACCCCGACCGTACCGCTTACTTCACCGGTGAGGGTCATTTCAACACTGGTCAAAATACCAAGTGTTGGATTAAATTGGGGGACGCTCATGGCGTTTACCCAATCAGTGCGCGTAAAGGGGACGGTGTCGGTAAAGACGATGCTTTCGGCATGGGCAGAACCGTAAGACCAGAGGGCCAATAAAAGAGCAAGAAAACAGGCATGGCGCACCAAGGCGCGCGTGAGGTTGATGTGCATTGAAATCTCCTTTGTTTGTGAGGTGTTGTGGGTTTGGACATGTTTGACCACCCAGCGTGCTGCCGCACCCGGTTTGGTCATTACGACAAATGATGGAAAATCACCAAAACATTGTTCGTATCAACAATGACGAAAAAGGAGAAAAGAGGTTACGGTTGGTTTAAGGAAAAGTAATGGGGAGTTTATGGTGGATGGTGATTGCCCTCACTATCCACCATCCACTATTCATGATGAACTCTTTACAAAGCTGGACACGCTTCGCGGATCACAGCCGTGATGTATTCAATCTCCGCCAGGCTCAATGAGGTGGCGGAGGGGAGGTAGAAACCGTCGCGGCAGAGTTGTTCGGCGACGGGGTAGCGTTCGCCCTTGTAGCTTTGCCAGTAGATGGGTTGGCAGTGCATGGGGATGAAGAAGGTGCGCGTCTCGATGCCGTTGTCGGCCAGCACTTTGCGCAACTGGTCGCGATTCATGCCATAGGCGGCTTCGTCGACCAGGATGCCATACATCCAGTAGACATTTTTTGCCCAACTGGCTTCGGCGGGGGTGCGAATGCCGGGAATGTCTTGGAGCCGTGCGTTGTAGGCCAGGGCGTTCTGGCGGCGTTTTGCGATAAAGTTGTCCAGTTGTTCAACCTGGGCCAAGCCAACGGCGGCTTGCAGGTTGGTCATGCGGTAGTTAAAGCCGACAAACTTGTGCCAGAAATGGCGTTCGCTGCTAAAGGCGTGGTCGCGCAGATTCCAAGCCAACTTGGCGATCTCGCGATTGTTGGTTGTCACCATGCCGCCTTCACCGGTGGTGATGATCTTGTTGCCATAGAAACTAAAGCCGGCGGCGTCGCCTAGCCCGCCGGTGCGTCGCCCCTTGTATTCAGCGCCATGCGCCTCGGCGGCGTCTTCAATCACCATGATGCCATGCCGTTGCGCCAGTTCGTTTAAGCCATCCATGTCAGTCGGATGGCCGTAGATATGAACCGGCACAATCGCCTTGGTGCGGGGGGTGATCTTGGCGGCAACCTGGTCGAGATCCATCTGCCAGTAATTGGGTTCCATATCGACCAGCACCGGTTTAGCGCCACAGTAGGTGACGGCGTTGGCGGTGGCGATCATGGTGAAGGTGGGGATAATCACCTCGTCGTCTGGTTCCAGCCCCAGCGTCGCCATGGCCAGGTGCATGGCCACCGTGCCGTTGGCGCAAGCAATGCCATAACGCACGCCACAGGCGGCGGCAAACCTGGCTTCAAAGTCGCGAATAAAGCTGCCGGCAGAAGAGATCCAATTGGTCTCCACCGCCTGTTGCACATACTTAAGTTCGTTGCCCGTCAACGTCGGTTCACAGACTGGGATGATCGAGCGACGGGTCGATTGATCGGTGTGTTCATCAAAATCAGGAATAGGGCGATAGCGGACTTTGACCTCCGGGTCCGCCGCCGGAATGACGGCGGCCAGATCGCCCATCTCTGCCAGTGTAAGTTCTGCCGGTTGCAGCATGAAGTTGGTGCTTTCTTCTATTATCAAAGTCGGGACGCGGATTCAAGGAATATAGTATAGCATGGGGGCTACCGTTCTAACCAGGAAACGACAACGAATTTACATGGCATGGTTAAGAATTAGCCAAACCGTAATCGCCACACAGTGTTCACATACTTACGTCCCTTGACCAGGTAATCCCACAAATTGACCCCCGTTTTGCTTTCCCCCGTCGTTCGTGGCACACAGATGTAGGGAACTTCGCGTAGTTGGTAGCCGCTACGCAATGCACGCCCCAACAGGTCAATGCAATACTCGCCGTAATCCCCACGAAGACGAATTTTTTCTAACACTTCCGCCCGCGCCGCGATAAAACCGCTGGTGTAATCATGCACCTGATTGCCCAACAGAACAATCGCAAAGTGGTTGATGAGCCAGCTCAATGTGCGCGCCATCGCACCATGCGCCACATCGGCCCCACCGGCAATCCATCGTGAGCCGACGGCCAGATCGGCCCCAGCCAGCACCGCCTGCACCAACTTCGGCACATCAGACGGCGGCATGGAGAGGTCGCAGTCCATCCAGGTGACAATGGCTGCGTTGTGCGTATGGATCGCCTCGTCGATGCCCCGCTGGATGGCCGAGGTCAGCCCCTTTTCGCCAACCCGCCGCAGGAGAACGACCCAGCGCGTGGGGTCAGGTGTACGCTGGGCAATGAGCTTTTCCACTACTGCACTGGTGCCATCGGGCGAGTTGTCATCGACCACCAGCACCAGATGGGGTGTGATCGCGCTGGCGAGAATGCCCTCGATCAAAGGGCCGATGTTCTCGGCTTCATTGTAGGTCGGCAGCACGGTGCAGACGAGTGTTGACTGCGCCGGTAGCGGTCGGGCTGGCGTTGTTTGCGTTTGTGTTATTGGCGATGGCGTCATACAGGCTTTCTTGCTAGGACATAGAGGCTAATGCCAAAGGGTAAATCAGTGAAGTGGAGCAGGTTGGCTTCCCAGCGCAACAGGCGCGCCACCTGCCGATTGACAACGGGGGAAATATCGTGATTGCTTGCAAAGGGCAACAGCCGCCAGCGCTGCAACAACCGCTGAGCAATCACCGGCAGCGCCAGTAGGCTATTGGCATAGGTGACGCGCTCCACACGGAACCCGCCATCGCTGAGGGCAGCCATCAACTCTTGACGCTGATAGCGCCGCCCTGTGTTAAAGGCGAGATCATGTTCGCTCTCCAACCAAGGGTGGGCGCTGACACGCAGGAGGAGTAGCCCATCCGGTTGCAGGAGCCGCCAGCTTTCGCGCACGGCCTGTGGTAAATTGACGGCCTGCTGGTCAAATGAATCGAGGGCGACGATCAAGCTGAAATGATTAGCGCCAAAGGGCAACTGTTGCAGATCACCTTGACTCAAATAGAGCGGCGCCGGTTGGCGTTTGGCATAGTCCAGGGCGATGCTGCTGTAATCCAGCCCAAAACAACGCGCCCCGCGGTGATAGTCGTGTAGTTCGCGCAGAAAGACGCCGGCGCCACACCCCACTTCCAGCAACGGGCCGGCCGGCAGCCGCGTCGTCTCCAAAAGCGCATGGGTAACGGCGCGCATCCCCTGGCTCCAGCCATGCTCCTGATCCATGGCGTAAAGGAGCGGCAGCAGATTGTCACTCGTTAAGGTGGCTGGTGGTTGGTTGGTTGGTTGGTTAGTTAGTTGGTTTCTGTGGTGATTCCTATTCAATCGCGACTTCTCCTAATTGTAGACCGCCGGGGGTGGCGGGCAACTGATCGCCATTGGGTTGATATAAGCCAACGGCCAACAGATAGTTGCCCGCCGCCAGATCGGCCGGCAGGGCAAGTTGGTATTCATCCAGGATCTGCCAGCCGGCCTGCCAGCGGGGCGTCGGGAGAGAACCCTCCCCTGGTCGGCTGTCGTGACCTGTGATCAGCGTCAACGCGCCGTCCGCTTCCCGTTTGAGCAGATGGGTGAAGACCGTCCAGTCAGCGGCGGGCGGGGCGTTCACCTGCCAGTAGAGTTGCAGGTAGAGGATCTCCCCGGCTTTTAACGGCGTGGGCTGGACATCATAGCCGGCCAAGGCGATCCCGTCCCCCAACATTGCCGACAAGGGGTGTTGGGGTTGGCGTTGGCTCTCTGTCCCGGCTGGTCGTTGATAAAAACGGGCATAAACTGCCCCCTGGCTATCGGCAATTTCGCTGGCGACGGTGGCAGTCGGGAAGAGACCGGGCAAGAGCAATCGAGTGCGAAAATCCTCATGTTCGATAACCGCATAAAGTTCGTCGCCGGTGGTGGATCCTGCCGTAAGCGGAAACGCGTGGCGACCATCAAAGGTGATCGGCGCGTGATGCGCCCTGTTGCGTGTCGTCCAGGCAAAAGCCAACGTCGGATGATCGGCAGTACGGGGTGTGAGGTAGACAGGTGCATCTACCGGTTGGGCCGCAATCTGTTGTCCTACTTGCCATAAGCCAACATCAAAGGCGTGAAAGAGATCCGGTAGCCGCGCCCAGCGGACAAAATAATTAGTACTTTCGGTGACGCCGCCCAGCAGCAGGAAAGCAATGGCTGCCCAACGGACAATGGTCAACCCACGCGGTCGCCATTGCCAGAGCCAATCCAACCCGATGGCACAGAGGAGCGCGGTTGGGGCGGCCGCGCCGAGAATGCGGTGAAAATGGGGGGCATATTCGCTGAAGACGCCGGGCAACAACAGCCCCACCAACCCAATCAGCGGAATAGCGTAGGCTGGTTGCGCCACCCAGCGCAGGGCGATGAACAACCCTAGATAAAATGGTAGCGCCAACCAAAGCGAGAGCGCCGGTAGCCCCGGCACATTGCGGCGCGGATCGCTGTCCCCCGGCGCGCCTGCCGGACCAAACATCTTCGCCGTTGCCCAAACCGCGTCCGCGACCGAGTTGTCAGCCGGGCTGGTTGTTTCGCCCACAATGCTCAACTGCGCCGGGCGTAAGAGGACTAGATCAACGTTTTGGAGAATAAACCAACCCAGCGGCGCGACCACAAGCAGGGCGATGCCGGCCGTCAATACGCTCCCCAGCCAAAGGCGACGGAGTTCATTTTTGGCGTGGTTGCGCCACTGCTGCCAGCCGAGCCAGCCGACGGTAGGAATCAGCAAAAAGGGGATGATCCACGCCCCTTGATAGGCATACATCGCCGCCGCCGTCATTACGCCGCTGGCGGCAAAGCTGAACCAGCCGCCGGTGCGTACACCCCGCAAGAAGAGCCAGGTGGCTGCACTCCAGAGCAGCGGCGCCAGGATCGGCTCGATGCCCATGCGGCTGAAGTGCAGATGCCAGCGCATGAGCGCCAGTGTTGCTGCCGCAAACAAGGGAAAGGCCGGCGAAAGCCGCATTCGTCCTGTCGTTAGCACCTGTAACTCATGGGCAACGCCATAGAGCACGGCCACGCCTAAAACGCCAAAACAGGCCGCTGTTATACGCATGGCCGTGGGGCCAACATCGCCGCCCAGGGCCGTGACCAGCCCAAACATCAACGCATTCGCATAGGAATTAAGCGGCAAGACGCCAAAGTTGCCCAACAGGAAGATCGGGCGATAGGTAGGATCGGTCAAAATGCGCCAGGCTTCCATGCCTTCAAAGGCTTCATCAAAGTGAAAGCCCGGCGGAAGCTGGTCAATCTGCCAGAGGCGTAGCCCAATGGCCAGCGCCATGATCAAAAGAAAGAGATAGTGGTTTCTACGCAGTGCCATAGGCTGAAGATTATACCACAGCCTATGGCCTCAGTTCATAAGTCAGGGTTAGTTGGCTGTTTCATTTTACTTATAACCAATCAACTAGGTTCTGTTCTGTTGACATTTCAGAATCAACCAGTGGTACACCTGTCAGGTTTCCAAAACCTGACAGGTGTAGGCGTCACAAATGTCAACAGAACCTAAAATGGCCTGATGAATTTCGGCCACTGTAGAACTATCGCTGGATCAACGGTAGATAGCTGTTAAATTCTGGTGTTGTTTCGCTTGCTGCATTCACCCCAGAATAGGCCACGATGCTGGTAATATCGACAATAAAAGGACCATTATACCAGAAGCGTGTATGTAGCGTGTTCACTTCAAAGGTTTGTGCAATATCCTGCTCTCGTGCTGCGCGCAAAACAAAATCTACCGTTGGCTGTTGCGTGTCCGATTCTCCTGGCATTGTGCCTGTTTCGCCAACTGTACGCTGTGTTGCGCCACTTCTCAAGCCCTCGAAGCTAAAAAGCGGTTTGGCTGTAAAGACGGGGAGTTGGTTATGAACCTCAAACTTTCCAACTTAATGCCGTACCTGTGCCAAATAGAGGAAATGCAAAAATGTCCGCGGCGGCGCCGGCGGATCGACCGGCGGCAGATTGGCCGGCGCCGCCACATCGGGATAAGGGATGACGCCGGTGGCCGGCCACCGGGCGGATTGACCATCACTCAGGGTAAAAGCAAAGTAAAAGGTGTGTTCATCACCTGCCGGCAAGCGTTGCCGATATTGATAGGTGCCATGCGCGGCCTGGCCGGAGTGCAAGCTCATCGGGTGAGCAACGCCGTCGATAACGACCTGCGCTTGGCTTGGCGCCTTGCCGTCGTCGGCATAGAAGTTGACCAGATAGGTAAAGTCAGTTGCCGTTGTCCCGATGTAGGGAAAAAGCGCGCCCATGGGCAGTATCGGCGCCTTGACCGTCGAGTTGCCGCAAAAGACCGCGGTGATCTGGCCATGCCGACCGCTGTCCCCTTTGGCGCGATCAAAGGTGTGACCAACGCCCATCTCGGTCAGGTCGGCGGCCAGGATGTTGTTGCGATGGCCTTCGCTGTCCAAGAAGCTTTGATGGGCGTCGGCAATGGCGGCGGGGCCAGTGCGGGCGGTGGTGGTGAGATTTTCCGCACAGTTGTGTGTGTAGCCAACCGCCCGCGCCCGTTCGCTAGGACAGCGCCCGATGAGGTCGCAATGACCGAATTGATAGCCTGAATTTAAGATCGCCTGGCTGTGCGAATGGGCCGAGTAGCCTACCAGGAGATTGTAAGCCAGCGGCGGCACAGGTGGATAGGCAGGATAGCCAAAGGCGGCCGGGTCGGCGCGGGCGGCGTTGATCAACGTCATCAGATACAACTCGTACAGATTGGGTGTATCGGTAAAGGTGGTGGCAAAGGTTTCGTTGCTATAGCCCGAAAAGTCACCCGCCCGGTGAGCGCGTAGGCGATACCAGTAGCTCTCGGCCCGTAGGGGCGGCTGGTCGCGATAGCTCGTCTGGTTCGCGGGCAGGCGAGCCAGTTCGATCCAGGTTGTGCCGGTGATGCCCTGGGCGCGTTCCAACACAAAGCCATCTTCGGTGCTTGCGTTATCCTGCCACTGAAGCAACACTTCCCCGCCCGGCAAGGCCCCCGCCTGTAACGCCGCCGGCGCCGCGACCGCATAGACGCCAACTACCGGCACTGTCCCATTCCACTGCCAGGCGAAAATATCAGCCGTATGGTTGCGAATATCCTGCCAGACCACCAGTTTCTGGCTCAAGGCCAGTTGGGTTTGGTTGGCCGCTTGCGCTTCAATGAGAAAACTCGCCTTCCGCACCGGATCAAGGAGCGCAGCATTCCAGGCGCTGCCTTCTGTGCGCTCTTGGTAGGCGATCACGCCATCGTCGATCACGGCGTTCTCCTGGTCGCGGGGGGCAATAAGCAGGGGAACTTCCTGCTGTTGACGCAGATCATAGCCATAGAGATCCCAATTGCCGTTGCGCGCATCTTGCCAGATGACCAGCCCATCCGCCGCCGAAACGTCCGGCAGACGGGCGCCGCGCGTGGCGAGGATGGTCTGCTGTTGCTGCGTCTCCAGGTTGTACAGATAGATCCGCTCCTGGTAATCCCACCAGACCACCCACGGCCAATCGATCTGTGGATCACTCTGATTGCCGGGCGCATCACTGATCACTAGCTCAGTCGCGCGCAGAAGGTCGTAGGCATAGATATTCCACTCCTGATTACCGGCGCGATTGTCGGCCCAGACGACGACCCCGTTAGAAAGCCGCGGACGCGAGAGATCCGATTGGTTCGTTGTGACGGTAAAAATGGCCCCAGTCGTGAGGTTGATGCCGTGGATACCAACGCCGGCATAGCCATCTTTCCAGACAACCAGGTCGCCGTCGATGGCGGGCTGGACCTCCCAGGAGTGCGATTGGGTGAGGTTTACCGGCGGTGCATTGTTTGTCAAGTCACGCAAGAAAATATCGGTTGCGCCAAAGCGGGCATCTTGCCAGACAACGCGCGACCCGTCAACGGCAGGAAATTCCTGGCTGGCCCAGTGGGTGATCACCGGTTTACTTTGCTCCTGAACGGCTGTCGGCTGAAGCGTCGTGTGCGCCAACACCGGTCTGATGGCGAAGAGTGAACCGCCCATCAACAGCAGGAGGCTCAGTTGGTACAAAAGCCGGCCAGGTAAGCGTAGGCGCCAAGTCGTGTCAAGCATCTTTGTCCCTCCATGAAAGTGTAATGATAGCCCCGACAGTTTAGTAAACTTTCTGTCGGTTTGCTTGTTGCTCCTTCAACGCTTTATTACGTCTGCAAAACAACCAGCCCACGCCTGAGCAATGAGCAATCGGACGGTGAAGACGGCTGGCCTACTTATCACCGACTGTAAGCTGACGGAAGTAAGGTGAAATGGAACGACGAAGCGTCTAGTACAGAGCGGCCTAAGTAAGCCAGTCGGTCAGTAGGACAGTAAGTCAGTCACTGTCTCACTGTCTCACTGTCTCACTTAGGAGTTACGCAGTTGACGGGCGCTACCAGAGACCTGTCAGGTTTCGCAAACCTGACAGGTCTTGTCCAACTGCGTAACTCCTATCACTGTCTCACTGTCTCACTGGCAACTATGGGTTTATTTACGCCGTCGTGTACTAGCCGCACCCCACCGGAGACCGCTGGTCACGGACCGGCTAGGCGCGGGCTTCGTCGCTACGCTAAAGAGTTCTGTTGGCCGTTGGCTGTTTGCGCGCCGGCAGGACTTAGGGTAAAATCTACACTTACTCCCGCTTGCCCAACATGGCCGTCAACCAGTCAGGGACTTCGCCGGGAATGACCGGCTGACCAACTGGCCGACTGTCATACTGATTGACTGTCCTCCTGTTTTACTTGATAAGAAAGAGTCTGCTATGACCACTGTGAACCGGGCCGGTATGGAAGGAATTCTCTTTACCGACCAGTACCAACTAACGATGGCCCAGCTCTATTTCCGAGCCGGGCTGCATGAACGTACTGTGCAGTTTGAGCATTTTTTTCGACGTTATCCTGCATATGACAGCCATCAAGCCGGTTACTGTGTCAATGCCGGGTTGGCCTGGTTGTTGGATTGGATGAGTGAGGCTCGTTTCCGTGCGGAAGATATTGACTATCTGCGCAGCCAACGGGACAACGCCGGCAATCCCCTCTTTGCCGAGGATTTCTTGGGCTGGTTGGCAAGTGATGGCAACTTTGGCGGCATCACCCTGCACGCCATTCCCGAAGGGCGCGTCGTCCACCCCCACACGCCGCTGACGGTGGTCGAGGGGCCGTTGGCGATGGCGCAAATTTTGGAGACGGCGTTGCTGGCTCATCTCAACTATCAAACCTTGATTGCGACCAAAGCGTCGCGCATGTGGGAGAGTGGCCGGGGCCGACCAGTTCTAGAGTTTGGTCTACGGCGCGCCCAGGAGCGGGGGGGCAATGCCGGCGCACGGGCGGCCTTGATCGGCGGGGCAAGTTTTACCTCAAATGTGGGCGTCTCCCGCGCGGTGGGGTTGCCACCGAAAGGGACTCATGCCCATAGCCTGGTGCAACTCTTCATGGCAATGGGCGAGGGTGAACTGGCGGCCTTTCAAGCCTATGCCGATCTCTATCCTGATGATTGTCTCTTTTTGGTTGATACTGTGGATACGTTGCATAGCGGGCTGCCGCACGCCGTCAAGGTCTTTGCGGAATTGCGCCGCAAGGGTCATCGACCGGTCGGCATTCGTCTTGATTCGGGCGACCTGGCTTATTTGAGCATTCAAGCAGCCAAACTGCTCAATGACGCCGGTTTTCCTGATACAGCCATTGTTCTGTCCGGTGATTTAGATGAGCTGGTGATCTGGCAGATCATCACCCAGATCACCCAAGAAGCGCCGCGTTACGGATTGGATGCCGATCACTTGATCAACCGGCTGGTCTTTGGCGTCGGCACGCGGTTGATTACCTCTTGGGGGGAACCGGCGTTGGGCGGCGTTTACAAACTGATGGCTGTGCGTCAGGGCGAGCAGTGGAACTCGGCTATCAAAATTTCCGAATCGCCGGCCAAGACACCCAACCCCGGTCGTAAAAAATTGCTCCGTCTCTACGATGACCGCGGCAAAGCCACTGCTGACCTCTTAACGTTGGAGGACGAAACTATCGACCCGACCGCACCACTTACCTTGCGCCACAGTTCGGATCACACCAAATCGCGTATTCTGCGCGGCGGTTCGATTCGCCGAATGGAACCATTGCTCCAAGAAATTATCCGTGCGGGCCAGGTAGTCTACCACTCCCCCACCCTGGAGGCCATGCGCGCCCAGCGGATCGCCGATGTTGAAGCGCTCGACCCCGGCATCCGCCGTTTGGTCAACCCCCACATCTATCACGTCTCACTCACCCAGCGGCTTTGGGATCTCAAGCAGGAGTTGATCGCGGCGGCGATGCAGCAGAATCAGTGAGGGAAGACAAGAAGACAGGAAGACAAGGTGAACTCGACGACTGCTTCTTGTCTCCCCTGCTTCTTGTCTTCTTGGTAACTACCAAGCCACCCCTCCCTACCCCTCCCTTATCAGGGGAGGGGTAGGGAGGGGTGAGTCGTTACTCTTCCTGTCTACAATTCGGATAATGCCCTGCCAATGGCCAATCCTGACAATGCCGCGCCTTCGACGCGTGGGCCGCCAAAGGCGTCGCCGCCGAAGTAGAGCGGGGGGACGCCGGCAGCTTGGAGGTAACGCGCCGGGTGGGTGATGATGGGGAGGGCATAGCGCCAGCGTTTGATCTGGGCGGCGTGGACAAGCACTTTGTTGGGTAGAAAGGGTTGAAGACTGGCCTGGAAGGTTGCCAATAATTCTTCGTCCGGGCTGTCGTCATGCGCGGCGCTATAGGTTGGGCCGGCATGAATCGTGAGCACGGTGGCGGCAGGGGAGATACCCTTGCGTTGGTTGTCCGCCACCCAGGCGAGATCGGCCCCGGGGCGTTGGATCGCGCCGGGAGCAGGTAGGTCGATTTGGCCTTCCAGCCAGAAGAGACCGCAAAGACAGGGCGCGTAGGTGATCCGTTCCAGCGCTGCGCGATCGGTAGTGGTCAGCGGCACGTTACCCGCCGTCAACAGCGCCAATGTTTGTGGAACCGGCGGTGTCAGCACAAGCGCATCTGCCGAATAGGCATTGCCTGCTTCAGCGGTTGCCACCCAACCGTCCGCCTCTTGTCTGATCGCAGTTACATGTTGCCCCGTGTGGATGGTGACGCCTTGGTTGATCACCTGTTGAGTCAGATGACTTGCCAACGCATTCATGCCGCCGTGGACCGCATAACGGGGGTAGCCGTCATAGGTGGTTCCGCCGAGCAAACTGCCGTCACTCCAACCGGTTGACCAGACGTAGACCAAACCGACGCGCTGCCATTGCTCGACATACTCTTGGAAGAGCGGTGCACGCACGGTGAAAAATTGCGCGCCCAAATCGGCCAGACCAGGGCCAATCGCCCGTGTTGCCAGCCGACCGCCGGTGGTTGGCCCTTTGTCGATCAGCGTCACCTGTTTGCCGCTGCCCTGAAGTTGCAGCGCAGCCATCAAACCGCTGAGACCGGCGCCGACAATAAGGATGTTCAAGTTGCTCCTCTTCCTAACACTCAGCCGTAGGCGTGTTAATGGATATTGGTCGCGCCATTGACTCTCCTATTGCTGGACGGCGGCCAAGGCGGCCAGCGTTGCGGTGATCACCTGCGCTTCTTGGGTTTCATGGGGAATGGCGGCTGGGTTGTCACCGTCCTGGGCGCCATACCAGCCAAACTGGGCATGATTGCCCCCCTCAATGGCGACAAAGGTACTGTCAGGCGGCAGTAGTGCGCGTGATTCCTCAATCTTGGCGATTGTCGAGAGACCGTCATTCGTCCCGTAGATCGAAGTGACCTGTAAATTCTCGCGTCGCGCTAACGAGTTGTTGCTGGTCGGGTAGGAGGCCCAGAGGATTAGACTACTGACTGCTTCGTCCTGGGTAGCTGCAAAGTTTGCTGCCATCGCCCCGCCCATCGAATGGCCCCCAATTGCCCATTGTTCAATGGTTGGATAGGCCGCCATCACATCCAGCCCACGGTTGGGTGCAAAGACAGCCAGGTTAAAGGGCATCGGCACGATAGCAACCAGATAGCCTTCTGCTGCAATGGCGCGTGCCGCTGGGGCATAGGCACGCGGATCGACCAACCCACCGGGATAGAAGATAAGGCCGGTTGTGGCTGTCGGCGTCACCGGCGTAAAGACCAGCCACGGTGTCGTCGTCACGAAAACCTTTTCATCGGTGGTCAACGCGTCCAAAGCCTCTGTCGTCGCCATTGCCGGTCGTCCGGCCCAAACCAGAAAGCCGATAAACAGCAGCGCCACCGCCAAAATCACCAGCGCGACAGTCTGGGCAATCCGTAGCGGGCGGCTTGTTTGCTCACTTGTCATACAGCATCCCCAAGTCACGAATCACGTTATCACGCATCACGTTATCACGCATCACATATCAGCCAGTACCATCGCCGCCGCCCCCTTTCCCGATAGTGTCACCATCGGCACGCCGCCGCCGGGATGGGTCGTGCCGCGCCAACTCGGTGGCTGGTCATAAATAAAGACCGGCCCGGTAATTTCATGCAGTTGCGCACCGTGGCATGACCGCCACAGGCTTGATACGCCTGCCGTCGAATATCTGTCCCCAAGGCCAGCCGTCCTACCCAGACGGAGAAGGGGAGGGCGCCGGCGGTGAAGGCGAGCAGGAAGAGAAAAAGTGTCGTCATCCTGATAAAAAGACAAGAAGACAGGGAGACAAGAAGAAGCTCTTTTCGCTTCTTGTCTCCCTGTCTTCTTGTCTTCCGGTCTAGGTTTACGGTGTGGCGGCGGCAATCGCATTCTGGGCGCGGGTCAGGCGATTGGTGCCGGCAGTGATTTCGGCAAAGGCTTGATCCAACAAGTCGGTATTCAACTGATCGACTCCTTCGGCCAGCAGATCAGCCGCACGCGTAAAAGAAGTGGCGGCTTCGAGCAGAATCGCGTGGGCGCCGGTGAAGATGGGTGGCGCTGTCAGTGTTCTGATTTCGTCACTGGTGGTGCGTAGCAGGGTAATGGCCGTCGTCATTTCAACAATCCAGGCCCGATCTTGCAGCAGCGCCACATTATCGCCCGCCTGATTGACTAGATCATCAATCTTGTTCAAAGTAAAATCATAGCCATCCACAATGCCATCAACACGGATGGTATAGAGATTTTCACGTACACCTAAAATGGGGGTTGTGTTGGTTGCTGTGGCTGTCGCTGTGATCGTCGCCGTTGGTATCGGCGCGGCTGTGACTGTTGGTGTAGTTCCGCTCTGCGCACCTTCCTCTACAAAGAGCGGCACAGTGGTGGTGATCGGCGGATTGGCCAGGAGGAAAGCGGCAACCCAACCGCCATTATCGAGCCGGAACCAACTGCCATCGCCATTGCGCGCCACGATGTTAACTTCTTGCCCGGTGACAGTGCCGCCAATGATCGGGTAGGTGATACTGGGACCGGCGCGCAAGTTGGCGTCTACGGTTACGCGCGGTGGTTGAACAGCTTGCGCCGCCGGTTGAGGAGCAGTAGGCGTCGGCACCAGGATTGGCCCTGTGGTGGGTGGCGTGGTCGTGGTAACTTCCGTGGTTGCCGTCACCGGCGTGCTTGGTGTAACGGCGCCGGTGGCGGTTACGCTGGCAGTTGCCGTGACGGGTGTGGTGTTTGTAATGACATTTCCGGCGCGCAAGGCGGTCACCAACTCTTCGGTGGCCAGCGGCGGTTGGCCTTGCACATTGTCGACCAGAAGTGCTGCCAGCCACAAGCCGTTATTGAGCAGATACCAGGTGCCGTCGCCATTGCGCGCCACAATTGTCACTGGCTGGCCGGCAGTCGTTGTCCCCACCACATCAAAGGTGGTATCAGGGCCGGAACGCAAATTGGCGGTAATTGCCACAGTTCCGGTAATAGCAGCGGCCGGGCTGGTGGCCGGTGTGGTGACGCCGGCGGTCTCTGTCACCTCCGCGCCGGTCGTCACGGCTGCCGTTTCGGTGAGTGCTGGCGCGGCTGTCACTGGCGCCAATGGCGTGATCACAACCTCAGCTAACGGTACTTGGCCGAGTGCAACAGCCACCGGCGCCGCGCCATCCCCTTGATCAGGCAGGGTAAGCGTAACAGTAGCAGGGACAGTGCTGGTCAAGGTGTCGGTTACGGTCAGTTGTAAATCCAGGGTGAGTGTTACTATAACCGTCTGTGTAGTTGCCGTCGGCGTGAGATTTGATGAACGCGTAATTGAGCTAAAAAGGGCCCCCAGCAGGTTACCGGTGCCGGTGTTGTTCACCGTGCCGGTCAGCGCCGGCGGGGCCATGAGGGTAAAGGAAACGGGAATTTGTTGACGAATGACGATCTGCTGGGGGGCGCTATTGCCGTCATCGGCTGTTGGCGCTGTTTGCGCAGCCGGCGCGCCGAAGGCCGGCAGTTGCAGCAGCAGAACAGCCAAAAGCAAGGGCAAAGTCATGATAAACAGACTGACCACTTTTCGCTTCATAGAGCGCTCCTTCAAACCTTGATGTGTGGATGGTTATCGTGATTTCGATGATTGATCGAGGGCAATCGTGAATCTGGTAGCCATCAACCCCTCGCTCCTAGCCAGTCCGTGACTGGCGACCAAGCCGCCAGTCACGGACTGGCTAGGAGCGGGCATGGTAGCCCCAAAGACAAATGCGCTGTGGAACGATTGCCCTCAGTATGCTTATAATTGCTTACCACATGTGCTTGACCTATAGTGTAACCCAACTTCGCAAAGTGCACAACGTCTACAGCAGCCCAAACGTGTCACAACTGTAATGTATTGTGCGGAAGCGCACCTGTAATGTACGGTATGAAAGCGCGCCGCAAGTGCACGCAACCGTTGTACATATTTTTGATTCATCATACTTCCGTTTATACTCGCGAGATGTAAGATTTTCAGTAGGCCTGAAGCAGGAGCAAAAAACAAATTCTGTATGAGTACCAAAATTATTTATTCCATGGTGGGGGTCAGTAAAATTTACCCGCCGAACAAACAAGTGATTCGTGATATTAGCCTTTCCTATTTTTACGGCGCCAAAATTGGCGTCTTGGGGTTGAATGGCGCCGGCAAAAGCACCCTGCTGCGCATTATGGCGGGGGTTGACAAAGAATTTAACGGCGAAACCATGCTCTCGCCCGGCTACACCATCGGCTATCTGGAGCAGGAACCCCAACTGGACAACAGCAAAACTGTGCGTCAGGTGGTCGAAGAAGGGGTGCAAGAGGTGGTGGACGCCCTGCGCGAGTTTGATGAGATCAACATGAAGTTTGGCGAGGAGCTGAACGCCGACGAGATGGACGCCCTGATGGCGCGCCAGGTCGAGGTGCAGGACAAACTCGATGCGCTCAACGCTTGGGATCTGGACAGTCGGCTCGAACTGGCGATGGACGCCTTGCGCTGTCCGCCTGGTGAGGCGCAGGTGGCGATTCTCTCCGGTGGTGAACGGCGGCGGGTGGCCTTGTGCCGTCTGCTGCTCAAAAAGCCCGACATTCTGCTGCTTGACGAGCCGACCAACCACCTGGACGCCGAATCGGTGGCCTGGCTGGAAAAGCACTTACAGGACTACGAAGGCACCGTCATCGCCGTCACCCACGATCGCTACTTCCTCGATAATGTGGCCGGCTGGATTCTGGAACTGGATCGCGGCTATGGCATTCCGTGGAAAGGGAACTACTCCTCCTGGCTCCAGCAGAAACAACAGCGGTTGGCCCAGGAAGAGAAGAGTGAAGCGCTGCGCCAGAAGACCTTGGAACGCGAGTTGGAATGGCTCAACATGTCACCCAAAGCGCGTCAGACCAAGCGCAAGTCGCGTATCAACGCTTACAATGACCTCCTGGCCCAAAACAAGGAACGGGCCAACGAAGAGCGCGAAATCTACATTCCACCGGGACCGCGTCTGGGCGACATTGTCATCCGCGCCGAGGGGATCAGCAAAGCCTTTGGCGACCGCCTGCTCTATGAAAATCTAAGCTTTGACATTCCGCCCGGCGCCATCGTCGGCATCATCGGCCCCAACGGCGCCGGTAAGACCACGCTCTTCCGTATGATTGTGGGGCAGGATCAGCCGGACAGCGGCACCTTGACGGTGGGTAGCACCGTGCAGTTGGGCTATGTCGATCAAAGTCGCGATACGCTCGAGGCCAACAAAACGGTCTGGGAAGAGATTACCGGCGGCAATGAGCAGATGCAACTAGGCGACCGCCTGGTCAACTCGCGCGCTTTTGTTTCCCGCTTTAACTTTGGCGGCACTGACCAACAGAAAAAGGTGGGGACGCTCTCCGGCGGTGAACGTAACCGTGTTCATACGGCGAAGATGCTCAAGGGCGGGGGCAACGTCTTGTTGCTGGACGAACCGAGCAATGACCTGGATGTGAATACCCTGCGGGCCTTGGAAGATGCGCTGGAAGGCTTTGCCGGTTGCGTGCTGGTCATCTCCCACGACCGCTGGTTCCTCGACCGCATTGCTACGCACATCCTTGCCTTTGAAGGGGATAGCCAGGTCTACTGGTACCCGGGCAACTACAGCGAGTATGAAGAGGATCGCCACCGTCGCCTCGGCCCCGCCGCCGACCGGCCCCATCGCATTACCTACCGACGGTTGACGCGGGCATAGGGCAAAGAAAATAGCGCTGGCCGTATCTACTTCAGCAAGCAGTTCCCGTCTTGTTTGCAACAGATACGGCCAGCGGTTGTTATCGGGTGCGAATTGCCTCGTCCGTTAAACCAGTGACCTTGCTGATTAACGCGTAGGCTACGCCTAACTCACGCATGGTGCGTGCCGTTGCTTTCCGTTCTTCTTCACGACCTTCCTCTCGCCCCTCTTTAAACCCTTCTTCACGACCTTCTTCGAGGCCGGCTTCGTGACCAGCGCGTGCTGCCTCCGCTACTGCTTTAGATAACACTTCTTTGTGGTACTCTTCTTCCCAAGGAAAAGCGAAAGGTTGATCTTTGGGTGGATAATCACGCCAGAAATCTTCTTTGGTATACATGTTCACCATCTCCTTGCCATAATACTCAGCAATCTTTTGAAAGTAAACACTGACTTCGTCGAGTAAATCGCTATGTTGCCGCAAATAGTCGTAACTGGCAAAAACCTTCTCCGGCCTGCCGGAAAAGAGCGCCAGCACCGGGTTATCGGTCTGCTGACAGAGGATAATCCGTACCGGTTGGAGGATGCCCGGTTTGAGGTCGTAAGCCTCGCCATCGCCGATTGATGTCCACCAACTGTCTTTGGCTTGCCAAATCGACCTCAACGTCGGTCATGTAGCGCAGGCGGATAAAGACTGCATACAAGATCATGCCGATCAGTCGATGCCACTCGGTCTTCTCATGCTCTTCATCCTTTTCCTTGCTCGCCATACCATCCCCAAGCTTCGTGTTGGTTGGTTGTTCTTTCTGCATCGATTCCAGCACAACTGTGCTGTAGAATCAAGAAGAAAAAGGTAAAGGTTAGGGCGCTGTGGTCACAGCATCTGTCGCGGTCACTGGGACTGTGTTGGTAATAGTCGTATCAGTGGCGGTGACCGCAGGCGTGATCGACACGGGCGTTGTCGCCGTAATCCCATCAAACCCGGTGATGAAGTTGGTTGCTGTGATTGGGGAGCCGGCTTCCGGGGTTGGCGGCGGCGTCAAGTACTCGTCGCGCCCGCGGTTGACCATGTTATCGACACTGAAGGACGCCACTTCAACATAGTAGTCCGAATCCGACGACTTGGCAACATAGTTCTGCGTACCGCTGATAATTTGACCAATGGTCAGGGTTGTACTCTTGGCTTCACCGCCGGCCGGTTGCGAAACAATGGTCAGCGAAGCGCTGGGCGTCGCCATGCCGTATGCGGGCTTTTCGGTTTTGCCCAGCGGCTTGATCATGGTAAAGCTGCTCAGGCGCGAGAGCATGGAGGTGAGATTGTTCTGATTAAAGGTCTCACCAGCAGCCAGATCGCTCAAGGTCCAGGTATCGGTTGTGGGGCGGGTGAACTGGAGCTTGCCTTGGGCATTCTCAATCGTCAGCGCCTGTACATCGGTCTCCGGGATCGCTAGGTAGGTGGTGTCGATCCAACTGGCGTAGTCGGTGCGCAGATCCGTGGCGCTGAGGGTATTGCTCAAGTAGACATTGTCACTATCCCCGCGGCGTACATTGGTCGAACGGGCGCTGGGTGCACTGCCAACGTAGAGCGTCAAGGTCTCGCCATTCTTCGTTTCCAGATCGACGCGCCGGACAAATTTGTCCTCCGTCACCTCCAGCCGACTATGGCTGGTCGGATTGCTTGCCACCAGGCGGCGGGTGTCCAGCGTCAACACCTTCGAGATCACATCGCTGGCCTGCACGGCCGTCACCGGAAAATCTTCCGCTTCGGGCAACACCCAGCCATCGCCGCTACGGACGACTTTGATGCTCTGCTCTTTTTCACTGATGGTGATCGACTGAATATCGTCGATGGTTGTGCCGGCGTAGAGCGGTGCAGCAGTTGCTGTCGTGGCGCTATCCGGCCAAAAGATAAAAGCCGCCAGCGCCAATTGTAAGATTAAAATCCCTGCCAGGATTTGGTTTGATCGATTCATCTTCTACTCTCCAAACAGATCAAGCGTTGATTAATTCCATCGGACGTTCGTTGCGGCGGCGAACATACCAGAGTCCACCAATCACCACAAGAGCCAGCAGCGCTACAGCATAGTTGCCAAACTCCCAGGTCGATTGTTCACTTTCGTCCAACGGATCAAGGAGACGGGTGAAGGTGCCACGCGAACGAATTGCCAACAGATCCGTATCTTCCACAGAATAGTCAACGGCGTTTTGCGCAAATTGCAGGTTGTTCAGCACCTGATCTTGCACCAGTTGTGCAGAAAGATTCAACACAAAGTCATCGACAAACTCACCGCTGCCGATGACAATCAGTCGCGCCGTGTCGGGCGACTGGGTGAGGGTGCTTTCATCCGGTTGCGGGCCGGCGGCGGGGGTCGGCGTAGGCGCGTTGGGATCAGTGGCGGCCGCTTCGGCGAAGGGAGAGGCTTTGCCCTTGAAGAAGCTTTCAAACGAGCCACGGATGGCCACGGCCAACGGATAAGATTTCTGCTCCCCTTCGACGGCAAAACCGCGTTCGGGATAAAGTTGGAAGTCGGGCTGCAAGGTGGGGTCGCTGCGCAACCACGAGGCCGCGCTGGAATTGAGCAGCACGCTCGTTTCGCGCCCTTCATTCTTGGTTGCGTCTAAGATTACCGGCGAGACAAAGTTCATCGTCACTGCGGGCAGACCGGCGACAATCGCGTTGCCCTCCCCCATGCCATCCTGGCGCACATCAACAAAGAAGGGGAAGTTGACGGCCTGAATCTCCTGCACCGGCAGACCGCCAACCTGGCGCTGTACGGTGACCGGGAAGGGTTGATTCTGGTCATCCATCACAATCGATTGCTGGACATCGACGCCGTAGTGGAGCAGCATCTCACGCAAGCCGCCATCGATCGGGCGCAAGGCTAACCCCTGGCCGAATTGGTCAATGTCCACGGCATAATTGCCGGCGGCGACAATCACCGAGCCGCCGCGCATGAGGAATTGGTCGATGGCGAAGCGTTCTTTGTCGGTGAAATTTTGCGGCAAGACCAGGAAGAGCGTGTCCACATCGGTGGGCGCCTGGCCGGTGGAGAGATCAATATCGCGCACCGTATATTCCTGGCGCAACTGGTCGCGAATATTTTGCCAACTGGAGAGCGGCTGGCGCTGTTGTCCAAACATGTCTTGCGTTGGCACACTGGGCGGCGTCCAGAGACCAACGGTCTTGAGGAAGCCGGTGGAGGAACGTTTCAGCGCGTTCTCGATCACCGTGCGGATACCGCCTTCGCTTAAATCTTGCGACGGGTAGATCAACTGCCCCTGCTGACCATTCTGCAACAACATGTGCAGATAATAGGTCTGGTCAGAGAAGAGGGGCGACACCAAGAAGGGTTGAATGCCATAATTTTCCGTTAGGCTGGCGCGGGTAACGCCGCTGTTGGGATCATCGGGATTGAGGGTCTGGAAGACAAACTTGCCGTTGGATTGGTCGGCGATCTCCTGCGCTACCTTCTGGATGGTCGCCGACGCTTCTGTCAATTCCGCCGGTAAGGCATCGGGGGTGACAAAGAGGGTGAACTGCACCGGGTCACTCAACGCGCCCAGTACCGATTCAACACTTTGAAAGCCATAGACCACCTTCTTGATAGCGCTGGTCAGGTCATATTCCAGGTTGCGCAGCCGCACATCAATGTTGCCGCTGGCATTGGGCGTCACCTCGATCAGATCCCGGAAGTTGATCACCACATCCTGGTCGCCATAGCGCACCAGAATATCAAAATAAGAGTTGATGACCGACGCCTCATAGCGCCCAGTCACCTGGAAGGGGAAGGGGCGAATGTTATAGGTCTGATTCGCTTCGGCTTCGAGATCGGGATCACTCACCGGATCGACCACTTCGGCGGTTACTTTGCCCTTGCCGTTGATCTCATATTCGCGCAGAAGGTCCTGAATTTGCGGGCGCAACGGGTTGAGCAGCGGGTGGCTCTTCTCACTGATATAGCCGCGGATGAGCAACGGCTCACTCAAGGTGCCAAGCAGATCCTTGGTCGTGTCAGAGAGGCTGTATTGCTTTTGCGCCGTGAGATCCACGCGCATCCCATAGAGCGGCGTCACCCAGATGTTGAGCAGAATCAGGTTGACGGCGGCCAGCGTGCCAAAGAGGGTGGCGTTGCGGCGGTAGTCCACCGTGCGTCTGCCATGGCTCCAGCGCTTGCTGTCCAAGCTTAACGTGTTCAAAAGCAAGAAGATGCCGGCCAGCGAGAGGTAGTAGATGAGATCACGCAGGTCGATGACGCCCCGCTGAATGCTCTCAAAGCGGCTGCCGGTGCCAATATTGCCCAACACCGTTGACCAGGGACTGCCGACATATTCCTGCATGGTTGGCGTTCCCAGCAGATAGAAGAGGCCGCCGACAATGCCGGTTAAGATCAGCGCCACGATCTGATTATCGGTGAGGGAAGAGATAAAGAGACCGATTGCTGTATAAGCCGCGGCCAGCAAGAGCGCGGCCAGATAACCGCCGATGACCGGCCCCCAGTCGAGCGGGCCAAGCATGGCGACGCTGATCGGCAAGGGTAAGGTCAACGCTAGAGCCAGGGCCACCAGGGTCATCACGGCCAGAAATTTGCCGATGACTAACTGCCAGGGTTTGACCGGCAGCGTCAACAACATCTCCATCGTGCCGGCGCGCTGCTCCTCGCTCCACTGGCGCATGGTCAAGGCCGCCACCAAAAAGATGAGCAAGAGCGGCATCCACGTAAAGAGGGGGCGAATGTCAGCAATGCCACGGGCGAAGAAGGTCTCCACCCAGAAGAAGGTAAAGAGCGTCACCGCCAAAAACGCGCCCAAAAAAATGAGCGCCATCGGTGAGCCGAAATAGCTGTCTAATTCTTTGCGGGTTACAGATAAGATTTGTCGCATAGCGAAACTCCATCGTGTTGCGGGCTGTAGTCCAGCGTCCAGCGTCATTTGTATAGCGTAGGACATTGATACTGTTTCTGCCATGACTACGGACTTAGGACTACGGACTTAGGACTACGTTTTCATCCTGTTGCTAATTTACTAAAGACACTCTCCAACGTCTGGCGGTCGCTGCGTAATTCGCGCAAGGGCCAGTGATGCTGGTTGGCTAATTGATAGATGGCGGGGCAGAGATCGGCATTTTCCTTGCCGATGACCCGATAGCTGACATGACCATTGGCGCTGGGTTGCTGTTGTACCGTATTGACGCCCTGCAAGCCTTTGAGCGCACCGATTACATTGTCCGCCGCCTTATCGAGCACCAACACGGCATCATTGCTGCTGGCTAATTCATTGAGGCGAGCATCGGCGCGAATTTGCCCATTCATCAGAATGATCGCCCGATCACAGAGCGCTTCGACTTCTGTTAAGATATGGGTGGAGAAGAGAATGGTGCTGTGTTCCGAAAGGCGACGGATGAGGCTGCGGATTTCGACAATTTGGGTCGGGTCGAGACCAACGGTCGGCTCATCAAGAATCAAGAGGCGTGGCCGGTGCAGAATGGCTTGGGCCAGACCAACGCGCTGGCGATAGCCTTTGCTCAACTGGCCGATGGGTTGTGTCAAACGGTCGGCCAGACCGGTGGCATGGATTGCTTCTGAGAGACGCGCCCGCTGTTCCGGGGCCGGGATCTGCCGCAGATCAGCCATTAATTTCAGATAGGCTTGTACCGATAATTCAGGGTAGATGGGCGCATTTTCCGGCAGGTAGCCAATGCGCGCCTGGGCGGCTTGGGTTTGGGTTAAGACGTCGAGACCATCAACCTCGACAACGCCTTCATCCGGCTGTAGATAGCCAGTGAGGATTTTAATGATCGTGGTCTTGCCGGCGCCATTGGGGCCGAGCAAACCAACGATCTCACCGTCGGCCACACTAAAGCTGACGCCTTTGAGCGCCTGAATGTGGCCATAGGCTTTGATCAAGTCGCGGACTTCAATCATAGCTATGTCTCCTGTCAAGTAAATCGATGAGACGGGCTGGGGCGTCCCGTTTCAAAAAATTCACGCGATTTCCGTTAATTGTGTATCGTTTTGTTTGCGCGTAAAAGCACGGTACGCACGCGAAATTGATATTGTACTCTCTTCCTTGGTAGAGCGTAAAATATGAAAGGCATCGCTGTTGCCGCCGATAGCCTTACAACGCTTCATTGTCCATGGGCTACATTAGATAAGAATTAGTGAAATGTTAGCAAATGCTTATATTTTACTATAAGATGTTGTAAGTTTTACTTGATGTTGTTATAAGTCCAGTGAAATTGTAAGCAAATTGACAGCATCTGTTTTGCATTGTTTGCAAGCGGATGATGCCTTTGGCCGGTTATTGAGCAAGCTAATGGCGCGTATTCTACAGTTGATCTTACCAGGAGAAGGAGCAGTGAATTAAGGAAAGCTGAATTTTAGGAGTGGAGTTCCAAAAGTTGAAAACAGTATTGACAAACAATGTTTGGTTGTGATATATTATAGCTAATTCTTGTACTTCCTGCTGTAGTCTTGCCCAATAACTTACTACAAAATGATCTTACGGTAATGAAAAGAGAAAGCTTGTGGTAAGGTGAGAGATGACGCTACGGGTAGTTGTTAGAGAACCAATTGTTCAACCGTATCAGGTATGCTTTACTTGCTTCAATGAAGTTGTTGCGTGGCTCTATCGCTTAGTGATGATTGTTCTCTCTTCTTACTAACGATATGTTGCATAGCACAAATTCTTCGTTAATCCACAATCGTATCATTTAGTAATATCATTGTAGCTTACTATCGCCGTTGTTGTCGCAATCATTACTAGAACATTTTATTGAAAGTTGTTGTTGAGCATCAAGGTACATTGGGCGCTTGGTGGAATGTCAGCGGGGAAACTTAGCTTTTGCCCCGAATTTGTAACGTATTTACAACTGCTGTTTTTTGTAAATACATTACAGATCTTTATTTCTAAAGATATTGATACTGCAATTACATTTTTGATTGCCCTCTACTTTCACCATTAGCCCTATTACTTTCCACTGATGTTGGTTTGCTTTAACATCTATCACGGCTCTTGTGCAAGGTCATGTGAACTGCAATAACCGGTCGCATGGCTTTGTTGTCCATCGATAGTCGTATGATCACAGAATTATTCACGATGACAGAGGCGCAGCCAGCCGTCACCCACTTGTTGCGATCCAATCTGCTGACTGAAATAATTCGTTAACCTTCGTGATCGTGTAATACCAAAATAATTGCTCTCCGCAGTTAAAGCTGTAACGAACGCTTTTGGGTGGTTGTCAGAAAGGATGTGATCGACCGCCGCAACAACGGCGGCAACAACTTGTATAGCTAAGCTTTACCCGTCTTTGGCTGTGGTTCGTTGAGGCTGTAGTTTATCGAAATGTGGGAAAGCTTGACTCGGCTGTTTTGGAAAAAAAGGACAGGCGCTGATCTATAATCAGCGCCTGACGTGGCCCAAATAAAAACTTTGGCAAGACGTTTAGGGCAAGTAAACGGTTTGCTGTACACAGGGTTGTTGAAAAATCAACAGCTCAGGGTACTGTTTTTGTTTTGGCAATCTCCATTATAAACCTTCCAAAAAAGCATGTCAAACCTTCGCTTGGTATAACTTTGTCTGTGCTTGACAAACCGTGTGGCATGAGGAAGCCAACGCTTACCAGCTTTTATTTACTGATCTTCTAAACAGGGATGCAGATGGTGCTGCTTACAGATAGCCTATATACTGCGCGGCTATGTGGGCATAACCACTTTGGCGCACTCTCTTGCTTCTAAGTAGAGTATACCCTGTCGAGATGAATGGTGGATGAAGCCAGGATGAGAGTTTTTTTCATTATCGTTCGCTTGGCTAACTCTTTTGTCGACATGCTCATGGCCAGAACGGGTGCGGTTTCGACCCGCCACCTGTCAGGTTTTCAAAACCTGAGAGGTGTTCACCCTTTCCGCCGATGAGCCTGTCAACAGAACGGTCAAACAGTTGCCTTTTGCACCTGTGTTGAAGCTGTGCTGCATCCATTCGTTGCGCCTACGCACCATTGGCGCTGCAGAAAGGAGAAAACCAAAGCTCTTACCAATCGACTCAAACTGCGTCGCCAAGTTGCTTGCGGAATCATAGCGGCTGGGTTATGCGCGCATGCACCTCCGCCCATCCTATCCGCTGCCTTCTACATCGATTCTCGTTTTGTTGGTTGCGCTGTTTTCGTCTGTAATTCAGTGCCGCCAGCAGGGTGTGAAGAACGTCATGCTAGTGAAAGGAAACTGCCCAGATGATACGTTGGATGATCGAATCAAGTCTTCGGCTCCGCTTTCTTGTTCTTGTGCTGGCCATTGTGCTAGCAGTATACGGCTTCACCGAGCTACGCAAGATGCCGGTGGATGTCTACCCGGAATTCAATCCCCCCCTGGTGGAAGTGCAGACCGAAGCGTTGGGCCTTTCCGCGTCCGAGGTCGAAGCGTTGATTACGCTGCCAATGGAAGCTGATCTCCTCAATGGGGTGGCCTGGTTGGATCAGCTCTATTCTGAGTCGGTGGCCGGGCTATCACGCGTGCTGCTTATCTTTGAACCGGGTTCGGATGAGTATCTGGTGCGCCAGATGGTGCAAGAGCGCCTGACCCAAGCCCATGCCTTGCCCAATGTCTCCAAGCCGCCGGTCATGCTCCAACCGCTTTCGGCCTCGAACCGTGTGATGATGATCGGGCTTTCTTCTGCTGAGCTTTCGCTGATCGATATGTCAGTGCTGGCCCACTGGAACATTAAACCCAAGTTGATGGGGTTGCCGGGGGTGGCGAATGTGGCAATTTGGGGTGAGCGGGACCAACAGCTTCAGGTGCAGGTCGATCCTAAAAACCTCAATGCCAAGGGCGTCACACTTGATCAGGTGATTGAGACCAGTGGCGAAGCGTTGTGGGTCTCCCCCTTAAGTTATCTGGAATCGTCCTCCCCCGGCACCGCCGGCTGGATCGACACGCCCAACCAACGCCTGAGCATCCAACACATTCTGCCGATCATCTCGGCGGAAGACCTGGCCAAAGTGCCGGTGGTGAATACAACCAACATTTTGCTGGGCGATGTCGCCAACATTGTCACCGACCACCAACCACTGATTGGCGATGCGACTTTGAATAATGGCGCGGGTCTGCTCATGGTGGTGGAGAAATTCCCGGGCGCATCCACCATTGCCGTGACCAAAGCCGTCGAAGAAGCGCTGAAGGAGTTGGCTCCTGGCCTCAAGGGGATCACGGTTGACCCCACCGTCTTCCGCCCGGCCAATTACATTGAACTGGCGCTGGGCAATTTGAACCGCACTTTGACGGTATCCGCCGTGTTGGTGGCGCTGGCGCTGCTCTTCCTTTTCCTGAATTGGCGCATGGCGCTGGTTAGCCTTGTGACCATTGTCCTCTCGCTCATGTTGGGCGTCTACGTTCTCTATCTGCGTGGCGTGCCGACGCTCAATATGATGGTGCTGGCCGGCCTGGCGTTGGCGCTGGTAGTCATCATCGACGACGCCATTGTGGACATTGACAATATTGCCCGCCGCTTGCGCCAACAACAGGCCGCCGGCAGCAATAAATCGGTCTTTGCCACCGTACTGGATGCAGTCATGGACACACGCAGCACCGCCTTCTTTGCCACGCTGGCGTTGATCGTGGCGGTTATGCCGGTCTACTTTATGCAGGGGCTGGCCGGTTCCTTCCTACAGCCGCTCATCGTTTCCTACCTCTGGGCGGTGATTACATCGCTGGTGGTGGGTATGGTGGTGGCGCACGGCCTGGCCTTGCTGCTCCTGGATCATGCCAAAGAGCCAGCCAGACGGGTGCGCACTGTATCGCCGCTGATGACCGGCCTGGAAAAGTTTTTTAGCGGTTTTATTGCCCGCACCCTCCGCGCGCCGATGTTGGCGCTCAGCATGGCGCTCGCCTTTATCATGGTCGGCCTGCTTGCCTTCTTTGTCCAGCCGCGTACCCTCTTGCCCGCCATCAAACAGACTGAAGTTCTGGTGCGCTGGAACGCCGCCCCCGGCACGTCGCGTCTGCAAATGAATCGCAGCATTGGGCAAGCCAGCCATGAATTGCGCCAGATCCCTGGTGTGCGCAATGTGGGTGCGCATGTCGGCCGCGCTGTTACGGGCGATCAAGTAGTGAGCATCAACTCCGGTGAGATTTGGGTCAGCCTAGACACCACCGCCGACCACGCTGCTGCCCTGCACGCGATTCATGACACAGTGGCCGGCTACCCCGGTCTGTTGACCGAAGTGGAACTCTACCAGCCCGCCCTCACCGAAGAGGCGCTGCTGGGGCCGGCCAAGGATCTGACGGTGCGCATCTATGGGCATGATGAGAGTGTCCTGCACGAGAAAGCCCAGGCAATCAAGGATCTCCTGGCCGGCATGGGGAACCTCGCCGATGTTCAGGCGGAAATTCCCACGCAGGAGCCGGAGGTGCAAATTGAGGTGAATTTAGCCAACGCCGAAAAACATCAGATCAAGCCCGGCGAAGTGCGACGGCAGGCGTCGGCGCTGATCTCCGGCATTCAGGTCGGCAACCTCTACCAGGATCAAAAGGTCTTTGATGTGGTGGTCTGGGGTGATCCGGCCATCCGCAACAGCCTGACCAACATTCAGAATCTGTTGATTGACACCCCTGGCGGTCAGGTGGCGTTGAAAGCGGTGGCCGATGTGCGCATTGTCCCGGCGACCACCATCATCCGCCGTGACAGCGTCGCCCGCTTTGTCGATGTGACGGCTAATGTGGCGAGCGGCTCCATCGCTGTCGCCTCAACGACCATTGCAGAAGCGCTCAAGGGCGTCGCCTTTCCCTTAGAACATCACGCCGAAGTGTTGGCTGAATCGACGGCGCGCGCGGCGGCCCGCCAACGAACCCTTTACTTTGTGATCGCCGCCCTGATTGGCGTCTTCCTGCTGGTGCAGGCTGTGACCCAAAAGTGGAGCATGGCGGCGTTGACCTATGTCACCCTGCCGATGGCGTTGGCCGGCGGCGCGCTTGCCTCGCTCTTAAGCGGCGGCGCCCTCACGCTGGGGGCGCTCTTTGGCTTCTTTGCCATCCTAGCGATTGCCCTGCGCAATGCCTTTGCCACCATCAAACATTGCCAACAATTGGAACAGGAAGACGGGCTACCCTTTGGCGCCGAGTTGGTCAGCCGCGGCATCAGCGAACGGGTGGCCCCCATTCTAACGACGGCGATCACCACGATCCTGGCCTTGGCGCCCTTTGTCTTCCTTGGCAACCTTGCCGGCCATGAATTAGTGCGTCCTATGGCCACGGTGATAATCGGCGGTTTGGTCACAGCCACCCTCTACAACCTGTTGGTTGTCCCACCGCTCTACCTGCGCTATGGTCAGATCACCGAAACTGAGTTTATCGACGCGCTCAACAAGCGCACCGAACCGGGCTTTGCGCCTGCCGATTAATGGACCGTAGTCCGTAGTCCATAGTCCACATTGAGCGCCCTCGGTGGACTAGAGACTACGGACTACAGACTATGGACTATGGACTACAGACTAACACTATCTACGATCGAGGAGAAACAAAATGAAACATCGAACATTGTGGATGATGGTGGGATTGCTCTTGGTCAGCCTCTGCCTGACAGCCTGCGGCGGGGGGGCAAGCACAGCGGCAGCGGCAGAGAAGGAAAAAACCTATACGTTGGACAAACTTGAAGGTTCCGACTTCAACCTGGTTACGTTGAGTGAAAAAGCGGCGCAGCGGCTTGTCCTGGAGACGGGCAAAGTGAGTGAAGAAGCGGCGACCGACGGTCAACGACTGGTGGTGCCCTATTCCGCGTTGATCTATGGCCTGCATGGCGAAAACTGGGTCTATGTCACGCCCCAGCCCTTGAGCTTCCATCGCGCCGAGGTCAAAGTTGATTACATCGAAGGAGACAAGGTCTTCCTGCTCGAAGGGCCGGATGTGGGCACCGAAATCGCGATTACAGCCGTGGCGGAACTCTATGGTGTTGACACGGGGGTTAAGAAATGAATGAAATGCGCTGGATCGTGGCAACGAGCCTCCGCTATCGTTATCTGGTGGTCTTTGCCGCGGCCGTCCTCATGATCTTTGGCATTGGCACCATCCGCGCCATGCCGATCGATGTCTTCCCGGAGTTTGCGCCGCCGCGCGTGGAAATTCAGACCCCATCCATTGGGCTTTCCTCGGCGGAGGTGGAATCGCTGGTGACCGTGCCGATTGAACAGGCGATGAACGGGTTGCCCGGCTTGGACATTATGCGCTCTAAGTCGGTGGAACAGTTGTCGTCGGTCGTGCTGATCTTCAAAGCCGGCACCGACCTGATGCACGCCCGCTTCCTGGTGCAAGAACGGTTGGCGCTGGTCACGCCGACGCTGCCCACCTGGGCTGCACCGCCGATGATGATGCCGCCCCTCTCCTCCACGGCGCGCACCATGAAGATCGGCATCTCGTCCGATACGCTCTCGGTGATCGACTTGTCGATGATCACCTACTGGAAGATTCGTGAAGAGTTGCTGCGCGTCCCCGGCGTCGCCAACGTGGCGATCTGGGGCGAGCAGATCGATATGCCGCAAGTGCAGGTCGATCCTGCGCTGCTGAAGAAATATGGCATTAAGCTGGAAGAGATTCTGCAAGTCACCTCCGATTCGCTCGACGCCGGCTTGATGCAATATGCCGAAGGTTCGACCATCGGCACCGGCGGTTTTCTGGAAACGCCCAATCAGCGTCTCATGATCCGCAACGTGATGCCGGTGAAAAAGGCCGAAGACCTGGCGGCGGTGCCCATCAACGATCACCAGAAAGAGGACGGGACGCCCCTACGCCTGGCGGATATTGCGAAACTGGAACGCGGCACCTGGCAGATGATCGGCGACGCCGTGATCAATGACGGCCCCGGCTTGCTCTTGATTGTGGAGAAATTCCCCTGGGGCAACAGCGTGGAAGTGACCCGTGGCGTCGAAGAAGCCATTGAGAAGATGAAGCCCGGTTTGCCGGGGGTGGATATTGACACAACCATCTTCCGTCCGGCAACCTTTGTCGAAACCGCGCTTGACAACCTGCTGGGATCGTTGTGGCAAGGCGCCTTGCTGGTCGTGATCATCCTGGTCCTCTTTTTGTGGGACTGGCGCATCGCCTTGATCAGCGCTACGATCATTCCGTTGACGGTCGTCATCACCATGCTTGTCCTGGCCTATCTGGGCACCACGGTCAACGTCATGGTGCTGGCCGGGTTGGTGATTGCCATCGGCGCCGTCGTCGATGACGCCATTGTCGATGTCGAGAATGTGGTGCGCCGGTTGCGACAAGCGCGCATGGCGGGCAGCACTTTGCCCACGGCACAGATCGTCCTAGATTCCTCGGTGGAAGTGCGCAACGCCATCATCAATGCCTCGCTCATTGAGATGACGGCGCTCCTGCCCGTCTTCTTTATGGAAGGGTTGTCGGGCGCCTTCTTCCAACCGTTGGCGCAAGCGTATGTCATCGCGACCTTTGTCTCACCGATCATCGCACTGACCGTAACGCCCGCGTTGGTGCTGATTCTGCTCTCCAATGCGCCCATCCGCGACCATGTTTCGCCGCTCATTCCTCGCCTCCACGGCTGGTATGACAAAATGTTGAGCGGCACGTTGAAGATGCCGAGCATGGCCTATCTCTCCACGGTGGTCTTGCTGGTGGCCGGCATCTATATCTGGCCGCTCTTGGGGCAGGAATTGCTCCCTTCCTTTAAGGAGCGCGATTTCCTTATGCACTGGTTGGGCAAACCCGGCACCGGTCATCAAGAGATGATGCGCAGTTCGGTATTGGCCTGTAATGCCCTGCGTAGTATCGAAGGGGTGCGCAACTGCGGCACCCACATCGGCCAGGCGCTCTTGATGGATGAGGTCTACGGCATCTACTTTGCCGAACACTGGATCAGCGTTGATCCTGCCGTCGATTACGACGAAACGCTCGCCAAAGTCCAGGCGACGGTCGATGGCTATGTCGGCTTCTACACCGACGTGCAGACCTATCTCAAAGAGCGCATCCGCGAGGTGCTGACCGGCTCCAGCCACCCGGTGGTCATTCGCATCTATGGCGAAGACCTCAATGTGTTGCGCGCCAAGGCCGCCGAGGTGGAGGAAAAACTGCTTGAAATCGAAGCGCTCCATGACCAACATGTGGAGTACCTGGTGGACATCCCGCAGATTCAGGTCAAGGTTGATCTGGACAAGGCGCAGACCGTGGGGATCAAGCCCGGTGATGTCCGGCGCATGGCCGGCTACCTCATGGCCGGTGAAGAAGCCGGCGACGTTCATAGTGGGCGCGCGGCCTATGATGTGAATGTTCTGGGCATTGCCGATGTGCGCCACAGCCTGACCAGCTTCCAAAACCTGCCGATTGATCGTGCCGTCGGTGACCCGGTGCTGCTCAAGGAGATTGCCGACATCAACATTGCGCCGGTGCCCAATGCCATCAACCGCGAAAATCAAGCCCGCCGTATCAACATCGAAGCCGATGTTAAGGAAGGCTATGATCTGGGCGCGGCGATGGATGCCGTTGACGCCGCGTTGGCGCAAGTTGAGTTCCCGCGCGGCTATCACCCTGAAGTGCTGGGCGATTACACCGAGCGCCAGAATGCCACCCAGCGCATCTACTGGGCTGGGTTGGCGGCCTGTCTGGTCATCTTCTTCCTGCTGCGCGTCTCGCTGGGCAGTTGGCGACTGGCGGCCATGTCCTTTATCAGCCTGCCTATGGCGATGGTCGGCGGCGTATTGGCGGCCTACTTCTTTAGCCACGGCGTGCTGTCGCTGGGGTCGCTGGTCGGCTTCTTGACCATTCTCGGCGTCGCCGCCCGTAATGGCATTATGTTGATCAGCCACTACCAACATCTGGAAGAGGAAGAGGGCGTTCCCTTCGGCCTCGGTTTGGTGATGCAGGGCGCTCGTGAACGGATTGCACCGATCATGATGACCGCGCTCACCGCTGGTTTGGCGTTGGCTCCCCTCGTCTGGGCCGGCAACATCCCCGGCCATGAGATTGAACACCCCATGGCGATTGTCATTCTGGGCGGTCTGGTCACGTCAACGTTGGTCAATCTCTTTATCGTCCCCGCGCTCTATCTGATGCTGGGTCGCCGCCAATCGTCCTCCGGCGGTGCGCTGCAACCAGTCTAACCCCGCCCGCCTCGTCGGGGCACGAACTATCGTGCCCCGACGAGGCGGAGATGAAGAAAACTTCATGCACATTTCATGAAGACTTCATCCAACCTTGCTACACTAAAGACATGAGCACCAGCAGCCCCTTTCATGGCGACCACACATCTCCGTGCGGTCCTGGTTGCTGTCCCGATTCACTGCATCAACAACGCAAGGAGGTAGAATGAACCGTTTTCACACTGGCGCCCGCTCACTGGCCTGGCTCCTGGCCCTACTGCTCGTTGCTTGCGGCAGCCAGCCATCGGCGACGACTGACACGGCCAGCGCCCCGCCGGTGGCTGAAAATTCCGATCCCATCGCCGCCGCCCATGATTTGCCGGCCTTTGACCCGACAAACTTTAGCAACCCCACCACCATCGACAACCCGTGGCTGCCCATGACGCCGGGGGCGCATTATGTCTACGAAGGCACCACGGTGGAAGATGACGGCACGGTTGTCCCCCATCGCATCGAAGTGACCATCACCGATCTGACGAAGCAGATCGGCGGCATTGACACGGTGGTCTCGTGGGATCTGGATTATACCGACGACGAATTGGTCGAGGCGGAGCTGGCCTTCTACGCCCAAGATGATGACGGCAATGTCTGGCGCATGGGCGAATACCCGGAAGAGTATGACGCCGGCCAGGTGGTGGCGGCGCCGACTTGGATTCATGGTTTTGCTGAGGCGCACGCCGGCATTATGATGCAGGCTGCGCCGAAGATCGACACGCCCAGCTACGCCCAGGGGTGGGGGCCGGCGGTAGACTGGACGGATCGCGGCCAGGTGGATGCGATCGGACAGGAAGTCTGCCTGAAGGTTGATTGTTACCAGGATGTCCTTGTCATCGCCGAGACCAGCCAGAGCGAGGTCAACGCCTTCCAACTCAAGTCCTATGCGGCCGGGGTGGGCAACATCCATGTCGGCTGGCGGGGCGAGGGCGAAAAGACGCAAGAGGTGTTGGAACTGACCGAATTCAGAGCGTTAAGCGCCGACGAGTTGGCTGCCGCCCGCGCGGCGGCCTTGCAGTTGGAACAGAGCGGCTACGAACAGAGCAAGGATGTCTACGCCCAGACGCCGCCGCTGGTTGCCAGTGATGGCTCGGTGGTCGCGGCCCCTGCAAGCGCTGGTGCTGTGGCGCAAAGTAATGCGTCCGCCAGTCCAACGGCCGGCGGTGCGGAAATTGTCGTCTACACGGCTGACCTGGCCGAAGAGACGCTGTACGAACTTGAACGCTGGGAAGACCCAGCGGCCGCCGAAGGGGAGCTGCTCGGCGTGACCAACTATGGCGATGAGCTGGACGCTCCGCCCGAAAATGACCCTCATGCCCTTTTCACCGTGGCTGTCGAAGCTGATACGCCCTACCGCTGCTGGGTTCACATGAAGGTTGGCGCCCCCAAGGGGGTTTCAACCGCGAATCTGCTCTGGGTGCAATTGGGCGCCGCCGTTGATGCCAACGGCCAAGAACGCTTCCGCCCAGAAACTGACAGCTTTTTGACGGTGCAAGGCCCTGCCACGGAAGGCTGGAACTGGGTTCCCTGTAGCGCGCCGGATGGTGACGCTGCCGCTTCCTTGATCTACTTTGCCGCCAGCGGCGAGACCACCGTGCGCATTCAGGCCGGCATGGAAGGCGTCGGCTTCGACCAGTTCATCCTGAGTGCTGCCGATTATTTAGCAGATGCGCCGACCGCGGCCATCGTGGTAAGGTAAGGGGAAAGCGAACACAGCAACGGATTTAGGAAGTAACGGATTTTTTAACGATGAAATCCGTTACTTCCTAAATCCGTTGCTGTGTTTTAGGCCTTATACATTCATGACCATCGACCGGCGAATGGCGCCGGCTACCACCAAGACGACCGCCGCGCCGATGACGCCGGCAATGATCGGATCGGCATAGTCGCCAATGTCCATGACATCCAGCATATTAAAGGTGGCGCCACCAAAGAGACCACCGACCAGCCCCAGCAACAGACTAATCAACAGGCCAAAGCTCCACTCCTTCATAAACTGGGCAATCAACAGACCGATGACCGCCCCGCTCGCTATCGCCAGGATCGAATCGATACTCATCAGATATTCGACACTCAGTAAAGATTCCATAATGTTCCTCCTTGTAGATCAGCGTAGGTCAACTGAAGTTGGTGCGTTCATCCGTTGGTTTCGACAAGCTCAACCAACGGATGAACGCACCAACCAACTAATTCCGAAACGCTTCCACCGGCTCCAACTGCGCCGCCCGCAGGGCCGGATAGACGCCTGAGATCAAGCCAATCGAGCCGCCGACAAGGGGGGCTAGAAAGGGAACAGATGGGTCCAGCACCGGCGCCCAGGTTTGATAGGCGGCGACGCCCACCACAATCAGAATGCCCAGCCCGGCGCCGAGAATGCCGCCAATGATGCCCATCGACGCACTTTCCAACAGAAATTGGGCGGCAATATGCCAGCGGGTGGCGCCAATCGCGCGGCGCAGGCCAATTTCCCCCGTGCGCTCAATCACGGAGACCAGGGTAATGTTGCCGATGCCAATCGCACCCACCACCAGCGACAACCCGCCCAATAGCAGAATCATGACATTGAGATCGCTCTCCACCGCATCGCGCAAGCGTTTGGGTTCCGGCGGAAATTCCAGGTGCAAGGCTTTGGGGTTATCGGGGCGGAGCGCATAAGGGATTTGGCGCACCAGCAGATAGAGCGCGCCAATGCGTGTCTCCACCACCACCTTTTCCGGCCCCAGCAAACCAAAATCGTGACGAGCGGCGCCTTCGGGAATCACCACCGCGTTCACCATATCAGGCCGGCGCGCGATCTCTTGCAAAATCCCGATCACTAGATAGAGATGATCGCCAATGGCAATGGCCGGCAGATGATCGACCGTCACAATCCCCAACCGCGCGGCGGCCCCCGGCCCCAGCACCGCGACTCTGTCTCCGCGCTGCGCATGGCCGGCGTCCCAAAGCCGCCCGGTGCGCAAGGTGGCGCGGACAGCGGCAAAGAGTTCGGGCGAAGCGGCCTGAATCGCCAGGCGGAAGGCGGTCTCGGTCTTGGGATCATGCACCAGTGAGGAACTGACCAACGCCTTGCCGGCCTCGACATCGCTCAGGGTGCCGGCGGCGACGACGCCATTCAAGCGTCCGATCCGGCTCGGCGCGTCCCAGGGAATCGCTTTCGGGTCAACACCGGCAATGGTTGACTTGCCTTTGATGAGAATTTCGGTCGCTGCCAATTCATCGAACTGGGTGATGATCTGGTTATTGGCCGTGCGTGAGAGACCAATGGTGGCAACGAGCGCCGTAATGCCGATCACGATGCCCAACATCGTCAAGACCATGCGACCGGGCCGGGCAAACATCCCCGCAATCGCCTCATCCACCAGATCGCGCACGGTGATGCCTGATAATTCTGTCGATGGTGGCGAGGGTTGCACAGGCGCCAGGCGACGGAAGAGTCTGCCCACTTTCGTGCCCTTGCCGCGCCCTCTATGCTTTTTTGCACCCGGCATTGGCGCCGGCGCCGGGGACGGACTGCCAACATAGGCGCTTTGCCCATTGATCCGGCTGCCGTTGACCCTGTTCACCGACGCCTGACGCTGTGGACTATCACCGGTCGGTAACGCGACCAACTGGCCGTCGGTAATCTGCACCCGCCGACCGGCCCGCTTTGCCACATTCTCATCATGGGTGACGACCACCATCGTCAGCCCTTCGTCATTGAGCGTGGCAAAGAGATCGAGAATATCCTCAGTCGTTTTGGAATCCAGGTTGCCGGTCGGTTCGTCACAGACCAGGAGGCTCGGAAAGCCGATGAGCGCCCGTGCAATGGCGACGCGCTGCCGCTGGCCGCCGGAGAGTTCGCTGGGCAGAAAGGTGATGCGATGCCCCAGTCCTACCCGTTCCAGCGCAGCGATGGCCCGGTTGCGCCGCTCTTTGGGATCTTGCTGGCGATAAACCTCGGCCAACATCACATTTTCCAGCACCGAGCGGTGGGGCAGCAGGTGAAAGGATTGAAAGACAAAGCCGATGCGCCGGCTGCGCAATCCGGCCCGCTCCCGGTCGCTCAAGGTGGCGGTGTCGATACCATCGAAGCGATAGCGCCCGCTGGTGGGTCGATCCAGGCAGCCGATAATGTTGAGCAAGGTGGACTTACCGGAGCCGGACGGGCCGGTGATCGACAGCCACTCCCCTGGTTGTAAAGTGAGATCCACCGCGGCCAGCGCCTGGACAGGCGGGTCGCCGGGAAATTGCCGGCTCACCTGGCTCAGTTCCAGCACGCTCACAGGCTGCGTTGCCGGCAATTCGTGAGGGAGTTCCTGTCGGATGACGGTTTGGGTATCCTCGGTAAAGTGGATGTCGATCAGATCGGCTAAGTTGATGTGACCACGCTGACGCAACGGGCGTTGACTGCCGACCGCTAGCTCTTCCCTATCTACCCTGGTGGTTGTTGAGGCGCTCAGATTATGGAGCAAGGGCAGCCCATCCGGCCCCACGCTAATTTTAGCGTGATGGCGCGAAATGCGCAGATCTTTGATGTAGAGGTCGTTGTCAGCGCTGCGACCAACCAGAAACTCCGCTTTGTCGATCACAAAGCGCATCCCGGTCGTCAGCCGAATGTGACCGTTCTTTGCGCTCACTTCGGCAGCGGGGGCAAGTTCACCAAGCAATTTGACGCTCTCGGCCTTAACGCCAAGTTCAATCGCCGGATCAAGGGCGGTCACGGCAAGTTCAAGCACCGTCTGTGCATTCGCCTTCATGTCTACTGCTTCATCCATCATCTGTGCGTCCTCACGAGTGGTTATCGTAGCCGATCAAGACGGGTTGTCCCGGCGCCAAGGCGCCGTTCACCGGGGTCACCTGTACATATCCTTCGGCAGCTAGCCCGGCTTCAATCTGGACAAAGCGAATGGCGCCATTCTCATAGATCTGGATGTGTTGGCTGCCGTCGGCGGCCAGGGAAAGGGCGCTGATCGGCACAACCATCACCGCGCCGCCGGTGGATTGCACAGGAATGGTGAGGCGCAACGAGAAACCCTCCAGTGTCGTGGTGGTGCTGACGACCTCCGTCTCAAAGTAGATGTGAAAGCCGTCCACGCCATCGGTGCCGGGCGCCTCGGCAATGCGCGCCACCACACCGGCAGCGGTGATCCCTTTCTCCGGCTCATCAATCGTCACCGGCATCCCCGGTTGCACCAGCGCCGCCTCATCGAGCGGCAGGGAGGAATCGATGGCGAGTTGATTGTTGGTGACCGTTAAGACTGGCCCGCTGGCAGCCGCGCCAATCGCGACGTCGAGTTGTTCAACGCGCACAGGCACGCTTGGGACAAAGACAACCTCATCCGCCGGCACCTGAATGCCTGTCTTGCTGCGCAGCCGTTCGAGGCTGCTGGTAAGGTGCATCAGTTGATTCTGGGCGACTCTGGCTGCGCGCTCGGCGATACGCAGGGCATTGGTGGCTTCCTGAATTGCTGTATTGCCGGCCAACTCCACGGCCGTCAGCGCCAAATGAGCTACTTCCAGATCGGCGTCGGCATTGGCGCGCTCCTCTTTCGTTGACCTGGCATTGGCCGTGATTTGGTCGCGCAACGCGGTCTTGACGGCAACTTCGCGCTTGGCTGTCTGAATCGCGCTGTCGGTGTTGGCGGCGGCGGCGTCAATGGTCAGCCGCGCGGCGGTGACGGCGTCGTCGGCTGCATCCAGCTCATTTTGGGCGACGGCAAATTCCTGCTCAAGCGTCTGTAGATGGGCAAGCTGTTCCTCGGTCGGGCCAAAGGGTTCCCAGCCGGCGGCCTGATACCAGGCGGTCACGGCGGCTTCGGTCTGTTCATCATAGCGACTATCCGCCGGGCCGGGATCGAAGCCCAAGCGTTGGAGCGCCGCTTCGAGTTGTTGCACATCTTCACCGACGACACCAGGGCCGAGATCGCGAAAGGTCGGTACATCGCCTTGCAGGATAAAGAGCGGTCGTCCGGAAACCGTTAGAATGGATGCCCCTTCCGTCAACTGGTCGCCGCGCGCCGGCAGTGTTGTTACCACACCGACCTCTCCTTTGATGGTTGAAGGAACCAAGGAGATGGCTTGTGATGCGCCAAAGCGCGCCGTGCCGCGCGTGATAATCACGGTAGAGAGGGTGCGTTCTTCAATGGGAAACAAAATCGGCGAGGGCGTTGGCGGCGCCGTGCGCGCGGCAATTTCGGCAGGAGACTGAATCTGCGAGCCGGCAATCCAACTCCCTGCGGATACAAGAATTACAAGCGCCAGAACGGAAAACAGGCTTAAGAGTCGTTTTTTGCGCATAATTACCTTCATAGGACTTACGCAAGACGAACGGACTTCTACGTGTTGGGTAAATTCTGTCGGAGAACGATTGGCGTCGCTGCTGATTAGCCCGCCAGTTCCTGTTCAATCTGGGCCCGCAAAGGCGTGATGATTTTCTCTTCACAGGCAAAGGAAGCGGAGGCCAGCGCCACTTCAAACGTCTGCAACTCAGCCAGCGCCGCCTTGGCTTCCGCCGATAGCGCCGCCACCGGCGCACCGCCGGTGATCTCATCGAGCCGCGCCGTGATCAGCGGGCGAATATCGTCGGGATTGGTGATGTCGTAGCCGGCCTCTTTGATGCATTCGCCAAATTTTACAAAAGCTTCCACCATGCGTGGATCATTGTCAATGGTATAATCTTTGGGGTTCACATAGGTGACCGTCAACCGATCGGCCGGGATTACTTGTTCAATGGCGGCCCGCGTGCAACCACCGGTGCGCGCGATGTCTTCCCGTTCGAGCGCCACTGCCAGGGGGAAATCCAGATGTTCACCAAGGAGCGTCTGGTTATAAGCGATCCGATCGGTCGGCGAAAGGCTTTGGAAAATGGCGATGTTTTGCTCACCCAGCCCTAAGGAAGCCGTCGTCTGGATTGCGGCCAGTTGCGGCGGTTCGCCAGTATACAGGGTTGAAATGCCGAGGCCATATTGGTTGTAGAACTGCTCTTCGGACAGCCCAGGCAACTCTTTATCGGCATCCATTGCTTCCCGGACGGTATTGGAATCGACGGCGACATATTCAAAACCGGCGGCGTTCATACATTGCGCTATCTTAGGCTCGATTTCTTCAATGGCCTGTAAAAGTTCTTCTTCGGTCAAACCGAAGTCGCCGATGGCTACAACGTTATCGGGCGGTGTACTGGCCTGGTTTGCGACCGACGCTGATTCATCCTCTGCGCCGCCACAGGCTGTCATAAGGATGCTGATGACGAGCATGAAAGCAAGGAGGCAACGGCGTCGCGGGCTGTGCGCTGGGCGACCGATCGCTACGCCTTTGATAAAGTGTGTAATGGAGGCTGTGGGATTGGAAATTGTTTGCATAGGTTAGCTTCCCTTTAATGAATAAGTCCCGGGGTTCCGCCGGCGTTGACACGTGAAGGATTAGGTCGTTGCTGCTGTGCTTGTTGCCAGGTGGACAGTAAAGATTGTGCCTTTCCCGACTTCGCTTGCACCGATAATGGCGCCGCCATGCGCTTGGGCAATGGCCTGGGCAATGGCCAGGCCCAACCCAATGCCCCTGGTGCTGCGCGCCTTTTCCACCCGGTAGAAGCGGTTAAAGATATGGGGTAAGTGCTCCGGTGCAATGCCGACGCCCGTATCACTGATTGTCACGGCAATGGCGCCGGCGGTAGGCGTTTTGGCGGCAATCGTAATCGATCCCTCACAGGTATATTTGATGGCGTTGTCGATCAGATTGACAAAGAGCCGGATCAAGCTATCGCTGTCGCCGTGGACGATCAGCCCCTCGTCCGGCGTCCGGTCGATGATCGTCAGCCCTTTTTCTTCGGCCAGCGGTTGGAGCGAATCGATCACATCCTTGAGCAGGAACGCCAGATCGACTTCTTCAGCCTTTGCCAGGGCCTCTTTGATGTCGCTGCGCGCCAGTTGAAGCAGGCCATCGGTCAGGGTGCGTAGCCGTTCGACTTCGTGGCCCAAGTCGCCCAACGCTTGTTCATACTCCTCTGTCGTGCGCCGCCGGGTGAGGGTGCCGCTGATGATGGTTTGCATGGCCGCCAGGGGGGTGCGTAGCTCATGTGAGGCATCGGCGGTGAATTGGCGTTCGCGGCGAAAGGCATTTTCCAGCCGCGCCAACATCGAATCAAAGGTGGTGGCCAGCCGGCCGACTTCATCTTCGGTGGCCGGCAGGTGTAGACGCGCCGAGAGATCCTGGGCCGAGATGGCGCGCGCCGTGCGGGTAATGGCGTCGATCGGTTGGAGCGCCTGCGCTGCCAGGAAATAGCCGCTGATGCCGGCCACAACAATCAGCAATGGCCCGCTGATGAGCAGGGTAATAAATAAGAGCCGCAGCGTATCACCAACATCATTCAGATTGCGGGCAATTTGGACAAAGCCCTCGATCCCCTGGTCGCTGACAATTTGCGCCCCATAGACGCGAATGGTATCGTTCGTTTGTGGGTCGCGCATGGTGGAAAAACGCCCTGGTTGCAAAGCTGCCGTAAAGTTCTCAACCGGTTTGAGCAGTGACGTATAAGGACCATGCCCTTGTGTTGCGTTGCCGGCAACATCTTGGACAAGCACGCTAAAGCCCTGCTCGCGCAGCCGTTGATATTGGGGTTCTTCAATAATATCTTCAATCGGCAACCGTCCGCCCTGCTCCACCTCAACGATGAGTTGCGTTGCGACAGCCTGTAATGTCTCATCGATCACGAGGCGCAAATTGTAGGCCATGATCACATAAACAAAGAGGCCAAAGAGAACCAGCGCACTCAACAACAGGCCGGCTGTCCAGAGAGCAAAGCGCAGGCGCAGCGTTTTCAACGCCTTCATTCATCGCCACCTTCATCAGAAAGCCGATACCCAACTCCGCGCACGGTATGAATCAACTTCAAATCAAACGGATCGTCGATTTTGCGCCGTAGATTGCGGATATAGACATCAACAACATTCGATTGATTATAGACATCATAATTCCAGATCGATTCGGCAATTTCGGTGCGCGTCAAAACCCGGTGCGGGTCGCGTATGAGACATTCCAGCACAGCGTATTCCTTGGCGGTTAGTTTCACCACGCCATTGCCCCGCATGACGACGCGCGTGCGCGGATCCAATGTCAGGTTGGCAACTTTAAGAATTGCGGTGCGGCTGGTGTGGCGGCGCGCCAACGCCCGCAATCGGGCCAACAGTTCTTTTAACTCGAAGGGTTTGACCAGGTAATCATCGGCGCCGGCATCCAACCCGATCACCCGGTCATCCACCGTATCGCGCGCGGTCAGCATCATAATCGCTGCCGGGTTGCCCTGTCTACGCAAGCGTCGGCAGACGGTAATGCCATCCACCTCCGGCAACATTACATCCAGAACAATCAGGTCAAAGGCGACGACTTCCGCCCAATCCAGCGCTTCCTGGCCGGTGCGGGCGACATCTACGGCATACCCCTGCTCCTCCAGCGCCCGTTTCAGATAGGTGGCGACATTCGCCTGATCCTCAACAATAAGTAGGCGCATGAAAACCTCCTTTGGTTCTCGCTGGCGTGCGCCCCTGCTGAATATCGGATCAGGTTCTATCAGGAACGCCCGCTTCTGTGTAATTCCTGAGCTGGCAGTGTTGTTGTCTTGATGATTGAGGAATTGCACAAGTGCATGGGATTGAGCAACCTGTCATCAATAGCGGGATAACGACAGATTGACCACCGCCACGCACCATGAATCTGGGTTATCGCTTCGGAGAAGTCCGGCTTTTGTATGGGAGTTAGGAATTTGTTTCGGTAATCGTAGGTGCGGTTTGTAACCGGTAATCGTAGGTGCGGTTTGTAACCGCACGGTTCCCAGGGAGCAAGTGCGGTTACAAACCGCACCTACGATTACCGGTTTATTTACCTAATGTTCATACAAAAGCCGGGCTTCTCATCATGCGAATACATCGGCTCCGCTGTCAATATTACGCCGTCGATAATAGTTGATAAACAAGATCAAAGCCAGCAGTACCATTGGCATACCCAGGGCATAGGGGGTGATGCCGCTGGGGTTGGCGCTGACCACAATGGTAACGGTGAGATGCATCCCGGCGCTGGTGAGCGGCCAACTGGTCGCCTCCGGGCTATCCGGGGTGGGAATCAACACCATGTAGATCATATAGTCGCCGCCCAGGATCGTGTTGATACGCCATTCGTTTTCCACCGTTTCGCCCGGCGCCAACGCTTCCAGATACTGTGTGCGTTGCGGCGACCAATCTTCCGGATCAACCACGTCACCCTCGGCCTTCAGATTGATAATATTCATCGCCACAATCAGCGGCGGCGACGCTGCCGTCCCATTGTTTTTGACCACCGTATTGAAGAAGACCGGCGTACCACTGTCGACGACCTTGGCCGTCGTATCAATGGTGATTTCCATCGGTAGTTGGCTGGGCGTTGCCTCACTCTGGGCCTGTACCACCGGCGTCAAGCCGGCCAGCAGAAAACCGACTAACAGTAGTGTGGCGGCGCCCCGCCCCGCTTTGGCGCCCGTCGGCCAGGGAATACCGGGGTCAAGGCGCAGGCGGGGCGCCGCATAGAGGAGCAGCACACCAATGACCAGCACCGGCATAATGATCGGCGAGCGCAGGTAGGTGGTCAGTTCGTCCAATGTGCGGTTGTTGACAAGCAACTTCTCCAGGGCGTGGTCAACCGCTTCCATCGGGTTTAGCGCCTTGAGAAAGCGCCCCATCACGCCGGTTTGGGTGTTGCCGGGGAATTGCACCGGTAGCGCACAGAGAATATAGATGAGCAGACTCACCCCCAGGCTGGTGCGGTTGGAGGCCGACCAGATACTGGCGAGCATCCCCACCCCAGTGTACCCGACCGTCAACAAAGTGCCAAAAAGAAAACCCCAGTAGATCGCCTGCCCAAAGACTTCATCCCCTTGGGAGAGCGTGCGCAAATAAGGAATGGTGGTAATCATCGCCACCGGCCAGGGGGTAATGGCCGCCAGCAACTTGCCCAGGACAATCTGAAAGCGGCTGCTAGGGGTGAGCAACAGCGCTTCCAGGGTAGCCCGTTCCCGTTCACCGCTCAAGCTATCGGCGCCGACAATGGCCGCAATAAAGCCGCCGACCAGCAGCGCCGTCTGCAGGATCAAAAAGACCATCTCTTTGGGCGGGATCAGGCTCAACTCACTGTTGCTGGCAAGGACATAGGAGAGCAGCCCCATCAAGACGCTGTAGATAAAAATCAGGATCAGCCCCTTGCCGCCGATCCACATATCGCTCAATTCGCGCACAAAAATAATCCACCAGGTTGGTGTGGCGGTCGTCTGTTCAGCCTGGCGCGCAACGCGTTGTTGGCCTACATTCATCGTTGTATTGCTCATTTTGGGGACCCTTCTTTCTTGCCTGCTGTTTGTTGTCCCTCTTCGGTCAGTTGGAAGAAGACATCTTGTAAGCGACCGCTCTCCGCCTCAAAGCTCTGCACCGGAATGTTCGCCTGCACCAACGCATTGAGGATGGCCGACTTAATCTGTTGACCCGCCCCTTCACCCTGTGCCGCGCTTTCGGTCAACTCGACCATCAACCAGCCCTGGCTGGTCGGCGTGACCTTGACAATCCCGTTGGTCGCTTCCAGGATGCGTTGCGCAGCGGCGGCAGACGCTTCCGGCACATGAATGCGAATCATGTTGCTCTGGACCCGCTGGATCACATCGCGCACCGTGCCTTGCGCGATGATCTGCCCGTCGCGCAGGATGACCACATCGTCGCAGGTGTCTTCGATCTCATTGAGGGCATGACTACACAGGACGACCCCGGTATTCCGTTCATGGGCCACCCAGCGGATCAGCCCCAGCAACTCCTGCTGACCGCGCGGGTCAAGCCCCAGGGTTGGTTCATCAAAAAAGACAACGGCAGGGTCATTGATGAGCGAACGGGCAATGCCCAGCCGTTGGCGCATTCCGCGACTGTACGAGCCAATCAACGAGCGCGCCCGGTGAGCCAGCCCCACATCCTTGAGCAAGGCCATGCCCCGCTCTTTGGCGTAGCGGGCGTTTTGCCCGTAAAGTTGCCCAAAAAAGGTGAGACATTCGATGCCGGTCATCTGTTTGTGAAAGCCCAGACTCTCCGGCAGGACACCGATGCGACGGCGAATCTCTTCCGGCTGTTGGGAACTGATGCCGGCCACATGAAATTGACCGGAGGTCGGTTCCAGAATGGTGGTCAAAATGCGGATGGCGGTGGTCTTCCCGGCGCCGTTAGGCCCTAGAAAACCAAGAATCCGCCCGGCTTGCAAGGAAAACGAGAGACCGCGCAGCGCTTCGCGCCCGCCATAAAATTTGCGTAATTCCTTGGCGACCAAAACGGGCGGCTGGCTGCTGTTGGCTTCTCCTGCGCGCCCCCGTCGTGTGGGTTCACTGCTCTCTGTCATGGTTGGCAACGCTCCTTCTCTGTTGGCGATTGAGTATAGCCTCAGTCTAGCAGAAGCGCATGAAATCTTCATGAAATATGTATGAAATTTTCTTCATCTAGGCAAAGGGCGTGGGCAGGACTTTTTTGTCAACACCATGCGCGCCGGTTGGCATACCATGCCATGGCAATAAACTGGGAATCACCCAGTAGGGGACACCCCCTTGCGGGCGCCCCTACAAATACCGAAAACTTAGTTGACAGTGTAATAAGTCTTTAGTACCGATCAAAACTGGCTTTGCTGGACGGTCAGCCGCTGATGCAACCAACGGGCGCATTGCCACCCCATGATGAGCAGCGCCACCACCATCGCCAGATACATGCTTTGGTAGGTCAGTGAATTTGACGCACCAAGCGGGTCGAAGGGGTGACGCACCAACGTCGCGCCCTTGATCAAGCCCCAACTGAGCACGGCCACGATGATGTTGGTAATGCCGGTAAAGAGACGATGGCGCAGCCACACCACCAGCAGCAAACAGGCCACCGTCAGCCAGAGGACATGGATGGTTGACCAGACGCGCGGTTCACTCCACGCAATCCACTCGCCCCAGGCCAGGCGCGTCGCCACACTGCTGGCGAGCATGTTGGCAGCCCAGAGCAGCACCCCGGTCACCTGTACAGCCAGACCCCAGCGCGGCCATTGCGGGTTGCTGCTGACGAGACAAAAGATCCCCAACACCCCAGCGATGGCAAAGGCAATCAACCCCGCCCGCACCAGCGCGCCATGTAACAAGACCAGCTTGATCACATCGCCCAAGATGCGCTCCGGCGGCAACAGAAAGAGAAGTATCAAGATCGCCAGCGGCGCCAGGAGCAACAGCCAGCGGTTGTGGTTAATGGATCGTTGCATAGCAATGAAATCACCCATTCTTTACCAATACCCTCGCCATTATGGGAGGTTGATAGCGCCAAGTCTGGCGAGTTGAGCTGAAATGTGTTGAATAACAAAGGGTTCCGGTTGTTGGGGGAGCAAT
>QWII01000176.1 GCA_021405325.1 Caldilinea sp. CFX5 | reverse complement strand
GCGGGAGCGGCGGTCGAGCGTGCGTGGCACGGACCAAGACCGGTTTGTTGCCCCGCCAATTCACTGGTCAGTGCCGCGCACGCGGGTCAGCAATGCCCCAATTTTTGAAAAAAAAGAACGCCAGTGGTGTAGAGGGAAAACACCACTGGCGTTTTGTTATCTTTTGAGGTCATTGGGTGATTAGGTGATTGGGTTAGTAATGACCCAATCACCTATCCATCCACCACCGGCCCCACCCCGGCAAACTCGATCAGGTGGTGCAGTTCAAGCTGTTTGCGGTTGACGGGGTAGCCGGCGCCCAGGGTCGGTTGCCAGGTTGGATCTTGCAAGATCGAATTTTTGCTCTGGCGGATCAGACCGATGATCGTTTCGGCGACAATCGTGCTGCCCACCAGCCCCAGCCGTTGACCGTTGTGATGCGCTTTGGCCTCCAGCAGGATGTAATACCAGAGCGGCGTGCGTTCCAGCAGGAAGGGATAGGCTTGCAAAACCTGCCAGTCGGCGGGATTGGCGGCGCGCAACATCGCGGCGCGGCTTAACACGGCGGCGTCACCGCCGATGGTGCGGGCCACGCTCTGGCCGGTCGGCAGGTTGAGCAGATAGCCGCGCAGCAGGTTGCGTTGCGCCAGCCGCGCCATGATCTTTTCTTGCCCCGGCAGTTCGGCCAGCGGCAGCGCCAGCGCCGTGTCAAGCGGCATGGCCGGCTGCGGTGCGTTGGCATCAGGAAACGGCAGAAAATTCTCCCACTGGATGATCCAGTTGCGCGGCACGGTGGTCAAGGGGATGCTGCCATCGGCCGCCGGTTGGCCGATCTGACCGCTAAAGGCCGTGAATTTGAAGAGATCATCCAGAGGGGCCGTAGCAAAGTTCATATTGTAGCGGTAGGCCGGGCGCACCATGCTATGGCCAAACCGGAAGGCGGCCACGCTAAATTCCAACGGCATAAAGAGGCCGGTCGGCGGCAACGGGCGGAAAAAGTAATTGCTCGCCAGCACCTGATCGACCACCGCCGGCTCCAGCAGACGGCGCAGGTAATCAAAGATCACCACGGCTTGATAGTGCTGCCGCACCGCTTGCGCCGCCTGTTGGAAGGTGAGGCCCTGTGTCTCTACCAGGCGATTATGAAACTTGAGAAAGGCCACCTGCATCTGGCTGATGATCAGATTCTCATCATTGCGCGGGTCGCCGATCAACGCCTGACCGGGCTTGAAGCGGCGATGACCAACGGGCGCTCGTGGTACATCATTGTTGGCCGGATCTTTGCCCGGCGGCAAAGCATTGTGTGGCGCGTCGTTGGGCAACGCTTGCTCATTTGGCCCCAGCACCATCTTGGCGCCCCGGCGCCGCGCCGGCTTGCCATATAAACTGTCGAGATCAAAGGGGGCCGTGCGCTCATTGATCAACCGGGTGCGGATCTGCTCCACCGTCAAGGGCGCAAAATCGTCATCGGTAATGGCAAAGAGATGTTGATCCTGCGGGGCGACATTCTGCTTGGTGATGTCGTGATCGACAAACTGCCCGAAGTAGGTGTAGCCGGCGGGGATGGCCGTCGCCGGCAGGCTCGATTGCGCTTCCGCCATCGCGGCGCCCAATGCACGCAACGCTTCAATCGTCACGGCGCCGACCGGCAAGGTATTTCGCGGGTCGGCCACCAGCTCCGGGAAGAGATAGGCAAAGCTCCCACTCTGGGGCTGGGGCGCCGGCGGGTTGACCGGGCCGGCCGGGTCGGTATGACCGGCGCCGTTATGTGTATGATGAACTGAGGACGGGGGGCGGGTTTTGCGTTTGGCTTTGCGCAGGAAGAGGCCGCCGTGACCAATGGCTTGTTTCAGCATGGAACCAATCTCCTCTGGTAAAGAAAAGCTCTCGGCATACAAGGGATAATGCCGAGAGAAAAAGCTGCGCAGGCTTTCTACTGCTATAGAACCTAGATATGACAAAAACCTTTCACACTGTTCAGCCGCGCGGCGCTTGCCGTGTACATGCCGCAACCTATCCCCCTGGCTAGGCCAACATCCCGCCGCCTAGCCGATACGCGCCCCACCGTTCCCCGCTATAGTAGGCAGCATAGCGCAATCAGCGGCTATCCTGCCGGCGTTCCCGGCGTCTGCCGGCAGCCCTACCTATGGGCAAGGGCGGATCGGCTGCATTTTGTAACAAAGGAAGCAACTATGGCAATGGAAAGGCGTCGCGGTCTGGCGACTGGGGTTCTGCTCGGCATTCTCGGCACAATGGCGGCGCGGACTTTGCTGCCGTTCTTTATCCCGTTGCTGCGCCCCTTAACGAAACAGGGCATGAAGGCGGCTATCCACGGTTATGAACGGAGTCGCGAAGTCGCCGCTCATCTAGTCGAATCGGCGAGCGACATCTTTGCCGAGGTGCAAGCGGAACTGCAAGGGGAGCCAAATGGCGCAGCGACCAGCGAGGCGCGCACGATTCCACTTACCCGGAAACCGACGGACGCCTGAGCGAATACGCGCGTGACGATACCGGTCGCGCCCCTGCCCTGAAAACAACAGGGATTTCGCAGATTATACCGATTAATTTGCAATATAAATCTTTGCGCTCAACTACGGAAAGTGTGAACACCTGTCAGGTTTTGGAAACCTGACAGGTGTGGCGGGTCGAAACCTCACACTTTCTGTAGATGAGCGAACCGGGTTTTGCCAACGGGAGCTCTTTGGGCGCGGTTTCTGGCTGACGCAACTCACTCATTCCGTAGATGAGCCAATCTTTGAAATCTGCGGCATCCCTGTTGTTTTCATTGGCTATGGCGCACAATGGTGCATGGCTACTTCCGGGAAGCGGCGGGAACTGGTTTGTATGAGTAGACGGTCGTTGCCTCTTCCAGGAAGGGGCCGCGGTTGATTGGAAAACAAGGATCGATGCATGTTACCTGTAGCTCATCTTTCGCATTCGCTGACCGATCGTCTCCGGCTGCATATTGCCGAGCGCAAAGGCGATGCTGCTTACTTTGCGGCGGTGGAAAAGGCGTTGGCCGCCCATGCGTCGGTGACGCGGGTGGAAACCAATCCGCTCACCGCCAGTCTTCTGATCTATTACAACGGCGCGCAAGCGGATCTGTTGCGTTTTGCCGAGGAGCAACAACTCTTTCAACTGGCCGCCGCCTCGCCGGCGCAAGCCCAGGTGCTGACCACAGCGGGCGATCAACTTGACCGGGCGGATCAGATGGTGCGCCGTCTCACCCAGGGCGCCTTTGATCTGCAAGCGTTGCTCTTTGTCGGCTTGCTGGGCGCCGCCGTGATCCAGCTCTTCCGTGGACGTGTACTGGCGCCGGCGGCCACCCTGCTCTCGTATGCTGCCACCATTTTGATGTTGCAGCGCAGTCAACGACCAGGGAAACCTTGAACGAATGCAGGTTATGATTTATTTTTGTAATGATCGGTGGGCGCCTGTAACCCCGCAACATCAAAATTGGCAGCAACTATCACACCATGAACGAAACAAAACCGCTGACGCTTGATGCACAGGCATTGGACGACCTCTTTGCCGGCGTCTTTGCCGACCACGGGACGTTGCGCCATCTCTTTATCGCGCTCTGCATCTCGCCCAATCGCGTGATTCAAGGGAGCGCCTGGCGCGCCGCGTTGGACAAACATAACCTGCGCCGGCTTTTTGATGATCTCTTTCAGACACCCCTAGTGGTCGAGACACTCGACAGTGTGACAACCGGGCAGCAGGCCGGTCAACCCACCCTGGCCTTCCATTTTGCCCAGCCCCAAACCCTATCCCAGCGCACGCCGGTTGGCGCCATTAAATTGGTTTTGGGTCGCACCCTGCTCTTCACCGTGGATGAGCGGGGCGATGTGACGCTGCGACGCGGGGACATTCAGGTGCGCTGGTTTCTCGTGCGCGAAGACTTGCTGCTGCGGCTGCGCCAAACCCAAAGCGCAGATGGTGCGCGGCAAGATGTGGTGCAAATCTCCGCCGCCAATATCATCACTCGCACCCTGCCGCTGGAGCCGTTGATCGCGCCGCCGCTGGGTAGTCTAGTCCCGGCACACCCGCTTGTCCGCGCGACGCCGGTCGCGCCACCGATCACCGGTGAAGTGCTGCCGCCGGCGCCTGTGATGGCTGAAGCGGTTGCCGTTGATCTCACCGGGATCGTCCTGGTTCACCAAACCCCTGGCCGTCTTCGCCTCCAAGTTGTCGGCCTCTATCGCAATGAACAACAGAAGGGGCGGTTGGAACAGGGGTTGCGTCTGCTGCCCGGCGTTCAACGGGTGGCGGCGAATGTGTTGACCGGGACGGTAGTGGTGGTCTTTGACCTGTCGCTTTCCAGCGAAGCGATCACCCTGCAGATCGGTCGGATTCGGCAAGGCTTGCCCCTGCAAACGGCCCAGCCGGCGGAACAATGGCATCTGCTGGAGCCGCAGCGGGTCTGCCAAGTGTTGACGGCCAATCTGGCTTACGGGCTGGATGCCCAAGCGATTGAAGTGCGCCGCCAGCGCTATGGCCTCAATGCGCTCCCCGCCGCTGAGACCCGTTCCGCCTTTGCCATCTTTGCGGAACAATTCAAAAGCCTGCCGGTGCTGATGTTAGGCGGCTCGGCGCTCTTGTCGCTCCTCACCGGCGGGGTTGCCGATGCCGTGGTCATTCTGGGCGTGGTTTTTATCAATGCCGGCATTGGCTATTACACTGAAAGCAAGGCGGAAAAGACCATTTCCGCCTTGACCCGCGGCTTGCGCCCCACGGCGTTGGTGCTGCGCGACGGTGTCGAGTTTGAGATTCAGGGCGAGGAGCTGGTGCCGGGCGATCTGTTGCTGCTTAAGCGGGGCATGTATGTGCCGGCCGATGTGCGTCTCCTGGAAGCCGACCGGCTGACCATTGACGAGTCCGCCCTGACCGGAGAAAGTGTGCCGGTGCAAAAGCTTCCCCACACCTTGACCGAGATCGACATTCCGCTGGGGAGTCGGGTCAACATGGCCTATCGCGGCACGGTTGTCACCGGCGGCAGCGGGCGGGCCATCGTGGTGACGACCGGTGTGGCAACGGAAATCGGATTGATTCAACGCCTTTTGGCCGAAACAGTGCAGCCGGAGACCCCGTTGCAACGCCAACTGCGCCTTTTGAGCAGTCAACTGGTGCTGGGGACGCTGGCGATCTGTAGCGGCGTCTTTGCCATTGGCCTGTTGCGCGGCAATGGCTTCCTGCCCATGTTGCGCACCGCGGTTTCGCTGGCGGTAGCCGCCGTGCCCGAAGGCTTGCCCACGGTGGCAACCACGACGCTGGCCCTGGGGTTACGCCGGCTCGAACAGCAACAGGTGCTGGTGCGCAAACTGGCCGCCGTTGAAACGCTGGGCGCGCTGCAAGTGGTCTGTCTGGACAAGACCGGCACCATCACCCGCAATCGCATGACGTTGGTCGCCATCCATGTCGAGATGACCTTGTATCGGCTCGACGGCGCCGCCCTTTGGTCGGGGACAGAACGCCTTGCCGGCGCCCTGCCCCCCGCGTTAGCCAAACTTCTGCAACTGACCGCGTTGTGCAGCGAAGCTGAGATTGACGCCACCGCTGTACAACCGCAACTAAAGGGGACGCCGACTGAAACCGCCCTGGTTCAAGCAGCGCTGGATCTCGGCGTTGATGCGGTTGGGCTGCGCCACGAACATCCGCTCATGCGCACCCGTTTGCGCAGCGAACAGCGCAGCTTTATGGATACGCTCCACAACGACGCCAATGGTGAGCAACTCCTGGCGGTCAAAGGGCGGCCGGCGGAGGTGCTGGCCATGTGCGACCGACAGTTGCGCGCCGGCCTTGTGCAGCCGCTTACCCAAGAAGATCACCTGGCAATCACCACCGAGAATGAGCGCATGGCGGGGCGGGCGTTGCGCGTGATTGGCGTCGCCTACCTGCCGGCGGACAGCGAACCGGAGCGCCAGAACAACCTGATCTGGGTGGGGCTGGCCGGGATTGCCGATCCGCCACGCCAGGGTATGACCGACCTGATGGGCCACTTCCACCATGCCGGCATTCACACCACCATGATCACCGGCGACCAGAGCGCCACCGCCTACGCTATTGCCAGGGAGATCGGCTTGAGCCGCAACGGCGAGTTGGAGATTCTCGACTCGAACCGACTGGACGAGTTGGCTCCTGACTTGTTGCGCAGTCTGGCCCAGCGCGTTGATGTCTTTTCCCGTGTCAGCCCGGCGCACAAGCTCAAGATTGTCCAGGCGTTGCAACATGCCGGCTATGTGGTGGCGATGACCGGTGATGGCGTCAACGATGGCCCCGCCCTGCGCGCCGCCGACATCGGCATCGCTATGGGCCAGGACGGCAGCGAGGTGGCGCAGGAGGTGGCCGACATCATCATCCGCGATGACAACCTGGCGACCATCGTCAGCGCCATTGAGCAGGGGCGGACGATCTATGCCGATATTCGCAAAGCGGTTCACTTTATTCTTTCCAGCAACATCAGCGAGATCATGGTGACGCTGACTGCCACTTCGTTGGGGTTGGGCGAACCGCTCAGTCCGGTGCAGTTGCTCTGGATCAATCTGGTCACCGACATCTTCCCCGAACTGGCGTTGAGCATCGACCCGCCGGAGGCCGATGTAATGGATCGCCCGCCGCGCCCCGCGCAAGCGCCCATGTTCTCCCAACGCGATCTCAAACAGATTGGGTTGGAAGGGACGCTGATCACCGCCAGTACGATGGCCGCTTATAGCTGGGGGCTGTTGCGCTACGGCTTGGGGCCGACTGCCGGTACGATGGCTTTTACCTCATTGACCACGGCTCAATTGTTACATTCGCTCAACTGTCGCTCCGGCAAGTATAGCATCTGGGATCAGCCGGGTCTGCCCCCCAACCCGTACATGCCGCTGGCCGTAGGCGGCGGGCTGACTTTGCAAATGCTGGCGACCTATCTACCCGGCTTGCGCACCATATTGGGGGCGACGCCCCTGGGGCCGCTGGATCTGGCGGTGACGACCGCGGCGGCCAGCGTCCCTTTCCTGGTTGGTGAGCTAGTGAAGCTGGTGGAGCGGCCATCTAGAACAGAGGGCAATCCCTATGAATAAACCCGTGAGCAAAACCGACTATGTCTTCACCGCAGAATCGGTGACGGAAGGCCACCCCGATAAGCTCTGTGACCAAATCAGCGACTCGTTGATCGACCGCTATCTCATGCAGGATGCCTATGCCCAGGTGGTGGCCGAGTGCGCCGTCTCGACCGGCATCCTCTTTGTTTCGGTCAAAGCGGCTTCGGACGCGGTGGTCGATATTGCCAACACGGCGCGCGAGGTGATCCTGGCGGTGGGCTACAACCGGGGCAGTTTTAACGGCAAAAATTGCACGATCATGACCAACCTGAGCGACCTCGCCAAGCCGCTGCCCCGCCTGGATGGTGTGCAAAATGATGCGGAGGCGCTTGATCAGATCGGCGCGCAGGAGAGTGTCACCGTCTTTGGCTTTGCCTGCACCCAATCGCCGGCGCTGATTCCCCTACCGATCTGGCTGGCGCATCGGCTGGTGCGCCAACTAGATACGGTGCGCAAAACGACCTTGCCCTATCTCGCCCCCGATGGCAAATGTCAGGTCGGCGTCGCCTTTCATGACCACACCCCCTATCGCATTGAGAGCATCAGCCTGGTGACGAGCCAACGCAGTCACCAACCGCTGGCAACACAGCTCTATAACGACATTGTCGAACAGGTAATTCAGCCGGTCTTTGCGGAGGAGACGATCCAACCGGACGCCGCCACGCGCATCCACATCAACCCGGAAGGCCCGATCCTAGAAGGCGGGCCGACGCTCCATGCCGGCTTGACCGGGCGTAAGAACAGCGATGACACCTACGGCAGCTACTCACGCCACAGCGGCGCCGCGCTCAGCGGCAAAGATCCGACGCGCATCGACCGCATCAGCGCCTACGCCGCCCGTCACGCCGCCAAGAATGTGGTCGCCGCCGGGCTGGCCGAGCAGTGTGAAGTGCAACTGAGCTACTCCATCGGGCTGGTGCAGCCGGTGGGGATTCGCGTGGAAACCTTTGACAGCGGCACGGTGAGCGACGATGCGTTGACCCAACTGGTCGCCAATCATTTTGATTTTCGGCCCAGCGGGATCATGCAGCGCTTCAACCTGCGCCATTGTGTGCAAATCAACCACGGGCGCTTTTTTGGTCGCCTGGCTGCCTATGGACACATGGGGCGGCTCGATCTCGATCTACCGTGGGAGCGAACGACGGACGCGGCACTGTTACGCGCTGCCGCCTAACCGCTTGTCCAGGCTGTAACCTCGCCAGATGCCTGATCCCCATTGATCATTCCCCTCATATACTCAACTACAGAGGACGTAGATAAATGATGCTGTTGACCGCTTGCTTTGATCACCCCGGCAGGCCAACAGCATTTTTGCGCGACCCACACCCCCGACAACGCAGATCGCGCAGCACTTGTAAAGAACGAGGAGTATAAACCATGTCACCACAACTTCAACCATCATTTCAGGGGAATGCCGGTAAACTCTTGGGCTTTCTCATGATTGCCCTGGGCTTACTTTTTCTGTTCGGGCAACTATTTCAGATCAATATTGGGGTGTGGGGATGGCCCTTTTTTATCATCGTGCCGGGTGTCGTCCTTTTTATGTTGGGTTTCGCCGGCGATAGCCCCGCCGATCAGCCGTTACTCATTGTGGGCAGTGTCGTGACCGCCGTTGGTCTATTGCTCTTCTATCAAAATTTGACCGGCCACTGGGCGAGCTGGGCCTACGCTTGGGCCTTGGCGGCCCCTACCGCCATCGGCCTCGGCGAGATGATCTACGGCGCGCGCAAAGGGCAGCCGGCAGCGCAGCGCACCGGCCAGCAGCTTGCGACCATCGGCCTGGTGATTTTCGCGGTCGGCGCAATCTTCTTTGAAGTGGTGATTGGCATTAGCGGTTTTGGCTTGGGCGGTTGGGCCTGGCCGGCCCTCTTGATTGGGCTTGGCCTGTTCCTGCTCCTGCGGAATGCCATGCGCTAATTGGTCAATGGGAAGAGGAGGTCGTTATGGTGCTTGCACGACAAACGAACAACCTGCAATGGCGGGTGATCATGCGCACCGTCTTAGGGATGCTTGCCGTCCTGCTGCTCGTCTTTGGCAGCGCCGGACGGTGGGATTATTGGCAAGGCTGGCTCTACTTCCTGCTGGTATTGCTCACAATGGGGTTGATGTGGCTGATTTTGCCGCAAGATTCCACCTTGGTGGAGGAACGGTTAAGCCCCGGCGCCGGCATGAAAGGGTGGGATGGCCTCTATTTCGCCCTCTCGACGCCTTTGTATCTGATTGCCTTGTTGGTGGCCGGACTGGATGTGGGGCGCTTTGGCTGGACTGGCCCCTTGCCGGTCTGGTGTTATGTGCTGGGCGTTCTGCTCTACCTGATCGGCCAGGGCATTTTCCTCTGGGCGCGCTATGTGAACCATTTCTTTTCCAGCGTGGTGCGCATTCAACTGGACCGGGGGCAGACGGTTTGTACTGACGGCCCCTATCGCTATGTGCGCCATCCCGGCTATGTCGGCGGCATTCTCTTTGGTCTGGCCGCGCCGTTGATCTTGGGATCGGTGTGGGCGCTGATTCCACAAGCGCTGGCCGCTTTGCTACTAATCTGGCGCACAGCGCGGGAAGACCGCACATTGCAAGCGGAATTACCGGGCTATGAGCAGTTTATGCAGCAGACTCGCTATCGGCTGTTGCCCGGCGTTTGGTAAATGGCAAGGGAGAGAAAACGATGCGCTATGGTCTTGAAATAATTCCTTTTGGTCGCTTCAGCGATCCCCGTATAGTAATGCAGGTGGCGCAGATCGCCGAGGCTGCCGGCTGGCAGGGGCTCTGGCTTTGGGATCATCTGGTCTTCCCCTGGGCGGTGGGTGATCCGTGGATTACCCTGGCCGCCGTCGCCAGTGCGACCCGGTCGATGAAACTGATCACCGGCGTGGCGCCGCTGCCGCGCTATCGACCCCATCTGCTGGCGCGCCAGATGACCAGCCTCGATCTCCTGAGTGGCGGGCGCTTGATCTTCGGCACAGGGCTGGGCATTCCCTCCGACTTTACGCCTTTTGGTGAACCGGGAAGCGCCAAGACGCGCGCCGCCATGACCGATGAAGGATTGACCCTGCTCACCCGACTCTGGTCTGGGGAAGAAGTGACACACCAGGGGCAATTTTACCAGGCGCAGCAAGTGCGCTTTCTGCCGACACCGGTGCAACGCCCCCGCATTCCCGTCTGGATTGGGGGCGACAGTCCGGCGGCCTTGCGGCGCGCCGCCCGCTGGGATGGCTGGATCATGGGCGTGATCGACGAGCAGTGTAATGTCACTAAGTCGCCGGCCCAGATTGCCGCCCAGGTTGCCCAGATCCGCCAATATCGTAGCAGCAGTGAACCCTTTGAAGTTGCCATTGACGGCACATCAAAAGCGGGCGACAACGCATTGGCGCGTGAATATGCCGCTGCCGGCGCGACCTGGTGGTTTGAAGCCATTTTTGAGACGCGTGGCCCGCTCGAAGAGCAGATCGAACGGATCAAAGCCGGGCCGCCGCGCGAATAAGCGCGTCGACCGATCGTATAGGCTTGATAAGCTATGCCAACGTGCGCCAGGAAGGTACACTTTTTACAGAGATAGGGGGTTACTCTCTGTGCTGCACATGAGTACACATAGAGGACAGAACTTGCGCACGGGGCCGGCCAGACCGCCGGGAAGGGGGTAACTGCCGTCTTGTCCTACGGAACAGCGCTTACCCCCTTCCCGG
>QWII01000058.1 GCA_021405325.1 Caldilinea sp. CFX5 | reverse complement strand
GTCCGCGTTGGGGTCTTCGTTGTAGCGCTGGGCCAGCGCGTTGATATACGCTTGTTCGACTTCGCTGGCGTTGGGTGCGAGTTCCAGCGCTTTTTGCAAAGCCGACCACGCTTCGGGAACGGCAGTTGGTTCCATCAGGGCATTGATATTGGGGCCGAGGGCATAGGCAATGCCCCAGTAGCACATGGCGCATTCAGGATCAAGTTTGAGCGCATCTTTGAAGGAACGGATCGCCACGGCGTGGTTAAAGCCAAAGGTGAGGATCAAGCCTTCATCAAAATACTTTTGCGCCAATTCGGATTGGGTGGTGATGGGGTGGCTGTGATTACCCAAGTTGCCGAGCAACGGCGCAACATCGGCGGCAGGGGCGCTCGCCGGTGCGTTTTGGGCCGGCGCTTGGATGGGCTGGCAAGCGGTTAGCACCAACAGAACAAGTGCGGTAGCCCAACGGACAAACAGATTCGTTGCCATACTCGTCTCCTTTTTTCTGCTATCTCATACACTTCATACCAGACGCCTGTAGACAGACGCGATTATCGCGCTATGATCTTTGGTTGTCACCTATAAAAAGTTAGGGATTGGGCGCTTCGGTTTAAAGTGGACAAACGATTACTCAGCCTTTTCTCCCAGTATCACATAGCGGGTCGGCGCCGATGGATTGTCCACCGGTTCCGCGGTTCCCTTCCTGCTTCTACCCCCGATGATGATAGAGAATCAGTGGACTGCAACGGAGTCGAGTTACAAACCGGGTTTCTGTCAGAAACCCGGTTTGTGATTGCGCTCTACACGAATTCAAAACTCTGCAAAATTTCCCCGTTGAGGGCCGCCTGGGGGTCGTAGATAAGCCGGTACAGGATGGCGTCCTTTTCGATCAACACCACGACGCGCTCCCCATCAGCCCAGCGAAAACGAAACTCATACGCCGGTTGCCCCGCAAAAGTGCTTGGCTTCAACTCGCTCACGACGGCTTCTAAGCGTTCTTCCGCAAACCGCTTTTCGCGATCATAAACTTCCTGGGCCGAAAGATAGAGGTGACGGGAGAGCTCGAAATAGACGTCATTGCTGTCGATGGCACGAAAATGAAGGCGCAGTTCGTCCATCGCCACCGGCTGCCCCTGGGCGGTGGTTGGTGGATAGTGAAAGCGAAAGGGGAGCGGGGGTAGTGAAAATGGTTGCCAAGTTTGGTTGTTCATGATTTTCTCCGAAACATTGACGTTTCATTCGCTGATCCGCGTTTGCTGCACCATCAGGGTTGATCAAATTTTGTACACGGATTTTCAGGATAAACACGGATTATTCTGGAGTTTATCCGTGTTCATCCTGAAAATCCGTGTACAAATTCTAAAGGTTACATGGTCGGTCTACTAGAATGCCTCTACACGGTTAAGGCTCGCGCGATTGCACTGGGTTCCAACCGTTTGGTCAGATAGAGCGTCAACGCATCATCAATCCAGATTTGCTCGCCATAGTTCAGATACTTACCGTGTTGAAAGAGGCCGCGACCATCTGGCACATACCCGCGCTGGCTATAGAGGATTTGGGCTGCGCCATAATCCCCGGTTAACCCGCCCCAGGTCAACCCGATCTGTCATAGCGGCTCCTGATTGGTCGCTAATTTGTGGAGCTGTAGGGTATAGAGATCATCCCGTTCAATCTCTGCACTGCGGCGCACCAACTCATTGAGATCATCCTCAATGCTGAGAAACCGTCCAGAGAGGGCATCGGCCTGGCCGGATGCCAGCAACAAAACCAAGTCCACCGATTGCTCAATCGGCTCATAGCTCTCTTCTTCGTGCAGCTTCTGGCGGTTTTGTTGGATGAGGGGCGCACGCTGGCGAACAAGCTCGGAAGTTCGCATCTCTTCATTCATAGGCGTGCGCACGGTGCCGGGATGGATGGCAAAGACGACAATGCCATGCTCTTTCGTTTCGGCGGCCAAGAACTGGCTGAGGCGAATGAGGGCCGCTTTACTCACACAGTAGGCGGAGGCGCGTTCAAATACGATCAAACCGCCACGACTCGCCACGTTGATGATACGCCCACGCTGGCGGGCAATCATGCTGGGAAGGACGCCCCGCGCGCAGAGAAAGGGGCCGCGCAGATTGACCTCTACCTCCCGCCACCACTCCTCTTCACCCACCTCGGCGATCAAAGCAAAGGCACGAGCAATACCGGCATTATTCACCAGCAAATCAATCGGCCCCAGTTGGCGCTCCACCGTGGCGATCAGGTGCGCAATCGCTTTGGCATCGGTTACATCGGCGGGGATGGCCAGCGCCCGGCCACCGTTTTGCTCGATTTGTTGCGCCGTGGCCGCAATCTCTGCGGTCGTGCGGGCCGTGACTGCAACCGCCATCCCCGCCTGGGCCAACGCCAGGGCATAGGCGCGCCCTAAGCCACGCCCCCCGCCCGTGACCAGGGTGACCTGACCGGCCAATGGTTGTCCAGCGTGTTTGATCTCTTCCGCTTGTGCCATCGTCTTGCTCCTTAGCTTAGAAAGCAAAGAACGGCCAATCTGACTGCGCCCCCAACATCAGCGCACCAACCGACTCGTAGCGACTGGCGCAGATAAAGGCGTGTTGGGTGATGGTGTGAATATCGCGGAAGTAGCGCTGGAAACGGTACTGTTCGCGAATGGCCGAGGCGCCGGCAGCCTCATGCAGCAGATCTACCGCTTTGGCAGCCGCCTGGACAGCATAGGTTGCCGCTAGTTGCATCTGCAATTTACGCGCCAACGTGGGCGTTGCGCCCTGCATGGCGGCTTCCCAATTCGCTTGAAAGGTTTGATGCAGAAAGGCGCGACCAGCGCCTAAACTGGCCGCCGCCTCGGCTACCTGCCGCTGTACTACCTGGCGGTCACGCATGGTGGCGGCGGTATAGCGCGGTGTCTTCTTGCCGGCCATCTCGATTAAATCGTCCAGGGCGGCTTGCGCCACGCCCAAGGCTGGCGGCGCCAGGAGGGCAACGGGCGGCCAGACCGTCAAGCGATAGAGCGGCCCCTGATACGCCTGACCGGGCTGACCCAACGGAGCTAGCGGCACCGTGCGCTGCTCAGGGATAAACTGATCGGCGACGGCGACATCGTGACTGCCCGTGCCGCGCATTCCCAACGTGTGCCAGGTATCGAGGACATGAGCGTCGGTGGCGGGGAGCCACATGAAGCGCTGCATGGGAATGCCCGGGGCGTGTAGACGCGGCTGGTCACCGTCCATAAGGATGGGGGTGAACATAAACCAGTGACAGTTGTGTGCGCCGCTCACATAGGGAATCTGGCCGGTCAATCGGTAGCCGCCCGCCACTTCGACTGCCTGACAGGTGGGGGTGAACGACGTACCCAAGATGGCATCTGGGTTCTCCGCCAAAATCTCTGCCGCGCCGGCATCGGGCAGCCAAGCCAGCAGCCAATCCACGGCCAGGGAGAGTTGCAAGTTCCAACCCGCCGCACTATCGTGACGCGCCACGGCTTCTACAACCTGGAAGATGCTGACCGGGTCGAGTTCCAGACCGCCAAAGGCTTTCGCCCGCGCCATGCGGTAAAGCCCGGCCTGCTGCATCGCTGCCACCACCGGGCGAGCGAGTTGTCGTGCTTGTTCCGCCTCCTCGGCGTGGGCGTGAAGCAGCGGCGCAATTTCGTTTACTTTGTCCAACAATGTAGCTACGGTTATCATCAGTTGTCTCCTTCTGTGCTTTGTTCCCAGTGGGGGCAGTCGAGCGCCTATGCCCGAAGGTTCAACGTATCAATTCAAACATCGAAATAGAAGAAGACGTCTGCCCGTCTGCCTTCGGCGTGACGCTTGATAACGATTCGATTAAATGGATTCTCATTGGGAGCATCTTGGTGTTCGAGATCCTCCTCGTCATCTTGCTTGCAATACCAGTCCAAGGTCTCCGCCACATACCCAAGTGCGATGTCCTTGGTTTCTCCTTTGCGAACCTCCTCATTGCCCGTGGCTGTTTGAATGAGGACGAGGTCGCGTCCACAGCGAATAATTTCATGACCAAGATAGACTGTCGCCATTGTTTTCTCCTTTTATGTACTACCCCGCCCGTACCAGACTGCCACAAGCAGGACACGCAACCGTAGTTTGGCTGTTCGTCAACAAAGTCAAAGCGGATTAGTCCACAACGATAAACGCAGACAATGCAATGACAAGGCCGCCGGTCAGCCCTAAATCAAAGGCCAGAGCGACCAGTCCCGCCATGCCGGTCAGCAGCGTGCTGCGGGTTTTACTTCGGCGTGTTATCTTCTGAGCCATTTGGCTGATCTGAGAAGCTTGTTCACCCCTCTCCCAAGTTTGTGAGTTGGCACTCTTGGCTTGGTCAAGTTGTTGTTGCAGTTGCGCAATCTCCAGCGTACACTGCGCAATTTTTTGTACCAATTCCATACTTGCTGCATCAACTTGACTTTGCGCTTCATACAAACCGTCCATAATTACCTCTTGGTCATGGTTATGATTGCGCATCTCGATGCCAATTCGTGCTAGTTGAGATTGAATTGCTGCGTCCTGTTCGGCATTGATAGCTTGATATTTATGGGCTTGCGCAATTTCTGCATGGATTTTGTCCATCTGTTCGGCCAATCCATCCCAGGAATGGACGTTGGTGATGTGAATATCGCGCCCAGCGTTGTATTGCCAACCGACTTCCTGATCACGCAGATCATAAGTCACAGAAGGTGGGGTTCCCATCGAATCTGGTATCGAATCTGGTCTTGATGAAATTGTCTTCTCATTTTGGCTTGTATGCTGCGCTTTAGAGAGCCGCTCAAGTGCAGGCTTGAGCGGCGTGGGCGGGTTTTGATTGACTACCCGTTCTGGTAAAGGTGCAGTAGGCTTGTTAACACGAACCATGTCCCTTTTCTCCTTTGTTTGTGAACTGCCAGGCTTTCGACTATGCTTTTCCTTTGGTTTATGCGGACCGCCGGCTTTTTTGTGCTTGGCGCGATCTCTACCTCTTTTCGTCGCCCCTGAAGCTGGATTTTTAGAAGTACCAACCTCGCTCTTTTCCCTCAACAATCAGAAAAACTTGTGAATGGTTTGTATCAAGGTGGTCAAACCATTCACAATGCTACTGGCCGCTGCAATACTTTCCAGTAAACTTTTCGCCGTATTGAGGTGTTCAAGCAGCGATGGTTTATTGGGTGGCTCTTTTTCCGCCTGCTGCGTCGCCTTGACAATCTGATCCTCGACATCGGCCGCCACTTCTAGTGGCAATAGCCCCTGCTGGTGGGCATGAGCAGTAGCGACTTTCAATTTTTGCAGTTCACTGAGTAAAACCGAGTGGCTTTGCCCTTGATGATTGATGATGTCACCCGCAGCGTTTTGCTGATTGGTGACACGTTGTCCTGTTTGGTTAAACATGGGTATGCTTTGCTCCAGTCTGCTATTCCCAACAAAAATCATCAATCCATAACTCTTGGCCGCCGATAGCCAAATGACCCCACCAGCGTTGGTCGTTAATCGTTCCATCCAGTTCAACCACGCCGGTGTCATTGCCGGCGCCGCCGCTATGGATAATTACCTTGACGCCCCCAATGATCTGGCCGTCAATATCTTTGAAGTTTCTAAAGTTCACAAATTGACGGTTCAGCATGAGATTGAGATTGCCGCCATATTCGCCAAAGACAAATTTGATACGGGTAAGCACTTGACCAAAGTTTGCGCCAAAACACAAATTGAGATTGTTGACTCTTACTTCGTGACCTGAACCGCCGGCGCGCCCCCGGTTCTCGATGCGCGCATAGCCGGTGTCAGTTGAATTGCCATTTGCCCAAATAAATTTCGCACCCCAAAAATCGCCATTGGGTGGCTGCAGGGTATTGGTTGGAACAGGGTTAAGCGAATGGACAATGATCTGGGAACCAAGCGCTAAGGTGTCAAATGTTTCACAGTGCATGATTTCTGCCTCCAGAGCTTAGGAAATCAACGAAATGGCGTCTTGAAAAGCAAATTTAGTTAACCACGTTTTCAAAATTTTGTGGTATACTTCACGGATACAAAAGGGATACAAAAGCGCAGCATCGCTCATCGTCTATCGTGTTGTCCGTTCTGCCGATGGAGGTACGCCAATGGAACCAATATCCTCGCTTGGTGACTGGGTGCGCCGGCGGCGCAAAGCGCTTGGCTTGACTCAAGCGCTATTGGCGCAACAAGTTGGTTGCGCCACGGTGATGCTCAAAAAGATCGAAGCCGACGAACGCCGTCCTTCGCTGCAGATGGCGGAGTTGTTGGCCGCGCGTTTGCAACTTGCTGCGGAAGAACGCACCCGTTTTTTGCGCGTTGTCCGTGGCGAACAAGCGGTGACGGCGTTGGCCGCGCCGTCGCTACCCCAAGCCGACGCTACGCTCTTACCCGCCACCGCGCCACCCGCCACCCTCCCTTTGCCCTTGACGCCACTGGTAGGTCGCAAGCAGGAACTGACCGCCCTGGCCGCCCTCCTCCGCCGTAAGCAGACCCGCCTGGTCACCGTGACCGGTCCCGGCGGCATCGGCAAAACCCATCTGGCGCTCAAAGCAGCATCGGCGCAGGTGGACTATTTTGCGCAGGGCGTTACCTTTGTGCCGCTGGCGGCGCTCAGTGCGCCTGAGAGTCTGCCCGTTGCCATTGCCGCCGCGCTTTCCTGCCCCTTAACCGCAGGTCGCGATCCCATCCAACAACTCCAAACCTTTCTCCAGCCGCAGCGCCTACTCCTTGTGTTGGACAATTTTGAGCATCTGCCAGCCGGGGTGGATCTGGTGGTGAAGCTTTTGCAAGTGGCCCCTGGTCTCAAAGTGTTGACGACCTCTACTTGCTGTTTTGCCTTCCCGCTCCTGGCTTTGCTGCTGGCGGAAGCGGGCGAAGCGGAAGAGGCCGTGACCCTGTACACCATTGCCGCACGCTCGCCCTTCGTTGCCAACTCGCGTTGGTTTGAGCGCATTGCCGGCGCACCGATTGCTGCGCTCACCGCTGGGCTGGCGCCGTCGGCTATCGCCGCTGCACAAACTACAGCGCAATCCCTGGATCTCTGGACAAACGCACGCCGGCTGGTAAGCCAACGGTGAGCCAATCGATGGAATTGTTCGCTACTGTCTGGTATCGATAGACACCAGATAGCGGTCAGCCAGGTAGCCCTGCCAGCCGGCCTCGAATTCAGCGGACGACACGCCATAGACCGTCGGCAGGAGGGTCTCCCAACTGTCGTATTGCCCCAACCCTGCCAACAGCGCAGGCAGGCACTCCCGACCATAGGTGGCGACGGCATACTCGATGACTGTCGCCAAGGCAACGGTCTGACCCTGTGGGTAGTGATGTTGCGTCCCGCTCCATTGACCCAGATACTCATTGGGCGGCGCCAGCAGGGCAAGCTGCTCTAGGTGGGTGAGCGGCTCGCGTACACCCGGCAGAGAGAAGTGCCGGTATTCCAATTTTCCGTCGATACAGCTTAACGGAATGTCAATTTGTAACGGCGTGGGCATCCAGATCTGGTGCGCGGCGCAGATTTCCTGGTAGCGATCCGGTAACAGGCCCTCTTGATGGGAGCCATCAGCGGGCAACTTCCGATAGAGCCACGACACCACCGCCCTCCGCCAGACGGCCAGCGGCAGGTCCAGCTCCCAGATCTGCCACAAACGCACCCCCCGCAACATGGGATGCCGCCCCGAACCAAGCCCATAGTACTCGGCGGCCTTGGCGATTACGTCATCAAGCAAAGGCAGCGCAATCGACTGGGCCAGCAGTTCAGCGTCAGTCACCTCGGCTGGCGCCCAATAAACTGCTGGTGAAGGGACGATGATGCGCTTCGCTGCATCGAACCAGCGTGATGGACGCCCGGGCGTTGCCGTGATCTGTACGTCGATGATCAACCGTTCAGCACTGGGGATGCTAGGCAGGCCAACGTTGCGACGCAGCGTGGTATAAAGCGTTTCGATCCGCGTCGCCACTGCCATGACGACCGCCGCATCCTGTTGGCGAAAATGAAAGACAAAGGACCGGGTTTCCAGCCGGCGTTCCGGACCCCACAGTGTAGCGTCCGGCGCCGTTGGCAGCCAACGTTCCCCAATCCGCTGATAAAAGCGCGTCTGCCGATACGACGGCGCTCCGTCCTCTCTGTAAGTGAGGACACGCGCCACGGCCTGATCCCCTTGTGCAGCAATGACATGCAAGGCAACCTTTAGGGGCGCTGCCGCATCAACGCTTTGGCCGGCTGGCTGCCAGCGATAGACCGCCTCGGTAGATGGGGGGCGGCCATTGGCCTCTAGTTCGTCACCGATCGGGCGTAGACCCAACGGATCAGGGCCAGGCGCCACCGCGGCGAGTTCCTGTTGGATGGTTGCCATTACGTCTGCTTCGGTCGCAGGCAAGCTGGGTCGAGTTGCGTCCCCATGCCAATCACTGACGCTACCCAACACCAGGAGAATCGCCGCCACCCTGCCCAGATAGTATTTTATCATGGGGCGACGGTAAGGAACCGGCGTCTCTGGTACAAAATCGGGTAAGGGCGACGCACACAGGCGTTCCCACGCTGCATCATTCTCGGCGATCTGCCATTCGACGGTGGGCGGGCGGCTCATCAGCCTTTCAAGAATGCGACGGCGTACTGATGGGGAAGGTAGTTTTGACATATTCATACCCATGAACCACTTCGGCCAGACACAACCGACTCTATTCGGTGACTGGTACCATCACATGTTCATACGGCGTCCCCGCAAACATAATATAGGGGCCGCCGGCCTGTGGCTCGGTGGGATAGCTGGCGGGATCGAGGTCCCAGGGGGCGATCAGCATAAAGTGCGGCGGATCGATCTGCCATTCCTCCCCGGCTGAGGGCGCCGCCAGGGTGTGATCACTGTTGCTGGCGACGCTGCCACCTTGGAGCATATAGCCAATCCCGATGGCGGTGATTTCCGGTGCGCGCCCGGCCAGCAAGGCGGTGAGCCATTCCATCCACTGGGCATCCAGGCACATGGGGTCGTTGGTGGGTGTGGCGGGATCATCGGTGAGGCAGCTCCAGCCATTGTCACCAGCGCGCAGTTCCACCAGCTCACCGCCCGCCGTGCTGGGCCAATCCAGGATCGTGGCATTCTCGGCAATGCGTAACGGGCCGGCGCTCATGGCGTTCTGAATGGGATCACTGGCCGAGGGCAGCGCCGCGCCGACCACGGGGATCATCAAATGTTCGGCTGGCGTACCCTCGAACATGATGTAGGGGCCGCCGGCATGATGAGCGGTGGAATAGTGGTCTGGCGCTAAATCACTGGAACTGACAACCATGACATGCGGCAGATCAATGACCCAGTCTGCGCCTGCGGCCGGTGTCAGCGCCGCCGGGTCAAAGTTGTCGGCGACGGCGCCCCCTTGCAGCATGTAGTTGAGGCCAAAGCGTTGTTTTGCTTCACGTTCGGCGTTTGGCTCTGTCCCAATCAACGCGGCCCAGCTTGCATCAAAACACATGGGGTCGTTGAGGGGCGAAGCCGGATCATCGGGGCGACAGACCCAACCATTCGTTCCCTTGCGCAGTTCCGCCGGTTCGGCATCGGGAGCGCTGGGCCAGTCGAGAACGGTGGCATCCTTTGTCACTGAACGCAAACCAGCGCTCATGGCATTGGCGATCTTGTCGTCGCCCGGCTGGGCCGCCTGCGGGGTGATCGGCACGCAACTGACCAGCACGACAATCACCAGCAGATAAAGTACCCATTGCGGTTTCATACGTTTCCTCCAGGATTGAACCCAATGAATCTCATGACAACGGTGCGTCGGACAACCTCAGTAGACCGCAACGCAACCGAAGTAGAATAGACCGACTCTGGACTACGCGACTAAACGCGCCTAGAAGGCAACCGGGACTACTGAACCTTGCTCATGGTTTGCTTACGGTTCATCACCTCCTTCCCCGCGCTTTTCATCCGTCAACGCCTGCATCTTTGCCAGCAGAAAGGCCACGACTTCCGGCCAGGTGCGAAAGTAGTGAGTTTCCCCGCTGAGGAGGTGGCAAACCTGCATACGCACCTCGCCTTGTGCATCACCAAACGGTTCAACCCACAGCCGCACCGTAAAAAGATGGGTGCGCGGATGTGGCTGATCTGGTGGCATCGTTCCTCGTTTGCACCAACCTGTGCCTGCCTGAAACGTGTGCGCCCACCGCTGGCAAGGGATACAGATGTGGTTGCTTGTTGGTCGCTGGCCTAAGGATAGCGGGCGGGGCGTTCGCAAAGCGTTCTATGGGGCGTTCTATGGCGCTGAAATTAGGGTGTATTTCCAGTTGGGGACGCGTTTGTTCCGAACGGCAAGCGTTAGCGACCCGCTGTCGGGTCGCTAACGCTTGCCGTTCGGAACAGCGGGTCGCGAATGATTAAATTAACACCAGAAGAGCTTGCGGAATGGGCGAGTGAACCACTATCGAATTAGATTACGATGACAACTCTTGCAATAACGTCCGGGCCTCTTGCAAATCGGCAGTGTCAAAGCCTTCGGTGAACCAGCCGTAGATTTCAGCCAACAGGGAGCGGGCTTCCGCCTGCTTGCCCTGGGTTTGCCATAAACGCGCCAGGCTGGTGGCTGCGCGTATCTCCAAGGATTTAGCCGCTTGCACCTGGGCAACGGTCAGCGCCTGAGCGAAACAGAACTGAACGGTCTGTTCATCGACGCCTAGTCTTTGTAACAGTGCCCCCTTCAGCCGGTAGAGTTCTGCTTCGGCGAGACGTTCTCCTGTCGCTGCCACCATCGCCAATGCCTCATCCACTAAACGTACGCCTTGCGTCGGCTCTTCGGCTTGCCCGTAGGCTTCGGCTAATAGGGCGAGAAAGGTGGGCTGGCGCAACTGGGCGTTCATGGCCCGGCGGGCGTCAAGGCTCTGCTCCATCTGTTCAATGCCCTGCTCGATCCGTCCCTGCTGTGCGAAGGCCCACCCCTGCAAAATTGTGCTAAAGGTCAGCCAATGGGGAAAGCCCTGCTGCCTTGCGAGGGTAATCGCCTCTTCCGCGCGCTGTTGGGCGAGTTGCGGCTCTCGGCGCTGCTGGTGGAGCCAGGACGACCAGACCAAAGCCGACGCCAGATCATAGGGGTCAGCAAGTTCTTGGGCCAGGGTTAGGGTGTTGTCCATCAAGGCCAATGCCTGTGTGGGGTAGCCTAAATGCCACAGAACGGTTGAGGCAATCCGTGGCTGGATCAGACCCGAGTGCTGTCCTGGCGGAAGCCGGAGATGGCGCCAGCGAATATGGGGCGGCGCCCATACCTGTTGAAGGTGCGCGCGACTCGCCGCAAATTGGCCCAAATAAAAGAGGACGACGCCAAGCAAGCCACGGGTGAATTGCCATGACGGCGCATTCTCCACCGTTTGCACCAGCGCATGGTACTCCTTTGCCACAGCATAAGCCTGCTGCAACTGTCCCTGCGTGAGATAGCTGCCGTATCGCCCGGACATGGCTATGCAGCGTTGCACATCGTCACCCACTTGCACAGCCAGCTGATAAGCTCGCTCGTAGACTGTCTGCACTTCTGGTGCAAACACCCCCTTTAACGCTGTCAAGGAGACCCCCAGGTCGAGTTGTAGGGTAAGCTCGAGTTGGCTGAATTGAGGAGCCACCGGCAGCCGTGCAAGCAATGCCAATCCCTTGGTAAGATGGGTAACTGCTTCCCCATTGGCATACACACGTTGGGCCGCTTCGGCGGCGCGCTGATAATAAGGAACAGCCTGCGCCGGTGAGTCAGCCTGCTCATAATGGGCGGCGATCTGACCACTCACCCTGTCAATCTCGGTAGCATACACCTGTTCCAGTGCTTGCGCGATCTGGCGGTGTAGCAGATGCTGGCGGGCTGAACTCATCGTGGTATAGCTGACTTCGCGGATCTTATCATGACTGAAATCGTAAACATTATCACCTTGTTCACGAATAATCCGCCGTTGCCACAGCTCATCCAGCTCACGCACAAGCTGCTCTTCTGCGCGCTTGCTTGCCTCGCGCAATAGGTTGAACGTAAAAGAGCGGCCAATCGTCGCCGCCAGACCGGCCAGATCGCGCGCAGCCGGAGAAAGTTGCGCCAAACGGGCATCGATGATGGCATGAATTTTGGGTGGCAGCGCGGGGGACATGGAGACTGGAGATTTGGAACTAAAGGCTAGCGGTCTCCAATCTCCAGTCTCCAGTCTCTGATCGTCCAGCCCGGCCCGCACCGTCTCGATCACGAAGAGCGGATTGCCTTCGCTTGTCTGATAGACATTTGCCAGCAGCCCAGGATCAAACCTCTGGTTAGCCACTTGCCGGGCCAGGGCTACCGTATCCGTTTCATCCAATGGCGCCAGTGCAAGCTCGGTCAGTTGGTCAGCAGTACGCAGATTCGTCAGGAACGGCAGTAGGGGATGATCGTTGCCCAGCTCTTCCGGGCGCACTGTGCCGATGAGTAAAAGCCGCGCCCTGGGATCAAAACGCAGTAGATAAGCGAGCCACTCCAACGTCTCCTGATCACACCATTGCAAGTCGTCGATGACCAACAATAAGGGTTGCGGGATGCTCAACACCATGCGCGCCAGCGCTTCAAAAAAATGTTGACGCTGCCAGCGTTCGGTCAGCGGTTCCGGCCGTGGCAAGGTGGGGCGCTCAGTCAAGAGTTCGGGGAGCAAGCGTGCCACTTCACTGAGCCAGAGATCGGCCAGTTGTTTGCGCGCCGGTTGAAACGCGTCAGCGCGCAGCCACTCCGTGACCGGGGCATAGGCCAGGCTCCCTTCGGCGGCATACGACCGGGTGCGCACTTGGGCAATCCCTTGGTGCCGCGCCCAGGTGAGCAGTTCTTCGGCCAACCGGGTCTTGCCGATGCCGGCCTCACCGCTAATACAGACAACCTGGGCGCGGCCACCGGTGGCGATCTGCCACGCCGTTTGCAGCCTGGCCCACGCCGCTTGGCGTCCGATCAGGCGATCTGTCGGCAGCGTCGCCGCTGGCGGCTGAAGTGTGAGCGGCACTTCCAGCTTGAGCAAGCGCCGATAGGCCGCTTGGGTATCCTGGTTTGGTTCTACCCCCAGTTCGCGGGCCAGAATCGTCGTACAGAGATGATAGGTGCGCAAGGCGCTGGCGCGGTCGTTGTTGAGCGCATAGAGGCGCATCAACCGCCGATAAGTTGTCTCATGCAAAGGGTCAGCGCGCAAGAGGCGCTGGGCGTACTGGATCGCCGTTGGGTAGTCGCGCGCTTGTTCGCAGAGCAGGATCAATTGCTCGACCGCCGCCAGAAACTGTTGGCGCAGCCGTTCGCGTTCGGCCAACAGCCACTCATCATAGGCGCCGGGCAACAGATCACCGGCATAGCCATCGACCGCGTCCGCCAATGCGATCTGGGCGACCCGGGTTTGGCCGCAGCGGGTCGCTTCGGCAGCGCGCATGACCGCTTGCTCGAAGCCCGCCACGTCGAGTTCATAAGCCGCCGTTGGCTGCCACTGCAAGGAATGGGCCTCGATCTGCAAAAAATTACCAACAGCCGGCCAGGCGCGCCGCAAGTGGTGGAGCAACTGGCGGAGGTTGGTGTGCGCCTGAGCTTCGGTGGTATCGGGCCAGAAGAGAAAAGCAATTTGGCGGCGTGCTTGCGGGGCGGCGCGATGCAAGAGCAGGTAGGCCAGCAGGGCGCGCTGGCGCGGTTGATCGATGGCGATCAATTGATCCGTGGCATCGGTCAGGCGAAACTCACCTAGCAATTGAAGGTGTAAGGTTGACATGGGGGCCAACTCCTCGATTCAACAACCGATTTAGCAACTGTGTTCTGAGCCTTGGCTCTGTATTATAGGCGAGGAGGGCTGGTTTTCAAACAAATCGAGTATACGGCTCGGCCTTCGGGCGCCCTCTATTGCGGATCGACTGGCGGTAGACCGGCATACCACTTACTCATCACGCTGGTCGTCATCGGTTTCGCGCTTCGTGCCGAGGATTTGCGCCTCGGTGATCACATGTTCTTCTTGATCAGCCTGAAAAAGGTCACGTTTGGCGCGCGCTTGTACATCCGGGTTGTGTGACTGTTGGTCTTCGGTGACGCGATGGCTATAGAATTGAAACAAGACGAGGGCGACAACCACCAAGGCCAGTCCACCGCCAAACTGTAGCGTTTCCATCGGCTCCTGCCAGCGGATGAAGTGTTCCAGGAAAGTCACACCGAGAATGACAACGACCACGCTGACTACTTTGCCTTCCAGATCGGAGAGGGTCTCCACGCCCAGCGAGACGGTTAGATTGAGCGGGGCGATAAACAAGCTGTACAACCCCACGCCGATGATATAAAAAACGACTGCCTTGAGCATCACGCTGACAATCTCTAAAAATTCCACGGTGAGATCGGTTGACCCAAGCTCCCCCTGTAGCACGCGTGACCATGTCTGCCAGACGGCGACAACAGCCTGTAATGCACCCAATAAAAACAAGGAGACGGCAGTCAGCAGCACAGCGGCGACGGCCAGCAGTACAATATAACGCGTGCGCCCGATGCTTTGGCTAAAGGGCGTGTGCGGGGTTGTGGGACTTTGTTCCAGGGTGACACGCTTTTGGATCGATGCCATAACCGGCGCACTCCTCAAACTGACAGCACTTGATGGACAAATTGAATCGCCATCGACCCTTCACCAACGGCTGAGGCGATCCGTTTCACGGAAGTGGCCCGCACATCGCCCACGGCAAAGACACCGGGAATGCTTGTCTCCAACAGGTAGGGCCGGCGCGGTGGGTGGGGCCGAAGATTGCGGGGAAACTCGCCCACCATCTCGCCGGTTTTGATAAAACCCTTCTCATCCAGCGCTACCGCTTGGCCAAGCCATTCCGTATGGGGTTTAGCGCCAATAAAGACAAAGAGCAGATTGATGTCATATTCTTCCGTGGCAGCAGTTTGGTTATTGCGCACCGTCACCCTTTCCAGTTCGGTTTCGCCATGCAGTTCGGTCACTTCGGTGTGCGAATGCAATTCAATATTCCCCGCCTCTTCAATGCGCCGGATTAAGTAGCGCGACATGGTGGCGGCCAGCGATTCGCCCCGAATGAAAATATGGACGCCCCGTGCATATTGCGACAAAAAAACCGCTGCCTGCCCTGCCGAGTTACCGCCGCCGACCACCGCCACAGTGTTATCTTGACACAAAATCGCTTCGACGCCGGTAGCGCTGTAAAAGACCGACGACCCTTCGTAGCGTTCCATATTTTTGATGGACAAGCGTTGGTAGTCAGCGCCGGTGGCAATGACGATAGTGCGGCTGCGGATCTGCTCGCCACTCTCCATCGCAATGACCTTGAGTGGTCCCTGCACCGTCAAACCGCGGGCGCCACAGGGGGTGATCAACTTGACGCCAAATTTTTCGGCCTGCACCACCGCCCGTTGCGCCAGTTCCGCGCCGGAGAGGCCCGTGGGGAAGCCCAGATAATTTTCGATTTTAGAACTCCACGACGCCTGCCCGCCGGGCGCATCCTTCTCCAACACCACGGTCTTTAGACCTTCCGAGGCGCCATAGACCGCTGCCGCCAATCCTGCCGGCCCAGCGCCAATCACCACCAGATCATGGATTTCATCTTCTTCCAGATCGGTGCTTAGACCAACAATGTCGGCCAACTCCTGATTGCTGGGATTGCGTAACGGCGGGTGGTCACTCCATAACACAATCGGCGTCTCTTCCGGGCGGATGCCCAAGTTGTGGAGCAATTGATCCACCCCCGGTTCCCGCTCTAGATCGAGCCAGGTGAAAGGGATATGATGACCGGCCAGAAAATCGCGCATGCGAAAGGTGTCGCGCGACCAACGGGAGCCAATCACCCGCACCCCGACAAAATCCGATTCGATCAGCAGCGTGCGCCGCATGAGAAAGGCTTCGAGGATGACATCGCCTAGCGCGCTGTGGGAGCGGATAATGTCGCGCAGTTTCTCGGCGTTGATGCGCAGAACCGTGGTTGGTTCGCTGGCGACGGCTGTCACTAAGGAGCGTTGGCCGGTCAACATATCAATGTCGCCGGTAAACTCGCCGGGGCCATGCACGGTAACTTCTTTCTCTTCACCAGTGGAGTTTTCGACAATCCGTACTGCGCCTGTTTTGATCACAAAGAAGCTAAAGTCGCTTTCGCCCTCATGAAAGAGCACCACCCCTGGCGCAAATTCGGCTGCGTCGGCCTGGCTGGCGAGCAACGCCAGCTGTTCTTCGGTCAAGGTGGGATAAGCCGTTGTGACCCTGGTCTGATCTGTGGTCTGTTCTGTCATCGTCTGTCACATAGCCTTTCACTAACACAGCCCTACCAGGCTGACATTTCGTGGTACGCCTCTGATACACCTGACAGGTTTCCAAAACCTGTCAGGTGTATCTCCAATGTCAACAGAACCTAGTGTAACAGAAGGAGGAGGGGCAAAATAGAGGAAAATCCTCCATTTCCCTACAATGGCGCAGCGCCGTCAATTCATATACATCGCTGACATTTTGCTAGTCTTTGTCTAACGCAGCCGTTGTAGAGTACAAAATGTAACCGGTACGAGCGCTCGACCAACTGATTGCCATCCATCTGCCTAAGGCCGAAGAAGCCAAACCCAAACGCATCAATGTCCGCAGCAATGGTCAAGGTAATGGTTATCATCAGACCATTGACAGTGTGACCGCGTAAGCTCGGTCCCTAGGTAATCGTAATGAATGAAAAAAGCGCCGGCATCATGCCGGCGCTTTTTTCATTCACTACTTTCTCTGCGGTTGATTTGGCGCTTTCGCTACAGAAACGCGGTTCTGTTAACATTTCATTGTGGGCCGCTGGTATACCTGACAGGTTTCCAAAACCTGTCAGGTGTGTATATCTCAGTCTGGGCTAGCTTGTTCTTACGCCGTTTTGCCGATACGCACGCGCCAGACATCCGGCCCCTGCTCCAGATATGCCCAGGAGAATTCGTCCTTGTGTTCAAAGGCGAACTGGTAATAGAGCGGCTTGGGATCGTGATCGTTTACCAAGAGAAAGCTTTGGCTCGGCTGTAGCGCCCCAAAGGTCTGGAAGATCAACGGATGACGGCGCGCTGGTGGGATCTCACGGACATCAATGACTTGTTCCACCGGGGCGGCGTTGTTGGTTTGGTTCATGGTTTATCTTTCTATCAAATCGCGATATAACTTTGGATCCTTGTTCAGCGTAAAGCTGATGCTTCCACTATACCCTGTCCTGCGTACTGGAAATAGGACTAAAGTCTCAGGTCGCGCGCATTAGCGTTCGTAACAACCCAATAAAAACCACCAACCAAACCGCCAGCGCCAGATAGATAAAGCTCTGGGGAATAACCATCAAAAAGGGTAGCGCCAACGCTTGTGCCAATCGGATGGTGCAGACGGTGTACATCCCCAGCGGAAAGACCATGCCCCAATATTGCGGATCATAAGTCAGCGGAAAACGCTTCACAGCGTGTCGCCAGATACCCAAGAGGATCAGCAGCGGAATCCACCATGTTCCAAAGACCCAGAAGAAGAGGGTGAAGCCCTTCAAAAAAGGCAACAGTTCCTGCAACAGCGGCCATTGCTTGGCGTTGAGGATCAGCGTCGAGCCGGCCAGCGTGGTGATGGCGACCGCGCCCATGTTGATCCAGTAGGGCGGGGTCAACTCGGCGGTCGTCAATTTGATAAAGGTGAAGCGGTAGAAGATCAGGGTGATGATGCTCAGATAGAGCATACAGCCGAGCAGATACATACAGAGCGCCAGAAAGAGCACCCAGCCATTGGGGGCAAACTGACTCGACAGCAAGGACCCCAACACGGCAATCGACTGGGTGGCGACGGTGGCGATCAACCAGGCGCCATTGATGCCGGTTTCCAGCGCCGGTTTCTCCTCCCGAATCACCACCGCTGTGAAAAAGGCATACATAATGACGAGCCAGAGTGCAATCCCCAAAAACCAGAGCCCCTTGGCGAACATCACTGCACCGGCGATCACCCAGAGTGCACTCCCCAAGACACAACTGCCGGCCACCAGGGTAAAGAAGCCGGGGCCACGCGCATGGTTGGTGAGATCGGCCAGCACCCTGGGGCCGTAGTAGACCAGGCGCAGGAGCGTCAATGCCCATAAGATCAGATAGGCCGCAGCCGCAATGCTCAAGAGGAGCCAATCCAGCCAGGGCAGACCGAGCAAATGGGCGCCAATGGCAAGGATGCCCGTGGCCATGACCAGCGCAAAATAGGCCGGCAGCAGGTTGGCTATTCCCGTCTGAACGGTAGCCGGCAACAGTCGTGCGTTAACGTTCGAGGCCATAGAGATACCTGAGCAACCCCAAATTCAACCCCAGACAACCCAGGCTCACCAGCGCCGCCGGCAGGAGAACGCCGGTGTCACCGCCCAGATAGGCATTCATGGTGGCGGTGAAGAGCCAGAGTTGCAAGATAATAATGACCACGACGATACACAGAATCCCCGTGACAATCGTCATCCGCTGGTGGCGGGCAAAGTGGGCGCTGCGGCGCGGGTCGTTGCTCATAGGGTGCGCCTCTCCATGCCGGTGGCGTAGACTTTGCCGTCGCGCACCTCTAACTTGACCCGCGCCAGGGGCCGCTGGGGCGGACCGGCGAGCGGGCGACCACTCATCAAGTCAAAAACGCCCTCGTGGCAAGGACAGTGCAACTCCCCCTCGTCCACCCGCGGGATGACTGGGCAGAGCAGGTGGGTGCATTGCTGTTCATAGGCGACAAAGGTCTCTTCATCGACGCGCACCAGCAACCGCACCGGACTCTCTGCCGGGTAGTGGAACTGTAGCGATCCGCCAATGGGAATGGCGTCAACCTGGGCAATTTCCACCGCAGGTGAAGCAGCCGGTCGTCGCCAAAGCTGACGTATCAGCAGCGCGAATTGACCGACAGTGAAGGCGCCGCTGGTCAACAGCAGGAATTTGATAAACTCCCGACGAAAGATGTACTGGTCTTGCGGCCAGTCAATCGGGAAATCACGCCGCCACTGCGGTTGCTCCTCGTCGGGGCGGCGATCCGGTGGTACAGTCCACGATTCGGATGATGGGTTGCTCATAGGACAGACTCTTCTAGATACATATTCGCTAACAACGGATCTTCTTCTGTCACCACCGGGGCCGGCGCTAATTCCAGTGCCCCGGCAATATCGACCAACTGAATCGGCGCAGCTTTGGGGATCATCATCTGCACTTTCGTGTGAATGGTCTGGGCGCCAAATTGGAAGGTGTTGACCGGCTGCGAGCGGGGGCGCAAGCGTTCGATCTCTTCGCGTGTGCCAAAAAAGAGCGCCTGGCTTGGACAGACCGAGGCGCACATCGGCTTTAGCCCCACTGAAGTGCGGTCATAGCACATATCACACTTCATCATAATGTTCATCTCTGAGTGCATCTTCGGCACGCCAAAAGGACAGGCCAGCACACAGTTGTTACAAGCAATACAGCGCGGCTTGCGCGCCGTCTGTACAATGCCGTCATCGGTCCGTTTGATCGCATCCGCCGGACAGACTTCGGCACAGGTGGGCGAATCACAGTGCATACAGACAATCGGCACCGTCTGCGGCGAGACTTCCCGGTTGATAAAATCAAGCTGAATCATCGACTGGCCCTTGTGCGTGTCACACTCCATACACGCCTGTACACAGGCATTGCAGCCGATACAGCGGCCAATGTCAATAAAAAATTCCATAGTACCGTTCCTCTGGAGATTAAGAGATACAGAGATTGAGAGATTTTCAGCTACTGAATCTCTCAATCTCTGTATCTCTTAATCTCCCCCCTTTCTATCTTCCTACCGTCGCCGGCTGACTATCTGCCTTGCGAATACGCACCGCGCAGACCTTATATTCCGGGATCTTCGAGATCGGGTCTTGGGCGGCGATGGTCAACTGGTTGGCGCTCTGGCGACCGGCCCAGTGATAGGGGATAAAGACCGTATCGGGCCGAATGCCCTTGACCACCAACGCCGGCAAGGTCATTGTCCCCCGTCGCGACTCTACTGTCACCAGATCGCCATTGGCAATGCCGAACCGGGCGGCCAACTGCGGGTGCAACTCCACCTGCGGCTCCGGGTAGGGATCGAGCAGCGGCCCGATCCGCCGCGTCTGGGTGCCGGAGAGGAATTGACTGATCACGCGCCCCGTGGTCAGGAAGAGCGGATAGTCAGCATCGACATCTTCGGCGGGTGGCGTATAGGTGGCGACATTGAAGCGGGCGCGGCCATCCGGGAAGTAGAACGGCCCTTTGCCCTGCGCCACGATGTTCCAGGATCCCGGCTCAAAGAGGCGTGGCGTGCCGGGATGATCTTCGCTAGTGCAAGGCCAGAAGACCCCTTTTTGCCGGATCACCTTCTCATAGGTAATGCCCGACCAGTCGGCGATGCCGCCTTTGGAGGCGACGCGCAACTCCTCGAAAATCTCACCGGGGTTGCGAAAGGTGAACCCCCGCTCGCGCCCCAACGCACCAGCAATGTCCTGAATGATCCGCCAATCCTGGCGCGCTTCACCGGGGCAATCGACCGCCTTGTTGATCTTGACGACGCGCCCTTCCACCGTGCAGACCAGCCCCTCATCCTCCTCCTGCTGTGAACCGGGCAGCACGACATGGGCATAGCGCGCCGTCTCGTTAAGAAAGAAATCAATCGCCACATAAAATTCGAGCTTTTGTAATTGCTCCCGCACATAGTTGTTGTCCGGCAGGGAGACCAGCGGGTTGAAGCAGATGCTCAACAGCCCCTTGATCTCGCCCCGGTCGATCTTGCGGAAGAGTTCATAAGCATCGACCCCCGCCATCGGCAGGTCATCCGGGTTCATGCCCCAGACCCCGGCGACATAGGCGCGGTTTTCCGGCTTGTTAATGTCACGCGCCCCTGGCAGTTGATCGGCTTTCTGCCCATGTTCGCGCCCACCTTGCCCATTGGCCTGCCCGGTGATGGTGGCATAGCCGCAGTTGGGCCGGCCGATGCGCCCCGACGCCAGGACAATATTGATCGCCCCCAGCACATTCTGCACGCCGTGGCTGTGATGTTCAATGCCGCGGGCGTGCATCAAAAAGCTGCTCTTGGCCTGCCCCCACCACTCGGCGGCCTGACGAATGCTCTTTTCGGCAATGCCGGTGACCTGGGCGGTGCGTGACGGCGTCCATTCACGGACATGCTCAGTCACTGCGCCAAAGCCATTCGTATAGGTATCGATAAACTGATGATCCAGCCAATCATGTTCGATCATCAGGTGCAAAATGCCGTTGAAGAGCGCAACATCGCGCCCCGGCTTGACGGGCAGAAAGAGGTCACAGGTGCGCGCCAACGAGGTGAGCCGTGGATCGACGACAATGATCTTGGCCCCATGTTCACGCGCCTGCCAGACATAGTCGGTCGTGATGGGAGCGCATTCACCGATATTGGCGCCACTGATCCAAACCACCTCGGCGCCTACAATGTCGCTCCACGGGTTGGCCGCGCGATCAATGCCAAAGGCGCGCCAATTCGCCCCGGCGGCGCTCACCATACAGAGCCGACCGTTGTAGTCAATGTGCCGGGTGCGTAGACACATACGGGCAAACTTCCCCATGAGATAGGTCTTTTCCGTGGTCAAACTCGCGCCACTGAGCAAGGCAAAGGCATCACGACCATACTGACCTTGGATGCGTTCAATCTCACCCGCCACGCGCTGAATGGCCTGGTCATAGCCCATCGGGCTAAAACCACCGGGCGCGTTCGGATTCCGTTCATAAGCGTGCAGCAGCCGGTCGGGATGACCGTTTTGCAGATAACGCTTGACCCCCTTGGGGCAGAGCTTGCCCTGGTTGAAGGGAAAATCATAATCCGGCTCGACGCCAATGACCTGATTGTCATAGACCTTGAGCCACATGGCGCACTGCTGCCCACAGAAGCAACAGTGGGTTGAGACATATTTATCCGGCTCGACGCCGGTGTCGAGATGCACGCCCGTGACATAGGCCGGGGTTGGGCCAAAGGGATCGGGTGTGCGGGTGGTTGCGGATTGGTTCATGATCATTCACTTCTATGACTCAAAAACTGGGAAACCAACACACAACAACGGATTTGGGAAGCAACGGATTTGTGAGTTTTTCTGAAACCATCCATGTAAAACAATAGGCACTTGTAATGGTGATCATTTTATTCACAAGTGTTCGTTCCTGTGACGATAAATCCGTTACTTCCTAAATCCGTTGTTGTGTATCGCGTGCCAGCCAACTACGGGTGAAAATTCTGTTCATCTTCCCACCCCAGCGGCCCCTCACGCCGAGCCGGGTTGACATAGACCGGCGTCGGCTGCGGCTGACCGGGCGTTACAGCCACCACGCCCTGGCGTTCTGGTTGCCATAAGCGGGCCTGGGCCAGGGCAACCAGGGCGCGGCGACAGGGTGGGCAGATCCATTGATAATGCTCAACCGCACCCGTTGGCCCCTGCCCGGCCATCTGGTAGTGATAGCCTAACGCCTGTTCGGTCTCGATTAGATCAGCGACATGGCTCTGGGAGGTAAAGGGCGCACCACAGCGGCGGCAGTGTGCCGGCGCTTCGGTCTTGCCGATCTCTTTGGCGAGACGAACGCCGATCTGCGCCGGCCGTTGGAAGATATGAAAGAACTTGCCAAAAGGCAGCCACAGAAAGGTGCCGATGACCGTAATGGCGTGCAAAATCGCAATAAAGTCATAGGCATAGCCGCGCAGCCAGGTGTAGCTGGCCGTCAGCATCAGGCCGGTAAGGCTGACGGCAAAGAGCAGGATCAGGGGCATGAAGTCTTCGCTAAAGAGTTGTACGGCAGCGGCATTCTCTTCGCGCATCCGTCGGCGCATGGCTAACATGACGCCGGCAATCACAATGAACGAGGCCCACACCAACCCATGAAAGAGCAGAAAGGCAAAGATCGAGTCAATGGGAAAGGTAAAGGTGGGAAAGCCGAAGATATAGGCTTGATACCAGTGGTGGTCGCCCGGCGCCGATTCAAAGTGCAGCCAGCCAAAGACCAGGGGAAAGGTGATGGCAATGGCGATAATACAGCCCCACATAATCAACAGGTGGGCCACGCCGCGCAGCCAAGTGCGAGCAAAGATAAAGCGGTTGAGCAAAATATCTTCGGTCACATAGCGCGTCCAGTTGACGGCATTGCGCCCATAGTGGCCCCGTTTAAAGAAGGCTTGCCAGCCCCGCCGCCACGCGATGGCGGTGGGCGGTCGTTGCAGCCACATGGCGTAGCGATAGGTCAGGCCAAAGCTCGCAAATAAAATCGACGCCGTGTAGGCAATCAGCGCGGCGTCAAAGTGCGCCAGATTGCGCGACCCTAGCAGAATGAGCGCCCCCAATCCCAGTGTAATCAAAAAGGCCCAAGCAAGGGCAACCTGAATTTCACGTTTCATAGTTTCACTCACTATCGCTCAACAAGCAAGGGGCATTAAGGCGGCGTGCTATTAGATAGAATATTCTTGAAGAAGACCAAACTTGCTTCCTTTTTTGCGCTTTTCCATCATACCGATTCTGGGCAGCAAAGCGTGTAGGGCGGATAACATTTTCGCCAAGTCCGCTGTCTGTCGGCGGCGCCGGCTACAACCAGGTTTCAACGCGGCATCGGCGTGGATGTAACCCGTCACCCCCTAATCATTGTGTCTTTTGGGAGAACGATGTATAATGGCCCCCATGAATAAAGTACATGCCGGCGCCCTTGTGTGCGCCCTTTTTTGTGGCTGGCTGGCTTTGACCGGCTGCCTGCCGCTTTCAACATCCGTATCGATCGAGTCGAGTTTCACCCCCACTGTTCTTGCACCAACGGCGGTAACCCCAGCGGCGCCTACACCAACGTCGGTTGCGCCGACAGCTACACCGGCCGCCCAGAACGCAACCGCAACGCCCCCCCCGGCGTCAACCGCCACCGTGCCAACGGCCACGCCGACAGCGGCAGCCGCAGAGACCGGCAGCGATGAATCAGCGCCGGCGCCGGCCCCTGTTGGCACGGTCGTCTTTTACGAAGAACAGGTAGTGCTACCTACCTATCCCCTAGAACGCTATCAGACCGACGTAGTTGACCCCATCTACAACTGGCCCTATAAGCGCTTTGATGTCGAGCGGTTCCGCCAGGAAGCGCCCAAGCCGACGCCCCGCACCTATCGCTTGCTCGTGCTGGAAAATGCCTATCTCAAGGTGACAATCCTGCCCGAATTGGGCGGGCGGATCTGGCAAGTCATTCACAAACCAACCGGCCAGCCCATGTTCTATCAAAACAGTGTGGTCAAACCAACCCACTGGGGCATTGAACACCAAAAGGGGTGGCTAGCGTTGGGCGGCCTGGAATGGAGCCTGCCGGTCATCGAACATGGCTATGACTGGGGAACACCATGGGGGTACATTCCGCTGCCCTATAGCGAAGATCTGGTGGCGGTGACGGTCTTCACCCCGCGCGATGGGCGTTTTCTCAACGCCAGTATCACGATCTCCCTGCGCGCCGGCGCGGCCAGCTTTGAGATCGAACCGACGTTGAGCAACCTCACCGACCAAAAGCTGGCCTTTAGCTTCTGGCACGATGCCATGCTCGCCCCCGGCACTGGTAAACGACCCAGTGCGGATCTCCGCTTTGTCCTCCCTGCTGACCGGATGACGCTGCACAGCACCAACGATCCGGCGCTGCCCCAGCCCGGTGATCCCTTTGCCTGGCCGATTTACGCCCGGCGCGACTTGAGCCGGTTGGGCAATTTCCGGCAATATCTTGGCTTCTTCGAAGCGCCGGCCGCCCACGGCCCCTTTGTCGGCGTCTATGATCCGACCTATGATGCCGGCGCCGTGCGCATCTTTCCCGCTGAAACCATGCGCGGGAGTAAGGTCTTCGCCTTGGGCTGGCAGGATCGACTGACGAGTGATAACTTTACTGATGATGATTCGAGCTATGTGGAGTTACATGGTGGTCTGACGCCGACCTTTAGCGACCAATATCGGTTGCCGCCCAATGGTCAGATCAGTTGGCGCGAGGTCTGGTATCCCGTGACAGGCATTGGCGACCTGACCGCCGCTAATGAGCTTGTTGCCCTGGCTGTAGAAGCGCAAGCAAAACAATTGTCGATCAGCCTCTATGCCACCCGACCCCTGGATGGTCAGTTGGTCTACCTGGTCGATGGCGTGGCGCAGAAAAGTTTGCCGTTCCAGGCGCAACCCGATGCACCCTATCGCGGCCTGTTACCGGCGGCGTCAACGGCTGGCACGGCGACACTGGCAGTGCAAGACAGCGCGGGCCGACCACTCTTGCGCTATCCATTATCCCAAGGACAATGATGGCAAATCGATTGATTGATAATCATGCGTAATCTGGCAACCCGTTTTCCGACCTGGGCGCTTTGGCTCTGCACCACGATCACCCTATTAGCCGGCGTTTTGCTGCTGCTGGCGCTGGTGCTGGGCGTGCGCGCCGGTCAACAACAATTAGAAATTAAGCGTCGCCAACAAATCGGCTTGACCCTCCAGCGCGCCTTTGAAGCTCACTCCGCTGGTGAGTTTGCGGCGGCGCGTGCCGCTTATGAAGAAGTTCTCGTTCTGGACGCCAACAATAGCGCAGCCTTAAATGGTCTGACCCAAATTCAGCAATTAGGGCCAGTGACCATGACCGCGACCAATCCTATCAGCGAAAGCGCACCAGTCGCCCAGGCCATCACCCCGCCGACCACTGCCGTAATCCCGGCTGCCGCGTCCACCAACACTCCCTTGCCAACGGCAACTACCCCCACCAACGATGTAAGCCAGTTGATGGCGCAAGCCGAGGCTGCTTACAGTGCGGGGCGTTGGGCCGAGAGCGTTGAGCAGTTGTTGGTGATCCGCCGCCGCAATGCCGCCTATGCCGCCACGCGGGTGAACGAACTCCTTTTCACCGCCTATATCAACCTGGCATCGGAAAAGGATAATCAGAATAAACTGGAAGAAGCGCTCACGCTTTATGACGAAGCGTTAGCGCTTGATCCCAATGCGGACGAAGTGCGCAAAGAGCGGCAATTGATTGCCGACTATCTCGAAGTGCTGACCTATAGCGGTGTTGACTGGGCGCGCTCGACATTGCTGCTGCGCAATCTCTACGCCGAAGAACCGGATTACCGGGACATCAAGGAGCGCTTTCATGAAGCGCTGCTCACCTATGGCGCCCAACAGGGGGATGAGCGGGCCTGGTGCGAAGCCGCCAACTTGTTAACCGAAGCCATTGCCATTGACATCACGCCCGGCCTGGTTGCCGAACGTGACCAATATCAAGCCGCCTGTACTGATCCCGCGTCGGTCGCCGCCGGCGCCACCAGCACGGCGACTGTGAGCAGCGCCACCCCTGGCGCCACCACCACCGCCGTTGCCGAAGCGATGACACCCACGGCGCCGGCTGTCAATGCGGTTGCGCCTGGCGCGTTGGGCCGCGGTTCGATCATTTACTCGGCGGCTGATGTCACCACCAGTCGCAACCGCATTATGCAACAGAGTGTCACCGGCGGCGCCGCAACGGTTTTGCGCGAAGATGCCATGCAGCCGGCCATGCGCCAGGATGGTCAACGGCTGGTCTTTCGTAACATGCGCAACGACATGGCGGGCATTAGCGCTTGGGACCCGGCCACCAATCTGCTTTTGCGCTTTACCACCTATGCCGAAGACAGCCTGCCGACCTGGAACCCGCAGAGCAACCGCATCGCCTTTGCCAGCAATCGCGAAGGGGATCGGATCTGGCGGATTTACATGGCGTGGGCCGAAGATAATGGGGAGACAACCACACTGAGCATCGGTGAAGCGCCCGACTGGCACCCCTTTCAGGATACCATTGCCTTCCGCGGCTGCGACGACACCGGCAACCGTTGCGGCATCTGGACAATTGACCTCGCCGGCGGCAATCGCACCCCCTTGACCACCATCTCTGCCGACAATCGCCCCGCCTGGTCGCCTGATGGCCGCTACGTCGTCTTTATGAGTGACGGTCGCGACGGCAACTTTGAAATCTATCGTGTCGATGCCACCACCGACCAGGTCTTACGCCTGACCACCGCCCCCGCCATTGACGGCCTGCCCACCGTCAGCCCGGATGGCGCTTGGGTTGCCTTTGTCAGCAACCGCAGCGGCGGCTGGCAACTCTGGGCCGTCCCTCTGGCCGGCGGCAACGCCGTCCCCGTCGCCCCCATCACCGGCAACTTTGACAATTGGCTGGGGCAGGATATTCAGTGGATCCGGTAGATAGGTAGATAGGTAGATAGGTAGACAGGTAGACAGGTAGATACGTCCTATTTCCCTGTGTACCTGTGTACCTGTGTACCTGTGTACCTGTCTACCTATCTACTTGTCTTCCGTCCCTCACGCGGTTTGACCAATTCCCAACTTTTCGTTACAATAACAGATGATCGGGGAGTAGCGCAGTTGGTAGCGCACAGCGTTTGGGACGCTGGGGTCGCAGGTTCAAATCCTGTCTCCCCGACCAGAGTAATAGTTAATGGAGAATCTTTAATTGTTAATGATCCTGCCGGCAGGATCATTAACAATTAGGAATTAATTATTCTCCATTAATTATTCACGCGGGTGTAGCTTAGGGGTAAAGCCTCGGCCTTCCAAGCCGATCACGCGGGTTCGATTCCCGCCACCCGCTCTAATTCAGTCCTCAGTCGATAAGTCCACAGTCCGAAGTCAACCATCCCAGCTTTCATAAACAGTGCACCTTTGCTGACCCTGGACTTTGGACTACAGACTTTGGACTACCTCGGATCGGTAGCTCAACGGCAGAGCAGGGGGCTCATAACTCCTTGGTTACAGGTTCGAATCCTGTCCGATCCACTTTTTTCTCCATACTATATACATGGAAGCGAGCGGAAAACAGTCAAATTGGTGTAAACTTCCGGTGCTGGCTTATCAAGTTAGGGCAGGCTTGTATACCGGATCACACAGGCAATCTGTGCGGTGGTATCTTTTTCCGCATTCGCCTCTTGTTGTTCAGTAGGGTCTTGTATTTTAGCGCAGTCGGTGACATCCAGCCAGACCAAATCCATCATTGTGCTGCTGGGCGTATGGGTGCTACGGAAGCTGGCATAGAGGTGTTCGCCCCCAGCCGTCAACGGGGTGGGCGCGCCCCACTGTCCCGTTGCTGACCTAACGCGATAGCTGATCTGCCCACTAGTTGGATCATCGCTGGGGACGGTATGGCAATCGCGGCTTTCTGTCCAGACGACCCACACTTGCTCATTCTCATCAAGCGCAACGCTAGGAAAAAAGAGGCAGGCGCCGTTACGCGTGGCAATCGTTTCGGTGGCGGCCACCCAGTTCCCGGCGCCATCGGCAAGCGCCGGATCAAAGACGCGATAGCGTAAAACCGTGGTTTGGGTCGCGGTTGCTTCCCGCCAGACAAGGTGGAGTTTGTCGCTTGCATCACGCGCCATCGTCACATGGCGCTGGTCACGCGGACTGGGGGAGACTGCCTGCCATTCTGTCCAACTATCGCCATTGTCCAGGGAGCGACTCCAGTAGATCTGGGCGATCTTTTGGCTTTCCCCATAGGCAACGACATAGAGTTGCCGTTCTTCACCCTGATAGGCGACCGCCAGCGTGGGACGACTAAAGTTAATGCGTTCGGAAGGGGCAATATCGAGCGGTTCACTCCAGGTGCGACCAAAGTCGGTTGACCGCACAAATTTGATCTTGGCATTGGTGGTCGTGGCGTCGCGCCCTTCCCAAACAATGTAAACATTCGAGCCATTGACATAAATGGCGGGATGTTCCTGCCAGAGGCGCTGCCCTGCATAACCGGCGACATTGACGTTGAGGTCGCAGCAAGCATCGGCAGAGCGTTTGCCGGCGGTGGTCAGGCGTAGATACTTGATCTGCCGTTCGTTCCCCCGATGCTCCTGATCATTGCCATACCAGACCAAATGGAGAAAGTTACCATCATCTTTGCGATTGCGTCCGATGGCGAAGGAAGGGACCCGTTGGGTGTAATCACCTACCTCTTCAATCGGTTTATTCCTGTTTAACACGTTCCACTGTTTGCCCTGGTCGGTTGACTTGGCGATAAAGATGCGATATTGCCCCTGCCATTTCTTGCGATAGGCGACATAAAGATTCCCATCGTCGTCACGGACAAGTTTGCGATTATCGGTGTACCCCAGCGCTTTGTAGTCTTCGGTCATGTCAACCACGTTGCCGACAGTCGTCGTGGTTGTATTCTCACCCAAGCTACCTCTCTCGTTCTGACCATCTGCTGTGGGTCGATCGGTTGTCTGTGTGCTCACAACGGTCGGCAAAGAGCGGTGATAAGGGGCGTTTGCTGCGCTTTGTCCCTTCTGCGCCATCCTAACCAGGAAGAGAAGGTAGAAAAGTCCACAAACAAATGCGAACAACAGCACAAGCCGTAGCATACCAGATAAGTTGCCCAAAATCATCATCACTTCGCGATCATTCGACAACAAGGCGGCTGAGAACGCCTGTGGACAGGTTGGTGACATAGAGTTCACCGGCTTCGTCCTCACCAAAGGAACTCAAGGAAACATCACTGTCCAACAACTCGGCACTCTGCCAACCGTCGGCAAACCAGCTTCCCCAGATCACCCCGCTGCAATAATCGCCAAAGAGGTAGACCCCTTGCAGGGCCGGGAATTGTTCACCGCGATAGACATACCCGCCCGTCACTGAGCAATGGCCGCTGTGGCTATACTCCGCTACCGGCAGTTCTAGCCCGGCCTTTTCACAATCATCGCCGTTGCTATAACAGGCGCTGGCCTCTAAGATCGGCCAACCGTAGTTAAGGCCGCCCGGATGGCCGGCAGGAGTGTAATGAATTTCTTCATACTGATTCTGCCCCACATCGCCGATCCAAAGGTCGCCGTTGGCGCGATCGAAGCTAAAGCGCCAGGGGTTGCGCAGCCCGACAGCCCAGATTTCGTCACGCACATCGACGCCATTCCAATCCTGCGCCACCCACGGATTGTCGGCGGGGATGACATAGGGTTGCTCTGGCTCACTGGTGACATCAATGCGCAACAGCTTGCCCAACAGCGTCTCCGGGTTTTGCCCATTTCCGTAACGATCCCCGCTGCCGCCGCCGTCCCCCATGCCGATATAGAGGTAGCCGTCAGGCCCAAAGGCGATCATGCCGCCATTGTGGTTAGAGGCCGGCTGCTCGATTTGCAAGATAACAAACTCGCTGGCCGGATCAGCCTGGTCGGTATTGTCGGTTGTCACCTGAAACCGCGACACCATCGTGTTACCATCGTCATCGGTATAGTTGACAAAAAAGAAACCGCTCTCCGTATAGTTGGGCGCAAATGCCAAGCCTAACAAGCCTTGCTCATTGGCGCTGCTGCGCACGCGGTCGGTAATATCGAGAAAAGGGTTCTCCACCAACGCATCATCAGCCACAATGCGAATCGTCCCTTCTTTTTCCAGCACAAAGAGCCGCCCGCTGCCATCGCCGGCATGGGTGACAAAAAGGGGCGAATCGAGATCTTCCACCACGGTCTCCAGCGCCAGCGTGACCCCTTCCGGCTCAAAGGCAACTGTGGCCGTCGGCGGCGGCGCCCCCAATGCCTGGCTATTCGCCGCATCGGCGGGATCGCGCAAGAGTGGCGTAATTGGACCGCTGCAAGCGACCAGGAGAAACAGTATTATGCTCAAGAACGCGCCGAAACGCAAAGGCGCGTACATAGACAGGTTAGCTTTTTGCATCTTGTACTCCTCTTCTATCCCTCGCGAACGCTATGGGTTGTAGGTGGTGGTCAGCGTATCATACTTATACACCGAACTCTGCGGTAACGCTCCCATTTTTTGTGTCAGGGCTTACGCAAGATGAGCCTCAAGGTGATCGCCAGGCCAGACCGCTTCATCCGCGTTCCGTTCTTAATTTGCCAATCATCCGCATATCGTACATAATTTCGGACGGAACATCGCTGGCAATTCAATTACAGATAAGCGGTGGGTAGCTCCGGTCGGGCGCCGCGCCCGACCGGAGCTACCCACCGCCGTACAGAAACAGATCGAACTATGGCTTTGACAAAAACATCCGCTTCTCCCACCGTGGCTGCCGGGCCGGACGCCGGCGGCTATGAACTCGTTGTCGGCATGGAAGTTCATGCCCAGGTGCTGACCCGCTCGAAAATGTTTTGTGGCTGCGCGACCGACTACGCCGGCGCGCCGCCGAATACCCGTGTCTGCCCGATCTGTCTGGGGATGCCGGGTGTGCTGCCGGTGATCAATCGCGCCGCCGTTGAGGCGACGATCAAAACCGGGTTGGCGCTCAATTGTGAGGTGGCCGATCTGGCGATCTTTGCCCGCAAAAATTATAACTACCCCGATCTGCCCAAGGGTTATCAGATTTCACAATATGAATTTCCTCAGTGCAAAAATGGCTGGTTGGATGTGGAGTTGGAGGATGGTTCGACCAAACGCATTCGCATTCGGCGCGTCCACCTGGAAGAGGACACGGGCCGCTCGGTGCATGAGGGCTACTATTCGCTGATCGACCTCAATCGCGCCGGCGCGCCCTTGATGGAGATTGTGACCGAGGCCGACATCCACAGCGCCGAAGAAGCCTACGCCTACCTGACCAAGTTGCGCTCCATTTTGCGTTATCTGGGGGTCAACAGCGGTGATATGGAGAAGGGCGCCTTACGCTGCGAACCAAACATCAGCGTGCGCACCCTGGCACAGAAGGAACGGGGCGAATATGGCACCAAAGTCGAGGTTAAAAACCTCAACAGCCTACGCTCCGTCCGCAGCGCGATTGCCTATGAACAGGCGCGCCAGATTGACGTGTTGAAAAAGGGCGGCCTGATCCAGCAGGTGAATATGGGTTGGGATGAAGACCGCCAGATCACCGTTTTGCAGCGCAGCAAAGAGAGCGCCCACGACTACCGCTACTTCCCCGAACCCGATCTGCCGCCGGTGACGGTCGATCGCGCCTGGGTGGAGTCGTTGGCCGCCCAGTTGCCCGAACTGCCCACCGCCAAACAGGGGCGCTATGAGCAGCAGTGGGGTGTGCGCCGCATCGACGCCGAGATTTTGACCAGTGAAAGTCTGGTGGCGAATTACTTCGAGCAAGCGGTCGCGGCCTATGGCACAACCGACGGCAAGCCGCAACGCATTGCCAACTGGATGACCGGCGAACTCTTCCGCTTGATCTACGCCGACGGTGAAGGGCAAGACCTGCGCCAGATCGCCGACATCAAGATCCAACCGGCGCAACTGGCTGCGTTGATTACCGTGGTTGATCAGAAGGTGGTCAACCCGAACACCGGCAAGCGGGTGCTGGAACTCATGTACAAGACTGGCGAAGACCCAAAGACAATCATCGACCGGGAAGGGCTGGCGATGGTCAGCGACACCAGTGTGATCGACGACGCCATCAATGAAATCTTCGCCGCCAACGCCGACGCCCTGGCGCGTTACCGTGGTGGCGAAGAAAAACTCTTCGGCTTCTTCATGGGGCAGGTGATGCGCGCGACGAAAGGGAAAGCTGACCCGAATGCGGCGCGTGAACGGTTGCAGGAATTGATTCAGGCACAGGCCCAATAAAAATCAGCCAGGGTGACGCCACCCTGGCTGATTTTGTGACTATGGCGAAATCGGCGGATTTAGCTGCGCCCACTCCGTAACGCCCGCAGCTTCTGAAAAAGCTCTTTTTCCTCCGCCGTCAAGTCGGTCGGCAACTTGATCGCCACTTCGGCCAACAGATCGCCTCGTTGGTCGGGCTGTTTCAACTTGGGCATGCCTAGACCACGCAGGCGGAAGGTGCGGCCATTCTGGGTGCCGACTGGTACGGTCAACGCAACCGGGCGTTCCAGCGTCGGCACCGTGATCTCCCCGCCCAGGAGCGCCGTGTAGAGATCAACCGCAACCTGAACCCGCAGGTCATCGCCGTTGCGCGTGAAGGTTTCATGCGGCTTTACTTCGACTTTTAACAGCACATCATTCTGGCCGACCGCGCCGCGCATCCGTACCTTGGAGCCGGTCTGCACCCCGCGCGGGATGTTGGCTTGCAGGCGGTTGCCGTCGTTGCTTTCCAGGGTGCGGGTTGTGCCCTGGAAGGCTTCTTCCAGCGTGATTTGCACGGGCACTTCCGTATTTTGCGGCTGGGCTGTGCCAAAGGGATCCATGCCGGGGAAGCCGGTGCGGGTGCGTACGCGTGGCCCGCCTTGTCGTCCACCGAGTCCGCCGCCAAAGAGCGTTTCAAAGAAGTCGGAAAACTGGGCGAACTCCTCGGGGTTGACGGTGCGGGTTTGTCCGCCGCCAAAGCCGCCAAAACCACCCCAGTTGAAATCCTCAGGGCGACCACCGCCGCGCGTATATTGTTCCCACTGCGAACCAAAGCGGTCATATTTGCTGCGCTTGTCGGGATCGGAAAGGACCGCGTGCGCTTCATTCACTTCCTTAAACTTGCGCTCAGCTTCGGCGTCGCCCGGGTTCTTGTCAGGGTGATATTGTTGCGCCAATTTGCGAAAGGCGCGCTTGATCTCTTTTTCGTCCGCATTGCGCGGGACGCCTAGAACCTTGTAGTAATCTTTGTAATCCATAAAACTTACCCCCTCTGTGCATTCCCAGACTCGCTCGTCGCCGGTCTGTGACCGGCGGTTTTGTCAAGCAACCGCCGGTCACGGACCGGCGACGAGCGGGTTGGAGAGTCACCCCTTGCTCACAATCACACGGGCGGGGCGCAATAACTTCTCCCCCTCCAGATAGCCGGCCTGCACTACTTGAACAATGTGTTGGGCCGGCGTTTCGGCATGTTCGACATAGCCGATCGCTTCGTGTAGATTGGGGTCAAAGAGTGCGCCTTCGGCCTGCATCCGCTCAACGCCGTAGCGCCGGAGGGTTTCCAAAAAGGCGCGCCGGGTCGATTCCAGATTACCGACAAAATTGCGTGTCTGCTCATCCTCGCTGGGTTTGATATATTGCAGCGCCAGATCGAGATGATCGGCCAGGGGCAACATGTCCAGCAAAATTTGGTGGCGGGCTTCCACCACCGACGCTTCATAGCGCTGTTCCCATCGTTTGCGCAAACTGTCCACTTCGGCCTGGAGCCGTTGATAGCGCTCCTGCCAGCTTTCTTCTTCGGCAGTTGGCTTCTTTTCTTGTTGGGCAGCGCGCAGCCAGAGTAATTCGGTCTCCTGTTTTTTGATTGTCGTTTCTAACTGGCGGACATCCTCGCTCTGCCGTTTAATCACTTCATCTTTGGTCTGTAATTCGATGCCCTGTCGCTTGAGTAACTCGTCCTTGACTTGCGTTTCGGCGTCTTTTTCTTTGATAACTTTATTTTGCTCAACAAAGCGTCCTTGCAGCTCGCGATAGGCTTTGACCAACTCTTCGTAATCTTCTAAGGTTGGCAATGCCTGTTCATTATAGCGCGTTGCCGGCCGCCTTGCGCGCGGGTCAAAGGGGTGATAAGGATTGGTCATGACGACTCTCCCTTTGGTCTATTCGCTTGTGTATTTCGTAGGGGCACACCCTTGCGGTCGCCTGATCTGTAGTCACGCTAGCGCCTTTGGGCGACCGCAAGGGTGCGCCCCTACGAAAGTCTTTACTACCCTAGCAAACGGGCGGAGCTTTTTGCCCCGCCCGCCTTTGTTCAATCAACTATGCAATTCACACTTCGCATTCGGATGGGTGAGGGTCTGCGCATTGCTTAGACCTGACGATACTCGCCTTCCACCACATCATCCTCACCGGCACCGGGACCAGGACCGGGGCCACTCGGACCAGTGCCGTTGGTGCCCGGCTGCTGGTACGCCTGTTGCGCCAGGGCATGGCTGGCCTGTTGCAGCCGCTCGGTCAGGGTGCGGATGTGGTTAACATCATCACCATCCTTGGCCGACCGCAGCTCTTCAATGGTCTGCTCGATCTGCCCCCGTTCACCCGCCGGCACCTTATCACCCAAATCGCGCAGCGACTTTTCGGTGACATAGATCAGGTTGTCCGCCGTGTTGCGGGCTTCAACCAGATCACGGCGCTTGCGATCTTCGCCCTCATTGCTCTTGGCTTCCTGCACCAGGCGATCCACCTCATCCTTGGAGAGGTTGGTGGAGGCCGTGATCTTGATGCTCTGTTCCTTGCCCGTCGCCTTGTCCTTGGCCATGACATGCAGAATACCGTTGGCGTCAATGTCAAAGGTCACTTCGATCTGCGGTACGCCACGGGGCGCGGCCGGAATGCCATCGAGCCGGAAGTTGCCCAACGTCTTGTTGTCACGCGCCATGGGACGTTCGCCCTGTAACACATGAATATCGACCGCCGTCTGGCTGTCCGCCGCCGTGCTGAAGACCTCGGTCTTCTTGGTCGGGATCGTGGTGTTGCGCGGGATCAAGGTGGTCATCACGCCGCCCAACGTCTCCAGGCCCAGGCTCAACGGCGTCACATCGAGCAGCAACAGGTCGCTCACTTCACCGCCCAAGACGCCACCCTGAATGGCCGCGCCGACGGCGACGACTTCATCGGGGTTCACACCCTTGTGCGGCTCTTTGCCGGTCAGGTTGCGCACCAGCTCCTGGATCATGGGCATACGGGTCGAACCACCGACCAGCACGACCTCATGCAGTTGCTTAGGGTTCAGGCCGGCATCACGCAGCGCGCTATGGAAGGGCTGCTTGCAGCGCTCAACCAGATCCGCCGTCAACTGCTCAAATTTGCTGCGGCTTAGGCGCAGGACCAAGTGCTTTGGCCCGCTGCTGTCCGCTGTAATAAAGGGCAGGTTCACCTCGGTCTCCGGGGTCGCAGAGAGTTCGATCTTGGCCTTTTCCGCCGCCTCGCGCAAGCGCTGTAACGCCTGGCGATCCTGGCTTAGGTCAATGCCCTGCTCCTTCTTAAATTCATCAATCAACCAGCGCACAATGCGCTCGTCCCAGTCGTCACCACCCAGGTGGGTGTCGCCGTTGGTGGCCTTCACTTCGATGACGCCGTCGCCCACTTCGAGGACGGAGACATCGAACGTACCGCCACCCAAGTCAAAGACCAGAATGGTTTCATCAGTCTTCTTGTCGAGACCATAGGCCACCGCCGCCGCTGTCGGCTCATTGATAATGCGCAACACTTCGAGACCGGCAATTTGACCGGCGTCTTTGGTCGCCTGGCGCTGGCTGTCGTTGAAGTAAGCCGGCACGGTGATCACGGCCTGCTTGACTTCTTCGCCCAAATAGGCTTCGGCGTCGCGCTTGAGTTTGCCGAGCACCATCGCGCTGATCTCCTGCGGCGTGTAGCTGCGGTTCTTCACCGGGATGGAGACGCGGGCATCATGGTTTGGCCCTTCGGTAATCGAATAAGAGACCATCCCGGTGGTGCGTTTGGTTTCCGCATCATCAATGCGGCGACCCATGAGGCGCTTCACCGAGTAGACTGTATTTTCAGGGTTCACCACGGCTTGGCGCTTGGCCGTAATGCCGACCAGCCGCTCCCCATTTTTGGCAAAGGCCACCACGGAGGGGGTCGTGCGGTTGCCTTCGGCATTAGCGATGACGGTGGGGTTGCCGCCTTCCATGACCGCAACGACACTGTTGGTTGTGCCTAAGTCAATCCCAATAATTTTACTCATTGTTCGAAATGTCCTCCACTAAAGCGTACCGATCTCTAAGATCTGGTCAAAAATAGCTGAAATTGCTTAGAGTCCGCAGTCCTAAGTCCACAGCCCTAAGTTCGCAGTCTTAAGTCTACAGTCTGTCTGTTCGATGACTCTGGACTGCGGACTCTGGACTCTAGCCGAAATCTATCTACAGTTATGAAATAGTATACGGGTTCTATGTATGTTAGGCGTATGGTTTGTATTAGCGAAGTGTTTGAATTTTACAGACGTGGCTTGAGAGGGCGCGGTTCGGAGGAGCAGTAGACGGCAGTCGTGTAGTCGCATAGTCGGTAGTCCAGATGGAGCTGCCGCAACCTCAGCGGCTACGGGGCTGCTGAGGTTGAAAATCCGCGTAATCTGAATCCGCGCCTGTTCAAAACGCCAGCGCGTGTTGATCAATCTCTTTGATCCTGCCGGGTCTGTGCTACAATAAGAGAAAACCAAAATACAATTACACCAAACAAATTTCAAAGGTTGAGTAGAAGTGAATGATTTGTTATGACCAATCAAATTGCTGTGTTTATTGATTTTGAAAACGTAGCTTTATGGGCCGAACAGGAGTTTCTGGATTTTGAACTGACCCCCTTAATCGAATACTTGCAGAGCCGGGGGCCGGTGGTGATGAAGCGCTGTTATGGCGATTGGAGCCGCTTTTCCCGCTATCGCGATGAGTTGATGAACAATGCGGTGGATCTGATTCAGATCTACAGTGTACGCGCCGGTAAGAATCGCGCCGATATTCGCATGGCGCTCGATGCGATTGAGACGGCGATCACCCGTCCGCAGATCCAGACCTTTGCCATCATCTCCGGTGATAGTGACTTTGGGCCGTTGGTGACAAAGCTGCGTGAGTATGGCCGTTACACGCTGGGCATTGGCCCGCGCGCCGTGACCCATCCGCTGCTCAGTCGCGCCTGTGACGAGTTTGTTTACCTGGAAGCGGTGCTGAATGATTATCATGGCGTGGATGATCTGAATGCGCCCATGCGCGCCAACAACGAAGAGGCGCGCAACCTGTTGATCAAGGCGCTGCGTATTCATGACCAGCGGGGGGAGTTGCCGATCCTGGCGACGACGCTGAAGCAGACCATGTTGATGCTCGATTCGGCCTTTAACGAGACCAACTTTGGCTACAGCCAATTTCGCAATTGGCTCGAATATAACAGCGATCTGCTTCAACTCTTTATGCGCGACCTACAACTCTATGTGGCGCCCAAGGGTTTTGCCTTGCCGGGGGATGATAAAGAGACGCGGCCCTGGCAACTGGAGATGGAAGGGTTGGAGGAGTCGCGTCCGGCGGGCCAGACCATTGTGCGCGTCACTGAAGCCTTTCCCGACCGCCCGCCGCTGCGGCTGCAATACAAACAGATCTTCAACCGGCTCAAGATGACGGTGGTTGATCTCGCCACCCGGCGCGATGTACTGCGCGACATCTATCGTGAACTGAGCGCCCGTCCCGGTGAGCGCACCACTGATGAACTGTTGGAAGAGCTGTGCAACCGCTATGAAGCGCTGGGGCTGCTGCGCAGCAAAACCATGTTGCGCCAGATCTGGCAGATGGGCTTCCGCCAGCGCACCTTTGACTATCATGGCGAGGTAGCGTCGGTGCATGTGCCGGTCTGGCTCGACGGCGAGATCGACAGTGAAGCGACCTTTGTCCATCGCGCCGAATCGGGCTTTGTCTATGCCGTGGTTAACGCCGGTCTGGAGATTGACAACAGCGAGTTGGCCGCCATTCTGCTCAATGACGCCGACCAGGTCGATTATGTACAAAGTCTGCTCGATGATCTGGTGACGCGTAACCTGATTACGGCGCAAGAGGGACGCTATGGTTTGCCCGGCCATCATGTCATCCCCTTTACCACCGAGCCGGCGCTGCAGCCGGTCTGCTATGACATTGAGCATGTGCAACTGCCCGACAATCTGCCGCGCACCGTCGAGAAGGCCAAGGCGCTGGCCAAGACGGCGATGTTGCAGCGTTCGCAAGACTTTGCCGCCTCGGCGCGCAGTTATCTCTTTGCCTGTCGGGTGCAGTGGGCGGCCGTGGAAGAGGGAGAGCCGGGGGCCACGCTGGAAGACCTGCGCTGGTACATGGCCTCCTACGCCTCGGTAAAGGCCGGCGAGTTATCGCAGATCCATCGCGACTACGCCCATTCCCGCCCCTACTATCTCTCCTTCTTTTATCTGGTGCAGGAGGACGACCCGTTGTGGAGCCGGATGCGCGGCTTGATCAACCCCATGTTGTCCTACTACTGGGTCAACGCCTGGCGCGAGTTGGGCATGAATGCCGGCAACCCCAGCCTCAACGCCACGACGCCCGCCGAGATCGCCATCCGCGCCGCTACCCATGAAGACCCCGAACTCTGCCGCCTCTGGTTCGCCATGACCAACAGCCTGGCCGAGGTCAACCCCGCGCTGGTCAAACGGGTCGCCAACCAGATTCGCCTCAATCGCAACGAGATGCCGGCGGCGAGCCAAGTGGCGGATCAGTTGGAGCAGATGATGATGGAGTGAGGGAAGTCCGCAGTCGTGTAGTCCAGAGTCATATCGTCCTGTAGGGACGCTTGAGTTTAGGGAGGGAAAAAGGCTGAAACCTTCTCTAAGCTCAAATGTCCCTATAGGATAGAAAATCTTGCTTGGTTAACGTGCCTGTGTGTGGTATACTATCTCTCAAGACTGCTGTTGGTTGTCGTACAATTACCATAGCAAGGAAAAGTAACCATGAATCAAATAAGTCCAACGTCCCAGGCAACAGTCGCAAACCTTGTGACAATCACAGAAATTATTGACGACCTGCGCGCCGCTGAGGAAATGGTACGCCGTTTTGAGCGTCTCTATTGGTTGAGTTCAGCCGACTTTTACGATCTATACCAACAGGGTCTGCTTGATGATGGTGAGAACAGTGAAGATTTTGCGGTGTGGGCTGGATTCCATCTGATTAAAGTTGATCGTACCTATGGTATACTTTCTCATCTATAGAATTTGGAAAAAGGATGGGCAAGATGGCAAATCGACTGAATTTTAACCAGTGTACCCTACCAATGCTTGACCGCTTATTCGGCCTGCGCCGCACCATTGCTTCACCCGTTCTGGACGAATGGTTGCATAGCGCTGTCCAGATCCAACTTTCCTCTTTTGAACAGCAACTATGTACGGAACTACAAAGCTTGCTGCAAACCAATACTGATAGCTGGCATGAACAGGAGTTATCGCTACACTTTATCGGGCCGCTCTTTGGCATTGTGAAATTTACCGAACTTTACCGCTATAACCTCTTTGCCCAACGCTATATTGAGGCCAGCCTCAACGACTATTTCCTGAGTGGTGAGCCGGATGGGTTGATTGCCTCTGGTTACTATGAGCCGGAAATTCCCTATTTTGCCTTTGCCGAATACAAACGCCACCGCGACCCCAGCGGCGACCCGGCAGGGCAGGCATTGGCGGCCATGTTGGTGGGGCAGGTGTTGAATCAACGACAGCACCCAGTTTATGGTTGTTATGTCACCGGCACTGACTGGAATTTTATGGTTCTGGACGGCGGTCATTACACTATTAGCCGCGACTTCTCCGGTCTTTCTACGGAAATCTTTGATATTCTGCGCATCCTCAAAGCGCTCAAGACGATTATTGTTAACCTCACAACGGATCACATTCCAGCCTGATCCTTCTGTCCTGTAGGGATAGTTGAGTTTAGGAAAAAATTGCCTTGCTTGGTTTGAGAACGCAACAAACCAGCCATTTTTGCTTTTCAACTGCGCAAAACCTATTGAAAACCTATAAAGATCCTATAAAAAACCTCTAAAGCTTCGCAAAACCTATTGACAAACATGGGGGGGGTAGATTAATATTGTGCAAACCCCAACCAACCTGCTGTACAACCCCCATGCCTAGGAGTTAACCAGATGACAACAACACTTCCCACTCTTAGCTATCGTGAATGGCAGATTCTAGAATTGCTTGCTAACGGCAAGTCAAACAAGGAGATTGCCGAGCAACTAACGATTGCTGTACACACCGTCGAAAGCCATCTCCGCCATATCTATCGCAAATTGGCCGTTAAGAAACGAGTCGCCGCCTGTCAATGGTACTGGGCGCATCGCGAATACTGGAAAAATATGGAAATCCGTGATTGACGCTGAGATCGGATTTTGTTATTCTGGAATTCAAGCATTAGGCTCTTTATGGATTACAAGGATCTGCACCCTAAATAGCGGCTGCTACCTCTGGTGTTTCGGCTTCTAGTAGATGCCAGCTCCTTGCAACCCATAAAGAGCCTAGAACAAATTGAGATACAAAGTGCGTAGAGAGGGTCATGACTGTAAGGGAGAAGATATGCGACAACTCAAAAAAGCAATAGCTATGCTCCTGGTGGCTGGGGTATCAGTGACAATCCCGTATATTTATAGTTTACTCTTTGCCCAAGACGAGCCGAACAACGTGCATTTGCCAATTGCAAGCAATGGTCAGTCAGTTATGCGCGATCCGAAAACCAGCAGAAGTAAGATGTTGGTTGACGGTCAACCTGTGATTATTATGGAAAGCGAGTTTGGCATACAAGCGTCAATGCCAGCAACTGGGACGTTAGAAGATATTAGATTATTCAATGAGAAGGGAGAATATATTCCCAGCCCAGCAGAGAAAGCACTTGGTGTGATCCTGGAGCAAAAGAATGCACGAAACGAAAGCATCCCAGTAGGTGGACCATCGACCGCGGGAGGAACAATCAATATTGCGGGAAAAGCGGTGCTTCTGACAGAAGACATTTTCATTTCTGGAGTCGTGGTCGGCGTTACCTGTATGGTCGGTGATCCTTGTATGCAACCACCCGTCTATGTACTGGAACAAAGCAAGACAGGTCATCTGCTCGCGATTAGTGGCGCCACAGGTCAAATTGGCGATCCAGCTATCCCTGCCGATGAATTGGCATCATTAAAGCAAGAATTCTCCGCAGTTGTTGATCAAATTGAGGTGAAGAAATGAAAAAATTAGCCCCATTTTTTATCATTCTTGGTATATTATTCTATGTTGGGGTTGCCTTTGCCCAGAGTAACCCTTATGTCGATACTGTGATCCAACAATCTACACCGGCAGGGGTAGAACATAATTCCTTCTGGAAAGAATATCTCTACGCTATGACACCCAACCCACCAAGTGGGATCAAATATTATGCCGTTCCTACTCTAGCAACCCCAGCCGCCATTGCCGCAGGGTATGTTAATTCAGCCAAGCCCGCTAGTGTAGCAAATATGGTTTCGGTGCCAGATTCACAAACGTCTGATATTCAGGTTCGTAGTGGTACATGCCCCGCTATGCCAAGCGCTTTGGGTTGCTTTCTCATTAACCAATGGTATAATATGTCCACTCATACTGTCAAGACTTGGCAATTAGTCACTATTTGGATTAAGCCTGATGTTCCAGGTGTTTCTTCTTGGAATGCATCATCCCTTAGCACGGTCATTGCTCATGAATTCATGCACGGTCATGGACTAGCAGACCAGTACGCTCCTAATTCATGTAATAATGGTGTATATACTCTCATGGATGCGTTTTGGAATAATGGGGGAGTGCGAACACATTGTGACACAAACTCTCTCACACAGTGGGATATAGATAGATGGTCGGATTACAAAAAGACGGCTGACTACTCTCATCTGTATGCGTATATTTGGGGCGATGGTTCGGTTATTACCAGATGGCGCGATAACGCGTGGACAGATTTTTATATCCGTGGTGCATTCCAAGTATATAATGGCCAATACTGGCAGAATGTTGCCCAAACAACGGGTGTAGGCTGGAATGGTTCCCACGCGAACGTTGGGGAAGCAAGCAATTGGGAAATTTCGGTTTGGGAAAACCTTTCCTTCTATGGAGTGGCAAATCAAACTGTACGTGTGTGTGCCGTCCCTATATACTACTGAGGAGCTGCGGGAAACTGGATCTGTACTGGCACCTTCTTTTACCCGCAGTTCTGAAATCTACTTAGCCATATTCGCAACTATACTGAATTCAAGTATATCCTGGTGCAGATGTACTTCATCGAGATAAACGAGACCACAACTTTGCTCCGGTACATCCGCTCGTACAGCGCTTGACTGGGGTGCCCTGCGCCAGAGGTTTCTTACACCGTTTCCAGCGCAGCCCTGCGTCTCACTGGCCGACTCAGTCGGCCAGTGAGACGCAGGGCTGCAACTTCTTCAGCGTCCTCCCCGCCCAAGCAGACCTTGCTCAAAGGGAGTACTCGTTTTGACGACCATTACAATTTCACCGCTTATCTCCTGGGTAAAAAGGGGGTACCACTGTGGCGATAGACAACCGCAGCGAGGCTTTGGCATTGTATTAGTGAATCCAGATCGGATTACCATATCTCCTGCAAAATTCCAGTTTTCATTCGGAGTTAAGTATAATATTGTAATCTCAGTGGTAACTTGTACAATTTTAGGTGTATCGAAAGTTATTTCAATTGATCATAATATCGTCCAACCCCGCTTCTGCCACTGGATAACTCATCGCCAACCCTTCCAGCGTCTCCACAATAATCTGCGAAATGATCAGATTGCGATACCACTTGCGGTTGGCCGGGATGATATACCAGGGCGCCCAAGCGGTGCTGGTTTTGCTCAACATCTCCTCGTAGGCTTGCATGTATTGGGGCCAGCGTTTGCGTTCTTCCAGGTCGCCTTTGGCAAATTTCCAGCGCTTGGCCGGGTCATCTAAGCGGGCTTGCAGCCGTTCTTTCTGTTCGTCCAGGTCAATGTGGAGATAGAACTTGAGGATCGTCGTGCCCTCTTCGGCCAGCAGCTTTTCAAAGGCGTTGATCTGCTCATAGCGCCGCCGCCAGACCGTCTCCGGCACCAGATTGTGGACGCGCACCACCAGCACATCCTCGTAGTGGCTGCGGTTGAAGATCACTAGTTCGCCCCTGGCCGGCGTCTGCTGGTGGACGCGCCAGAGGTAGTCATGGGCCAGTTCGGTGGGCGTCGGCTGTTTGAAGGCCGCCACCCGCACCCCTTGCGGATTGACGCCGTCAAAGACATGGCGGATCACCCCATCCTTGCCGCCGGTGTCCATCGCTTGCAGGACAATCAGCACTTTGTGTTTGTTTTCGGCGTAGAGCAATTCTTGCAACTGCTCCAACTGGGCATTGAGCTTGGCCGTGCGCACCTCGCCCTTCTTCTTGTCGCCCTCAAAGCCACGCTTGTCGTTGGGGCCCCACTGGGCCAGGGTGATGGCGGTGCCGGGTTGAACGCGGTAGTGATCCATAGGGTGTTTCCTTTGCAGGAATGGAGATTAAGAGATTCGTTGTACAAGCTCTTAATCTCTCAATCTCTTTATCTCTTTATCTCTGTTGATTATGCCTTAATCTTACTCATCTCCTCAATCCCACGCAACTCGACCAGTTGGTCGCGCAGCATGGCGGCTTTTTCAAATTCGAGCGCTTTGGCGGCGTCGCGCATCTCTTTTTCGATCTGCTTGATCAAGCGCGCCAGTTCATCTTTGGGCAGGCTGGCCGGGTCGAGGGCGGCGGGTTCGGCGCCGTCGGTCTTGTATTCGGGTTTGCTCTCGGCGATCACCTTGACGCGGTCGGTCAGGTCGCGGATGCCCTTGACGATGCTGCGCGGCTCGATGTTGTTCTCCAGGTTGTACCGCATCTGGATCTCGCGGCGGCGGTTGGTTTCGTTGATGGCGGCCTGCATGGCGGCGGTCATCTTGTCGGCGTAGAGCAGCGCCTTGCCTTCGACATGACGGGCGGCGCGGCCAATGGTCTGGATCAACGCACTTTCGCTGCGCAGGAAGCCCTCTTTGTCGGCATCCAACACGGCAACCAGCGAGACTTCGGGCAAGTCCAACCCTTCGCGCAAAAGGTTGATGCCGACCACCACATCGAAGACGCCCATACGCAAGTCACGTAAAATCTCGACCCGCTCAATAGTGTGGATGTCGCTGTGCAGGTATTGCACCTTGATGTTCAATTCGGCCAGATACTCGGTCAGATCTTCGGCCATGCGCTTGGTCAGGGTAGTGACCAGCACGCGCTGCCCTTGCGCCACCCGCCGCTTGATCTCCTTGAGCAAGTCGTCAATCTGCCCTTCGGTGGGGCGGACTTCCACTTCGGGATCAATCAAACCGGTGGGGCGAATGACCTGTTCCACCGTCTGCTCGGCATGATCCTTCTCATAGGGACCAGGTGTGGCGCTGACATAGACCGCTTGATGGACATGGGCCTCAAACTCTTCAAAGCGGAGCGGGCGGTTGTCCAGCGCGCTGGGCAGGCGGAAGCCATAATCGACCAGCACCTCTTTGCGCGCCTTGTCGCCGTTGTACATGCCGCGGATCTGGGGCACGGTCATGTGGCTTTCGTCGATAAAGAGCAGCCAGTCCGCCGCAAAGTAGTCGAGCAGCGTCCACGGTGTGCTGCCGGCAGGGCGACGGGCCAGGGGACGACTGTAGTTTTCGATGCCGTTGCAGTAGCCGACCTCGCGCATCATCTCCATGTCGTACATGGTGCGCTGTTTGATGCGCTGGGCTTCCAACAGCTTGCCCTGCTCTTCAAAAAGTTTGACCTGCGCCTGCATCTCCTGCTCAATATCCTCAATGGCTTCGGTCAGCTTCTCCTGCGGCGTGACAAAGTGTTTGGCTGGGAAAATGTCCACCTGTTGATGATCGGTCAGGATCTCGCCGGTGAGGGTGTCGATCTCGCTGATGCGCTCGATCTCGTCGCCCCAGAGACTGATGCGGTAGGCAAATTCGCGTTCCGCCGGCTGCACTTCCAACACATCGCCCCGCACCCGGAACTTGCCACGTTGGAGCGTGTTGTCATTGCGGTCGTAGTAAATGTCCACCAACTGTTTGAGCACCTGATTGCGCCGCACCAGATCGCCGACACGCAAATGGACGGCGGCTTGACCGTAATCCTGTGGGCTGCCCAAGCCGTAAATACAGGAGACCGAGGCGACAATGATCACATCGCGCCGGCTAAAGAGTGCGCTGGTGGTGGCGAGGCGCAGCCGGTCGATCTCCTCGTTGATCTGGGCATCTTTTTCAATATAGGTGTCTGACCGCGGGATGTATGCCTCCGGCTGATAGTAGTCGTAGTAGGAGACAAAGTATTCGACGGCGTTCTTGGGGAAAAATTCGCGAAACTCGCTGTAAAGCTGGGCCGCCAACGTCTTGTTATGCGCCATGATCAGCGTCGGTTTTTGCACCGCTTCAATGACTTTCGCCATGGAAAAAGTTTTTCCCGATCCCGTCACCCCTAGCAAAACCTGGTGTTTCATCCCATCACGAATGCCTTGCGCCAGGGCTTCAATTGCTTGGGGTTGGTCCCCGGTCGGCTGAAACTCGCTGATAACTTTCAGTGGTGGCATGTGGTATACTCCTAACAATCGATTATGATTAATCGACCATCCGAACAGAAGTTCTTATTTGGGTAGTATACCCTGAATCAGCAAAATTGTCTACTTAGTAACCCACAGACTGCGCCTGATTGTTGACTCATGTTTGATAAAAATTGCCGACAAGACTACAATGAAAAGAGCCGATGCTGACCAAAAGAGTTGACAGAAGGAGCCATGATGCACCGCATCACTGCCATTGTTCACGGCCATGTCCAAGGTGTCTATTTTCGCGACTGTACAGAGCAGGAAGCGACTCGGCTCGGTGTAACCGGCTGGGTGGCAAACCAGAGCGACGGCACAGTCAAAGTGGTGGCTGAGGGTATAGAAGCGGCCTTGACCCAACTGGTCGAGTGGCTCCATACCGGATCGCCCATGTCACGCGTGGATTGGGTGGACGTCGCCTGGTCGTCCGCCACCAACGAATTTACCCGGTTTCGGATTCGCCGGTGAGGACAGACGCAGATTTAGGCGGCGCGGATTTTTGTTGAGAAGCGATCCGCACTTCCTAAATCCGCGTCTGTTCTCATCTCTTCAACATAGCCAAAGGAAAAATACGATGGATACAACCGAACTCTGTTTTACGCCCGCTACCGAACTGGCGGCAGCCATTCGCACTCGTCAACTATCCCCAGTGGAAGTGGTGGACGTAGTCTTGGCGCGAATGGACGCCTTGAATCCCCGGTTGAACGCCTTCCTGGATGTTGATGCGGAAGGCGCCCGCACCGCTGCGCGTAAGGCTGAGGCGGCCGTGATGCGTGGTGACGACTTGGGGCTGCTGCATGGCCTGCCCGTCTCGATCAAAGACCTGGAGCCAACTGCCGGTCTCCGCTGCACCTATGGTTCCAAATTCTATGAAAACAATATCGCCACCTTTGATGGGTTGGTGAGTGAACGGGTAAAACGGGCCGGCGGCATCATTACCGGCAAGACGAATACGCCCAACTATGGTCACAAGGATATGACCGACAATTTGCTGGGGCCGCCCTGTCGCAACCCGTGGCGGTTGGATCGCACGCCGGGTGGCTCCAGCGGTGGGGCGGCAGCCGCGGTGGCGGCGGGGTTGGGGCCGCTGGCGCATGGCACCGACGGCGCCGGTTCGATCCGCATTCCGGCGGCGCTCGCCGGCGTCTTTGGCTTGAAGCCTTCCTTTGGCCGCATTCCCAACTGGCCCAATCCCGACATCTGGACGGGGCGCACCCACCACGGGCCGCTTACCCGCACGGTTGCTGATGCCGCGTTGCTGTTACAAGCGTTGGCCGGCCCCGATCCGCGCGATCCACACTCCATTGACAATCCCCCCGATGATTATCTGGCGGCTGTGTCAAAGCCTTTTGAAGCTTTACGCGGGCTACGGGTAGCATGGAGCGCCGACTTTGGCTATGCGCCGGTCGATCCCCAAGTGCGCAGCCTGACCGAACGGGCGGCGCAACGTTTTGTCGACTTTGGCTGTACTGTGGAAGCGGTGAACCCAGGCTGGCGTGATCCGCGTGACATTGCCGGGTTGGCGTGGTATGTCTCCTATGCCGCCCGGCTGGGAGCGCACTATGATGAAAATCCGGGGTGGATGGATCCCTCCTTAGCCACCATGATTGAAGCGGGACGGCGCGCCTCTGCGGTTGAGCATGTGCGCACCTCGATTGATCGCACTACCTTTTATCACGAGGCGCTCCGCTTCTTTGCCGACTATGATCTGCTCCTGACGCCCCAGATGCCGCTCGGTGCTTGGGCTGTCGATGAATGGCCTAGCACGATTGACGGTAAACCTACCCCCAGCATGTTTGACCGGCTCAACTTTACCTTCCCCTTCAACATGACCGGGCAACCGGCGGCGAGTGTGCCATGCGGCTTCACCAGTGAAGGGCTGCCGGTGGCATTGCAGATTGTGGGGCGCTGGCACGCCGACACCCTGGTGCTGCAAGCATCCGCCGCCTTTGAACAGGCCCAACCGTGGGCGCAGGTGCGACCGGTGTTGGGGTGAGGCCAGGAACACAACAACGGATTTAGGAAGCAACGGATGCTGATCGACGGTGAATCCGTTGCTTCCTAAATCCGTTGTTGTGTTGCGTGTTTATTAGGAGGATAAACGATATGACACAAACGATGACAGTTCCCCAGACCATGCGTGCGGCTTTCCTGCATGGCCGCTTGGATGTACGCCTGGCCGAGACGCCAACGCCGCAACTGGAACGGCCGGATGAAGTGCGGTTGGCGGTGGCCTATACGGGCATCTGCGGTTCGGAGCTACACGCGATTGAAGGCTATCAACTGACCCGGCCCACCGGTGAGCGTGCTTTTCCGTCGCAACTGGGGCATGAGTATGCCGGCGTGATCACCGATGTCGGCCCGGCGGTGCAGAATCTACAGGTGGGGGATCGAGTGACGGTCGCCCCGCGTGGGCCTTGTCACCAGTGTGATCTCTGTCGCAACGGCGTTTCGGCCATCTGTCGCAAGACGACGCAACGGGGTGGATCGTGGGCCGATTACATCATTGCCCCGGCCAAGTTGGTGCATCGCCTGCCCAAAGATTTGCCGCTGACCATCGGCGCCTTTACTGAACCGCTCTCGGCGGCGCTACGCATCCTTGATCGGTCGGCGTTGCAGAGCGGCATGAATGTCTGTGTTATCGGCGCGGGGCCGATTGGGCTGGGGGCAGCGGTATTGGCCAAACATGGCGGTGCGGCCAAGGTGATTGTGAGCGACACCCGTCCCAGCCGGCGGGAGTTGGCACGGCGGATGGGGATTCCAGTGGTGGTCGATCCCAAAGAAGAGGATCTCTATACGGTGGTGATGGATCACACCGGTGGCCGCGGCGTCGAGGTGAGTATTGAAGCGGTGGGATTGGAGCCTGCGCTGTCAGAATCACTGCGCATAGTCAGCATTGGCGGCATGGTCGTTTGGGGCGGGTTGGCGCCGACGGATTTGGTCGTGCCGTTGTCGCCGAATGATATGTTCATGCGTGAGTACACCCTGCGTACCTCCTGGGGTGGCATCGAACTTTTCGAGCGCACCATTCGCCTGGAACAGAGCATCGACTGGTCGCCGGTGGTGGAGGAGATCTATCCGCTGGATCAGGTGAGCGCGGCGATTCATTACGCACGGACGGCGGCGGCGGGGAAGGTGTTGTTGCGGGTGGCGGGTAGCGCGTAGGGGCGTACCCTTGCGGTCGCCCCGCGTTTACCGGCAAACCGTGGGCGACCGCAAGGGTACGCCCCTACAAGAAACAAGAAAGGAAGGCGAAAATGGAGTCATTTTTAATCACAGACGAAAATATCATCCTCTGTGACACACCACAAAGCTGGATTGAACTCCGGCGCTTGATGCCAAACGCGCTGATCAATTCATCGGCAACACCACCGGTTGAAGTTGTCCTCTGTGTGCTGGAAGGGGAAGTGGTTGTGCAAGTGGACGGCGCACAGTTACACCTGGGCGTGTCCGATGGTGTGCAACTACCGGCTGGTCATAGCTGGCAAGCCACGGTGGGCGCAACCGGGGCCAAAGTGTTGCGCGTTGACAGTTTTCATCCTGGGTTTACACCGGAAAAATCGTTGATGCCGCCACTGGAACATGCTCATCGCTTTACCGTCGCCGGTGGACAGAAACTGGTCTACACCGATTATGTGCGCGGCGGCGTCTTGACCTTTGCTCCCGGTTTTGCCGCCGATAAACATTTTCACCAGGACGCCGATGAAATCTTCTGGTTTTTCCAGGGGACTTGCCGCGTCACGGTGCCGGAGGGCGCCTTTACCGTGCCGGCAGGGACGATTGTCTACACCGCGCCCTACGAGTGGCATATCATCGAAAATGTGGGTGACGCGCCGCTGTTGATGTTCCTGACGGTGACGCCGAATATTGTGCCGAGTCATACCTTTTTTGACGCGAGTGGTGAGCCGTTGGTGCGCAGTTGGGAGCCGTTGCGGAAGATGCCATAGAGACGCGGATTCCGGTGGCGCGGATCGGTGAAGAGAGTGCGTGGCACGGGTCAGACGATGATGCTATCCTGCGAATATCTGCGACCCGTGCCACGCACTCTCTGGCTGAACGCATGATTGACGCCTGTTCTTCTTCAGGTGTATACTACTGGCATAATGGACACGCTAACCCAACAACGAACATTGATCAAAAAAACCTTAAGCGATTACGCACAAGTCGCCAATCAAGCCCCGGATGGCGTTGAAACGCACCTTGTCTTCGATGAAGAACGCGATCACTATATGGCTTTTCGCACTGGCTGGTGGCGAAAAAAACGCATTCACTCTGCGGTGATTTACGTGCGTCTACAGAATAGCAAGATTTGGATCGAGGAAGATTGGACCGAAGATGGCATTGCCACCGAACTATTAGAAGCCGGTGTCGCCAAAGAAGAGATTATTTTAGCGTTTCATCACCCAACCATGCGCGGCTATAGTGAGTTTGCTGTGGCTTAATGATTTCAGGCTACCAAGAAAAGGTGATGGAAGCTGTCGCTGCTGATTAGACGCTTTGATTTGCGAGTACCCCTATGACGAAACAATTACCCGACCCCAGTAGACGCTCGTTCATTACCCGCTTGACCCAAAGCTTGCTGGATGCAGCGCGTGAGTTGAATCGACTGGCCGAGGCATGGCAAGGTCGCAATACCGCAGCGGCTACACCGCCAACGGCAGATCAACAAACGCCGGCAGAAGAACGGGCGGCAGCCATTAACGTTTTGTTGCGGTTGCCCAACTGGCACCTCATCTACCTGCTGACCTTTGACCCGCCCCGTCCTGTCGAAAAAGTTGTTCCATGGCCTACCTTCTTGGCCGTTCCTACATGGGCTGAGTTACTGGGTGCCGAGCCGCTTGTCGTTGCTGAGGAGCTTCAACAACTAGGTGTTCTGGTGCGTGCTGATTTGGCGACTCATCTTACCGTGCGTGACTTCACACGAACCGAGTTGCAAACCATGCTGCGTATGCGGCAACTGCCGGTTTCAGGCAACAAAGAGGAACTACTGGAACGTTTGGTGCAAGCCGACGAGCCAGGTATGTGGGCTGCGCTGGGGGATCTGCGTCTTTGGCAATGTACGCCGTGGGCCAAAGATAAGGCGGGGACGCGCGTGGAAGAAGTGCTGGCTGCCAAAAGCACTGATGACGGTCAACTAAACATCTCTGCACCTATGCGTGAAGTGATCAAGTGGATCTTGCTTACCGCTGCTGGCGGTGTTGTCGGCAATCGTACTGATTGGGCTCTGTTCGGTAATGACAGTGTGCAAAGCTGTGATATTGACAGCATGCTCCCGCCGGATTCACCGTTATCGACACCGCAACCTGATACCCCTGCACCAGAGCCGCGACCCGAATCTCAACGCCAATCGACCCCGCGCTCCCGTTCAACACCCATTCCCCTACTGGCCTTTGACTGGGTGACCATTCCCGCTGGTGAATTCTGGATGGGTAGCGATAGGAGCAAAGATGCTACTGCCTCTGATTGTGAAATACCCCAGCCCAAGGTATATTTACCCACGTATCGGATTGCACGTTATCCGGTGACCAATGCGCAATATGAGTTGTTTATCCAGGCCCAAGGCTATCAACCGCCCAGCCATTGGGAAAAGGGGCAGATTCCTCGCGGTAAGGAAAATCATCCTGTTGTCAATGTCAGTTGGCAAGATGCAATGGTCTTTTGTGAATGGTCAGGGGTGAGTTTACCCAGTGAAGACGAATGGGAAAAGGCCGCACGTGGGACGGATGGTCGTATCTATCCATGGGGTAATGAAGCGCCGGACAAGGAGCGTTGTAACTTTAATAGGAATGAGGGTGGCACAACGCCAGTGGACCACTATCCCAAAGGCAAAAGTTTCTATGCGGTGTGGGATATGGCAGGCAATGTATGGGAGTGGACATGCAGCTTGTATAAAGGCTACCCTTATGGGGGTCTGACGGTGCGCGGCGGTTCGTTTGCCAACAATCCGGGCCTCGTGCGCTCTGCCTACCGCCCCCACGCCCGCTTCAATGATGTCGGGTTTCGGGTCGTGGCCACCGGTAGTTGACCCGCTGGCCTCTGTAAAACGCTGGCGCCCTGCGGTTCTGGGGGTTGGGGCGCAGAACCAACGCGATTTTTGGCGCCGGAGGCGCCGCGAATTTTTTTACGTGGAACAAACACAACAACGGATTTGGGGAGCAACGGATTTGTCCACCGCGTCTGCCTGTCTTGTGAAAAATCCGCTGCTCCCCAAATCCGTTGTTGTGTTGTGCGTTGTACTCATAACTGTAAGTAACGACGTGCTCTTGCTTTTGCTAGGCGCATGAGATGTTCAAGTTGTAGGTAATGCGCTAACTCCGCCTGCTCTTCAGGGGTAAGACCCTCACTCTTTTCGCGTTGAATAAGATCGGCTACCCGTTGCTTGGCCGCTTCCGAAGGACGAAAGGCGATCAGGCTGGTTGGGGTGGCGCCGGCGGCCAGGAAATCAATCATTTCGGTATAAACTGGTGCTATTGCCATCATGCACCGAACGCATGTTTGGATCTTAGCATCAATTGGTATCGGCGGCAAGGCAGAAAAGAACAGAAACACGCCACTATCCTACGTTACTTCCAGCGTGCATCCAGTACCGCGCACTGGACATACATCAATTTCTACCGATTAGGCTTTGTGCTATAATTTATCCAGTTTCGGTTTATCCTGATGTACCAGCATCGCTGATGATGTCTGTGAGGCGAAACTTGTTGGTTGTAGAACAAGGAAACACCAATTACTATGAATGGACAAGAAACTGTCGCCGTGGAAACCGTAACCTTGCAGGTGCCCGGTCAGATTTACGCACGGGTCAAGCAAGCTGCCGGTAAAAACCAACAGGCCCTGGAAAAATTGCTGGTCAGTGCCATGATGAGCGGTCTATCCTTGCTCGACGATCTACCGGATGAGATGGTCATGGATATGGCGACGCTGGCGTTGCTCAATGATCGCGCCCTGTGGCGGGTAGCGCGCCAGACCATGCCGGAGGAACACTATGAACGCATGGACAAACTACTCGCACTGAAAAACCAGCAAGCGTTAGACGCAACGCAACAACAGGAATTGGACACCTACCTGGCTGAATATGACCGGATTGTCTTGCAGCGCGCCCATGCCGCCGTTCTCCTAAAACAACGTGACTATGATCTTTCTTAATCCGCAAATCCTCGCCACGTCATCCTCTGCCTCTCTATGAGTCACACCTACATTCCCAAGGCGCTGCGTGAACAAGTGCGCAAGGAAGCGCGTAATCGTTGTGGTTATTGTCTGATCTAATAGGAAATTGTTGGCATTCAGCTTCATGTAGAACACATTCTGCCCGAAGTAGCGGGCGGCGCTACGGTGTTGGAAAATCTTTTATCCTATAGTGGAATCACCTGTGGTATACTCATGTATCTCATCGGTGAACTGAGCCACAATGAGCCGGCCCCCTAGAACTAAAATGGATGCCAAGCGATTTGACAAATAAGCAAATGCTGATTAGTCTAATCTAGATTAGACTAATCAGCATTTGCTAACTGGGCAATCATGTTCATCAATCGACAAGCCGAACTCGACCACTTAAATCAACTCTATCAATCCCCCGCTGCCCATCTGTACGTTCTCTATGGTCGGCGACGGGTGGGCAAGACCGAGTTGTTGCGCACCTTCTGTGAGGGAAAGCCCCACATTTTTTTTGTTGCCACGCTCAGTGCGGATAGCGAGCAACTGGCGGCGTTCTCACAAGCGATTTGGCGTTTTCTTTATGGCGACGCATCGGCTGACTTTACCTTTCCGTCGTGGGAAGCCGCCCTGCAAATGCTGGACAAACTGCCTGGCCGTCCGGTGGTCATTCTTGATGAAGTCACCTATCTGATTGAAGGCAACAAGGCGATTCCCTCCATTCTGCAGAAGGTGTGGGATAGTCAGTTGCGGCAAGCCAACCTTTTCTTGGTGCTGTGCGGTTCGGATGTCGGCATGATGGAGCGGGAGATCATGAGTTATCAAGCCCCGCTCTATGGTCGGCGCACTGGCGGCGAACATCTTATGCCCCTCTCTTTGCCCAACAGCGCCTTGTTTTTTCCAAACTATTCGCCAATTGAACAACTTGAAGCATGGGCCGTTCTTGGTGGCATGCCCTATTATTTACAAACATTCTCTGACCAACAAGATATTTTCGCCAACATTCAACAGCACATTCTCAACCCACGTGGCACCCTCTATCATGAACCGCAACTGCTCCTGATGGAAGAATTGCGCGAACCGCGTAACTACTTCGCCATTTTACGGGCGATTGCTGAAGGCCGCCGCCGGTTGAATGAGATTGCCCAAGGCGCAGGGATCAATGACAGTCGGGCCGCTTCCCGTTTTCTCGACATCCTCCGCCAATTGCATGTGATCACGCGCGAAACACCCGTGACCGAACGCCAGCCAACCAAAAGTCGCAAAGGCATCTATCAGATCGGCGACGCCTTTCTACGCTTCTGGTTTCGTTTTGTCTACCCCCATCAAGGGATGCTCGATTTAGGGTTGGCCGAAGCCATTTTAAACCAACGGGTGCGTCCCGCCTTTGATCAATTCGTCAGCCTTGCCTTTGAAGAAGCGGCTCAGGCTTATCTTGCCCGACTGGTACAGCGGGGGCAACTGGCTTTTTTACCGGAACGGATTGGTCGCTGGTGGATCGATGACGAAGAGATTGATCTGGTCGCCATCAATGAGACCGAGAAAATGCTTTTGGTCGGCGAATGTAAATGGACGCAACGCCCCGTCGGAACAAACATTTTGACCGATTTACAGCGTAAAGCGCAACGCTTGATCGGCGCGGAGACGGGGTGGCAACTGCATTATGCGTTATTCGCCAAAAACGGTTTTACCCCCGACCTGGCGCAATTGGCGGCTAACCAAGGTATTTTGTTGGCAACACCTGATCAGTTAGTGCAAGAACTGTAAGAAATCGCTACTTTTGGTATACTTATCATCAACAACATGAGTAGCGTCCCCTGCCCCGACGGGGCGGGCGCTACTTCATCTTTATGACTGTAACGCCAAACAAAGGAGGCTCTGTGCGTATTGGCATTGATGTCGGCGGCACCAACACGGATGCTGTCTTGATGAACGGCACGCAAGTGCTGGCTTCGACCAAAACCCCCACCACCCCCAACGTCAGCGACGGCATTACCACTGCGCTGCGTACGCTGGTCAGCGATTCCGGGTTGGCTGTCGCCACCCTGGACGCCGTGATGATCGGCACCACCCACTTTACCAACGCTGTGGTCGAACGCCGCCGCTTACAGCCGACCGCCTGTATCCGCCTGGGCTTACCGGCCACGGTCTGTCTGCCGCCGATGGTCGATTGGCCGGATGATCTGGCCGAGGTGGTGGGACGCAACGATTACCTGGCCCACGGCGGTCACGAATTTGATGGCCGTGAAATCTCCCCCTTTGACCCGGCGGAAATTCGGCGGATTGCGGCGGAAATCAACGCCAAGGGGATCAAGGCGATTGCCGTCTCCTCGGTCTTTTCGCCGGTCAACACCACCTTTGAAGAGCAGACGGCGGCGATTGTCCAAGAAGTCATCCCCGATGCCCATATCACCCTCTCCAGCCAGATCGGGCGCATTGGTTTGCTGGAACGGGAAAACGCCGCCATCATGAACGCCTGTCTGCGCGACCTGGCGACCCGCACGGTCAACGGCTTCAAAAAGGCGCTGGCCGATATGAAAATCACGGCGCCCTTCTACATCAGCCAGAACGACGGCACCCTCATGAATGCCGACTTTGCCACCGACTACCCAGTGCTGACCTTTGCCTCCGGCCCGACCAACTCCATGCGTGGCGCAGCCTTTTTGAGCGGCTTGAAAGATGCCATTGTCATCGATGTTGGCGGCACAACCACCGATGTCGGCGTCTTGCAGCATGGCTTCCCACGGGTGGCGGCGCTGGCCGTCAGCATTGGCGGCGTGCGCACCAACTTCCGTATGCCCGATACGCTGTCGATTGGTCTGGGTGGCGGTTCGCTCATTCGTACCGAACCGGTACGCGTTGGCCCGCAGAGCGTCGGCTATGAGTTGACAACAAAGGCCAAAGTCTTTGGCGGCGATACCCTCACCACCACGGACGTTTGCGTCGCCGCCGGTCATGTGGACATTGGCCACAAGGGCGCGGTCGCCGGCCTTGACAAAAAGCTCATCACCGCCGTGGAAGACAAAATTGAAGAGATGATCAATGTCGCCGTGGATCGTATGAAGACCAGCGCCGTTGCCATGCCAGTCATCATTGTCGGCGGCGGCAGCATCTTGATTCAACGCCCGGTGGCCGGCGCGTCGGAGATTGTCAAGCCGAATCATTTTGCCGTTGCCAATGCCATCGGCGCGGCGATTGCCCAGATCGGCGGCGAAACGGATCGCATCTTCTCGCTGGCCGGCATGACGCGCGATGAAGCCTTAGCGACCGCCAAACAAGAGGCGATTGACAAAGCGGTGGCCGCCGGCGCGGCGCGGGAAACGGTTGAGATTGTCGATGTAGAAGAAGTGCCGCTGGCCTACCTGCCGGGGAATGCGACGCGCATTGCCGTGAAGGCGGTTGGAGATTTGGCGCAGGGCTAAGTCGAAGAGAGTCCTAAGTCCTAAGTCCAGAGTCCGTAGTCAGGTGCAACGACTGAGGACTTAGGACTGCGGACTATTTAAGAACAGGCATCATATCTGAGGACGCCACAAACGATGAAAATGCAGCAGGGATTTCACCGATTTCACAGATTTTTCTATTCGTTAATCGGCGTAATCGGTGAAATCCCTGTTATTTACACATCAGGATAGAAGGGATGAACGGTTATGAGTGAAGTGCGGGTTGCGATTGTCGGCATGGGGATTGGTCGGGCGAATGCGGGGGGCTTTATGCGCAATCCACGGGCGCGCGTGGTGGCGCTTTGTGATATTGTGGAAGCGCGCATGATCGAGACGGCGGCTGCGCTCGGCTTGACGGATGTGAAACAGTACACCAGCTATGAGGAGATGTGCCGCGACAAAGAGATCGACGCCGTTTTTGTCGGCGTGCCCAATCAATTTCATGTGCCGGTGGCGCTGGAAGTGGTGCGCAGCGGCAAACATGTGATGGTCACCAAGCCGCTCTCCGACTCGGTGACGGCGGCGCGCCAACTGGTGGAAGCGGCCGAGGCGTCGGGCGTGGTCAATATGATGTCGCTCTCGACCCGCTTTGCGCCCGATGTACAATATTTGGGCAAGCTGACCCAGCGCGGCGACTTTGGTGAACTTTATTATGCCAAAGCCAGCAGCATCCGCCGCATTGGCATTCCGGGTTGGAGCCTGGGCTTTATCCAGAAGGGCGGCGGCGCCTTCCGTGATATGGGCGTGCATGTCCTCGACTCGGTCTGGTGGCTCATGGGGATGCCCAAGCCGGTCAGTGTGAGCGGCGTGGCCGGCGCCAAGTTTGGGCCGCGCGGCGCGGGCTTCTGGCACATCTACCCGCCGGCCAAACCAGTCAATGAACTGGCGAAACTCTACAACAGCGACGACTACGGCGGCGGCTTTATCCGCTTTGAAAATGGGGCGGGGTTGCAAGTGGAAAGTTTCTGGGCTTCCCACCAACCGGAGAGCTTGCAGATCGAACTCTTCGGCACCGAAGCCGGCGCCAAACTCAATCCGCTGACGATCTACCGCACGGTTGATGGCGTCCAACAAGATCTGTCGCCCCTATTGCGTGATCCGGGCAACAAACCGTATGAACGTTTGGTGGCGTGGGACAATGTCGCCGGTCACTTTGTCGAGGCGATTTTGGATGGTGTGCCTTGCGCTGCTCCCTTGCGCCACGGCCTGATTGTGCAAGAGATGATGGAAGCGCTGCTCGAAAGCGCCGACACCGGCACGGAAGTGAGGATCGCCTGATGCGCTTGCTCACCGAACAGAACATTGAAAACATTGCGTTGGGGGCCGCCGTCCTCGGCACCGGCGGTGGCGGCGACCCCTATATCGGCATGTTGATGGCCCGTCAGGCCATCCGCGACTACGGCCCGGTCGAACTCTACACGCTGGCTGAGTTGGCCGATGACGATTTGATCGTCCCCACGGCCATGATGGGCGCGCCAACGGTGATGGTGGAGAAGATGCCGAACGGTGACGATCTGGTCAATGCTTTTAAGACCATCGGTAAGTACATGGGCAAACCGATCCGCGCCACCATGAGCATTGAGGCCGGCGGCATGAACTCGGTCGTGCCGATCTATGTGGCGGCGCGTTTGCGCTTGCCCCTGGTCGATTGTGACGGCATGGGCCGCGCCTTCCCCGAAATCCAGATGGTGACGCACACGATCCACGGCATCAGCGCCACCCCGATGGCCATGTCCGACGAGCGGGGTAACACCGTCCTCATGGAGACCATCAACAACCGCTGGACGGAACGCTTCGCCCGCAGCGTCACTGTGGATATGGGCGCCACGGCGATGATTGCGCTCTATGCCGCCAGTGTGGGCGACCTGAAACAGTGCGCCATTGCCGGCACCATCAGCAAAGCTGAACAGATTGGCCGCACCATCCGCGCCGCCCGTGTCAGCGAACTCAACCCGGTGGAGACGGTGCGCAAAGAGGTGGGCGGCTTTCTTATTTTCAAAGGTAAGATCAGCGATGTCCAACGGCGCACCGAAGCCGGTTTCGCCAAGGGCGATGCCTTTATGGACGGCATCGACGAATACAGCGGCCAAAAGCTCCAGATCAGCTTCCAGAATGAACACCTGGTCGCCCGCATTGATGACGAAATCAAAGTCTCCGTGCCCGATCTGATCACCGTGTTGGACATCGACACCGGCGAACCCATCACCACCGAGAGTATGCGCTACGGCTACCGCGTCGCCATCCTCGGCATCCCCTGCGCCCACCACTGGCGAACGCCGGCGGGGCTGGCGCTGGTCGGGCCGCACTATTTTGGGTATAATGTGCCGTATGTGCCGGTGGAGGAGCGGTATCAGTAGTTGGGAAAGGAACGCTTTATGACCCTGGAAGAAATCCTTGATGATATTCATGCGATGGAAGAGGATCTGTTAACGTTTGAACGTAAGTATGGCGTTTTAACAGAAACTTTCTACGAAGCCTATGAGCGAGGCGAAGAGCCGGAAGATGACGCTTGGGTGCTGGATTGGAGTGAATGGGCCGGCACCTATAAGATCCTGCTCCACCGCCGCTCAAAATATCAGCTAGCGGTTCGCGAATTGATTCAACGTAAAGCTGTGCAAAATGTATCTAATTTAATCAGTCGGGCGGCGCGCCATGAATCCCTTGCAGTCCCTACGTGAGTATGAAAAGTACATCTACACCTTGGGGCAACGTCATCCATCAATTCGACGGTCGACACTAACTTTTGTTCGCCGTGGTTCTGCCGCTGGTCGCTTGACTGGTGAACTAGAAATTGGAGATTGCCGGTTAGTGGTGCGTGAAAAGCTTTCGTTTGAAGGTGAAGTTGGCCCGCTTCTTGATTATGGCTATGAGCTTTGGCGTGGCGGTGATAAACAATATTGGTATGACTCGCAGGCCCATCCTAATGATCCATTGCTTGCTGCCCCCATCCCCACCATAAACATGTACACCCCGACATCAAGCACAATCGGATTCCAGCGCCTGGTTTATCATTTACTAAGGCCAACTTGCCCTTCTTAATCGAGGAAATTGAACAGTTGCTACAAAAGTGAACTATACAATGTAGGCTATTCAGGATTGTTGGAGGCATAACGTTGTCTTATGAAATCACACTAGCCGACACCGACGCCGTCGCCATCGGCGCCGGCATTTTGGGCACCGGCGGCGGCGGCAACACCTATATTGGCCGCACCTGGTTGCAAAAAGAACTGCGCGAACGGGGCGGCGCCTGTCATATCATTGAGGCCGATGATGTGGCCGATGACGCCTATGTTTGCCCAATCGGCACAATGGGCGCGCCAACCGTTGGCATTGAAAAGCTACAAAATGGGCAGGAATTTGTCACGGCCATGCGCGCCCTGGAAGAACACATTCGCGCCCCGCTGGCCGCCATCATCATCGGCGAGATCGGCGGCGCCAATGCGTTGAAGCCGCTCATCTGCGGTCTGCAAATGGATCTACCTATCGTCGATGGCGACGCAATGGGCCGCGCCTTCCCCGAATTGCAGATGGACACCTTTGCCATTGGCGGCCTCTCGCTGGCGCCGATGGCATTAGCTGATTTTGCCGGCAATGTGGTCATCTTTGACAAGATGGATTCGCCCTTCCGCGTCGAGCAATACGCTCGCAGCCTGACCATCGAAATGGGCGGTAGCGCCGCCCTGGCCATGCCGCTGATGACGGGGCGCCAGATGAAGCAACATATCATCCGTGGCACCCTCACCCTGGCGCGGCAGATCGGCGATGTCGTCTTGGCGGCGCGGCGACGCAATGAAGAACCGACGGAAGCCGTGGCGGCGCTAGGACATGGTCGTGTCCTCTTCCGCGGCAAGATCGCTGATGTAGAACGGCGCACGATGCAAGGGTTCGCTCGTGGTCGTCTCCAACTGACCGCCTTTGGCGACCCGAATGACCGCATGGAAATTGTCTTCCAGAACGAAAATCTGGTGGCGTGGCGCAATGGCGAGATCGTCTGTACGGTGCCGGATCTCATCTGCATCCTCAATCTGGAAGATGGCGAACCAATTGGCACCGAGATGCTACGCTACGGCTTGCGCGTCGCCGTCTTGGGGATGCCGGCACCCAAAGAACTCAAAACTGCGGCGGCCCTAGCGGTTGTCGGGCCGGCTGCGTTTGGTTATGATGTGCCGTTCCAGCCAATGCCGGGCAATCTGTTGTGAAAATCATCAAAGATTACGCAGATTTTTCTTTTTCTAATCTGCGTAATCTTTGATCAATCTCGATAATTTTATCCTGAATCCGCGTCCCTATCCACCTAATCAGAAATGGACTGTTATGACCACCAATAACAAACTCACCCTCTTTGTCATGATCGACGGCCTGCGCCCGGACGCCCTGGCCCAATGTCACTGCCCGACTTTGCAGGGACTCATGGCGCGTGGCGCTTTCTCGCTGCAAGCCCGCTCGGTCATGCCCTCGGTCACGCTGCCCTGCCACATGTCGATCTTCCACAGTGTCCCGCCGACGCGGCACGGCGTCACCACCAATGACTGGCAACCGATGGCGCGCCCACTGCCCGGTCTGGTCGATGTTGCCAAGGGCGCCGGCTTGCGCTGTGCTGGGATCTACAACTGGGAACCGCTGCGCAATCTCAGCCAACCGCTTAGTATGGATGCAACGCTTTACCGCGATCTCTCCTACGAGGAAGATGGCGACGACTGGGTGGCGGAGAGTGCGGTCTATTATCTGACCAACTATGCCACTGACTTTGCTTTTATCTACTTTGGCACGGTTGACACCTGGGGCCATCGCTATGGCTGGATGAGTGACGAATATTTGCGGCAGGCCGAACGGGCGGATCGTAACCTGGGGCGCGTCCTGTCAGCCCTGCCGGATAGCACTCATGTGGTGGTGCAAGCGGATCATGGCGGTCACGAACGCAGCCACGGCACTGAAATGCCCGAAGACATGACCATCCCCTGGATCGTGGCCGGCCCATTGATCCGACAGGGGCATCAACTGACTGGCCCCGTTTCCCTGTTAGACACGGCCCCCACCCTTGCCCGCATCCTCAACGTTCCGCACCATCGCGACTGGGAAGGCGCCTGTGTCACGGAAGCGTTTGCAATATAGCCACGCTGCGTCCATGCGCAAACAACACGACAACAGATGAAGGCAGCAACGGGTGTTTCTACTATGAGCGATAGTGCCTTATCCGTTGCCGCCTTCATCTGTTGTCGTGTCCCTACTCCCCCCACGTCGGCGCCACCCCTGCCACCGGTTCCTACTTATAGCGATAAGTCAGCCACCCCATTTCCAATAGCTTCGGTGAGTCGCACAGCGCGATGAAACGGTGAACATAAACGATTACCGATCTCCGCCAGGCTCGATCTCTTCGATCCCAGTTTCGGTGGCGCGCAGCCAATAGAATGTCCCATGACCGCCCAGGTTGATCAACTGCTGGGGTGGCGCTTCGCCAGTGATAAAGGTCCGGCAAGGCACATAATCAGCATAGACTAGCCGACAAGCCGCCGCCAGATCAAGAAACTTGGCCTTCGGCACTTCGATCCAAAGCCGATCCTGGTAGGTAAGTTGGGGATAATTGGTCGTCAAAGCGGTGACAAAGGCGCGGCGGAACTCACCGTTTTCCACATGGCGCGCCACCCATACTTGCACCACCAGCACATTAGCGCCGCTATAAAAGAACAACCCCGCCATCAAGGCCAGGGCATAGCGAAAGGTGCGCTGCCGCCTGATCCGCTGGATGACGTTGCGTAACAAGTTTGTTACCAACAAGCTAAAACCTACGGATGGTAACAACAGGTAACGGGGCGCCTCAATAAAATGGCCGTGCCAGAGGGTATACTGGAAAAACGGCAGATAGATCAAAGCCACCGCAAAGCGCGTGACCTTGTCGCCACGCCAGAAGAGCCAGAGTAGCACCACATGGATGAGAATGCCTAAAAACATTGCGCTTGTCCACAGCAGGTGCACCACCGCGCCCGGCAGTTGCGCCGTGAGAAAATTCTGAATCGGATCAATCGTCATGTTGGGGATCGCCAGGAAGATCAGATAGCGCAAATTCGACAGCATGTGCACTCCCGGCGCATAGAGCTTGTCCGCATAAACCGCCTCTGCTGTTCCCGTCAACACGAGATAGAGTTGCAACGTGACATGAATTGCCCAAACCATCCAAAAGGGCAGTAACAAATGCACATCACGCCAGTTCAGCGCCCAAAGCGAACGTTGGCCCAAACCCATCGTCAGGTAATAAGCCGTCAACACCAACGCCAGACTAAGAGTAAAATCGTGGGCCAAGGCCAGCGGCAGGGCGAGCGCAACTGCTCCCCAATAGAGCATCGGTCGGCGGCTGTACAGATAGCCGACAAAAAGCAGGAGAATGCCAAGATAGACGCTGCCCCACAAGGTGTAATCCGACGCCGAAACATAGGTCACTACTTCATAGTGTGAATAGTTGACGGCAAAGAGCAGCGCGGCCAACAACGCTCGGCGCGGCCCCCGGAGCAGGAAGTAAGCCAGGCTATAGACGAGCCAGGTCATCACCAAATATTGACATAGGCTGCTCCAAAGGTAAAAGCTGGCATCCAGCCCGAAAAGGTCAGTTTTCCACCGAATGGGCAGGTAGTTGAGAAAGCGCACACCACTGCCGTAGCCCTGGATGGCATCCCACAACGTTGGCTGATGGCGCACCCACCCGGTGATGCCAAAATCATCCAACGTCGCAAAATAGGCGCGCCACATGCCAAAGTAACTGAAAACAATGGCTCCAGCCAGCAGCGCCAAATGGGTGAACAAATGGGGGTCAGTCCAAATAACGGGGGGTGGCGCTGTGGCCTTGGCTGGGATTGGCTGCTCTTTGGGCGGTGCAAGAAGAATCATCGTGTACCTTTGCGTTAATCACTGCACATCCATTATCAACTGACTGGTGTTCTGTCCCGATTGGCCTTCGGTGTAGCCGTAGAGTCTGTAAAAGTATAAGTCGCTGCGCTCTGCGCGTCCGTGACGCGCAACGAACTGAGTGCGTCCGTGACGCGCAACGAACTGAGTGCGTCCGTGACGCGCAACGAACTGAGTGCGCTGTCTCAGGTTATATTTTTACGGCCCCTTAGGATTAAACATGGACCACGCGGTTGGCTTCTTTTGCAACAAAATCCAAAAGAGATCAAAATTCGGGTAGGGAATCGTCAGCACATCAGGAATCAAGGCCAGGAGCGCTGACAACGGCAACCCTTGTACTTTGTAGCGCAGCAACGATTTGGCCTGGGCGCCTTTGAGGCGCTTTTTGGGCCGCCCGCGCGCCACCTCGACAAAACCAAATTGGCCGGCAAGCTGTTTAACGCCCGTCGGCGAGAACCAGTGCAACACACTAGGCGGCCTGTATTCGTGCCCATAGCGACCAAGCAGCCGCGCCGGCCAACTGGTGCGATCCCAACTTTCGATCAGCCAGAAGCCGTCATCCCGCGTTAACGCCGCCGCATGGGTAAGCGCACGGTGCAGGTCTTGAAAATGGGCAATCACTTGAATCATGGTGATGAGGTCAAAGGAACCCTTTGTGGCTGTTGCGCTAATTCGGGCATCTTCCAGTGTACCGGTCACCATAGTCAATCCTAACTGGGTGCGTCCATAATCACTCATCGTGGCATTGGGCTCCAGCCCGACGCCACGCCAACCGCGTTCCACCAACCCTTGCAAAACAAAACCGGCAGCGGCGCCCACATCCAGCACCGTGCCTAAGGGCATAAAGCGCTGCAAAAGCTCGGCATATTGCCAGCCATGCGCTTGCAACAGATCGGCTTCGGCCAGATAGTCGGGATAGCCGGCGCGACCCCGGTCTCTTTTCGCTTGAAAATAGTGATCACCATAAACCTCGGCGATATGGTTGGGCCGCCGGGGCATCTGCACACTCCGATGCCGACAAGCAACACATTCCCGAATCGGATAGCCATCCTTGACAAAGACGCGCCGGGTGCGCGCCCCGCAGATTGGACAAGGCATCTACACGACTCCTGATTGGGCGAAGCCCACTTGCGCATAAACGGTTGGTAGTGTCGGTTGGGTGCTGACTTGCCGCGCATGTTCATGCATGGGGATCACAGAAAGTTGATCAATTATTTGTTGTATAACATTTGTTGTAAAGCTATGCTTATCTTAATGCCAAGTAATCCAATATGCGCTGACAATTTTGTTTCAGTTTGACCCCTGGTTGCCGTGTGGCGCAGACGATGGTTAACGATGTTGTCAGTCAGCTCAGAAGCTGTCTGTTGCCTTTAAGGTGGAACCTGTTGTATGGTTGCGGTGTATAGATCGCATGACGGTCAGATGCGCAATCCCATCTCCTACGCGTTGAGGTGTGTGTGAACGAAACAGAGCAGATTATCCTTGCCCGCCAAGGCGACGAAGGGGCATGGGCCGTGCTGGTGCAACAACATCAGGAGGCGCTCTTTCGCCTTGCCTATTTGATGCTTGGCGATGCTGATGAAGCGGCCGATGTGGCGCAGGACGCGTTTATTCGCGCCTTTCATGCCCTGCCGCGCTTTGACGCGACGCGTCCCTTGCGGCCCTGGCTCTTGCAGATCGCCAAAAACCTGGCGCACAATCGGCGCCGGTCAGTACGGCGCTACCTGGCGGCCATTGGTCGCTGGTGGCAGGCGTCACCCAGTCAGGTGGAAGGGCCAACGGCGGCCACCGTGCGTACACAAGAGGCGCAGGAGCTATGGCAAGCAGTACAGCAGTTACCCATGAGCGACCAAGCGGTGATCTACTTGCGTTATTTCCTGGAATTATCGGTCGCCGACACCGCCACAGCCCTGGGGGTAGCCGAGGGTACGGTGAAGTCACGTTTATCACGGGCCTTGACACGCTTACGTATGGTCGTGGAGCAACAGTTTCCCGGTTTACAAAAGGAGGGCGCCCAATGAAGCAGCCATCCGATCCGCGCTGGGAAGAACAACTGCAAAGCCTGGCCCGCACCTTTCCCTATCCGTCCACGCCTGACCTGGCCGGTGCAGTGGAGCGGCGTCTGGCCGCTCCACCAGCCAGACCAGCCGCTGCGCCGCGCTTCCTGCGACCAGTCTGGGTTGCCCTCCTTGCCTTGGCGCTCTTGTTAGGCGGTTTGTTGGCTGTGCCGCCGGTACGCGCGGCATTGCAAGAATGGCTGCAAATCGGGGCGGTGCGCATCTGGTTGGTTGAGCCAACCGCGACGCCGACGCCACAACCGAAGACGCCGACACCCCGTCCAACGCCGACGCCCCTCGCTTCGCTTTTTGACCTGGCCGGCGCAACCACCCTGGCCGACGCCCAGCAAAAGGCCGGCTTCCCCTTGCGCCTGCCCAGCTACCCGACCACCCTTGGCCGACCCGATGGCGTCTTCTATCAGAACATTGGGGGGCCAGCGGTCGTCCTGGTCTGGTTGGACATTAGGCAGCCAGCGCGCGCCAAACTCAGTTTACATATTTTGGGACCAAATACCTTTGCCGAGAAAGGCAATGCGACCCGTCTTGCGCAAACCACCGTTAACGGTCAGCCCGCCTTCTGGACGGAGGGTCCATATATGCTGGTCTACCACCGGGGGACAACCACCGACTATGATATTCGCCGCCTGGTAGAGGGGCATGTCTTGATCTGGACCGAAGGCAATCTCACCTATCGTCTGGAGACCGATACGACAATGACGGAAGCGGTGCGTATGGCCGAGTCGCTCGTCACCCTGCCGCCGAGCAAGTTCGATTTTACCGGCAAGACCACCTTGACCCATGCTCAAGCGCAGGTTGGCTTTCCGCTCCGCCTCCCGGCCTATCCTGCCGATCTAGGCGCGCCGGATCATGTCTTTGTCCAGGAGACGAATGGTTGGTTTGTCGTTCTGCTCTGGATGGAGCCGGCTGATCCGGAGCAGGTACGTTTGGTGTTGTACGAAGTTGGCCCTGGGGTTGGTTTAGAAAAAAGCGCACCACCGGTCTTGCGTGAAACTGTCGTCAAGGGTAGGCCGGCAGTCTGGATCGAAGGCATTCATTACCTTGAGCATCGGAGCAATGGCTGGCGTCCGGTCCGCATGATTGATCACGATGTGTTCGTCTGGAGTGAAGAAGTGAATGGGCAGGAGATCACCTATCGGTTAGAGAGTGCATTGCCGGCAGCGGAAGCCATTCGGATCGCGGAGTCACTCCATACGCCATGATCCCTTTGTTCAGAAAGCAGGCATTCGGATGATGAGCAAATTCCCGTTACAAACGTTACAACGAAACTGGTTATGGCTGTTCGTCAATGGTGCAGGTGTCGCATTGAGTGTGCGCACCGGGTGGCTGCTTTTCCAGGCGCCACCACAGCCTGAGTGGAGCCTCGTAATCGAGACGCCGGCCTTGCGCACCATTGTTCTGTTTACTGGGAAGAGTGCCTTGATCTTCCTGGTACTCTCCTTAGCTTGTACACCCCTGGCGCGCCTGTTGGGGTGGAAGGCAACACTACAAGTGCGTAAGGCGCTGGGGCTATGGGGCTTCGCTTTTGCCTGTTTTCATAGCATTTTCTTTTTAGAAGGAACGCATCTTTTTAACGGCTGGAATCCTGGCCCGGAACTTTGGCAAGCGCTCCAATCGATGATCGGCATTGTGCGTTACGGCTCAAAAATTCCCTATGCCGAAGCCGGGGTTTATGCCTTATCTCTCCTCTTCCTGCTGGCGATCACTTCCAATCGGTTGGCGATGCAGCGGCTGGGCAAGAACTGGAAGCGCTTGCACCGGCTTGTCTACCTGGCGGTGCCAGTGGCCATCTACCACTACTGGTGGCGCACGGTTGCCCCTTACCCTGTGCCGCCCCCGCCTGATTCCTGGCAGGTCTTCCTCTTTGCGCTGATCGTGGGGCTGCTGTTGGCCGTGCGCGTGCCGCCCGTGCGGCGCTGGGTAACAAAAACATTGGCACGACTGAAGCGCCAACCACTACGGACGCCAGGACAACCGCTGTCAGAACAACGTGTATTGCCTACAGGCCGTCAAGCGCTGTCACCGTTGCCCAAGCGGATGAGCATCGGTCGCCCGCCAGCCGGCATGGCCGCCAATGGCGTAGCCCATGAAGAAGTACAGGGAGAAGCACCCATCGCAGAAAAAGTGTGAACGCAAGGAGGTATTCAAATGCACCGCTATCGCCGTTGGCTTTGGATATTGACTGTTGTCTCGGTAGCTCTGTTGGCTTGTCAACCGATCAGACTCGACGCTGACGAAGCATTGACTCTACCAACAGACCAAATCAACGTGAACCCTTGTCGTGTCACCAGCGGCCACCGGCTGGGCAACGCGCCAATCGAACGGCAAGCTGTGCCAGCACGCCTCGACCTGGCCGGGCCGGCTGAACCAGGCGAGCGTCTGGTCATTACCGGCGTCGTCTATGCCGCTGACTGTATAACCCCGCTGGCAGATACTATGCTTGAGGTTTGGCAAGCCGATGCCGCCGGTCAATATGGCGATCTGGCCGGGACCTTGCGTACAGATGCCGATGGTCGCTATGAATTGCACACCGTCAAACCCGGCTACTATGCCGGCGAAGCCAACCCGCCCCCCTTGCATATCCACCTGCGGGTTGATCACCCCGCGGCCTCCGGCATCGAAACCGAATTTTTCTTCGCCGACGATCCCCTGGTTGATCAAGACAATCCCACCCAGCGCCAGTTGAGCGTCACGCTGGAAGCAGTGACGACGCCGGAGGGTGTGGTGTGGCAGGGCGTTTTCCCGATTGTGTTAGCGGACAGGCAAACCGCTGAACTGGAAGGAATGACAAAATGAAAGCTAAACAGGTGACAAGACGAACAATTGCAATCCTACTAATCAATAGCATCCTGCTGTTTCTGGCAACACCGCTCTTCGCTGGCGGCTGGGCGGTTGTCACTGTTGACGAACTCCCCCAATCGCTCCATGCCGGTGAAACAAAAACCTTGGGCTTTACCATCCGTCAGCATGGCCGGCATCCGGTCAATGTTGAGGATGTCTATGTACGGGCCATCGACCCCACCAGTGACGCGGCGCTCACCTTTCCGGCGCGTCAGGAAGGTGACGCCGGCCACTATGCCGTGGACATCTTGCTGCCCACGGCTGGTCTGTGGGAATGGGAAATTCAACCTGGCTGGTTTCCCCCGGTGACAATGGCGCCGATGCCTGTGCTTGCTCAGACGACAATGGTTCATGCAACGGGAACCGCTACAACCGCTCTGGCTGGTTGGCTACCGTGGTTCTTCACCGCGTTGGGGGCTATGTTATTGAGTAGCGCCGCCCTCAGTCCACGTTTTGCCAGCCGTCGGCTCCGTTTGATCACGGGCGGCGTGGGGTTGCTTGTGGTCGTAGGTGGTTTAGGCTGGGCAGCCCTGGTTATGCGTTTACCGACAACCCTGGCTGCACAGCCAGTTGCCACCGACGATTATGGTCGTGCGCTCTTTATGGCTAAGGGTTGCAACAGTTGCCATCTGCATGAACAGGCGCGCAACGCCTGGACGACAGAAATGGGGCCAAATCTGACCCACTATCAGAACACGGTCGAGTACCTGCACGCTTGGCTGAAAGATCCGCAGGCGATCAAGCCCAACACAGAAATGCCCAATCTGGGGTTAAAACCGAACGAGATCGATGCGTTAGCCGTCTTCCTGTCGCCAAGTAAGCCGTAACCTGCTGCTTACTTCATGCGGCGTAGGGCAGCTTGCGCCGCATGAAAGCCGCACATGCCATGTACGCCACCCCCTGGCGGCGTCGATGAGGAACAGAGGTAAAGCCCTTTCACAGGTGTTGTATAGGGATTAAGCCGCAACGCCGGCCGCGTCCAAAACTGGGCCAGGTCTTGCGCACCGCCATTGATGTCGCCACCGATGTAGTTAGCGTTATAGCGCTCCAGATCGGCTGGACTATGAACATGCCGCGCCAGGATCAGGTCACGAAAACCGGGGGCGAACCGTTCGATCTGCGCCTCAATCCGTTGCGTCATATCAACCGTAGAGCCGTTGGGGACATGACAGTAGGCCCAGAGCGTATGTTGACCAGCAGGGGCGCGTGTCTCGTCAAACAAGCTTTGTTGGGCGACAAGCACATAGGGCCGTTCAGCCGGTTGTTGCTGGCGTAAAGTTCGTTCACTGGCGGCAATTTCAGCGATGGTTCCGCCCAAATGCACCGTCCCAGCTTCTCGGCACTCCGCTGCCTGCCAGGGAACCGGCCCAGCCAGCGCATAATCCACCTTGAAAACGCCGGCGCCATAGCGATATTTTTCCAGTTGACGCCGGTAGCCGGCGGGCAACCGGTCGCCGGCCAGCCGCAACACCTGGCGCGGCGTGACATCCAGCAAAATGGCCTGGGCCGGCGGCAATTCCGCTAACGTCTGCACAGGCTGATTCACGACAATTTCCCCGCCAAGCGACCGCAAGTAGCCGGCCAGCGCATCAGCGATCCGCTGCGAACCGCCACGCGGCAAAGGCCAGCCCACCGTGTGACCTAGCGTCCCTAAAATCAGACCAAACGCGGCCGTGATCGGCTGTTCCAATGGCAAAATGGCATGGGCGGCGAGACCGGCAAAGAGCGCTTTCGCCCGTTCTTCGCGAAAGAGCCAACCGGCCAACCCCGTCGCCGGCCAGAGCGCCCGCACGCCCAGTTGCGCCAACGCCAGCGGGTGGCGCGGCAGCGGGAACGGCCCTAACAGGAGCGGCGCTAATTTCTCCCAATCGGCTGTCAGCGCTTCAAATAAACAGCGCCAGGCGCGCCCATCACGCCCAATCGAGGCGGCGGTTTCCTCAAAGGAACGATATAGCGCAACGGCTGTGCCATCATCAAGCGGATGGGCGACAGGAATGGTGGGCTGAATCCAGTTCAACCCAAAATCGGCCAGTGGTAAATTGCGGAAAAAGGGAGAACCCAACCCCAGCGGGTGGATGGCCGAGCAGATGTCATGCTGAAAACCGGACAGGGTCAGCTCGCCTGTGCGCAACCCGCCGCCCACGGTTGCTTTGGCTTCCAATACCAAGACGCGACAACCGGCCTGGGCTAAAGTGATCGCCGCCGCCAGTCCGTTGGGACCGGCGCCGATAATAATCGCAGCGTACTGGTTTGCGTTAGACACAGGATAAATACGGCTGGTGAAATTGCGCTTTTGTTCCATGTACTCAACCAATTGCGGCCAGACGATGGTTCACCAGGACGGCTACCACAAACTTTGTGTCCAACGGATCGGGGGTGACAGTGTAGCCAAGGCGGCGGTGCAGGTTGATAGAACGGCTGTTGTCGGTCATGGCGCCACCTACCAGACGGGGCAATTTCAAGTCAAGAAACGCATAGTCGATCATCGCCAGACACGCCTCATAGGCCAGACCCTGTCCCCAGTAGGGCTTGCCAAAGGCAAAGGCCAACTCCACTTCAATCGAACCAAAAGGGGACGGCGCATCGCCGGGAACAGAATTCCCCGCCAACACATGGGGTTCGAGATGCACCTGACCGATGACGCGACCGGTTGCCTTTAACTCAGCGGCGCGAAAACCAAACTCGGCGCTGCCGGGTTGATAGCAGCGATTGAGAAAGCGGCGGCGGATCTCTTCCGGCTGGTCGCCAATGCTGCTGTACATCCCCCAGACTTCGCGGTCGCTGTAAACGTTGGCTAGAATATCGTCGTAGTCGCCCTCGCGAAATTCGCGCAATAAAAGGCGCGCCGTTTCCATGACTTTCATCGGCTATCCTCTGTTTGTAGAACTTGCGCTTTCAACTGCCGTTCCAAAACCCCGATCCGTTCGCCCTGGCTGACAATTAACTCGGCCAGAAAGCCGACGAGCAAGAGCAGTACGCTGATGATTGCAAGTACACCGGCGGCAATAAAGATGGGTCGTTGCTGCGTCTCGGCAAAGATGTATAGGCCCGTCAAATAGAGAAAGGTCAGCAGGCTGAGAACCATACCAGCCAACCCCAACCCACCAAAGAAGCGCATGGGCTTTTGGCTAAAGGTGAGCAGAAACTTCAATACCAACACATCCAAAAAGCTAATCGGAATGCGTTCCCAACCAAACTTGCTGCTACCGGCGGGGCGCGGCTGGTAATGGGTCGGCACTTCGCCCAAGCGAAACCCCTGATGGGCCGCGATCATGAGCAAAAAACGGTGCCAGTCGCTGCGCAAGGGGGGGAGGCTTTCAATGACTTCGCGGCGCATGGCCTTGATCCAGTTGCCGTCATGCACCGGCACATTGGCCATTGACCGCATGACCAGATTGTAGACCTGACTCGCTAATACTTTGCTGTCACGCCGCCCCTGTCGCCAGCCGGCGACCACATCGAGATCATGCGCTTCCAGGTGATGCACCAATGCCGGCACATCCAACAAAGGATCAGACTCCATGTCGGCGGGAATCAGAATCACGATTTCCCCTAGACTGGCGCTAAACATGGTTTGCAACCCAGCCGTCATGCCCTGACTGCGGCGGTGGGTGAAGACGCGCAAGGTGGGGTGTTGGTCTTGTAACTCGGCCAGGATCGCACCAGTGCCATCGCGGCTGCCGTCGTTGACCACTAAGACTTCCCCGGTACATCCCAATTCGGCAAAAGCTTGGTAGCTACGTTTGACAACCTGGGCGATGGTGCCTTCCTCGTTGCGGGCAGGAACGACGACACTGATTTTGATGCGTGTTGCGTGTTGCGTGTTGCTTTGCGCCATGATACCGATTGAAAATGACAGGGGGCGCATCGTAGGGGCATGAACTATCATGCCCCTACGATGCGCCCCCTGGGTTAACTTGCTTGTAGGAAGGTGTACAGTAGAGCAACTACCCGATCCTGTTGTGCTTCGGTCATTTCGGGGTAGAGGGGTAGGCTGAGACAGGTATCAGCCACCGCTTCAGTGAAAGGTAGGTCGCCGCGCTGGTAGCCAAGATCGGCGTAGGCTGGTTGAAGATGGAGCGGTACCGGGTAATGAATTCCTGCTTCAACGCCCTGTTCTTTGAAAAAGTGCAACAATGCGTCACGGCGCGGGGTGCGAATGACGTAGAGATGCCACGCCGAGGTGGCGTCTGCTGCAACCGTCGGCAAGACGACATCGGCATCCGCCAACAAGGTATTATACCGCGCCGCCAGCCGTTGGCGACAGCTTGTCCAGTCACGCAGATAGGGTAATTTGGCGGCCAGAATGGCAGCCTGCAAGGTGTCGATCCGTTCGTTGGCCCCCACTACGTCATGGACATATTTGGAGCGTCGCCCATGATTGCGTAAGAGGCGTACCGTTTCCGCCAGCTTGCTATCATTGGTTGTAACCGCACCGGCATCACCATAGGCGCCCAGGTTTTTGCCGGGGTAGAAGCTAAAACAGGCGATGTCGGCCAAATTACCCGTGCGTTGCCCCTGCCAGGTGGCGCCGTGGGCTTGGGCGGCGTCCTCAATCACCGCCAGACCATGCGCTTTGGCTACTTCATTAAGAGCGCACATATCTGCTGGTTGTCCGTAGAGATGAACCGGTAGAATGGCGCGTGTCGCCGGTGTGATCGCAGCGGCCACGGCGGTTGGGGTAATGGTATAGGTAACCGGGTCAATATCGACAAAGATCGGTTTGGCGCCGACATTGCTGATTGCTTCAGCGGTGGCGATAAAAGTGTGGGCAGAGGTGATCACTTCAGCGCCGGGGCCGATCTGGAGGGCGCGCAAGGCTAATTCCAAGGCGGCTGTGCCATTGCTCACGCCGATACAATGGGCAACGCCACAGAAAGCGGCAAAGGCTTCCTCAAAACGGCGTACATCCGGCCCCATGATAAAGGCGCTGCGGTCAATGACGCTTTGGATGGCTTTGTCGATAGCGGGGCGAATGGCGGCGTATTGCGCCTGTAGATCAACTAGTGGGATCGTTGCGGTCATGGTGTTACTGGTTGCTCATTTCTGTTGACGACCGAAGCTGCTTGATCTGTGCTTCAGTTAAACCGGTCATCTCGGCTATCAGGGCAATCGCCAACCCGCGCTCTGCCATCGTGCGGGCTAACGCCTCTGTTTGTAAGCGGCGCCCCTCTGATAGGCCTTCTTCTCTACCTTCTTCTCTACCTTCTTCTTTGCCCTTTTCCATGCCTTCTTCCCACCCTTTTTGTCGAGCGCTGACGATTTCGGCGTAAGCATCGCGCGCACTTTTCAGGCTGGCTTCATAAAGGATCCGTTCCTTGGGCGAAAGGGCGGCAGACTCGGCAATTTCAAAGGCATGGGTAAAGGGTTCGTTCGCAAGTTCGGCGGGAATGTCCTGTAACTCCGGCATATATTTGAGTAAATAGACCCATTTATCGACTGCCTCCGTCAGTTCACCTGGCTCCTTGCCAAACTTGGGCAACTCGATATAAACATAGGTCAACTTGTCATAAAAGACGCTCTTGGCCTTGATATCCATCAGTTGTACACGCCGTAAATACTCCTTCCCCTCATCGATGGCAAAGTTGAGAATGGCGATGCAATAGATCGGTATCAACTCAAACGCCCAAGTTGTTCCCTTCTTGGCTTGGTGAATAATCGGAAAAGTGCTGTAGTAGAGAACGCGATCACGGATAAAGGTTTGCGAACCACGCTGCATCTCCACGACAAAGCGCTGGCCCAGAATGTCTTTACAATAGACATCATAGACGCCAATCCGCTCATCAGCCCCCTGCGGTAACTGTTCATTGGGGATATAGGTCAACTCTTCAATCGGGTGTGCCAGCTTAAGAACATCAAACAGAAACTGTTTCAGAATATCTTTGCTATCTTCCTGAGCAAAGAGGCGCTTAAAGCCAAAATCTGTTTTCGGGTCAATATACCGGCTCATAACCACATCCCATCTCCACGAATTCTCCTAAAGTGCGTAGAAGCTCATTATACACCAGCGCGACAAAAAGTGTAGAACTTTTCAAGCAAGTTCTACTTTCATGCCGCCGTTGTTGAGACTCTGTTGACCGGCCTCCAGCACTCGCACCACCCGCAGCCCATTTTCACCGTCGGTCTGCGGTTGTTTCCCTTCACGGATGCACTCAACAAAATGCGTGCACTCCAACCTGAGCGGTTCCTGCATGTCGATCCGGGGAATCCAGATGTCGCCGCTGTGCAGCTTATACTGAAATTCGCCATAGATGGGATCGCCCTTGCGATAAGCCCCTTTATCATAGATGCGCACCTTGCCCTCGGTAGCGACATCGTCATAGACAATCATCTTGCGGCTGCCGACCACCGTCATCTCGCGCGTTTTACTGGGGTCAAGCCAACTGACATGGATATGACAGAGGACATTGCCGGGAAAATGCAGCGTCAAAAAGACCACATCCTCCACCTGCCCATTGAGACAGGCCGCGCCATGACAACTGACCGCCACTGGCGCTTGCCCCAAGAGGTAGATGGCAATCGAAATGTCATGTGGCGCGATGCTCCAGAGCGCATTGATGTCACTCTGCACTCGGCCCAGGTTAACGCGACGACTGTACAGGTAGTAGACCTCGCCCAAATCACCAGCTTCGAGCGCCCGTTTGATATAATGCACCGCCGGGTTATACTCAAAGACGTGACCGACCATGAGAATGCGTTCCCGTTGCGCCGCCAGTTGCACCAATGCCTGCCCTTCGGCAACGCTCATCGCCAACGGCTTTTCGATCAAGAGATGTTTACCGGCATTGAGCGCCGCCGTCCCCAGCGCATGGTGGGTGCGTGCCGGCGTTGCCAACACAACTGCATCCACCAGCGGATCGGCCAGGGCTTCATCCAGCGTTGCGACGGCTTTGCACCCATAAAGGCGCTGGGCTGTGCTTCGCGCTTCGGCGCTAGCATCGACCATGTAGGTGAGTTCGGCCCCCGGCAATTGCGCAAAATTACGCGCCAGATTCGGTCCCCAGTAGCCGTAGCCAACCTGGGCCAGACGAACGGGTTTTGCTCCAAGCACCATTACACTTCCTCGCTTTTTTCAATTACAGCAATCTTATCGCCGGGAACAAAGGGCGTCTGGACCACAAAGTGAAAATAATCATTGGCATAGCCGACCGGGAGCAGAACCGCTGAATTCCACGGGCCGACCAACCAGCCTTTTGCTTGATCGGCGGGCGAAGAATGTAGAATCATGGAATGCTCCTTGTACATATCACCGCGAATCAGGAGGATTAGCGAATTTTTTCCTGACGCGATTCGCTAATCCTCCTGATTCGCGGTGATATTGGGCGACGCAACACAATCTTTACGGATTCGCCGTGAACTGAATGCGGCCAACCCCGCCATAAACAGTCGGTGCGTCAACAGCAATGCCAACCGAGACTGCGGCGGGTTGCAACAGTGTAGCCGCTTCCAAGGCTGACCCTGGCGTTGCGCCAACCACTCCAACAAACGCATGGCTCCAGCGGAAGCGCTCACGCAAGTCGGTGGTAAGCCCGATGGTTTTCAGGGCATTGACCGCCGTTTCTGTGAGATTCATACTTGCCTCATCACGCACCGCACCGGCAATGATCGTTCCCGCCGGCCACGGCTGCAACCAATCGGCTAACGCCTGACTTTCCTCCGGTGAGGCCAGGGTGTTGAAGGTTTTGCTACTCTGCACAACCCCTGCTGCATCTAACGCCACCAGATTATAGCCCACCTGATTTGGACTCACCTCCACGCCATCGACAAAGATATGAGCAAAGTTGCCGACATCGTTGCCGGCGCTCTGCACAACTAGCGAATGGTTGAGGGTGACGCCCGTCTTCCCAATCGGCCAGCCCTGTTTTGTCCCTGTTGCTGCAAGCTCTACCAGCGGTGTGCGACGCTCAAAACAAAGCTCGACGCGGTCGCTGAAGGCGTCAGTCGATCCCGCTGGCGTCTGTAGTGTTGTCCGCAGATCCGGCGCCGGCAAGGTTGCGCCGGCTAACAACTGACCATTCAAATAAATCATCGCATTTTGTTGCGGCCCCGGCAGTTCAAAGGCCAGTTGTCCACCCGTTGCGGGCAAATTCAGCATGATGGTTGCACAGGGACGAGTGGCATAGCGCACGCCATCCGTCGCCAGGGCCGACCACCCTTCGGCCAGATACAGTTGACCTTCTGGTGTTGCCAGGTTAATCGCCCAGCTTTTGGCATCAGTGGGATTGACCTGGTACAAGCGGATCGTACTCGCTGCCCCGCTCCAATCATTGCCGTGCCACTCCTCGACCAGTGTCAACGGCAGCGCCTCATCGACAAAGCGCAACAGTGCCGGCGGTGACTTTTCAACATGGACAGTCACATAGCGCACTTTCAGGAAGTCAAGCACCTGACCCGCTATTGGACGATTTCGTGCGATGATTGTGTCTAGTTCACGATCCACCACGCGTGCAATCTCGGCGTTGGCCGGCGTGCTATTCGGTTCGGCATTCATGAGGGCAATCAGGTCGCCAATTAGCAGGGCGCCAGTAAAATATTGAAACTTATAGGGAGGATTGCGACTGGTATTGCCCCCCAACCGCCGCTTGCCATGCGTGGTTTGATACCACTGCTGCATCATAATCAAAATATCCGATTTGCCCAACACTCGCGCCCCGTTGCGCCAGCCAGTCGGCAATTCCAGCACGGCAAAATCCCCTGGTTCCGCCGCCAGCCGTTCATAGAGGGGCGGCGTCCGAAAATCACTCAACGGCAACGGGATTGATAGATGCTCCAACAGGAACAGCATCACAACCCCGCCAACCGCACCGCGTCGCCACACACCGCTTCTTGTCTTCTTGTCTTCTTGTCTTCCTGTCTTCCTGTCTTCAACTCTCTGTAATAACCAAGCAACCCCCGCCCCTACCAAAACCGCCACACAGAGCAGCAACAGCACACTATAACGGCTGGGGTAGCGATTGCCGCTAAAGAAGGGGAGGCGACTGACGAGGTCAAAAGGGCCGGAAATCGGCAATGGGTCACCCAACCAGCGTACCTGCGCGCCCAGCGTCATCCAGCCGAAGAAAAGCGTTGCCACCAGCCAAAAAGCGCCCCACCACCGTTGTTGTGATCGACGGGCCAGCGCAACACTGCCGATGATTGCCAGAAGCATGACACTATAGCCTAGAAAAATTTGCTGCCCTTTATCATTGGGAAACGATAATCCAATCACCCAATCGCCAAAAAATGGATGCAACCGCGTCGGTAACAAGTACCCGGCCAGATCGGCGCTGAACGTATCCGCAAAGCCGCCGCCGCTGGCAAAAAAATCACCCTCGCGCCGCAGATCGGGAATCATCGCCCAGAGGAAAGGGGCAATGCCAATGGCGAAGACGAAACCGCAGATGATGAAATTCATGACTCGTGATACGCTTGCCCTGAGCAAAGTTGAAGGGTGTTGCGTGTTGCGTGAACCGGTGAAAAGTGACCAAAGGAAAACCAGGGCGGCGAAGATGAGTAGGAAGGAGGCATAGGTGAGTTCGGCCCACGCTTGCAGCGTGAGAAAAAGACCGGCTAGACAAGCGTTGTGTAATCCACTGCGCCAACTCGTCGCGCGACTCAGGCGCAGCAGATAGAGCGCACAGAAAGGAACCCACTGACTGCTGGCAATGTTAAACTGACCCAGGCTCACATAAAACAGTTTCGACGACGCAAACGCATAGACAAAACCGGCGCAAAACGCCGCCAGGGTCACCTGTTTCAGGTTTACGTTTTGTGTTTTCAGTTCTTGCGTTGCTAGTAAGTAAGCCCCAAAACCGCCGATAACAAACGACGAGAGCAGAATCAGGTTACTCGCAATGATCAGGCTGAAAGCCGTTTGGAATGGAACGCTAAGGAATCCGTTGAGTGGCGTCAGGGTGTAAAACCCCAGGTTGATGTTGATCGGATGAAACATCCAGTCAACATGGAAGATGTCCAGGTTGCGCTGGTCGATCAGGCGCTCCTTGATCCACCACAAGTTCCACGCCAGCGAGGGATCGTCAATCCCATCGCCGGGGACGTGGGTGGTAAAGTGGCGGAAAAGCGGCCAGGTGAGCAAGAGGGCTGCCAGCGTATAGACAGCCAAAACGACTGTATGAACGCGGGCAGCCGATGGTTTGGAGCGGTGCATCACAAGCGTACTCTTGGATCACGATTGCCGCCTAAGGCGCGGTCGTGATCGTTGCTGTCCCCGTCAGCGTGATGGTGGGGGTGATGGCGTTGCCGATGGCCGGCGCACGTTGCAAGAGGTTGCCCATCCGTACCCGCGCAATGACCGCCAACTGGGCATTCTCTTCTTCCGCCAAGGTAAAGGTGCGGTCAAACATTGCAATGGCCGTTGGGATGTCGTTGACCATCTCGGCAACGCTGCCTAGGAGGAAAGTGGCTTGGGCATTCTCCGGGTCAATGGCCAACGCTTGTTGACCGGCGTCCCAGGCGCCCTGGAAGTTGCCGACTTGCAGGCGGTGGTTGCCCAATTGCACCAAGAGTTCAGCCGGCATAGCGGGCAACAATGCTTGGGCGCGCGCCCAAGCCGCGTTGGCCCGGTCGCTCTCCCCCAGTTGCTCAGCAAAGACCATCTCCCAGAGGACTAGCTCCGGTTCGTCGGGCAGGCTTTGTTGCGCTGTTTCGACAACGGTTAACGCTTCCTGCCAGCGTTGTTCGGCAATCAACGGTTCAAGTTGCGAATTGGTCTCCATCATCTGCACCGCAGCCGGGCTAGGTGGGAAAAAGAAGTGGAGCGCCCAGTAACCGCCGCCCAATAAGACAACGGCGGCCACTACTGTGGTGACAGTCCGTTTGAGCATTTGGGCGCGACGTTGCGCCACCTCTTTGTCTAAGTGCCACCAGAAGCTCTCGGCTGGCGGATGCTTTTGCCGCAGTTTGGCTAACCCACCGACCCGCGCCGCCGCCCGCACCAGCGCTTCCGGTTTGGTCTGGAGCCGGCTCAGTAAACTATCCCAACGCCCCAACTCCGGTCGCAGGTCGGTATCGTTGGCGGTCAGTTCACCAAAACGCTTTTCGATCTGGTCAAGCAGGAGTAAATAAAGTTCAATATTGCTGGCGTCGAGCTTTACCACTTCACGCTCGGCGCGATCCAGGTCATCCCGCAACAGATTAGCAGGATTGTTTGCTTTCGATTCAACAGAGTATGCCATTCGTAATTTGTTTCAACTTGTAAGAAAACAGGTAGACAGGTAGATAGGTAGACAGGTAGACAGGTAGACAGGTCTTATTCCCCTGTGTACCTGTCTACCTACTAATCATCATCTAATTCGTCGTCATCCTCGTCAAAGCCGGTGTCCTCTTCTTCGCGCTGAATTTCGCGATAGACGCGGTTGAGACCCGATTTGATCTGGCTCTCAATTTTGGCTTTGCGCTCCGGCGGCACGGGGAACCATTCGAGCATCTCCATCACGAGACCGCTCTTGGTTTCGTTTTTGTTCTTCCCTTCCAGATAGTAGTCGCGTACCCGCTGGCGCATGAACATAATGTATTCGCCCACACGATAGGTCGCGTCCGGCAGACAGACCGGCCCATGCCCCGGCACCAGCCGCTCCGCCCCCAGGTTGCGGATGGTTTCCAGCGCCCGCATCCATTCCAGCGTGTTGCCCTGCGCCATGTAAGGGTGTTGATCCACCCAGACAATATCACCCACAAAGGCCAGCTTCTCTTCCGGCAACCAGACAATGCTCGTAGCCGGCGTATGACCACCTAGATACATCAACTCGATCCGGCGCTCGCCATAGAGCAGCGTAGAACGGTTGGTAAAGGTGATATGAGGTGGAATGATAATGATATTGTTGAGCTGCGACTGAATCTCCGGCTCGCGCTTAAAGCTGTTACGCACCCGCTCCTTAAAGTTTTCGGTGTAGCCGGACATTTCTTTGTGGGCGCGCTCATGGGCGATCACCTTGCAGGGCATAAAATATTGGTTGCCCAGCGCATGGCCACGATGGTGATCGGTGTTAATCATAAAGAGCAATGGGTGGCCGGGGTATTCCGCTTCAATCTGCTCGCGCCAATCGACCGCCTGTTTGGGGATCAGCGGCGCATCGACCAAAATGATGCCCTCTTCCGTGTAGATAAAACCGGGCGTACAGCCCCGGTAGTGGGTATTGATAAAGATGCCGGGCGCTAATTCTTCGCGCTGACCCAAGCCGGTCATGCCGATGCGCACCGCGCTTCTGCGTCTTGCCATGCTCACTCCTCTTGCTCTGGCCGCGTTCTTGGCAAACGTTCTCGCGACATACGCACGCTTGCCGGTTACTGTTTGGTGATGACCTATAATAGTCCAGCGTCTGCAACACCAGAAGCGGTCTAGCTGACTCAGGACTAAACGATTGCGGACTACACACCATTGTAATACTGAATGGACGCCTTTACAAGTAATTCTTGACCTGTGTGTGCTGATGGTATCACATCATGGGTTTAGATGCCGTGTGTCTGCTGCCAATTTCAGCCCGCTTTTGCAAATTGTAAATCATACGCTCTTCCGTTCAGCCCTCGGTATGAGATCATGTATAATGGGAATATTGGGCTTTGGCAATGACGCTTACAGCCGGCACCCTGCCTGTGCCAACAATTAATTCATTGACGAAAAGTAGTACAACGCGATTCGTACAAAGCATGAACACAGTGGTACGTTGTTTCTGGCATCACTTCGGTGAGATGTGTTATATAGCGCATCTGACCGCGGAATGCACACAAAGCTTAATTGTAACAAATTTGATCGAAGGAGGTTTGATAATGAAAATTGGAATTTTAACTGGCGGCGGTGATGTGCCGGGGCTTAATGCCTCGATCAAGGCGGCTGTCCATCGCGCCATTGATGACGGTCATGAGATCATCGGCATCCGGCGCGGCTGGAGCGGCTTGTTGAACCTGAATCTTGACGACAAGCAATCAATGGAGCAGTATATTCTGCCGTTGGATAAGAGTGTTGTGCGCACGGTGGATCGCACCGGCGGCACCTTCCTGCACACCAGCCGCACCAACCCCAGCAAAGTAAAGAACAAAGATGTGCCGGATTTCCTGCGCGACCCCGAACACCCGGAAGCGGAGGCCAAAGATCAGAGTCTGCGCGATTTTACCCCGCATGTTCTCAAAAACCTGGAATTCCTGGGCGTCGATGTGCTGATCCCCATTGGCGGTGATGACACCCTAAGCTATGGCCAACGGCTCCACAATGAGGGCTTCCCCATCATGGCAATCCCGAAGACAATGGACAACGATGTCTACGGCACCGACTACTGCATCGGCTTTAGCACCGCCGTCACCCGCAGCGTGCAGTTTATTCACCAACTGCGCACCAGCACCGGTTCGCATGAACGCATCGCCGTCATCGAACTCTTTGGCCGCAACAGCGGCGAAACCAGTTTGATCAGCTCCTATCTGGCCGGCGTCGATCGCGCCATTATCTCGGAAGTGCCCTTTGACCCGGAAAAGCTGGCCGACCTGGTGATGCAGGACAAGCGCGCCAACCCCAGCAATTACGCCATGGTCACGATCAGCGAAGGCGCCCACATTGTGGGTGGCAAGGTGGTCGAATATGGCGAAGCGGACGCCTACGGCCATCGCAAATTGGGCGGCATCGGCACCATCACCGGCGATGCCTTGAAACAACTCACCGGCGAAAACATTATCTACCAACAGATCTCCTACCTTATGCGCTCCGGCGCCCCGGATGCGTTGGATCTGATGGTGGCGGTCAACTTTGCCAACATGGCGCTGACCCTGATCAACAGCGGCGTACGTGGTCGCATGATGGCGCTGCGCGACGGCGCCTACACCCATGTGCCCATGAGCGTCGTCGGCAGCGGCATCAAGCGCGTCGATGTCGATGAACTCTATGACATTCAGGAATACCGGCCCAAAGTGCGCCACGTCTTGGGCAAGCCGATGTTCTTGTATTAATCAGTCGCGTCGTCTTGTTGTCGCATAGTCGCGTAGTCGTATGGTCACTTGGTCGCGTCGTCCAAATTTGCTTGGTACTAAGTTTTGTATTTACATCTTGACGATTGACCAAGCGACGACGCGACCAAGTGACCACGCGACAGAAGACGACGTTTGTATATTTTGAAAGGAAAGTACCATGATTCACGAATCTGTCCATGAGTTGCGTTCGCAACTGAAGAGTGTAGTGGGCGTTGCCAAGGGCAAGGTTGAAATTCTGGACGCCGAAAAGCTGCGCAGTTCAGCGATTGATGTGTTGGTGCGCGATGCGATTTTCGGCACGACGCCGGTCAAGGCGTTTAGTCGTTGGTTGATTTGGGAGTTGGGCCAGGCGCTTGGCGCACGTCCGGCCAGTATCCACGAGTTCTACATTGCCCGCAGCCGGGGCGAGTGGCGTGATCGCACGGTGCCGGCGATGAATATCCGCTTCACCACCTATGACACTGTGCGCGCCGCCTTGCGCGCCGCCCAAAAGACCAACACCGGCGCCATGATCTTCGAGATTGCGCGTAGTGAAATGAGCTATACCGAGCAGCCGCCGGAAGAGTACACCACTGCGGTTGTCGCCGCCGCTATCAAGGAAGGCTATCACCATCCGCTCTTTATCCAGGGTGATCACATCCAGGTCAAGGCGTCTACCTTCAAGAAGAACCCCGAAGGCGCCATTCAGGAAGTCAAAGACCTGATTGCCGAAGCGATTCCTGCCGGCTTCTGGAACATTGACATTGACACCAGCACGCTAGTCGATCTGCACAAGGGCGACCTGGCCGAGCAGCAATTCCACAACTTTATGCGCTCTGCCGAGATCACCAAGTTCGTGCGCGATCTGGAACCGGCTGGCGTCACCGTCAGCCTGGGTGGCGAGATCGGCGAAGTGGGCGAGAAGAACTCCACTGTTGAAGAGCTGGACGCCTACATCCAGAACTACAACGAGACCCTGGCCGACCTGGGCGACTATGTGGGTCTGAGCAAGATCAGCGTGCAGACCGGCACGACACATGGCGGCGTTGTCTTGCCCGATGGCTCGATTGCCGATGTGGCCGTTGATTTTGATACGCTGGGCGTTTTGGGTGAGCGCGCCCGCCAACATGGTTCGGGTGGCGTCGTCCAACATGGCGCCAGCACGCTGCCCGAAGAGATGTTCACCAAGTTCCCGGAGAAGCAGACGCTGGAAATCCACCTGGCTTCCGGCTTCCAGAATCTCTTCATGGAAACCCCGGCCTTCCCGGTTGCGCTGCGTGATCAGATCTATCGCTATCTGGATGCCAACAACGCCGACGAACGCAAAGCCGGCGAAACCGACGCCCAGTTCTACTACAAGACGCGCAAGAAGGCGATGGGTCCCTTCAAGCCCGAACTGTGGGGCATGGATCCGGCAGCGAAAGAGGGGATTGCCGTCGTGATGGAAGAGAAGTTCCGCTTCTTCTATGACAAGCTCAACGTCACCAACACCCGTGACCTGGTTGAGCGCCTTGTCACCCCGGTGGAACTGCACAAAGCGATGCCCAAACAAGCCCGCACGGCGGGGGATGATTTGGGGTTGGCTGACTAAGTAAAAGAGAATAAACGACAGTCGTTCAGTAAGACAGTGAGACAGTGGGACAGTCGTTCAGTCACTGTCTTACTGAATGACTGCCTTACTGTCCTACTGAATGGAATCACACTATGTCCCTCCTCTTATCCATCCGTGCTGTCGTGCGCATTACGCTCTTGCTGCTGGTGATTGGAGTCGGCGCGCTCTTTGTCTTGCTGCTGGGGTTGGTTCCCATTCGGGTCGGCGGGGCGCGCCTGGCGACCTGGCCGGTGACGATGATGGCGCGCCTCTTTATGCGCTTCGCCGGTATTGACTATCATTGTCCGACGCCGGAAGTGGTGAGTAACCATCAGGGGCTGATCTTTTGCAATCATACCGCCTTTATTGATACCCTGATGGTGCTGTACCTGACACCGGCCCGTTTTCTTAGCACCAAAGGGGTGCGCAAGTTGCCGGTGATCGGCCAGATCGCGGTAGCGCTGGAAACGATCTTTGTTAACCGTCGTAGCCAGGAAGCGCGTGTTGCTTCCCGTACCGAGATTGCCGAGGCTTTGCGCGAACGCACCTACCCGCCGTTGGTTCTCTTCCCCGAAGGCACAATCGGTCCCGGTCACACCTTGCTGCCCTTCCGCTACGGCGCTTTTGAAATCGCCCAACAGGAAAGCATCCCGATTCTACCCTGCGCCCTCTACTATGAACCGCTCCCAATCGTGACCTGGTATGAATCGCACGCAACGCTGCCGGCGATGGCCTGGCAGTTGGTCAGGCATCGCACACCGATCAAGGCCCGCCTCGTGCCGCTGTCGGTCATCCACATAAAGCCGGCGGATGACATTGCCCAAGTTGCCGAACAGACCCGCCAGGCATTACAAGCCGCCCTCGACCAACTCAAATTCCGCTGACCTCACCCCAAACAACGAGAGCAAATTTTCCATTCTTTTCCGTGTTCCTTCTATCTGTGTTTAGTCTTTTATGGCCGCCCAAAGACTAAACACAGAGAGAAGGAACACGGAGGAGATGGACTGGTCTGCGCCGTAGCCTCGCCTTGCTGGTAGACGCGTTTCTCTCCGCTTTCTCCTTTTTAAACAATTTAGATTTGGATGAATACTAACGGTTCTGGTATAATCCACGATATAATATATAACCATATAGTTATGTATTTTTGTCTCTTGTATTTGTCTATGTGAAACGCAACTCATGGAAGATTCAAAACCTTACCGTGCCATTGTCGATGCCAATCGGCGCAAGATTCTTGACCTCCTGCGCACCGAAGGACCGTTGCGGGCCGGCGAAATTGTCGCTCATTTGCCGACCATCAGCCAGCCGGCGGTGAGTAAGCACCTGCGCATTCTGCGCGAAACGGGGCTGGTGCGTTCGGTGCCTGATGGCCGTGAACGATCCTATCATCTCAATGCCGCTGCGCTGCAACAAGTGGCCGATTGGTTGCTTCACTATGAAGCGCTGTGGGACACCCGCCTGGCGATCTTAAAAACCTTAGCCGAAGCCGTCGAAAGCGAAGAAGGAGTGGACAAATGATGCCGATGCGGATTCAGAAGCAGATCGAGATCGCGGCCGGCGCCGCCACCGTTTGGCGTTTTGTCGGCACAGAGGAAGGGCTACGGCAGTGGTGGGGCTTGGCGGTTGCGTTGGAGGCGAAGCCGGGTGGTCGCTGTGAAGAGTTCATCGAATGGCAAGGCCGGCGCTGTGCCTTGCGTGGCAAAGTCACCACCTATGAGCCGCCGTACCGACTTGCCTTGTTGCTCCAGAATGAGGATGGCGTGGCCGACGGGCCGGCATGGACAACCATCGCCATTACGTTGACTGAGCGCAATGGCCGTACCCTGGTGACACTCATACAGGAAGCATTTAGCCAGGTGACAGTCGACGCCGTTAGCGGGCAGATGAGCGCAATGCATGGGCCGCCGGCTGGTGCGCAAGGGATGGGGAATCGACAGCAACCACAAAATTTTCTGCCGATGGGTGCTGCCGGCAACCTATCACCCACGCTTGGGGAAGGTCGGGCCAGCCCAGCCGTTGACAATCAATGGCTGGCGCAACAGGCAACACGTTGGCAGGATCGGCTACAGATGTTAGCGCAGCAAGTGCTATTGACCGCGGGTGCGCGCGATGTATAGCATTCCTTTCCGTGGAGGCTTTATGCCACGACAACAGATCACAGGTATGTACGTATAGGAATGTGTCTCAATGATGGAAAAGGAGCTGTTCCAATGATTGCAAGTCATATTCGTTCAACAACACGATATAGTGAACCAGGATTGCTGGAGATTACGCCCTTGCTGCCGCCACGGCCATCCTTGCCGGAAGCACCACCGGTGGCGCCGCCGATGATTTATGTGCAAAAAAAGGTACAGTGGGAGTACAAGCAACTCGTCCGCAATCTGAGCAAGGAGACGACGCTGACGGCAGACGAGTTAAATACGCTAGGCCAGGAAGGGTGGGAACTGACCGGTGTTACGACGGATGCGCCCTTTGTCTATTTCTATTTTAAGCGCTTAACGTAACGATGCAGCCATCCGGGTCGGCCACCCTTCCTGGAAGAGGCAACTACCTTCCTGTACGACCCAGCGGTTTCCGCCTCTTCTAGGAAGGGTGGCCTCAGCCTGAATCGTTATCGCTTAACAAAGTAAGGGTTGAGGAACAACACAGTTGACAAACCGGGCCGATGTGATACGATAGAGTTCACGCTGTTTTGCCTGTCGCTCGTCTTGCTGTGGGCGTCATGTTATTGATCTAGCCGGGAGTACGAAGATGGTTGCCAAAGTCGATCCGCATCGGCTTGAACAAAGCCCTAAAACCAATGGTGCGCACCAGGCCGAAAAGCTTGTGCTGACCAAACCATCGGCGGATAGTGATCCGTTTTACTATGGTTGGCGCACCGAGTGGACCATCGGCCCCGACGGCGAACCCGTGTTCAAAACCATCCCCTTACCCCACTATGACGAAGATGATCATCCATTTGAACTAACTGGTTATCGTCTGGTGGAGGGCGCGTATGTACCCATGCAACCCGATGAAGCGGGTCGCTTTTATAGCGCCACCGCCAATGTCTGGTTTGGCCTGACGGAAGATGAACGCGCCCTGGTGGTCGAAGATGGCGCCACCGGCCAGCCTTTGTTGGACAACCGGAGTGAGTATGAAGCGCGTAGACGCGCTGAAGAACAGACTGAGAGCGCCATACAACGGGCAGAAGCGGAAGCTCGGCGCGCCGAAGCCGAAGCGCAAGCCCGTACGGCGGCGGAACAACGCGCCGCCGCCGCAGAAGCCGAGTTAGCACGCTTGCGGGCATTGTGGCAAACAGACCAAGGAAAAAATCCTTAATCGTGTTGGTCTAGCGTGGTAATGGTAGAGACGCTAGACCTGCCGCGTCCAGCAGATGGCTTGCTTGTCTACTGCGGTAGCCATGTTATTCCCCAAACGTAATCGCCTATAACCGAGCGTAGATCATACAGCGGCGTACCATCGGTTGGGACGTAGAGCAAATACCCAAAGTCAAAGTCTTGCAGAATTGCCCCTGTGCCATCAGATGACCAGTACAGCTCACCGGAGAGTCTGGCTAAACCTGGCATGGCGGGATTCTCAGCCGACAATGGTAGCGCGTTCACACGCCGGATCTGTTCCTGATCCCAAACGAACACCCCGCGTTCCTGATGACTCTCCTGGTGGCTGTTCAAGACGGCAAAGCCGATACCCCCATTAGAGAATGCAAAGGGCGCGATTGGAATGCTTTCGATAGTAACAGGGATGGTCACGGAAAGATCGAGATGTATCTGCAAATCGACATCGTCCCGCAGTGACCAAAATTCAAGGGTTGGCATGACGTTGTCATATAGTGAACCTGGTCGAACCAGGGCGATCCGGTCGTCGGGCAGCCAGGTCAGGCGCAACCCTGGATTGACATACTCAAAAGAGTTTGCGACCTCGGCTACATGATTGGTTTTGCTGTCGATGACGGCTTGACTACCACCTTCATAGTGATTGACCCAAGTAAACAAGTAGCGGCCACTTGGCGACCATACCCACGGTGTATAAGCCTTGATGGAAGTTGGCGGCGCAAAGGTATTGGAGGCAAGTAACGTAGCCGAATTTGCGTCCGTTGCCGCCACCCAAAGCCCGGCAGAATCAGCCCACGCCAACTGGTTATTGGCTGACCAAAGCAACCTGCGCATACACTGTACCGTAACATCGGGCGATACAGGTGCACCACATAACCCGACCTGGTTGGATTGCGTCAACCCATTGGTGCGAACTACCCATACCGTAGCTGATGGCGGCCCATCCCCCAAATGGGGTGCGGGAATGGGTGCGGCTAAACCACTTGCTTTGTGGGCCGTCTGTTCTATAGCTTGCACCAGGTAGGCCACCCACGCGCCATCGGCTGATAGGGCTATATCAAAGAGTCGTGTTACCGTCGGGACGACGATGGTTGTCTGTGCGGTTGCGCGCTCATACAAATCGATTCTGTACTGCTCCTGTCCGTCAACAACACCAGTGTAACGCACGAAGGCTATTTTTTGCCCATCATTACTAGCTGACAGATCCGTGATTGTGCCAATGGGCAGACCTGGCCCGGCTTGTCGCGCCACGATCGGTATTGCGCCTGGACTTTCGCCAAGTGTGGGGGCAATGATTGTGCTGATCTGATTGGTCGTATGATTCCAGTACTGCACACCCCTCTGATTGACAAAGAGCAAATCTTGGGAAAGAGTCGGTAGTTGACTGGCGCTGGCAGGGAGAATGACGGGCGGCGCTGCTACGTTTGCCCTTCCCGGTGGAAATGGCGGTACATACTTGAGGACTTGATCCCACTCACCCTGACCGTAATAGCCGATATAGTCTGGCAGCGGCTGGCGGGATGCTTCTATGGTTGTCGCCTGTCCGGTTGCCGGGTCGGCGGCCATTAACACAACTTCGGCGCCGTCGCGTTGGATATAGTAGAGGGTGGCGCCATCCTCGCTCCAGGTGGGGGCGTCTTGCAAGGCATCAGCGTCATTGAGTCGGTGAGTTTCCCCTGTAGTCGGATTCAGTAAATAGATGCGGCGTCCAGCGATGGCTGGGTTGTCAAAGCTGCCCCAGTCGGCTAGTTCTGCGCTGGTCTCAGTCGCCGGCACGGCTGCATAGGCGATCCAATCCCCCCGTGGCGACCAGGCAACAATGCCGGGAATTTGCTCGGTTACACTGATGGCGGTGGTGATCTGCCCTGTAGTGCTATCCCAAAGATTCAGCCACTTGTTGACCTGGGCTGACCGGTAGCCGCCGGCAGTGTAGGCCAGCGCCGATCCATCGGGCGACCAACTGTGATAGTGCGGGTTCAGCAAGGCTGAATCGGCCAGCAACGTTGCTTGTTTGGTTGTTGTGTCTAGCGTCAAGAAGGGCAACCCATCTGCCTGTATGGAAGCGCCCAACGGCCCCACCCAAAAGAGCAGATGGCGCCCATCCGGCGCCCACTCACCCAGTCTAATTTCACCTGGCCCCATGTCGTCAAAGACGGGGAGTAGGCGCGGCGCTTCATAGACCAATGTGGGTTTTGTGAACGTGTTGCTGTCAACCGTCACTTGCCAAAGCTGCGGCGGCCCTTCGACCTTGATGTTACCGCTGTTGTCCGTCCAGTGAAAGTTTCGACGGGCAATGATCAGGTTGCGGCTGTCCGGCGACCAAACGGCGGCGTTAATGCTGTCACCAGCCGGAAAGAGTTCTTGCACGCGCCAATCGAATGTATTTAGCAATAAACTCCCTTTGGCTTCGTTCAATTCGGCTGCCCATCGACCATCGGGCGAGAGCAAACATTGATGCAGATCGTCGGGGTTACAAAGCGCCGCCCCGCCTGACGCCGGGGGCGGGGTGAACGCATCTGGTGGCACCGGTCGAATACAGCCGACCAGCCAACCAGCCAGCAGACCGAAGATAACAACGCGTAGCAAAAGAAAAACCCTCTTCATCACTTTCTCCTATTCCAAAGGAATCGCCGACCGGCAAATCTGATACCGTGGCGAATAGAGGCGACAGGTCACCACGACCCGTTCGCCCTGCTTTTCATAAAACCACCCAGCGCCCATCTGCTCGATATAGCGCCACCCGGCAGCGGCCAACCGCTGGGTGAGCAGTGATTCGGCAGACGCAATTCGTGTGCGAAAAATCCACTCGTTACAACTTGCGCGTTTGCATTGGTTTCTACTCCCTACGGCGCCACCCAAACCACAAAGCTGCGTTCGGCGTCCTGATATCGGCCAGTAATTTCCCAACAGCCGGTAGTAGGAAAGTCAACGCCTACCAACATGGCTGATTGAATATCGTCGGCAAAGGCATTGGTTGCCGGGGAAACTTTGAGCGGCGGTGCGTCCGTATCCAATCGGCGGCCCGTCACCACGAGCGCAGGTTGCGAGTTATCGAGCCAAAAATAGTCCTTGCTCCACCAGAAAATCTTTTGCGTATAGCCATCCTCATTGTACGGCAAACTGCGCCACTCGCCATCCTCTGGGACGGCTACCCAGAGTTCTTCTGTGCCATACCAGAATTCGCCCAGCGTCGGCCACTCCGGGAAAGGCGACGGCGGAATGAAGCGGGGATCGGGCCGCTTCGTAACCGGGCAGTTCGTCGAATCGGCAGCCGTCACTGCGGGCGGTTGCTTGACCTGCGCCGGCGTCTTTCCTGGTGGGACAACAAGGAAGGAACAACCACTTAACACAAGAACGAAGCACAGGCAAGGGAAAAAGCGCGTCATATTCAGCTCCTTTCTATTTATGCTCTGTACACCGTTCAGCGGTGCAGGGTTCCCTTCGTTAACGTATTCCCATTATGCTCCTCACTTTCGTTGGGCAATGAGGGGTAAATAGAGGGTCGGATTCGGCCCCAGGATTAGATCAATGCCAGTGGTGGTTTTGTCGGCAACCACAAGGACGTCCGCACCCCCCTTCACCTGAAATACCCGGTCGGTAGGGCTGTAGAACTCTTCTATGTCATAGCCCGCTCCTTGTTTATAAAAGCTAACCCGGTATCTCCCCGGCAGCATTGCCTTTAGCCAGTAATGGCCTTTCGCGTCCGTAGTGGTTGCATAGATGACACGGGACGAATCAGAGCCGTCAAACCAGTATGCGGTAACGTTAACATTGGTGATAGGCAGCCCATTGCGCAAATGGACTGCACCCGAGACGCTACCGCCGCGCACTAGCGTCGTGCTGACATCATTGATGATCTCGTTGTCGGTCAAGCGCTGCCGTCCAATCAGCAAGATGCGGATGATCCTGGAAGATGGAACGCGAAATAACAATAACGTCGGCATCCAAAGCGTTTAAATTTCTGGCGACCAAGAGTAGCCGATCCGTTTCACCGATGGAACCGGGTGGGTAGTAGCCTCGTGCATCACCAAGGTTGATCGGTTGCCAGTTGGCGGGGCGCAACATGCGATAGCCAAAAGCGCCGTCGGTCTGCCACTGGAAGCCATCGATCAAGGCGCTGGCAGGTGAGGGCGGAGTGGCGGTGGCTGTCGGCTCCCCTGGCCGAATGGGGGTGCAGGCTGCCAGGAGGATGACGAATAGTAGCAGGTTATATGGTTCAACAATTTTGCGCATCATGGGGCGCTAATCCTTTCAACCAAATACGCTTTACTCCAGCTAAATGCTGGGATCGATCATGGCTGCCCCCAGCGCAACTGAAAACCAATGGCCGGCAAAGTAACAGCGGGGGCGCCGTCCGCCGGCAACCAGAGCAGGGGGCCACGGAAGAGCCGGTCGGGAGGTGGCCCATCTTCGGTACGCTGGACAATGACCACCCCGCTGGCATCAGCGGCCCACAGCGCTTCCCACAGCCGATGCTCATCATCCCGTAGCCGTTCATACTGTTGCAAGGTTGTCCCTGTAAATTGGAGGTGGTAGAGACTTAAGGGGGGGATGGGCGACGGCGGCGTTCCGGCCACCGCAAAGGCCAGCAAGCTTTCGCCTGGCAGGGCCAGGGTCGGGCCGACACGGGTGATGGCGCTTTGCTGCTCCAGGCTCAGGAGGGCTGTCGCTTGTCCGCTTGTGGCGTCGAGCCGCCATAGCCCCGGTGGAAACACTTCACCTTCCGGCAAACTCATGTAGAGTTCATCGTCATCACGCCAGCTCACACGACAACACCCTTGCAGGATAGTCAACGGCGCTGTTGGTTCGGCAATCTCTTTCACCCCATAGCCAAACCCTTCCCAGTAGTTGTACCGGGTGACAAGCAGCCGTGTCCCACCGGGCGACCATCGTTCGGGCACATACAAGAAGCCATGATTCGGGGTTTGGTCGGTTGGCGTATAGGGATCACTCGCCTCAATCAGTTGGCTTTGTGCCGGTTGGTCAATCGGCATGAGGTTGACACCACCCAAACCATAGGCGAGGTAAGCGCCATCGGGCGAAAAACGGGGCGTTGCGACGGTGGTGACAGGGCCATAGCGCGCCAAGGCAAGGTCGCTCCCGCTTTCTTCGACCTGTGGGCCGTGCAAAAGCACGCGCCGCTGCTGCCCCCAGGCATCACTGGCGACCAGGTTATTCTCGCTCACATAAACGAGATGACCGTCCTGTGGTGACACATCAAAGTCTGCAACTGGTCCCGCTTCTGCCGTGATTTGCGTAATGGTCTTGCCATCGCTTTCGATCCGCAGAATCTGGTTGTTCTCCTGCGCAATCAAATAGAGCGGGGCCGGCAACAGTGTCGTAGCTGTCGCCGCTGCTGGTCTAGCTGTAGAGGGGATCGCCGTGGCGGCAGTAGTAAGCGCCGGCTGGCGGGTGGGTGGAAAGGGTGTACAAGCTACCAGGGCGACCAGGCAAACAACGGTAGGGACAAGGAATCGCCACCGCATGGCCGCGGCAGCAAAAAGGGGTTGTATGGTTAATCGCATAGGTTTTACTCTCTATCGGTGAACGTTCTGATCAGGTGGAAGGCGCGTTGAGGGAGTGCAGTGAATCCCTCCCTTTGTAGTATACACCCTGGTTGGTATTCCATGCTGGGCTGCTTTCAGACCAAATTTGTACTACCGTTTCCCTATTGTTGCTTACTGCCCATCCTGTAGAAGGCTTGTGGCGTGTCAACTTGCACCAAGCCCATGACGAAAAGACAGCCGAGCAGCAGCTTGGTGATCCCAGGGATGCGGTCTCTCTTTAACCTGACGTTGATCATGACTGTTTCTCCTTTTCCATCAGCGGGGATCAAAATGCGCTTGGGAGCGATAGGGGGCGGAACTGGCTGATTGTCGCCCTCCTGTGCCATGAGGATGATGGTGGAGGGCGACAACTTGTTACCGCGCACGCCGGAGACGGAGCGTCGCCAAATAAGTGTCGGATTCGGCAGCCTGCCGCACGATGTAGAAGGTGATGTTCCAGCTATCGCCCTCTTCATCCACCAACGTCCAGGTGCTCCAGGTGATGTTGTCGGCGGCGCTGGCTGCCACCTGTTCCCAGCCGGCTTCGACCAGTTGGGCGTCGTAATGGGCGGTCAGAGTTGCTACATCCTCGGCAAACTCAATTTCGGCCGTGACCTCGGCTTGGTTGCCGCCATAGCCGCTTGAACTGCTGCGTACAATGGCGTTGGCGGGCGCGCGTAAGGTCGGCAAAACCGCCGGCTGGCCTTGTGTCGGCCCGCTTGGCCCCGCGCAAGGGCCACCGTAGGGATCGAACGAACTAAACGAGAGACGAATATCTGTCAGCCCGGCGCTGCTGGTTGCGCTAAAGAGATTGGCGGCCAGGTCGTCAGCGGCGCGACACAAGGTAGAGGGCGCCGGCTCGCTGGGTTGGAAACCGCCCGGCGCCACCCCTGGTTGTGTTTCCGGTTGGGTAAAGCCTTGCGCCGCCAACTGTTCATTGACGGTTGCCAGCGCCGCCTCCGCTGCTTGCTCTGTACTCAGCAGCAGTTGCGTGTTTTCATATTCCCCGGTTTGCACGAATGCGCCAACCACGGTAATCGTATTCGGCAGGGTAAGCGAGATGGGCAGGTTGGCCGGCAAGGCGCCGACTGTTACGGTGATCTGTGTGTCCGGCATACCCGGATAGACGGGGGCCAACCAGCGCGCCAGGAAATTTTGTAATGTTGCTACGTCGTCGCCGCCGACAATGGTAACCGCACCGTCGGTTGTAACCGGGGTGAGGGTGTCAGTCGTTGTGTCGGTCATTGCTCCCTGTACCGGCGCCTTGATCGGGGCGATACAGGCGACCAGCGTCAACAGGCTGATGCCCAAGACGCCCAGGATCAACCCCGCTGGCTTCCATGTTCTCGTCATTATTTCTACTCCTATCCTACTAAAAACTGGTTTACCAAATCATGCCTGCTACGATGGGCGCAACGTGCTTCGGGGCAAGAGTGGGGCCTGTAGCATAGTCGTTGATCACGCGTAAAAAGTAACAGGCAACGATTGACACGGGGATAAAACAAGCGTAGGCCACAATTTCGGCGTGATGTGTAAGCACTCACACCAAAATTGTGACCTACGTGATTTAGGATAATTTACAACTGCCGCTTACCGTGGCTCCCACTTCACTGCATCCCAGGCAATCAACAACGACAAGCGTGGCTCAAAGGTCACATCGGCCAGCGAGACATAGTCATCACGCGTGCCACGGAAGGTATAGACGCCCAGCGAGACCCACTCATTGCTGTAGGCCGACTGGTTGATGGGGCGCAAGGTCTGCCCACCCTGGTGCGAAATCCAGTAGCGCGCATTCGCTGTGGTCGTAAAGCGGTGCGGAATGTAGACAAAGACTTCATAGCGCCCCGGTCGTAGGTTCGGATACCAGCGCGACCAGTTGTAGTTGGGCCGCACCTTGTCATTGTTTTTCGACCAGGTCAACGTATTGCCGTAGCCCTCCGGCTCGCTGCGCCAGCCGCTAGGGTCGCCGCCGCGGACAAAGCCGGGGTCACGGTCATCGACAATCACGGCGTTGCCGGGCGGGGGCGGTGGTGGCGAATCGACGCGTGCCCAGCGTAGACGAGCAACGGCGGCGCCACGCGCATCAAAATACTCCATCTGGACAGCCACCCGACCCCCGGAGACGTAGATCGTGCCGCTCACATCGGTCTGCGGCTGTTCGCGCCAGTTGTTGATGATCAATTGACCGCTGACATAGAGGCGCACGCCATCATCGGTGGTGGCGATGAAGCGATAGTTGCCGGCGGGCAGATCCAGCGTGCGGGTCCAGCGCACCGAGAAGTCGTCGGCGCTTACTGTGCCGGGTGCAGGCGAACCGCCGCCCCAATCAAAGTCAATGTTGCGGTCGTTACGCACCAGCACCGGCGCCCCGCTCAGGTTCCGGTTGTTGTAATACTCGCCCTGCCAGTCGGTGATGGGGGGCGGGTTGCCGCCACCGCCGATCTGTTGCCAGCTTAGGCGCGCCGTCGCGCCACCACGACTTTCAAAATATTCCATCTGCACCGTGACCGTACCACCGGGCAGATAGATGTCACCGCTATAGGGCGTTGCCCCCTGCTCACGCCAGGCATCGATCAGGGTGTGGCCGTTGACAAAGAGGCGGGCGCCGTCGTCAACCGTCATCGTAAAACGATAGTTGCCGGCGGGCAGGTCGAGATTGCGTGTCCAGCGCACCGAGAAACCATCCGGTGCAATCTCGCGGGCAGGGGAACCGCCGCCCCAGTCAAAGTTGATCTCCGGGTCATTGCGCACCAACGCCGGCGCACCGCTGAGGGTCAGGTTGTTGAAATAGTCGCCGCGCCAGGCGCCGCCGGCTGGCGGTGGCACTGGGGTAGGCGTTGGGGTTGGCCCTGGCGTATTCATCGTCCACGAGAGTTTCGCCACGGCGCCGCCGCCTCGTTCATAATATTCGACCCGCACCAGATGATGACCCGGCCCCAGATATTTCTCGGCGGTATAGGTTTGGGGCGGTTGGTCGCGCCATTGGTTGATGATCAACTCATTATCCACAAAAACGCGAATGCCATCATCGGCGACAGCGGTGAAGCGGTAGGTGCCGGGCGTGACATCAATGTAACGATCCCAGCGGGCGGAAAAATTATCGGCGGGAACGTTGCGGTCCGGCGCGTTGAGACCCCAATCAAAGTTGAGATCGTTGTCAAAGCGTTGCACGACGGGCGCGCCGTTCAGGTCAGGATTGTTCCAATAAGACGCCTGCCACCCTGGGTCGGTGTGGCGGGGACCAACATCTTGCGCCAGCGCGACGGGTGTCGCGGGCAGGAGAAAGGCAAACAGAAGAGACAAGGTCAATAAACGGAAGATCTTACGCATAGTACCCTCCAGGGGTTTGATGACGCGCCGTCACCGACGCCAAGGCCAAAAAATCTCAGCAGACCGTTCGATTGTGAAGTGCTGTTAATTTGCAAAATGAAGACGGTGGCGGAGACAGAGATGTTCCAGGCAATTTTCGGTGAGTTGCTAGGGTGGAAAGCGCAAAAAAGCCGGCGTGAAGCCGGCTAGTACAAGGCCAAAGCCGTATTGCGCAACCGGTGTGTCAATTTTGTACACCAGCGGTAACTGCTAAGCTCGTAGCCAGTCCGTGACTGGCGATGGGTCGCCGGTCACGGACTGGCTACGAGCGGGCTTAGTAGTTACCGCCAGGGTTAAAATTCCGTGGTCGGAAGCGCTCATCATTGCGGATTTCAACCAGATCATCACCGGTTAACGTGACAACGAAAAGTCCTTGTTTGTAGGCATAGCGATCGGCCATCTCGGTGATGTTGATCGTGGCGACGGCGCCATAGATGCGAAAGCCACGATAAACCGGAAAATAGGTCGTGAACTCCGCTAAATCCTGGAGGAACTCATTGACATCGGCAACGCCGAGCGTGGTTTTTACTTCAACGACAACTAATTCTGTATCATTGGTTAAGATCAGGTCAATTTCTTTGGTGTCGCCATTCAACCGTACTTCTGAGCGTTCGTGGAGACGATGAACAGATACGCCACGTTCCTGGAAAAGCTTTAGCATGCCGGGTTTGACCAGCGCTTCTAACAACCGGCCCCACTGATTGGTAAACAGCCCCTCCAGCTTGCGTAATTGCCGATTTGTTTCGCGAAAGTAGCCATCAATGCGTCTGTCTGTGTCACGAAAGTGCTGTTCGGTTTCACGAAATAGTTTCCAAATTTCAGCAATTTCCCCACTGCTTGCTTGTTCTGCCATTTTCTGCCTCCGGGTGAACATTTGCTTGCCAGGGTAGTATACCATAGCCAGAGCAAAATGGCAAGCAGAAAGCTTTCTGTTTCGTAAGCATTGGGCGGGGAGAGCCGTTGAACTTTACTCTCCGTTCGGTACAAAAGGCAGGTAGAGACGTTCAGATAAAGCGAGAAAGGCGATTCGACTACTGTTAATGCTGGTTGGTGCAACTGGATCAAGATAGGTTAACGCACCCTGGGCAAAATCGCCGGCGCCATTGTTGTAGCGCACAATCACAACGGTAGCAACCTTTGGCCACTCAGTAGCGTCACGCGCAAACCGCATAGCCGTCATACCGTCCAAATCGCCATCTTGGTCAATATCGGCTAGGGTTGCTTCTGTATCCCAACCGCGCCAGTCTGCTCGTGTAGATAGCGGCGTCAAAAATCGTTGGCCTGGACTAAGTTGCCCTGCGCCATCATTGAACCATACTTTGTTATAGACCGTAGCAGTCGAAACCATCCCGGCGGTGAACAAATCTAAATCGCCGTCGGCATCAACATCCCCTAACGTAAGGTTAGCGGTATGATAGCTGTCAGTAATCACTTGCGTCTTCACAAAATTATTACCACTACTATTACTCCAGATTTCTAAACCGGATAAGCCATGATTGGTATTAAAAATCACTTCTTGCTTCTGATCCCTGTTTAGGTCACCAATGGCGATCTTATGATGACAAGCCGCCCACTCGGCAAAACCACTATCGGTAAAGATCCCCTTGCCATCATTAAGCCATAAGCGGCTAACACCGCAATAGAGACCATTGGCAACAACAAAAGCATCTAAATCATCATCTCGATCGAAATCGACAAGTTTGACATCCAAATACGCGCTATAGCTATCCGCAGTCAGGCGTTGTCCACTATCGCTAAATACCCCTGTCCCATCATTAAGCCACACCTCGTTTGGTTTGTTCAGTTCGCCTTGTTTTGTAATAAAGGCGTCAATATCCCCATCATTGTCCAGATCGCCAAGCGCTACCTCATTTTGCCAGCGATCACCAAAGCTTTGACTCCCTTTGACATAGTGATCATTCCCCTGATTGAACCAGATTTCATTATGATTCCACGCCAAAACGAACGCATCAACATCCTCATCCTTGTCGAGGTCGGCATAGGCGACATCTTGGGTTTCCGCCGTGCCGATGCGTTCACCCGTAATCACCAACGCCGTTGCCGGCGGAATCGTCCCATTCGATTGGGCAGTTGTGGTGGCGGTGAGACTCAGAAAGCACCCGATGACAGAGAGAAGAATTACAACCAGGCGCATAGCTTACTCCTTTACTGCTGAAGGTGTGGATCATTACGCACTGAGCATAGCAGGAAAACGAAAAATTTCAATAAACTGTTGGTGCTAATCGCAACACTGATTAGGGAGTAATTTGCTAGGGATGGAACACGCCCCTTACACGACATGGGGAGTGGAATCGATTGCTCAAAACAGCCTAATCCGTTTAGGGTAGCTGAGTACTACTGTAGTAAGCAGAAGGAAGTATGACTATACTGAATACCTCTACGATGATGGCGTAGTCGTAACCCGATGGATAAAGGTTGCCAGCGATGTTGGTGATCGACCCAATAACCAGCCAAGAACATTCGGGTTACCGATGAGACCAAACTTTTCGTAATAGGTAAACATTTTAATCAGCGTATCAATGGCATAATCACCCAGCCCACCGGCACGAACATTACGTTCCCACGCTGCATGGGTAAGCACCTCAATGGTTACAGGTCGATCTAATCCGTCTGCTAACATAGCCGCTACCGCATTTTGCGTGAAAGGCGCCGTACCCACCAATTCATAAATGGCGCCCTGATGCTGTTCCGTCTGCGTTAAAACCGTCGCCGCAACGGCTGCAACATCAACCAGATCGACAAGCGCAATCCGGGTCTCTGCCGGATAGGGGATAATGTAACGACCTTCATGGCGGATCTTCTCCCAACCGGCAAGAAGGTTTTGCATGTAGGCCGTGGGTTGCAGAATGGTAAAGGGCAGGCGCGACTCGAAAAGCGCTTCTTCAACCTGTAACTTGTTCCAGTGATGGGGCATGGTCGCTGTCTGCGGATGTAGCACTGAATGGTAAACAAAATGTTCAATTCCCGCCGCCAAAGCCGCCGCAATTACACGGCGACCGATGGCAACCTCATCCGGATGCATATTAGGGCAGATGTGGTAGAGAGCGCATGCCCCTTGCATGGCCTGGCGGAGTGCAACGTCATCTTGCAAATCGCCCTTTGCGACAGCCGTGGCGCCAGCGGCCTGAACCGCAGCAACCTGCTCCGACCGGCGGACATAGGCGCGCACTGCTGCGCCCTTCTGGGCTAACGCACCAATAACAGCGCGACCGGTTTTGCCTGCTGCCCCTGTAACGAGGATCATGAAAATGCTTCTCCTGTGGCTCGTAGTAAAGGCTCTCGTAGTAAAGACTCTCGTAGTAAAGACTTTAGTCTTTACTACGGTGATTGTGTCGAGGCTAATGCTTCTCCCGCTGGGCGATAGTCTGGATTCAAGGCTAAGGCTTGTTGCCAGGCGCGCTGCGCCTCGGCGGGATTGCCCAATGCCGCCAGCGCTTGACCGCGCCAGTAATGCAACTCCTCAATGTTTTGGGTAGTGGACAGCGTTGCATCGGCCAACGTCAGCACATCCTGGGCGCGACCGACAGCATAGTAGGCTTGGAAGGGGCCAAACTGATACCAGAGCATCCGCCAGGGCAGCCCCAACCGCCGCGCCTGGTCATAGGCCTGCGCCGCACCACCGTAGTCGCCCAAGGTGGTCAGGTCGGTGCCGAGATTGAACCAGGCAAAGGGATCATTCGGCGTCTGCTGGACAATCGCCTGCGCTTCCTGGGTCGCCCGCTGCCACATGACACCGGGGTCGAGCGCTTCGCCATAGATCGACGCCACCAACGGCGCTTGCGCCTCGGTGTAAATCAGCAAGTAAGTGCGGTTAAAAACTTTCCAGAGCGCGTCCGTCTCCGCATAACTCATCCGAATACCGCGGTAGGGGCCAAGCGAGGAGAAGAGACCAGTATCAACATACGAATCATACCCAATCCAATATTGCCCGGCATCATCGTACCCCACCAACAGGCGATAATGACCCATGCCGTCGTTGGGTTCCTCTTCCAGCCAGGTTTCAATTAGCACAGGAATGCCATTGCTCAAGAGGAGACGCATGAGATCCGCTGACCCGTTGACCCGCACCTGGGCGTGAAACCCCTGACCGGCGGCAAAGGCAGCCAACTCTTCGGGGCTGACATTCTTATCATCGGGGTGACGACGCAGAACAGCGCCCACATCGGCCTGGGTGAGGGTGCTGCCGAAATAACTCAGGTTCATTGCCAGGGTGGCGGGGCCGCAGTTATTCCAAGTCTGCCATTCATGGGTAAAGCCGCTGAGCGTCACCGCAGCTTGGGCCGGTTGATGGGCCGGCGCTGCGGCGAGAACGGGAGGGGGTGTAGCTGTCGGCAGTGGTGTCGTGGTTGGCACCAACACGGGCGCCACCGGAGCGACCGGCGCCGCTGTAACCGTCAACGGCGCCGCCGGCACTTGGGTAAGGGCGGCAGCCATGCGTTGTTGGCGGGTGGCGATATCAGCCTGCATGGGGTTGAGTTCGTTGGTAGAACCGCCCCCCAACTGCGTACAACTGGCGACCAGGAGTACCAGCGTCCCCAGCACAAGCGTCAACGCCAGACCAAGTGGGGTGCGTAGGAAGCGCATCGTAAATTTCCTCTGCTTTCAATCAACTCTGCGGCGGCCGGTATTTGTGTAACTCCGGTCCGACGCGCCCACCCACCATCATACCCGCCCCTGTCGGTGTTGGCAAGGTTGCAAAGGTGTCAGTAACGTTGTTGCCGGCCATCGCTGCGGCGATAAAGCAAGAGGGATATCCCATCTACAGAGCGTCTAGGGTGCGCCACCAAATGCTTGTTGTGATGATTCACGCAGCGTTTCACCCATCGGCCCTACCGCAATGGCCGCGCGCACAGGATTGGCTAAGTTACTTTGGGTTGTGGTGCGATATTCCTGGGAAATGACGGCAAATATGCCCAAAATCAGGACAGAAACCAAAAAGGAGAGCAGAATCGAACGAGCCACGAATAACCTCACGCCTAGATGACTGATTTGGGGACGCAAAGCGAAGGCAACAACTTTGATGAAAGCGGTGAAGCATAGGTTTACCTTACAAGCGTCTGAATTAAATGATAAGGCTAAACAATTGATTGGTGCAAATAGTCCTCAGTATAGATCAGGATTTACTTACCTGTTTGACTAAAGTCGGTTTCAATTCAGACCAAAAGCATATACATACTTCCTTCACCTACAGACCGATCTTGACTTCCATAACAAAAGTAGCTTGACGATACGTTAACAAACGCTTACGATTATAGAGCACGCATCAATCCGCTAAATTGAGCAGAAAGTTAGCACTTTTTGCGCTGGAACATGAGCAATCGCTTTCCATACAATGGTCACAAGCAACCATTTGTAGAACCCAAAATTGATCATTAGATGGAAAGGGATAGATCATGAAGCGATTGATACGTTGGCTTGGTATCGGTGTTGGTCTCCTGGCGCTGCTTGTGGCGCTCCTGGCTGTTGGCATCTACTTCCGTAGTGAAGCGATTGTCAATCAGGTTTACGCGGCGCCAACCAGCGCGCTTACCATTTCTACTGCCACTGATGCGATTGCCCGTGGCGAACACCTGGCAAACTATGTGAGCGTCTGTGTGGATTGTCACGGCGCCAACTTGGAAGGCGGCATTGTAGTCGATGATCCGGCGTTGGGGCGGATTGTGGCGCCAAATCTGACGACGGGACAGGGCGGCGTGGGCGGACAACTGAGCGACGCCGACATGGTGCGGGTACTGCGCTACGGCATCTTACCCGATGGCCGCTCGGCCCAGGTGATGCCTTCGGATGATTATCAGCATCTGAGCGATGCGGATTTGGCCGCCATCATCGCCTATGTACGGAGCGTGCCGCCGCAGGATAGCAACCTGCCGGTCAATGAATTGCGCCCTCTCGGTCGCACGTTGCTCGCATTGGGCCAACTTCCAATCATTATGGCCGAACGGGTCGATGCAACGCTGGAACACCCGGCTGCGGTTGAAGAGCGCGTTTCGTTGGAATATGGGCAATATCTGGGCCGTATTGCCGGCTGTACGGGCTGTCATGGCCCTGGCCTCTCCGGCGGCCCGATTCCCGCTGCTCCCCCGGATTGGCCGCAGGCGGCGAATTTAACGCCCAGCGGGGACGTTGGACAATGGACTGAGGCCGACTTTATCAATACGATCCGCACGGGGGTCAACCCGGCCGGCAAAACGTTGGTTGAGGAGATGCCCTGGTTCCGCTACCGCAGCATGACTGATGAGGAGTTGAAGGCGCTCTGGCTCTTTATCCAGTCTGTGCCGGCGCAGGAATTTGGCAACCGGTAATCAACGAAAACACTTTGGCTCATCTACGGAAAGTGTGAACACCTGTCAGGTTTTGGAAACCTGACAGGTGTGGCGGGTCGAAACCTCACACTTTCTGTAGATGAGCGAAACACTTTACTAACCACGAAGGCACGAAGATCACGAAGGAGAAACTTCGTGATCTTCGTGCCTTCGTGGTTAAATGATTGCGTTTTGCGCAAAAAATTAGCAGGATGTGAGCTAGTGGGTAAGCGATGATAAGGATGACCTTATTGATTTTCCACTGGCCCAACGCAAATTCCTGGACAGGCCGAGAGGACAGGCGCCCTGAACGCTATAGGCAGAAAAACTTGCATTCTGCTCGACTCTGGCGGAAGGATAGCAAAGCGATCATCCGGTTGCGCGGTGGGGGCGAGCAATGGATCACTGAGGATTGGATCTTTGCTGGGGTCGCGACCACCCTGGCTCTGTGCAGCAACGACATTTCCAAGCGTCACTGCTAACTGATAATTGGCGGCGGAGAAACCGTAAACCTCAACCTGATACAGGCCAGCGACGGGCGCTGTGATGCTGAGATCGTCCACGGCTGTCCGCAAGTTGCTGACCCATGGTGGGCGCGTGGTATAGTCCGGCGGCCAGAGGTAGAGATCCGGATCGCCAGTGAGCGCAGTGAGTTGCGCAACCAGCGTTTGCCCGGCATTGAGCGTATACCGGTAAAGTTGGCGCTGGTTAAACTGGACATGTTCACTAGGCGGCGTATAGTTGATTTGACGGCGAAAGGGGAAACGGCTGATATTGCCCGCCGCATCGACGGCCCACACATGGAGCGCCTTGACACCGGCGGGAGGCAGTAATTGCCAGGCAAAGTTGGCGCGTGCCGTGGCATAATCCAGCCAGTCAGACTGTTGTACGGGAACCCAGATGCCCGCTGCTTCGCGATAGGCATATTCGACAAAGCGCAATTTGGCGACAGTGCCGGACGGCGGTTCATCGCTGGCCTGGGTGTCCAGCCGGACAACGCGTTCGCTGGTAGCAGCAGCGCCACCGTTGATGACAAAGCTATCGACATGGGGCGCTTTCTGGTCAGGCGCAGGCGGCAACACAATCACGGCGCGGGAAACGGTGTTGTTTTCTTCATAGCTCTCCGCAATCAGGTTGTCCGGGTCGATGACGGCGTAGAGGGTATAATTGCCGGCGGTGATCGGCGTCCAGGGCAGGGGTATACTCTGTTCTTCGCCACGCGGGGTGAGCGATGGCAGCGTGCTTTCGCCAATGCGCAGACCGTTGACCTTTGGATCGCCCTGATAGAAACGCACCTTGACGTCAAACAGCGGATCTTTGCCACCCTGGCGATGCACTTTGAGGATCAAGTCGGTCGGCGCGTTGGCACGCGGCGTTACCGGATCAAGATAGAATTCGTACTCCAGGGCAAAAAGATCATCATTGTTGATAGGATCGAATGCTGTGTAACCGCGTGCTTGTGTTGCGCGCTCACCGGCCGGGTTGGCAACCGTTACATCATAAGCACCGGCAGCGACACCTGCCGGTACGACTGCTTGCAGATGAGCCGTAGAGACGAAGGTTGTCGTCAACGCCGCTGACCCTAAGCTGACCACAACGCCTTGGGCAAAGCCGGCGCCGGCAATGTCAATGAGATTGGTAATATCGTTGCGCCCCTGGTTTGGGCGGATCGCAGTAATTGTAATTGGGCGGAGCGGCTCAAAGGTAAAGGATTCCACGATCACTTCCACCGCTTGCCCATTTGATGGTGGCTGGTGGCCGAAGAGCCAGAGATTGATGCGTGGCGTTTCGCCGCCGGCCGGTGGGATGTCGTTGTGGGCGTGCGTCCAGGCTTCGATCAAGTTGCTGGGATCTGGACTCGCGCCTTGAAAACTGGCAAAGTCGGCACGACCCGGCTGCCAGGTGAAGCGATGGGTGGCCTGGTTGCCGGTAAGCGCCAGGTTGAAGCGGTGACGGTGATCGGGCAAATGGAACGGTTGGACGACGAATTGGGCGTTCGGCGCGCTATCTTCGCCCCAACGGCTAAACTCTATATCCAATTCGCGGTAGCTGAATTGGGGCGCGTGATCGTCCCAGGTAAACAACCCCAACACCACATTTTTGTCCAGTTGATCGACGCGACTGTTCAGCGTAAAGCGATAGGTTCCGTAACCGAGGGACTCAGACGCAACCACCTCTGTGGCGTACCACTTGCCATCCCTGGGAACAATACGCAGATGGAGTTGTCCACTGGTATCGACATAGACATCCTCGGGTCGATCCGAGAAGAGATTTTGGTCGGGTCCAAGCGGGCCGGCACAGCTTTTGACATACCAGGTGCGTCCGGCAAAAGAAAGTGTGCGTGGGTAGCGGCGATGCGTGATCACCTGTGCCAAGGCGCGTTGTTGTAACGCTGGCGGCAATTTAGACGCGCCGTGCAATTCTTCAGCCGGATCACCCTTCCGCAGAAGAAAAGCCGCGATGGCTGTAGCGCACTCATCATGTCCGCCGGTGACAATTTCGGTTGTCCATGTGCCATCAGCGCGAATCGGCGTTAACCCTTCGCCAAACCGGGGCTTCGTCCACCATCCTTCTTGATAGATATAGACGGCAACAGCATGGTCTGCCGATTGCGCGCAGGTCACGCGACCTTGTAGCAATTCGCGGCTATTGTAGGGCGGCACAAAGGTAAATTCAATACCAGGCTGTGTACAGCCAGGGGGAGGCGTACAAGTAGCCGAAAGGCATTGGAGGCTGATCTGATAAGTGCCGGTATTGGAACCACCAAAATCCTTCACCAAGACTGTATGGAGACCGTCAGCATCAAGCTGGCAAGTCAGTTCCGCATGGATCGTGCCGCATAAGAGCGTTCCATTCGGGCGGGCAATTTCGAGTACCGCACCGAGATTGCCCGCTGTCTTTACCACCCGCACACGGACATTCACCCCATTGGCGCCTTGGAATGGAAAGCAGTCCATTTCGGCTGGGGCATCAATGACGGCGGCAAGGGGGGCGGCATCAAATGAGAGCGGCACACAGGCGACGGCGCCATTTAAGCGCTGGATGTGTAGTTGATAGCTGCCTGTATTGGGGCCACCAAAATCTTTGACCAGAATCGTGTGGCGACCGGTGGCATCGAGTTGACAGGTAAGCTCCTGATGGATGGTGCCACATAATTTTGTACCGTCAGGACGGTAGTTTTCAATCACTGCGCCCAGTGTGCCTGTCGTTTTGACTACCCGCACCCGCACTTGATCCGCAGTTGCGCCATCAAATGTGAAACAGCCAACATCGGCCGCCAGTTCGATCAGACCAGCGGCAGGGCTTGCACCGAAACTAACCGGTATACAGCCAAGCGGGGCGTTCAAGCGTTGAAGATAAATGCGGTAGTCGCCGGTATTCGGGCCGCCAAAGTCTTTGATTGAAATGCGATGCAAACCGTCCGTGTTTAAAGCGCAAGTCAGATCACTGTGAATTGTGCCACAGACCTTTGTACCACTAGGAGCAAAGATCTCGATCACGGGGCCAAGTGCGCCCGTCGTCTTAATCACACGCGCCAAAATCTGATCACCGGCGGCGCCAACAAAGGTGACACAATCCAACTCACCGGGAATGGCAATTGTTTCGCTGCTAGATTGTCCGAAACCCAGCGCTATACATGCTTCTGGGGAGGCAGCGGCAGCAGCAGGAGCGGACAAATGTAGCGACTGTGTGATCCAAAGCAGGAGCGGCAAGGTTATGAAGAGTATACAGACGCTAATCGGTGAATAGCGTCCGCCGCTTAGGTGCATCAGGCGCCAAGGTTTATAGAGGCTCATAGCTTTCGCTGCTCATTTCCAATCGAGTAAGAGATACGGAGAACTTACAGTGTACTCAGTAGACCGCAAGGCGTACCGACCTACTTTACTGGCACAGGATACGCACATTATCAAGAAACACACTGACAGCAGTGCTACCGGTATAGACGACCTCGAAGGGTAGGTAGATTTGCCGTAATTCGGCGCTGACAAACTTTGCCAATGGCACTTGATAGGATTGCCAGGCTGTCGTCAAAGCTAAAGGAATCTGGGTTTCTGAGCCATCATCCGGATCTTTGGTGTCTTTCATGCCGACATTCACCGTGACATTCCCTTGCCCCGCACGCAGATCCACACTGAGCGTATGGCAGGCCGATAAATTGATAGACTGCCTCCGCTCTGCTTCAGGCTGCGGTGGGCCAACGGTAATGTAAATAACCGCCCATTTCTGCCCGGCTAGAAAGTCGGCGCGCAACGTCCCCTCTACATCCTTGATCCATCCATGCTCGTGCTTTTCATTGTCAATGTTCAGTTCTAAACGAGCGCCAAGTTTTCCGTCATAGAGCAGAATTGTGGAGGATGGGGTGGGTGTACCACTCGGTGGTTTTGTCGCCGTCGCGATGACTGTCGCCACCGGCGTAGCAGGTGGAATCGTTGAACAAGCGACAGGAAGCGTAACATAGGTGGGTGAACCGGCCACCCAACCCTCTAGATTTTGCGGAGTACGCACTAATAACCATGCACAATTATTGTTTTGACCTAAAACAGCTAGTTGGTCGCCCTGTTTTACACCGCCAATTCGTGCATAATTGGTGCCTGGCCCGGAACGTACGTTTAACCCCTTCGCGACAACTGTCGCTATCGGCTGGCTTTGTTGATAAGAACTGGCAGCCACGCTGGTAGCGACAGCAAGGATCAAGATGACCACAAGGCTCAATAAGAATCCAAGACGACGTGTAGAACCAACCGATGTCCACATATGCTTCTCCTGGCTGTGATTTATGCGCCCAGCCAACGCGACCAGAGAGTAGATATACGAAGATGCATTGTAAGTTGATCAGCAGCTAGCTATGTCGTTGCTGCTGCGCCATTTTCGCAGTTTGACTACTCGCACAAAATATAGATGTTGTCGATAAACACAGTTGTCTCACTACTTTGCAAATAAACCAATTGAAAGGGAAGATAAACCTGTTGTAAATCGGCGCTCTTGAACTGTAATAAGGGGATAGGCAAGGTTTGCCACGTTGTCGTCAAGCGTACTGGAATACGTGTCTCTTGTCCATTATCCTTGTCAGTTGTATCTTTGATGCCGACCATTACTTCCACATTGTCTTGCCCAGCGCGCAGATCGACAGTGAGCGTATGACAACCAGATAAGTCAATGGCTTGCGTCCGCTTTCCTTCCGGCTGCTGGTCGCCAACTGTAATATAAACAGCGGCCCACGCTTGATTTGCAAGGAAGTCAGCACGCAAAGTTCCATTATCATCGTGAAGCCAATCATACTGATTGCTCGCATTCGCAATATTCAATACATACTCTTGCCCCAGACTGCCATCATAGAGCGTAATTCCTGTTGACGATATGGCAGACGAAGGCGTTGGCAGTAATGGGGCAGGCGTGACCGTGAGCGTCAGTGCGGTGGTTGACGATGGTCCAGACGGTAAAGTTGATGTAAATGGTAGCATAGGGGGTGCTTCGACGGTGGGCGTTGGCGCAGGTGTAGGCGGCGTCCGTCCACATACATAGCCTACTACTGGTTTTGGCGTCCGATCCGACTGGAAGAGACCCCAGTGTGGACCAACATCACTTTCTGGAGTACTTGCCTTCCAGAACTGGTCGAATGCTTCAAAATAGGCGAATACCACATCGCTTTCTTGAAGCGTCTGATAATATTGGGCTTGCCCTTCTTCGCTGACAACAGGATCGCCTTCGGTCGGGAGGCCCACCTCTTTAAATAGAATGACGCGATCAGGGCCCACTTCATCGCGCAGGTCAGCAAATTGTTCGGCTGTCCACTCGGCCGCTTGTGACGGCTCTTTAAAGTCGAACCAGTAGGGATGAACAATGGCAGCCAGCCAATCGCCCAGGGTGACTAGGTCATCCAGACCATAATAGGCGTCAATCCGTTCTGCCGTAGTTACCGGTTTTTGGGTGGCGCGCCGGATTTCCTCGATGGCGTTACGCAACTCATCAAAGGTATAGCGCTTATCACTCAGACCTTCATTGCCGACAAGATAACCATCTACCAAGGGAGCAGCCTCAATGGCGGCGGCGATCTCTTCTCTGTTAAGTGGATCCCAGACGCCCATAATGACTTGGGTGAAGCCTGCTTCCTTCGCCAACTGTGGAATGCGGTCTAATGCGCTTGTGGCTGCATAGGTGATAACACCTTGAAAACCAGCATCATGGAGAACTTGTAAGTCATCGCGCAGGGCAGAACGCAGAGGCGGTCTACCCACCGTTGGATCAAATTCAGTGGGCGAATAGGCCACCCAACAGAGCGTAAAATCCGGTAGACGAACCTGAAGTGTAGGTGAAGAAACAACGGTGGGAGAGAGCGTAGCCGTAGCTGCTGACAGGGGTGTTGGCGCAGCGATTGGCGCAGGTGTAGGAGAGTTGCTACCACAGGCAACAGCAATAACTAGGATTAGGCACCAAAAAAGTGGCATCAGGCAGTGAAAGCAATCTTCCGATGATCGTCTCATCTGGTCCATATCACCTTCCTTAATGTTTATGAAGCATCAAGCTATGATTTTAACATTTGCGTTTAACTGTTACCATCGCACTTGCAATTTTCTTTACTCGTTCCCACTGAGCATCACTCCATTGACCTATGCGCAGATTAGGTGATGAGATCACCGTCCAGATTTCGAATTGTTTACATTTATCAGCAGATGTGTTTGTGCCGATGTTGACTGTTTCTAGAAAGAATTGTTTGTCAGATTCAATTATGGCAGTACCACTCTGGACATACCACTGGGTATTTCCAGATCCAACTGATCGTACAACACTATACAGTTTACATGTGGCACATAGGTCAACGTTGATAACTCCACTTACACTGATCTGGCTTTCAACTAAACTATCATTGGGGGGTGAATTAATTATGAGTGCAGGCGGCATGGGAGTAAGGGCTTTGGTGGCATCTGAGTTATCTAAAAAGATTAAAACCGACGGTGGTGTTTGACATAAAACTTTCGGTAATAACCCTCGATTACATAGCACATCCCAATAACCAATGATAGTGAGTACTGTCCCGATAGATGCCAAAAATGTTACCAGGGAGACAACACAGCCTGAATGATGCAGTACGCAATATTGACTTCCTGGTAACGCATTTAACTTACATTGTTTACCTTTCTTAGTTGTGGATCTGCATCTAGCCATCTAAATTTTCTTCTCCAACAATTTTTGTTCGTGAGCGACAGCTACGAGTATGTTGGAGGAAATGCTGACGAGGGAATGGCATCTCCTCTTAAGAAAATCTCACTCTACTTAAACTTAAAATGCGCCAGATGATCAGTGCCATCATTCAACCGCATAATTAATTGCCGACAGCTTCCAGCCCAAGCGTTTTCGGTTTTCCATGTGTAGACATACTGGCTGGTCACAGCATCATAAGAAAGGCTGCTGCCCCCCGCTGTCACGGTCTGCTCGATGTCATCTTCCACAGCGCCGGTCTGGCAGTTAACCTGTTGCGACACGGGGTAGCTCGCTGCAAGGATATTCACCCCTTGATCGCCTGCCAGACTAAACTTCACCGGGATGGCGCGACCGGCATTCACCGCATTGAGAACCGGCAAATTGTCCACCGGTTGGAAGAAGCCGCTAAAGTTGTAGATGATGGTTACGGTTGCCTGATCGATGGCCGTGCTGCCACTGTTATCGGTTGCCCGCACCACAACGGTGTAACTACTTGGGCTATTGAGCGCTGCTGCTGAGAAGGTGGCGCTTTGTCCTGGCGTCTCAAAATTGCCATTGTTGTCCAGATCCCAGGCAAAGGTAAGTGGCCCATTCTCCGGATCGTTGCCCGAAGCGGTCAGAACGATGGCGCCACCTTCGATAACACTGTATGGGCCGCCGGCATCGACAGTGGGTGGTTGGTTGTTGACAATCTTCACAACAAAGGCATCGGCCCCGAAGAGGGTATCGCCACCGATGCCGCCAAAGAGCGGTTGCACTGCATTGACCAGTGGAAAATTCGTCGAGCGGGTGTTGCCGGTCACATAGGCATTACCGGCGCTGTCCACCGCAATATCGCCGCCGCCAATGTGACCGCCAAAGATGTTTTCTGTGTCATTGCCTCCTAGATAGGTGGAGTACACAAGTGCAGCGCCGGTCGGATCAAATTGCGTCACAAAAGCATCGCCATAAGTACCGCCTCCGATCACGGACTGGAGCGGACTGGCGAGGGGGAAATCCTGCGAACGCGTGTTGCCCGTCACATAGACATGGCCCGCGCTGCTGACACGGATGCCCATGCCAAATTCATCACCTGAGCCGCCAAGATAGGTGGAGTACAGTAGGGTGGAACCGGTGGCATTAAGTTTGGTGATAAAGGCGTCGAAATTGAAGTTTGGGTAAGGAGCTACACGGAACCCATTCACTGTTGGAAAATTGGTCGAAGTAGTATGTCCCAACACATAGGCATTGCCTGCACTATCGACCGCAATGTCGGCGCCACTATCCGTACTGTTGCCGCCGAGGTAGGTGGCGTAGGTGAGCGCGGAACCGGTTGAATTGACGCCCACGACAAAGGCATCGCCGCCGTGTGGCCCATTGCCGCCAAAGGTTGGCTGAATGGCGTTGACGGTCGGGAAATCAGTCGAGGTCGTATAGCCGACGAGCAGGGCAGTGCCTGTGGGTGATAATGCAATGCCGCTGCTTGCATCCTCGCCGCTGCCGCCGATATAAGTAGCGTAAAGCAAAGCATTCCCTGTGCTATTCAACGCAGCTACAAAGGCATCGTTGATGCGTGAACCGCCAAGGGAAAGGCTGCAAACGCCATCAACACCACAACCCTGGTCAAAAGCGCCGGGCGTGACAGGGAAATTGGTCGAAGTGGTTGAACCAGTCACATAGGCGTTGCCGCCATTATCAAGCGCAATGCCGGCGCCAAAGTCGCAACCGTTGCCGCCAAGATAGGTAGAGTATAGTAAGGTTGAACCAGTCGGATGTACTTTTGTAATAAAGGCATTACAAGAGCCGGCCAAAGTTGATTGAAAGGCGCTCGTGGTTGGAAAGTTGACAGATTCTGTTTCGCCAATCAGATACGCATTGCCCGCTCCATCTACCGTCACCCCATACCCACGATCACTGCCGTTGCCGCCAAGGTAGGTCGCATAGAGAAGATTGGCGCCATCAGGACTCAACTTGGCAATAAAGACATCCCGTCCGCCGCCATTGAATGTAGGCTGGAATGCATTGGCTGTGGGAAAGTTCAGGGAATTGGTCTGTCCGATAATATAAGCGCTGCCGGCTGCGTCCACCGCAATCCCCTCGCCGACATCCAACTCGCTGCCGCCGAGATAGGTGGCATAGCTCAACACCGGATCAATTACTAAGGGCCGGCGCGGGTCGTAGTCGCCAACTTGGAAGCGTACATGGCCCAGCTCATCGAGTAAATAACCACCGTTGACCCGTTGCCGGAAACCATTGACTTCTTGGTAGAGGATCGGTTTACGCAAGTAGATAAGTTCGCCGGCAACCGTAAGCGCCAGATTGCCTTGTGGGTCTACTGCAACTTGATCAGCGCCAACAAATTCCAGCGCGATCACCTTTGGATCTGCGCCAGGGGCAGCCACAAAATCATATTCCAACTCACCCTGATTGCCATAATAAAGTAGATCGATGCGCGGGTAAACATCGGTCATCTGGACTTGGGCAAAGGTAGGAATATTGGTGCGCCAGCGGCCAGGGTCGTTGCCCAGGAAGTAGTTGACCTTGGCTGGCAAGGGCTTTTCACCTGTCATCGCGGTAGTGGGTGCTGCGCCCAGTAAACGCATGTGAAGTACAGTTTGGCGATCACGATCCATTTTGTCGGCATGTTTTTGCGTTGGCTTGCCCAGCTTATGTAAGGTCAAAATAGCTTCATTTTCAGTCAAAAAGAGATGATACCCATGGCCGCGCGCAAGAAATTTTACCGACGCCGCTGTTTGCCCAACATTGGCTTCAAAATACATTGTGGAACCTTCGTATACACTGCTCACCTCGTCCTGTCGGTTTGTAAGTAGTGTGGCGTGCGCAAGGAGACGCGGCGATACGCCTGTAAATAGCCCACCAAGCAAGGCGCCAACTAACAGACTCGTATAGAACTGACGAAACCATTTTGTTACGAAACCCATATCAACCCTCCTGGGTCAGTCATAGTAATAAACGGACGTGTTAACGTACTCCTGTACAACTATGTGCTGGCAACAGCCTTAGCAGTGAGCCAAAAGTTTGCTATAATGAGATCGTGATGAAGAGGCGAAACAGACCGTAAACAGCACTTTACATCATGCACGATAATGTCAATTACCGTTTTAGTATACAGCTTTGTGCGGTTGTTGTGCGCGAAACGTGCAGGCAACGTGCCTGCATGTTTTCTGCCTTATTGTCTTTACGTTCGAGGAGCAGTCAATGATGGTTCCCGTAAACACCTTTGCCGAATTTACTACGTTGGCTCAATTTGTCGGCGACCTGCGCAGTCGTGTCTTTAGGACGAAGAAACGGGCTGCCGACTATTTTGGCCTCCACCACACCACCATCGGTCGATATGAAGATGACAATCCGGACACACACAGCACACCGCCGTTGGGCTATGTTGCCGCGCTGGCGCAGATGGCCGTTGAGCAACTGCGCCTGGATCCACATCAGGCTGACCTGATCAGCCGCGAATTACTGGGCAAGCTGAACATGGCCATTGCCCTTTGTTACCCAGGTCAAGTACGCTTGCGTACATGGGCGGATGTGATACAAAGCGCCACCGCCTATCATCAACCGCCGCCGCACCTGCGCGCCGGCGAGACGTTCACCCACCCTCGGCAAGAAGATTGGGGAACAGCGCCAGACACCGACCGCTTTTTTGGCCGAATGCATACGTTAGCTGAACTTACAACTTGGGTGAGAACGGCGCGCTGTCGTGTGATCGGTATTGTGGGGATGGCAGGCGTCGGCAAAACCTGGCTGGCGGCGGCGCTGGTGCGGCGCGTGCTGCCTGATTTTTCCCACATGATTTGGCGCTCCTTACAGAACGCGCCGCCACTAACCGAAATCCTGACCGATTGTATTCGCTTACTCGCTGATCAACAGCTCATGGAATTACCTACCAGCTTCGATCGACAACTGACCCTGCTACTCAACCTATTGCGCGCCAAACGTTGTCTGCTGATCTTTGATAATGTAGAATCGATCCTGGCGTCAGAAACGCCCACGATCCGTTACCGACCGGAGTATGAAAGCTATGGCTTGTTACTGCGCGTCCTTAGTGAAAGTGAACATCAGAGTTGCCTGCTGTTGACCAGCCGCGAGATACCGCCGCACCTGGTGTATGGGCAAGGAAACTTGGGGACTGTACGGGTTTGGCGGTTAAACGGCTTAGATCTGCCTGCTATACGCCAATTATTAGCCACTACTAGCATCAGTGGCAGCGAACAAGCGTGGGAACAGCTTACCGAACACTATTCCGGCAACCCACTAGCTTTGCAACTGGCGGCCACCGTTGTGAAAGAACAATATGCCGGTCAAATCCAGACCTTCTTACAGGACAACATTGCCATCTTTGGCGAAATGCGCGATCTACTGGATCAGCAATTTCAACGCTTATCACGCCAAGAGCAGACAATCCTTTATTGGTTGGCGGTGCTCCGCGAACCCAGCACGCATGGGCGGCTCTTAGCGGTTATGCTGCCGCCATTGTCACAGATACATCTGATTGAAGCACTCCAAGGCTTGTTGCGCCGTTGTTGGGTGGAAGTCTACGCAGCGCGCTTTGGTTTGCAAAATGTCATTTTAGACTATATGACCGAACGCCTGGTGTGCGAACTGAGTGACGCGCTTCTCGCACAAAGCCCAGCGCATCTGGATCGCTGGGCTTTGTTGTTGGCTTCTTCGCCGGACTACATTCGTGTGATGCAGCGTCGCCTTCTCTTACAACCAACGCTGCAACAAGTAATCACACAGGTTGGTGTGGAGGAGGCGCGACACTGTTTGCTGCGCCTCAAGGCAGATTTACAACAAGCGCCCAGCCGCTATACTGGCTATGCCGGGGCTAATCTGTTTCACCTGTTGGCCCAGTTGAATGAGAGCAATTTGCAGGAATTCGATTTTTCGCATTTGCTCCTTCGCCAGGCTTTCCTGCGAGCGGTTGAGTTACGCAACATTACTTTTGCTCACGCAGAGTTGATCGATTGTGAATTTGCGGAAGCCTTTGGGCTGGTTGACGCAGTTGCTTTTAGCCCGGATGGCCGTTGGCTGGCAACCGGCGCCAGTAATGACGCCCTCTATTTGTGGGAAGTGGCTCTGGAAGGCGACCCTGACGCGGAAGCGGGGGCGACCTACGGTCTGCGCCTACTACGCCGCTTTGAAGCCAGACCAACCCTGGGTGATGATGATTTTCAAATGAATCGGCAGCAACGCATCCGCGTCCTTGCCTTTCATCCGCAAGGCCATTTACTGGCTGGCGGTTACGAAAATGGGCTGATTAGCATCTGGGAGACTGGCAGTGGGCGACGGTTGGTTGATTTAACCCAATGTAACATCCAAGTTCTCGCCTTGGCCTTCAGCCCATCAAGCGCGATGTTACTCAGCGCCTGGGCGGATCAAACCATCTGCTGCTGGGAGACCAATCACTGGCATTGTCTTGAGACGTGGCGCGCCGGTCAGGTACGGGCCAGGACGATTGCTTTTAGCCCTGTCTCTGCGCTGGCGGCAATCGGCGTGCAGAATACGGTGCAAGTATGGGATCGACAACGTCACTGTTGCCAAACGCTCCTGCAAGATGAAGGTGCAACGGAGGTACTCTCTACTGCCTTCAGCCCTGATGGCACGCTTTTGGATGACCGGTGCTTGTGTTCAGATCATTGATGCGCAAGACAATGCGCTCTTTTCCGTAGCATTTCACCCTACCCGCAACATCCTGGCCACTGGTTCGCATGAAGGCAGTGTGCGTTTGTGGAGTATCGCCACCCAAGCGCATCCCATGGTTGAAGTGGGCCGTTGTCTGGCGGTGCGCCAGGGCTGGCCTCATCGCATCTGGGATATGACCCTGGTAAAGTCTAGCAATCGAGAAGAAAGTATGCTGATTAGCGGCGGTGATGATGGCCGATTGCAACTTTGGCATTGGCCGAGCGGCGCCCTCGAGAAAGTTCTGGTCGGTCACACGCGGGCCATTCGTGCGCTGACCTGCACCTTGCCAACCGCGGGGACGGAACCACTGCTGGCCAGCGGTGGCGTTGATATGACTGTGCGTCTTTGGCGTCTTGCGGATGGGTGTTGCCGTCATGTTTTATACGACCACACAGGCGGTGTTTTGGCATTGGCTTTGCGACCCGACGGGCGCGTGTTAGCAAGCGGCGGTTATGACAACACGGTGCGCCTTTGGGATGTTCAAGATGGCGAATGTCTGGCGATTTTGCCGGCTTGTAAAGACACGGTGCGGGCGCTTGCCTTTAGCCCGGATGGCGCGCTGTTGGCTGCTGGTAGTTCGGATGCCAGGGTGCAGCTTTGGGATGCACAGACTTTTGCGCACCAGACCGTGCTTCCTGGTCATCAAACGACGGTGGCAGCCCTGGCTTTTTGCCCAACCGAATCTGTATTGGCTAGCGCCGATTTCCAAGCAGTAAGGCTTTGGGATTTGCGCACCGGCCAGTGTACACAGGTGATCGACGGTTGTTATCCCTTGATCTTTCATCCGAATGGCAAGTTTTTCTTTAGCCTACAACGCGGGCATTGCGTTCCCCAGTTGATTGACATACAAACTGGTCAAATCCTGCGCACCTATGCGGGGGCGATTGGTCACATCTATTGTCTGCAAGTCAGCGCGGACGGTCAGTTCCTTTTCGGTGGCGCCGAAGAAGGAGTCATCCGCATTTGGGATAGTAATAGTGGCGCATTGGTGCGCACATTGACGCCGGCACGTATCTATGAGCAAATGAATATCACTGGCGTGCGTGGGCTAACATCTGCCCAACAAGCCGCGCTGCGCTTGTTAGGCGCAGTGGGGTAACTTTTGAACGTTTACCCCAATACACTCTCCGGGCAGCGGCGCAAATGCCACCTCATACCCAAACGCCTGTGGCCCGACGACCTTGAGCGCTGCTGGCGTTTTAAGTTGGGGCGCTGCCGGCACCCCCAGCACCGCTACCCGTGTGCCATAGCGCAACAACTCTGTCGCCACCGGTTGGCCTTCGTCCTCGGTGACAATGCAGATCAAGTCAGGGACGGTTGCCACCACCTCACCATTCAAGCGGGCGATCAGAAACTCATTCTGGAACTCGATGAAGAGCGTCTCGCGCTCTCCCGTATAGCCATGCAAGCTCAACGTGCCGCGGGCAAAGCCTTTGGTCGTGCGTCGATTGACATCGACAATTTTACCGCGGAAGAGAATGCGCCCAGCCAGCGTATCGGCGATCACTTGGGGCGCGTCTTCGCCCTGCTTGCGGGCGGTCAAGACCCGTTGCCCCAGCCGATGCGCCAGTGACAGCGTGTAGGGGACGCAGTAGGATTTGAATTGCGCGCCGGTCATCACAAAGCCGGCCAGCCCGGCAGTCGCGCCCATACTCACGGCCAGGTTACGGGCAATGCGTTCGGCCCAGACCGCGCTGACGGTGTGGGGAACCACCACAGCATTATCCCGCGCTTCGACCATCGTAAAGGGCGCCACCGGTACGTCGTTGTGAAAGAGATAGGTGCTCATCTGCATTTCGGGAAAGGCGCGGCCCATGCCGTCAGCGTCCACGGTCGGGATGCCGGCCTGTAACCCGGCAATCAACGGCCCCAACGAGTTGCCGCCGCCGATCTCGGCAATGCCGATGGCATCCATGCGCTGGCCCATATGTTTTTCGAGCAGGCGAATGGCGCGCACCAACTCCGTCCCTTCGGGCAGCTTTTCAATGCTCACGGTTGGGGCCCCTATGTAGCCAATGACGACGACACGGGCATCATCAGCCAGCGTTTGGGGATCAAGTACCTGCGGCAAGCCTAGCGTGTGCATAGCGCTGCGCAGATGCAGACTTTCCAGATAAGGATCGCCGCCACCACCAGTACCAAGAATGCCGGCGCCGATGGCGATGGGTTCAATGTCATCAAGGGTTACTTGTTGTAACATGTGATTCTCAAAGTTTCTTATTTCGCCCGTGGATCAAGTAAATCACGCACCCCATCGCCCAGCAAATTCCAACTAAAGACCATGAGAAAGATCGCCATACCGGGGAAAGTAGAAACCCACCACTTGTCGGGGAAATAGTCGCGCCCGTCGTTGATCATGGCGCCCCACTCTGGCGTCGGCGGCTGGGCGCCCAGGCCGATAAAGCCGAGGGCGGCGGCGGTCAACACGGCAAAGCCAAAGTCGGTGCTCATCTTGACGATGATGGGTGAGAGCGTATTGGGTAGAATGTGTTGGAAGAGAATGCGGCGATGGCTGACGCCGATGCTACGGGCCGCTTCGACAAAGGCTTCTTCACGCAACCCCAGCACCAGACTACGGGTCAACCGCGCAAAGCCGGGCCACCAGACCAGCGAGATCCCGATCATCACATTGATGATGCCCTTGCCCAGCGCGGCCGTGACGGCAATGGCCAGCACCAGCGCCGGCACAGTGAGAAAAATATCGGTAATGCGCATGAGCAGATCATCGACCCAGCCGCCGGCATAACCGGCCACCGCGCCCACTGTCACCCCAATCGCCGTCGCCAGAATGATGATCACCAGTCCGACGCGTAGTGCCAGCCCCGTTCCCATGAGCAGACGGCTAAAGATGTCGCGCCCCACATTGTCCGTGCCAAACCAGTAGGGTGCGCCGGGTGCTTTGAGCCGGTCGATGGCGCGCATGGTTCCCTCGGCATCCTCTGGGAAGGGGACGACGTAGGGGGCCACAATGGCAATCAGTAGGATGATGATCAGCAGGGTCAACCCGAACATCGAGAGTGGATTGGCGCGAAAGCGGGCGATGCCGCGCCGCCAATTCTCCCAGCGCGGATCGGCGTCACGTTTTTTCTTTTCAGCCATAGCGAATTCTTGGATCTAAGATGCCATAGGCCACGTCGGTGACGACATTGACCAGGCTAAAAATAATGCCATACAAAATGGTGATGCCCATGATCGGTTGAAAATCCAGACGCAACGAGGACTCGACCGCATACAGTCCCAACCCCGGCCAGTCGAAGATCGTCTCCACCAAGACCGCGCCGGCCATGAGCCAGCCGAATTCCAGCGCCACCATTGTGAGAATGGCATTGGCGGCATTGCGCAAGACATGGCGACCGATGACCAGGAGACGGGGCAATCCTTTGGCCCGCGCCGTCCGCACATAGTCCCGCTCTAACACATCCAAGATGCTGGCGCGGGTAATGCGGGTGATGCTGGCTAAGGAACCAAAGGAGAGTACCAGCGCCGGCGTGGTGATGTGGCGCAGCGCCATCTGAAACGCGGTAAAGTCCAGATGCAGGAGGCTATCGACCAGGTAAAGACCAGTGATCGCCTCCGGCGCTGCCACCCGCACATCAAAGCGTTTGCCGATGGGAAACCAGCCCAAGTCCAGCCCCAGCACACTCTGGAAGATCATCGCCAACCAGAAGGCCGGGAAGCTGACAAAAAAGAGGGCGACAATGCGGGAAATGTGATCGGGCAGCCGATTCCGGTAGAACGCCGAGACGATCCCCGCGGGCACGCCCAACAGCGTCGCCAGGATCACCGCGGCCAAGGTCAACTCCAACGTGGCCGGAAAATAGGTGCGCAGATCATCCCAAACGGCGCGGCGCGAGTAGAGCGACTGCCCCCAATCGCCGGTCAGCAGGTTGCCCATATAAGTGATATATTGCACCGGCAGTGGCTGATCCAAACCAAATTCCCGGCGGAGCGCTTCCTTGATCGCTTCCGTCGCCTGTGGCCCCGCCGCCAACCCCACCGGGTCGCCCGGCACCACACGCGCAATCAGAAAGGTAAGGATACTCAACCCGACCAGCAACGGGATGATCAGGACTAGACGGCGTAGGAGGTAGGTGCGTAGTGTCATAGGTGACAGGGTGACAGGGTGACAGGGTGACAGGGTGACAGGGTGACCATCAATAGACGAATCACCTTGTCACCCCCTCACCTTGTCACCTTGTCATAATTAGCCTGGGCAATTCTCCATCGCCAGATCCTGGAAGAGGACCGAAAGGCTTTCGAGGGGGCGGAACTCGTAGCCTTTGATGCACTCGTGGGCGGCAATCATGGTGTTTTCGGTGTAGGTCCAGACGGCCGGCTGGTCGGCGGCGATCAGACGTTGGGCTTCGGCGTATTTTTCCATACGCTGGGCTTCGTCACCGAGGACGCGCGCTTCGTCGAGCAGTTTGTCTACTTCTTCGTTCTTGTAGAAGCTGCATGAGTTGAAGCTGCCCCACTGCCCGGAATGGTACTGGTTATAGAGATGGGCGTCCGGGTCGAGATAGGAGGGTTGGGTGTAGATGTTGATCAACGCCGGGCCGGTCTCCGGGGTGGCGCAACTGGCGACCATGTCGGGCCAGAGCATCGGCTTCATGTTGAGGGTGATGTTGAGTTCTTTCAACCCTTCGAGCAGCAGCAAGCCAGTCACTTCTTCACGGGTCAAGTCGGTGACATAGACATAGTCGAGTGTAAAGCCGCCATCGGGCCAGGGCGACTTGGCGAGATATTCCTTGGCCTTGGCAATGTCATAGGTCGGCACTTCCAGGTCTTGCACCGCGCCGATAAAGTTGAGCGGCGTGGGGCCGGGCAGCACTTGCACCGGAATGTCCTGCACCACCGGCAGTTGCTCATAGTTCAGTGCGTAGGCAATCGCCTTGCGCACATTGATGTCGCTGGTGTACTCGGCCTGCGTGTTCATCTTGAGGGTGTTGATAAAGTAGCCGCTATTTTCATAGACGACAAAGCCGGGATTTTGCTGGATCTTCTCGGCGTCCTGGCCGTCAATGGTGTCGGCAATGTGGGTTTCGCCGGCCAGCAGCGAGTTGACCTGGGAGGCGCTGTCGCGCTTGATGATCCAGAGGAAGCCGTCAATGTGATTTTCGCTCTTCCACCCGCCCCAGTAATCGGCCACGGCGTTGAACTCATAGAGGTTGCCGATCTCCCAGCGCCCCTGGGTGAAGGGACCGGAACCAGCGGAATTAGTCTTGAGATAGGTCTGGCCAAAGTCGTCACCCTTGTTGGCTTCGACTACTGCCGGGTTGACAATGTAAAGTTGAGTCAGTGTGCCGACAAAGGGGGCAAAGGGTTGTTCTAGCGTAAACTCGACGGTGAATTCATCGACAACTTTAGCGGCGTCGGCGGTGGCAATGCCGGCCCAGCGGTAGGTGGGCGGCCCTTGCAGCGTCATCAAGCGGTTGAAGCTATAGACCACCGCTTCGGCATTGACCGGGCTGCCATCATGGAACTTGGCATTTTGCTTGAGCTTGAAGGTGAAGACCTTGGCGTCGTCACTGACCTCGTAGCTCTCCACCAGATTGGGTTGTAGCTCGTTGCCGCGGGTGATAAAGAGCGCATCATAGAGACTGATCAACGCGGCGTTGATCGAGTAGTTCTCACCGGTGGCGGGGTCAATGTTGTCAATATCCTGGTTGCCGCCATAGAGCAGAATTTTACTGCCGGCGGCCGGCGCTTCGGCTGCCGCTGGTTCGGCTGGTTGCGCCGCCTGGTCGCCTGTCGGCGCCGGCGCACAGGCTACCAAAACAAGTGCAAGAACGGCAAGAAAAGAAAAGAGGGTTTGCACCCGTTGACGCATGTTGCTAGTCGCCATAGCTAATCCCTTCGCTATTATGATGATGGGTGGATGAAAGCGTGGTTTGAACAATTGCTGCAAATGGGGTACTGTCGTCTTATTCTTCCAGGTTGCGCGGCTTTTGTCAAATCACCGGCAAGAGCGAGTGCGTTGCACGGGCTATCGATGTCACATGATAGCAGTAGCGTCTGACCCGTGCAACGCACTCGCCGGTCGCTTTGAAAATTCCTTCATTTGTTGTAAGATCAATGAGGCAAGCGGCAAGTACGTAGGAATAGCGAAGCCGGAGGCGAGCGATGACAGCCAAGCTGATGAACGTAACGGAACCAATCCTTAACGGAACTGGGCGAAATGGTCATGCCCTTGATTATCTAGCGCTTTCGGCGGACGGCCAACTGGTGACAGAAGCGGACTATTGGGCGCACTACTACGACCGCGGCGATTTCAGCTATGAATGGAACAACGGGCGGTTGGCGGTGAAACCGATGGCCGATTATGCACAATTTCAGCTTTATCTCTGGTTCTTATCGCTGATGAAAGACTATTTGCATGTCAACCCGGTCGGGCGGATGATTGGCCTGGAAGTTGGCTTCCGCCTTTATCTTGCTACCCGCACCACCATTCGCAAACCGGATCTGGCCATTGTGCTAAACAGTAACGCAGTTCCCCTACTGGATAAAGATCGCAGCTATCACGGCATCTTTGATCTCTGCATTGAATCGCTCTCCGATTCCAGCGAGCGGGAAGTGGAGCGCGATACAGTGACAAAGCGTGCCGAATACGCTGCCGCCGGTGTGCGTGAATATTTTATTCTGGATGAGCGGGGCGTCGAGACGGCCTTTTATCGTCTCAATGCACGCGGGATCTATGTTCCCATTGCCCCAAGGGATGGCGTGATCCAGTCGCAAGTATTGCCCGGTTTTCAATTTCGCACAACTGATCTGTACCGTTTGCCAGGAGTACCAACGCTGGTGACGGACGAAGTTTACCGCGGTTTTGCCTCGCCTTTTGTGCGTGCTGAGCGGGAACGGGCGGAACAGGCAGAACAACTGGCTGCCCGTTACGCCGCGGTGCTGAAATCAATGGGGGTCGATGTTGACAACCTGCCGGATGTCACGCCGTAAAACCACCTTTACAACTTGACCGCATCTTCTGCCAGCACCTTGTCCAACGTCGCCACTAGCCGATCCGCATCCTGTTCGTCAAAGACAATCGGCGGCTTGAGTTTGAGAACATTGTGATCCGGCCCGTCGGTGCTGATGAGAATGCCATGATCGCGCATCCGGTTGGCGACATAGGCGGCGTGATCGCCGGCGGGGAGCTTTCGTTCCCGATCCAGCACCAACTCAACGCCGACAAATAGCCCCAACCCACGTACATCCCCAATCAGTGGATACTTGCGCATCAAGTCACGGAGTCCAGCCATCAAGCGGTTGCCGACCCGTAGAGAATGGGCCTGTAACCCCTCCTGCTCGATCACATCCAACACGGCCAACCCCACGGCGCATGAAACCGGGTTGCCGCCAAAGGTGTTAAAGTATTCCATCCCATTGGCGAAGGCGTCGGCAATTTCTGGCGTCGTCACCACCGCGCCTAGCGGATGACCGTTGCCGATGGGCTTACCCATTGTCACAATATCGGGCACAACGCCTTGCGTCTCAAAGCCCCAGAAGTGCGTCCCTACACGACCAAAGCCGACCTGCACCTCATCGGCGATGCAAATACCCCCGGTGGCGCGCACATGTTTGTATGCCTCCGTCAAATAGCCATCGGGCAGTACAATCTGACCGCCACAGCCGAGAACCGATTCGGCAATAAAAGCGGCAACGCCTTTGCCACCGGCCTGCACCTGTGCCACCAGTTCTCGTACATGTTCAGCATATTTAGCCCCGGTTTCCCAGCCCATGCCCTGGTAGACGCCACGATAGGGATCGGGCATCAGGGCAATGTGGGTGGTTGGCGGCGCGCCTTTGCCGCCGGGGCCGGCAAATTTGTAGGGGCTGATGTCGATGAGCGAGTTGAGATTGCCATGATAAGCAACATCAAGGCAGATCGTGTCATAGCGACCGGTGTAGGCACGCGCCAGCCGCAAGGCCAGGTCATTGGCTTCACTGCCCGAGTTGACAAAGAAGCAGACACGCAAGGGTTCGGGCAAGGTGGCGCAGAGCCGCTCGGCATATTCGGTCAAGCCGTCGTAGACATAGCGCGTGTTGGTGTTCAGCACCGCCATCTGCCGCTGCGCTGCCCGCACCACATGGGGATGACAGTGGCCCACATGACAGACATTATTGACCACATCGAGATAGGCATAGCCATCAATGTCATAAAGAAACTGTTTGGCAGCGCGCACAATGTGGAGCGGCTCTTTGTAGGAGATGCTCAGGTTGCGCCCCAGGTGCTTGTGCCGGGTCGCCAACAATTCACGCTTGGGTTTGTGCGTTTCCGGGAAAGCCGTCGCCGGAATTTGCAGAATGAGGTTCGGATCCGGGCAAAGACTTAGCCAGACGGCCCGTTGACTGGGCGCGCCCACGCCATTAAAACCGCCGCAATCGCCCAGCAGATCGGTGATGAGTTGGAAGTGGAGATGGGGCGGCCAGTCGCCGTTGATCGGGTAGTCGCCGATGGCGCCGATCTTTTCGCCTTGGTTGATGATCTTGCCGGGGTAGAGATCGGCCAATGACTCCTCGCTCAAATGACCATAGAGGGTATAAAAGGTCAGACCCCCTCCGCGCCCAGTGGGCACCCGCCCCCAGCCTGGGGGAGGAGTAGCTGCTCCCTCCCCTAGCAGGGGAGGGTTGGGGAGGGGTATCGTGTGTTGCAAAATGATCGTCGGCCCGTAGTCCTGATAGTTGGCGTTGTTCGCAAAGCTATGGACAGCCCCAGCCAGGGGCGCATAGATGGGCGCGCCGGCGGGCAGGAAGAGGTCAATCGCCAGATGCACCGTGCGCCGTTCCGGCCGTTCATTGGTCACCATGCGGAAGGCATCGGCGGCGTAGAGCAAGCGCGGCTCATTGTAGCGCCCCACGCCGACTTTGACGCCGGCCCGTCGCATGTCGGCAAAGAGGCGTTCGGTAAAGGCGGCGGCGTCCGCTGGGTTTGCCAGATCAGCGACCAGCGGACTGCCGATGCTCAGGTCAAAGACCAAAACCGGCTCGGTGCGCAGATCGTAGTCAATCACCGGGGCGAAGCTCTCTCGGTTGGCTTGCAGCCACGCAATCAAGTGCGGCGTCTGCGGATGTGGTTCCAGACCACAGGCATGGCGCAAGGTGTAATGGGCGAAATCAGGCGAAAGGGTCGCTAATTTTTCTAGTAACACCCAAGCTGGCGCTTCGCTGATCGATAGATAGCGATTTTCCGGTTGCAATGCCTGTTGGTGCGCCGAGATACAGACGCTCATGCACAAGCGCATACAGATGAGCGGGTAAAGCACGGCAATTTCCGTTTCAGTGAGCGGGTAGACGGCATGATAGCCACGCACCAGATCCGCCGCTGCCGCCAGCGGGTCGGCTTTGTCGAGCATGGCGTAGGCCGCCGCAATCGCCGGCTCGCTGACCGTGTAGGTACGCACCATGTCGCCAAAGTCGATGACGCCGGTTATAACTTTGTTGCGCCCTAATAATCCACCATCGGCCCGGTCGCCAACCAGGACATTGTAATCGTTGCCGTCGTTGTGAATGATGCTGGTGCGCACTTGGGGGAGCAGTGGGGCGGCGTACTGTTCAAAATAGGCCAGGTGCTGCTCCACCAACTGGCGGCGCGCCGGATCGAGAATTTCACCCTTGTATTGGTTGATAACAGCGCCGGCCTGTTTTAAGTCCCACTGCAACAGCCGACTCGCCGCCGGGTGGTCGAAGGTCGCAAGCGCTTTGTCGAGTTTCCCTAAATATTCCCCCAGATTGTGCAGGAGTTCGGGCGCATGAGGCTTGACCGTGCCAAGCGGTTTGCCGGGCAGATAGGTCAGAAGCCGTACAAAATGGCTTGCCCCTTCCGCGCCGGTCACGGTGGCTATTGTCTGTCCATCAAGGGTTGCTTGTAGATGGGCCACGGGTATTGTGCTATGAGTGGCAACATGCTGTAGGGTTAGATTTTGCAAGGCAAGGGTCGCATACGCTTCCTGCGCATTGGCAACTTTGAGAACATATTGGCAGCCCTCAGCGGTCGTGAGCAGAAAATTTTGGTCGCGCTCACTGGTAAGAGCGGTGGCGGTGGCGTTGATGTTATACAACGTTTTCCCAAAATGAATTGCCTCTTCTGCCGTAAAGCGTGGGGCGGATTGGACAAGTGACATAAAAACTCCCGTTAGATCAAGATAGAAAGAGAATCGGTAACTACTAAGCCTGCTCTTAGCCGGTCCGTGACCAGCGATGCGGTCGCCGGTCACGGACCGGCTAAGAGCTTAGTCGTTACAAGAATCGGAGCTAACGGAAATTATACTTGGTGTGGCCCAAAGGCGCATGTTTGCCGTATGCGTGCAGCCTTATATCGACACATTCATGACGGCCGCCATATTCGCATACATTTGCATACCAGCGGTCATCGTCTGTCCAGGGATCAAACCACCGTCCACCACCAGCGCATGACCAGTCACAAAGCTAGAGGCATCGCTTGCCAGCCAAAGGATAGCGCGGCCAATATCTTCTGGCGCCCCAGCGCGTGGGAGCGCTTGTCCCCAATTTGCCAAAAATTCTCCCGCAGCCGCCACGGTCTGATCCGCTTGTTCTGGGGAAAGGCCAAATGCCTTGCCAAAGATTGGTGTGGCAACACCGCCGGGACAAACACAGTTGACACGAATGCCGCTGGCGCCCAATTCCATTGCCGCCATGCGCGTGAGATGAATGACAGCCGCCTTAGAGACGCTATAGGCGTGACTAGAAAGCCCTGTGCGCAACCCCGTTATGCTGGCAGTGTTGACAATCGTCCCTCCACCTTGGCGCTTCATGATTGGAATGGCATGTTTTATGCCTAGAAAAACGCCGCGCAGGTTGACGGCAAGGGTGTGGTCAAACCCCTCCACGGTCAATTCTTCTAAAGAACCGCCTGCCCCGGCAATGCCAGCATTGTTGACCAGACAATCCAGCCGGTGAAAGCGCGCCACGGTCTGTTGCATCAGCTCCTGTATATCCGCCTCCTGGCTGACATCGGCATGTTGATAGATAGCGCTCTCCCCAAGGCTGGCAGCAAGCCGCTCCCCACGCTCATCCTGTACGTCTGCGATCACGACCCTGGCGCCGGCTTCGGCAAACAGCCGCACCGTCGCCTCGCCAATGCCACTGGCGCCACCGGTGATAATGGCAACACGATCTTGAAATCTGTTCATAAATCTCCTCGCAAAATCATTGTTGCTTTAAACGGGTTCAACTGCCCAAATTTCATTCTTAGCGCCAGATTCGATGATTGTATCCCATTGGGCGAAAAAGTCGCCGATCCAGGGTTGGGCGGCAATCGCATTCCAGTACGCCTCATATTCAGCCAGGTTGGCATACTCAATTTCAAAGGCAACCACGCTCAATTCACCCAAATTGGAAGCATACAGACGACGCGGTCGCCCCTGTGGGTGAGGATACTTCTGCCCGGCATCGCGCAATAAAGCGAGGGCTTGATCCATACAGCCTGCCTTCACAGGAAAGGAACGACGATTGACGATCATAAGAATATCTCCTTGTATGATATGAAGTAGAAGATGAAATGAATTATGTACTGCTTTTCTGTTTGTATACACCAACCATCAGCGCACTAAAATAGTAGGGTTGACTTTCTGTTGCTTGCTCAATCTGGCTGATATGAGCTTCCGCTACTTTTGTGCATCGGCGTCAACGGCGAAAGATGCACATGTTGATTGCGCCAACTACCGGCCGTTTGTACCCAGACCATAGTTGTGCGCCAGGTCTGCCGGAGAACAGTCCCGCCAGGCACCGTCACTGTACCAACCAAATAGCCTGTGACCACGGCGCATTGTCCAAAAACTTTTATTTCTTCGTGGCGGCTCTGCAAGGCGTATTTGAGGCCGGCCGCAAAAGCACCCTCCCAGGCGGTCTGGTCGGGATCAGGGAAGAGTAGGTCATTGTCGAGATAGAACGTATCACCGCCCGGCTGATTGAGGCGCAGAATGGCGGCAACATCGCCCTGATTGAGCGCGGTTAGAAAGGCGGCCTGGGCTTGCTGAACTTCTTGTATTGGGGTCATTGCTCTTCTCCTTTTAGGCTGCTGAATGGTGGGGCGCGAGCGGTGAGGCATGAGCATGGACGATTTGCCACTGTCCAGCCACTTTGACCCACATCCCGGTGTAGCGCCAGACGCCAGTGACACTGCCATTCCCACCGGCCCAGGTAAATTGGCCGGCAAGATAACAGGTGACAACCGCGGCGTCGCCATAGACCTGCGCTTCGCTATGATGGACACTCAACTGTGCTTTGTAACCGCTTTGGTAAATTGCCTCCAATACACCCGGCGCGCCGGCCTCGCCCTTGAGACCGGCGTTGACATGAAAATAGCTGTAATCCGGGTGGGTCAATGGCGCCATGACAGCCAGATTGCCGGCATCATGGGCGGCGAGATAAGTGCGATGAATTTGTAGGATTTCTTCAGTTGTGGTCATTGGGGTGCTCCTTGTAGAAAGTGGAAAACATTTGCGAAAGGCTGGCTTTACTATAGCATGGGCGTCGGTGGTCGATCTATCAACTTTGTCTCAACACTGTCTCAACCATGATCGCCAAGAATCCGGTGTGTATGGATTCGCCAATCGTTATGGCATTGGTTTTCAAGAAATCAACGTATCGCAGTAACTTCGTTGACCTCATTGCCAGCCTATCCTTGAATCGCAACCTCGTAGCCTGCGCGCACCACGGTTTCTACAATTAAAGTGTCGGCCAACATACCAACCAGCTCGCGAAACTTGCCACTGGTCTGAACCGCTTCTGCATCGGCGGCAGTGGTATAGAGAGAGAGGGTCATTGCTTTATGCGTGTTGGCATCCGTCAATACGTAAGCGGCTTGAAAACCGACCAGATCGGCGAGGTGGGGGGCAACTCGTGCGCGCCAGGTCTCGACAAATTGCTCCACTCTGCCGGGTTGAAGCTGCCCACTGCTGACGGAGGCATAGGCCGCGGCGGTGCTATGGCCCACTTGTAAATTCACCGTATAGGGTTCAATCACCGGCGGGGGAACAATCAAGTTGGCAATCTTTTGCATTTGCGCCTGAAAATAGGGACTGGCCTGGTCGCTGGCGGCCATCGCCTCGGCGCTTTCCCACAGCGGCACCGAGAGCGTCTTATAGTTGGCGGCATCCAAGAGGAGTAACCATTGTTGGAAGCCGCGCTGCGCTTGCATGGCTGGCGCAATATCGTTGCGGGCAATGGCAAGCGCTAAAATACGAAAAGCCCAATTGCTCGCGCCAAGCCTGCAACCGCTCGACAATCTGCTCAACATTACCAATCAACATCGAAGGCGAGGCCAGCACCTCAGCAGTTGTTGTCTGTCCGGTGAGGCCGTAGCGCCGAATCATCTCTTCGGCCACAGACTCGGCATTGTCTGTGACAACGACATTGGCAATGACAAGATTGAGTTCCAATGTCGCAAAGCGCTCACCTGCTGCTTGCCGCACCCACGCCACTTTCTGGGCTGTCGCCTCTGTGGTTAGACTATCAAAATCAAGTTGACCATCCGCCGTGGTGCGCGCATTGATGCTGACAATCGCCGCCTCACACGCCGCCAACGATAGGATGCGCTTGCTGCCGCCACCGATCATAAGCGGCGGGTGTGGCTGTTGCACCGGCTTGGGAACGCCTTGCAACTCCTGAATCTGATAGTGTTTACCAGTGAAATTGACCGGCTCCCCAGACCAAAAGCGCTTCATGATTTGAATGGCTTCTGCCAGTCGCGTTACACGTGTGCCAGGGCTTTCCAATGCGACGCCGGCCTGCTGATAGTCGCTAGATTCCCAACCGGTGCCCAGCCCCACTTCGAGCCGACCGTCCGACAGCAGATCCACCGTGGTCATTTCCCGCGCAAGTTGTACAGGATGGCGAAAATCATTGCCGAAGACGTAGCTGCCAATGCGTAATCGTCGCGTAGGCCGGAGTCGGTCTCGTACAAGCAAGGCTACGTTGCGGTCTACTGATAGTTGGTCGGCTTTGCTTGGGAATTATAACCGGTAATCAAAAAAGGTGCATGTTCACAGGGGGTGCAACATATACCTTTGCCGGAAACGATTAGCGTAGGTGCAATGCGCCGCAACAGATGGTTGCAACAACACTTAACACCAATAAGTGCAGCGTCTGATCAATGACTAGCCGCACCATGCTTTGGTCACGCTGCCCAACCCAGCGCATCCACCATTGCACCAGATCAGTGCCATCAATTAACCAGTGGGAAGTGAAGACCAGGCTGCCCAACAGCAAGTAGCGCGTTGCGTCCAGTGTGGGGGCGATGAAGAGCAAAGTGAAGACAATGAGGATCGTATAAATGGTGTAATGAACCAACCCGGCGACACTCGTCAATCTTGTGCGCTTGCCGCGCGCCATCCAGTCGCTTTGCAACATCCAATCGGCAATCAGATGGCTCAAGCATAGCCAACCAAATGGCGTCATACGAACCTCGCTCGTCCATGCACGCCATTCTCCGTCCGCGGCATGACAACAGAATACCGATAGGCGTTACACACTTGCGCAGCAGTTCGACTTTTAGCAAAAGTCGAACTGCTCTGATCGCCAAACCTCAACGGCGTAACGCCAAACCGAATGGCTGAACACCAAAATTGGCTATTTGCAAAATTGGGGAAAATATGCAAAATATCGCTTAGAATTTCTTCCGTTGTTTGCATCTCAACCTCGCTTTCATATACTGAAAATGACCGACACCGTTGCTTGGATAGTTTGCTTGGATAGTGTAGTCTAGGCAGGGGAGTAACTGTCTGCTGTCATGTAGAACAAGTTTGGCTGTCCACTGGCGGACAACAGCGATGCGATACCGATGCCGTCAGCGGTCTATGCCCCCATCCGACCGGCAGAGAAAGAGTGTGAGGGATAGTGTAAGGGGATACCATGCCTGATGCTACATTGACAACCGTGGCGCCAACGGTCGTTACCTTTTTGCAAGAAACAGCCCTTTTTCGCGATCTGAGCCAAAGCATGTTGAGCCAAGTTGCCCAGGATTTTCGGCAACGTTCCTATCGTAGCGGTGAGGTGATCTTTCACCAGGGCGATGATGGCCGCAACCTCTTTGTGATCATGCGCGGTACGGTGCGGGTCTATCACCTTAGCCCCGGCGGCGAGGAGACAACGATGAATATTCTGGCGCCGCGTCAACTCTTGGGAGAGTTTAGTTTGTTGGATGGACAACCCCGTTCGGCGACCGCCGAAGCCATCACTACCTGTGTCTTGCTGGAGATGTCGGCAGAGCGCTGTTTATACCATCTCACCCACATTCCCGGGTTGGCATTGGCGTTGGCGCGCCAGGTGGTGCAGAAGGTGCGCTGGACTTCCATGTATGCCGAAAGTTTGGCGCGTATGGATGCAGCCGGGCGCTTTCTGCATTTTTTGTTGCTCTACAACGAGGAATTGGGACAGGTGGTCACCCCGGGCAAACGCTATGTGCTAAATCTGGGGTTGACCCAAGACGAACTAGCTTCGCTGATCGGCGCACGGCGCCAGTGGGTGAACAAAATTCTGGGCGAGTGGAGCGTGCGGGAATTGGTGGCCTTTGACAATGGCGTACTCACGATCCTGGATCTACCGCGTGTGCAAGCTGAACGCGATAGCCGTATGAATCTTCCGTCCTAAGGTTGTTGCGTAAGTCCTATGCTTTAGTTGAAAGCGGCCATGATCGTACTGTTCACTGGCGCCAATTTCAGAAACGCCTGGCGGCGTGTTGGATTGCTGATTTGGTCAGCCTGTGTGGTTAAGAGTTTGAAAGCGGCCTGGAGTGCATCATAGGCGGCCGCGAAGCGACCGACATGGCGCAGAACAGTGGCGCAATGGAAGTACTCATGATGGGGAAATTCCGCCCCGACAGCATAACTCTCGGTCAGGCGTTCCAGCGCGCTTTCGGCGTATTCTAAAGCTTGTTCGTCTTTGCCCAATCCCCAGTAGGCCCGCGCCAGTGTGGTTAGATCGCTGATCGTTAAGATGGTCGCTTGCAATTCTTCCCTTGCGTTCAACGCTTGTTGGGCAAGCTGAATGGCCCTTTCAAATTTTTCCTCTAACAAGCGGACAATCGCCAGATGGCTTTGGCACATGGCGCTGAGGTACCGATCCCCTTGCTGATCGGCCATTTGCCAACTCTCTTCCAGATATTCGGCGGCCACCCGTAAGCGACCCCGGTCGCGCAGGACGACGCCAAGGTGACAGATCGCATAAGCCTTGCCGGCTTCGTCGCCGATCTGCTCACTGATCTGCAAACTATGTTGTAATTCCGTGGCTGCTTCCCCAACTTCGCCAAATTGCGCATAGAGCAGACCCAACAGATTGCGCACATTCATTTCCCCGCGCAGATCCTCGGTCGCTTGATGAATTGCCAATACGGCCAGCGCCCACCTTTCCGCCGCTTCGAGTTGACCGGTTTCATGGAGAACCAGGGCGCGATGATACAAATTGACCCCTTCACCAGGCAGATCGCCAATTTGGCGCTGAAGCTGGATCGCCGCTTCGCGATGGCGTTCTTCATCGGCAAACTCGCGCCGGTAGTAGGCAATCGCCGCCATCGTGTTCAGCGCCGCCGCCTCCCCCCGTCGGTAGTTCCGGTCATAGCAGATCTGGAGCGCCCGTTCACTATACAATTGGGCCTGTGAATATGCCCCCTGTTGCCGACAGGCATAGCTCCGGTGATTATACAGGTCAACCAGGAGCAGATCGGTTTGCGCCGCGGGCAAGTTCGGTTTTTGTAACAGCGCCAGCGCTGCATCACAATGGGTTTGGCTCTGTTCATAGTTGCCCTGGTGACGCGCAATCAAGGCCAACAACCCCAAGGCACGCGCTTGGTCGAGCAGGTCTGCTTGTGCTTCGGCGATAGCTAAGGCTTGTCCCGCAGCTTGTGCAGCCAGCTCATAGTGACAGATCGCGGCGTAGTATTGCGCGTACAAATAGCGCACAGTAAAGCGTGGCGCTGTCGGCCACTCCGCTAATCGGTTGAGGGTATGCTCTTCTTCGCTGCGTAGACCCAGGATGTGCGCGACCTCAACTTTGCCCTGTAACCAGGGCCATTGTTCGTCCAGGGCCAAGAGTTGATTGTAGTAATTCAGCGCCGCCTGGTTGGCTTCCTCCTGTCGGGCGGCATGGACGGCTAGCTCCAGATAATGGCGGCTTTTTTCCGCCAAATGGCTCCGGCTAAAGTGATAAGCGAGTAAGGGGGCTGCCGTCGGTTGGCGGCGCGCCATGAGCTGCCCGACCGCTGCGTGCAATGTTTGCCGCTGCGTTTCGACCATCGTTGCATAGACAACCGCTTGCGTCAAATGGCGGCGAAATTCATATTGTTCCTCGTCATCAGCGCGTAGCCGAACCAGTAATTGATGGCGCACCAAAAGTTGCAATTGCTCACGCAAGCCTGGCAGGTCAATGGGTGACGGGTAGACCTGTTGCAGAAATGTACAGGTAAAGGGGCCGCCGATGACGCTGGCAATCTGCACAATCTGGCGACACCCTTCCGGCAGCTCATCAATGGCGGCTAAAACAAGCTGATGAATGGCGTCGGGGATGCCCAACGCAATCGTGGCTAACGCGGCGTTGACTTCCAGTCGCCACTCCCCGCTTACCGGATCTTTGCGCAAACAATTTTCCGCTTGCAGCCGGGCAAAGAGCGCCGGCGCCAGATCCCACTCGTTGCTCTCCTTTTTATAGACCAGCAGGTTGAGGTCGTAGAGCGCCAATAACAGCTCTTCGGCGTAATAGGGGTTGCCTTGGGCGCGGATGGCGATCAAGGCGAGCAGCAGCGGCAACGCCCGTCCTGCCAACTGATCTTCAATGATAGCCTGAATTGCTTTATGCGAAAGCGGTGCTAATGCACGATGGTGAAATTTGGCTAAAGACGACAGATTGGCGAGTAACTGTGCGCTGTCGCTGCCGGCCGGGCGCTGGACAAAGAGCAGCAACACCGGTGCATTTGCCATGCGCTGATAGAAGCTTTTGAGCAGGTTGACTGAGGCGTGATCAAGCCATTGAATATCCTCAAAGATCAAGACAAGCGGGCGTTGATGCGCCTCCGCCAGGAGCAGATCGGTAATCCGGGCAAAGGTGGTTGCTTGCTGTTGCGGCGATAGGTGCGCACCCTTCGTTGCACCTGGCATAAAGGTCAGCCCCAGGAAATTACTCAGCAAGGGGTCGTGCATGGCCAGCGAATCCTCAGCCGCAATCGAGGGCAAGGTAAAGAGAATCTGCTGCCAGGACTGATAGATATTCTCCCGGCTAAAGCTTTCACAAACCGCCGTTGCCACCACACAACCGATGGTGGTTGCCCGCCGGCGAAATTCAGCAACTAGCCGACTTTTGCCAATGCCGGCCTCCCCCTCGATCAGCACAATCTGCCCCTGGCTGGCAAAGACCTGCTCCAGGATCTGGGATAAAAAGTTCAATTCCGCTTCCCGTTCCAGGATTGGCTCATCATAAACCGACAGGTTGACCGGCAACCGATCGCGCAATTCATAGAGATAGCGGTCGCCGACACCTTTGAGCGGCGTCAGGGTCGGCGGGCCGAATTGAAAGTGGTCGCAGACCGCTTCAATGATCCGCTTGGAGGTCAAGATTTGGTTGGGGGCGGCGCTGGTCATCAGACGGTTGGTTAAATTGACGGCGCTGCCTAGCAGATCATAGGCTGCCCGTTTCTTGCTGCCAAAGGCGCCGGCCAGGATGCGCCCTTGGTGTAAGCCGATCTGTACGCTGGTGATAAACGAAAATTCTTCCGGTGCGCTGCGTAGTTCCAGGGCGGCCGCGGCCGCGCGCTGCGCGTCGTCGTCGTGGCTCTCCAAGGCGCCAAAGGTTGCCAACAAATAGCTGCCCTTGTCATCAATGGTCAATTTGAGGAGGAAGCCTTCATAGCGGGCCAGGCAGTGTTGCACCCAGCGCACATAAGCATCAAGCTTGGCGCCCACCAACTCATCATTAACATAATCCAGGCCGTTAAATTGTAAAAAAAGCACCACAACCGGACGCAGATCGTTGAGAAAGCGCCCTTGCCCCTGGCGTACACGGTCATAGACCGGCGGTAGCAACCAATCCACCAAAAGCGCTTCATCTAGAACTGGGATAGGTTGTGTTGGCGCCGGCGCTAATGCCGTATTGGCGGCGGCCGTCAACGCTGCGGGACGAAAGCCGGCAACCCTGGCTATCGCTTGTTCCTGCTCGTTCAGATACCAGGCGGTAGTCACCAACGCTTCTTCGATCTGTTGCAGCGCACCCGGTCCTACTCTGATCTCCCCGCGCGCGCTTTCATGCAGCACCGCACCGAGTTCAAGCATCGCTGCGCCGGCCATGACATCGAGCAATTGAATGGCGGGATCACCGACGACCAGACGGCGCACCGTTCCGCTGGTCAGCCCGACTTTGAGCGCCAGGATGACTGATGTGCCATCCTCCAGTTCGATATGGGCAAATTTTTCCATCGCCTGTTGCATTGCCAGGGCGCAGGCCGTCGCACGCCGGCCATTGTCCAGGTGGAACCAACAGGAAAGGGCATCCCCACCAAAGCCGACAACCGTGCCTTGAAATTGTTCAACTTGATCGATGAGGTCAGCAAAGACCAGATTGATCTGGGTCGTGAGTTGATCGGCCGCTTCGGTCGGCCCGAACTGGGCGGCCATCTTTTCCAGCAGCGCGGTAAAGCCGGAAATATCGGCAAACAGCACCGATCCTTCCATCGTTTCCGGTAGCGTTGTTGCGCCGGCAAGCGCCGCAGCACGATCCGCCGCAATAAAGGCCGCAGGTCTCTCCATCGGGGTGAATCCTTGATGATGTCAGCGCATGAATGATCCAACAAACGATGGGCAACCAAATGTCCACTAGCGGACATTGACCTGTCCGCTAGTGGACAGCCACGTTTGGTAAGAGATTATACAATAACGGCGTTCTTACCCGAAGTACAAAACTTGGTTGTAGCGCAATTATCGTCATTCGTGTAGTGGTGTGGACTGGGTATTCCGGCGTGAGGACTATCCCTGGGGTTCTCACGTACTTACCTGGCGCTGCGTGCCCGCAAGCTGGTGAACCCGCTCAATCAAGACAAGCTTGAGAGGGCCGTTTTCGTAGCGACCTTCGGGCATGGCATCAACTTGTTCTTGGATCAGATCATAATCCCACACATAGCGGGCGCATCCGTTGTTCATAATTCCGTCTCACCCTGTCGCAGCGACGAGCTAACCTGCTTACTGATTATCGCCAGCCAGAACTGCTTCGCAAATCCCATGCTTCGCGGTGATACCTGCCCCCGATTATAGCCCGCATCACCACATAGTCAAGAACAAATCGACCAGGTTCGACCCGGTCAATAGCTCCATGCCGGTCATAAAGAGAAACGCATAGACAAACCGGGTGAACCACTTGTCGGTAAAGCGCTTATTGAGAAACACCCCCAGCCGCACACCCACATACGCCAGCGGCGCCAGCAGGAGAATCGTTGTGATATTGCTCACCCGCAGCAAGCCCAGGGTATAGTAGGGAACCAGTTTCACCACGTTGATCAGCCCAAAGAGCAGCGCCACCGTGCCCACAAATTGATCGCGCGGCAACCCTTGCGGCAACAGATAGATCGTCACCGGCGGCCCACCGGCATGGGCGACGGTTGAGGTGAAACCGCCCACCGCCCCCATCAACCAGCCGACGGCGCGGGGCGGCGGTTGGTCACGGAACTTCCCAAGCAGAAACGAACGCGCTATCTGGATTAGTACAAAGAGCACGGCCAATGCGCCAATGCCCATCTTCATCGCCCGTTCGTTATGACTGAGCGCATTGAAGTAGTAGCTACCCAGCGCAATGCCAAGCAACGCGCCGATCAGCAAGATTCGCAAATGACCCCAGTGAAAGCGCCCGCGATAGTAGGGCACGGTAAAAATATCCATGATGATCAACAGCGGCAACAGGAGCGCCGCCGCATCCGCCACCGGAATGGTCAAGGCCAACAACGGGGTGGCGAGGGCGCCAAAACCGCTGCCAAAGCCCGATTTGCCCAAACCGGTCAAGAGCATAACAAAAACTGCCATTACCCAAAAGCTGGTTGGGTAATCGGGCAGAGCAAAGAGGTGCATACATTAGATCCAGACTAGGAATGATCAGGAATAATAAGGTAGGCAGGCGGCACATGATCGGTTAGCCAGACGCCATTATCCGCCTGATAGAAAAGATAACCATCACCCTGCATCGCGCCACTCTTGACCGTCAACACCTCTGGCTTGCCATGCCGCTGCCCAACGTTGACAGCCGTACCGTGATCCGCCGACAGATGAACCTGTTGCCGGCTTTGCGGCAGTAACCCCTGTTGGCGAATAGAATCGAGAAAGCGCGTCGCTGTGCCATGATAAAGCAGATCAGGCGGCGTTTTGGGCGGTAACGCAAGTTCTACTTCCACGGAATGACCCTGGCTGGCGCGAATGAGTAGTCCATCATCGCTGAAGCGAAAGCGTTTCTTGTCGTTCTCATCGACCACCCGTTGGAGCAGGGCGCGTGTCAATGGCACGCCGGCCCGATTGACGGCGGTCAGCAACTCATCCACCGCTACCCAACCGGCGCTATCCAACGTAATGCCGATGCGCTGCGGCTCATGGCGCAACACCAGGCTCAACAATTTGCTGGCCCGTACAAGCGTTTTGTCCATTGGAAACCTTTTATCGAACGCGGATTGAGCGGATCTAGCGGTTTAAAGCGGATGATTGAAAAATCCGCGTTGATCCGCTAGATCCGCTCAATCCGCGTTCTATTGTCAAATCCGTAACTCCTGCCGAATCCCGCGCACATCCATCTCAAAGGCCAGATCAGCAATGGGCGGATGGCTATAGTACCAGTGAACCCCATGCGCCGCCGCCGGCCCGATCTTGCGCAAAATGCCATTGACCAGCAATGGGCGCACTGGATAGATGGTATAAACCGTCACTGCCGTGACCGCATCCCAAGTCATCTGCAATCCGGTCAGCCGCTCCTCCATGACGCCCATCACCGTCGCCGCTTTTTCCGCTAACGCGTTGGCCGACGTCTCGCCAGGACGGACAACCGCCGCCGGTGTGAGATTGGCCTGATCATTCAAGTCACCAGCCCCGGCGACAACAAAGGTTGGTTGCCCGGTCATAGCGGGAATCGTGTAGGAAAAGGCATACATACAGGGCTCCGCCGGCGGGGCAAAGGCCGGGGCAATATTGGTGCGCGCCACCGGGTTGTGATCGCCGACCAGAATCTGCCAATCAGCCAGAATGGCGCGATAGTCACGGTTGAAATCAATAAAGCCGGTAAAGGAGCGAGGCGCGGGTAGACGCAACTCGATTGCACAGAGCGCCTGCCGTGGGCGACCCATGCCAAGTAAATGGCGACTGATCAGATCGAAACCCTGGCGGTAGGGAATCGGTTCATGCAAGGTTACACGGATGACTTCGTAGCCGGGCATCGCCACGACGCCCGCTGAATAGGGCGCGATGCCCGTAAAGAAACGATAGTTGCCGATGGGATGGTCGAGTAGTTGCATAGTGGTTTGTGTTCTGTTGGTTGATGAAAGCGTGAATGACAGTAATTGTTATGTCTGAAAGCGGTTGAGAATCGTCTCAATCCGTCCACTATCGGTGGTCTGACGGCTGAACTCCGGTGGTCGTAACGCGCCGCCCATAAAGACATGGGTTCGACGATAGGTCATCGTGCTCTCGCTGCTGCGGCGGGCGCTCCAGTGAACTTCACGGGCGCCGCTCTGGCTAACGATCTTGTGAATATTGCGATCATTAACGCCGCCACCGGGCATGACAATGATGCGCTCTCCTGCTTGTTGCACGAGCGTCGTAATCAGATCCAGTCCTTCCAGCGCCGAACTTTCCTGGCCCGAGGTGAGAACGCGGTCAACACCTAGGTCAATGAGGTCTTCTAGCGCTTGGTGCGGATCGACAGCCATATCAAACGCCCGATGAAAGGTGACGCTAAGTGGCCGTGCTCGTGCAATGAGCATAGCCGTGCGCACCGTATCGACTGTACCGTCCGGATTGAGCAGGCCGATAACAACGCCATCGGCGCCTAGTTGTTTGGCCTGGCTCACATCATATTGCATGACCGCAAATTCCAGGTCAGAATAACAAAAATCGCCGCCGCGTGGTCGGATGATGACGTTAAGACCAATCTGAATTTGTTGGCGGGTGAGGGCAATCATGCCGGCGCTGGGGGTGGTGCCGCCTTCCAGCAAATTGTCGCAGAGTTCTACTCGGTGAGCGCCGCCGGTCTGGGCGGCCAGCGCGCCTTCGACGGCATCAACACAAATTTCTAGCGTGACCGGTTGATCGGCATTCATGAGAAGTTATACCTTCACACATTGCAGACCCAAATGGCGCTCGAAGGGTTCAAAATCGTGGTCATCATGGAGAAGCTGAAAGCCGCGTTGAATGACAAAGGTGGCGATGACGCAATCGATCGTTTTGCGCACGGTCAGCCCCTGTTTGCGTAAACGACGGTAGTTAGCTGCACTTCGCAGCGCAATCTCCACGCCGACCATCTCAAAGACGGGAAAGCGCAACATGGCTTGCTGCGCACGGTCAAACTCCCGATCATGACGAAAGCCTTGCAACACTTCACTCAGGATAATGTCGCCAATGGCAATCTCTTGTTGCCCCAGCGCTCTGTCGAGCGCTTCTGTCTTGGGCGTCACCTTCCCATTAAAATAATCGATCCAGACCGAAGAATCAACGATCCACATCGCTATCATCCTCCACGGTTGCGCTGCCGGCGCTCGTGTTGACTTCATAGGCGACGCGACTTTCGCGCATGGCGTGTAGATCGCCTTCCCAGCGCAAATGACCTCGCAACGACCGCACCTGTTCTTGCGATTTCAAGCGAACGAGGGTGCGCAAGGCTTCTTCGATGACAGCCTTTTTGGTCGATAACCCGGTACAGGAGAGCGCTTCCGAGAGCAACGCATCATCAATAACAATGTTGGTACGCATGATCTTCCTCTATTAATGTGTATGAATATCGATTTTTATACACATTAACATTGGCAGCGCTTTTTGTCAAGGGTCAATTTGCTGACAAAGGATTACCATTTGTGAAGTTATTGGTTGTATGGATTATTCGTCATCAGCAATACCGCCGGCCGGCATCTGGATATCGACCACATTGCCATGAAAGTCGATCACAATGCGAAAGCCCAGCATCCCCATCCACTGGCGAGCCTCTTCAGGGATCGGTTGACCGACATTCTTCTCAATGTTGTTGATCGAAGACTCGACCGCCACCTTGGTAAAGATGTCATCCTTGCCCAACATATTAAGCATCTGCTCTACAGCCAGATCGCGATGATCATCGACCTGCTCGCGCATAAAGCGCAACACCTGGCGATCCACCTGCTCGGCATCAATATGGCGGCGGAAATCATCATCCAACACCACATAACAGGCATTTTCGCCCACCCTGGTCACTTCCGCCGCCCGCCCGCTTTCATCCACCACGAGCCCGGCGAACATTGCTTCTCTGGCCATAGTTTTTCCTTTCGTGAGACAGGTAAACAGGTAGACAGGTAGACAGGTAGACAGGTAGAGACTTCTTTCCCTATGTCCCTGTTTACCTGTTTACCTGTTTACCCTACCTTGTCCCGCAAAAACGCAAAACTCCGCCGGATGCTGACCAACGGCTCCTTGGGTAGATCGTGTTCGACGATGTACCATTCGGCGCCGGCGGCTTTGGCGGCAGGCAAGAGCGCCGTCCAGTCAAGGACGCCGTGGCCGACATCGGCAAAGCCCATTTCGTCCTGGTTTTGACCTTCGGGGGCGAGATCTTTGCAATGGACCCGTTGGCAGCGACCGGCATACTTCTGTAATAACTGTACGCCATTTTGGCCGCCCCGTTGCACCCAGGCCAGATCTATTTCAAAACCCAGTTTGTCGGCGCCGGCCCCTTCCATCAGCCAGTCAATCGCCAACTTGCCATCGACACTTTCCATCTCAAAGGCGTGGTTGTGGTACATCAACTTCATGCCGGCATCCTGACAACGCTGACCGATGGCGGCCAACCGTTTGCCCATTTGGCTCCAAGCCGCACCGTCCTTACCGCGGTCATCCGGGGCCAAGAAGGGAACAACCAAAACATTGTTGCCAATGGCCTTGTTAAAGGCAATGACGCTCTCGGCATCACTCTCTAATTGGGCAATCGGAGCATGGGTAGAAACCACCTTGAGGCCATGCTTGTCCAGCAGCGCCCGCATTTCGGCGGCGGACAGTTTATGATTGCCGGTGGTTTCGATGCCCGTGTAACCAATCGCGGAAACTTGACCCAACAGCTCATCAAATGGCATCTGGAGATTGCGCAGTGTGTATAACTGAACAGCAATAGGAAGCATCATCGGAATCCTTTCTGAAATTGTGAAAAAATTTACATACCTATTATGCTTGATTCGAGCCGACTCGTCAAACGTTCACGCAACCCTGTAAACCTTTGCGTCACCTTGTCATTGCGCACGGCCATGGCAATTGCTTTGGGTTGACCGACCAAAACGACCAAACGCTTGGCGCGCGTGACCGCGGTGTAGAGAAGATTGCGTTGCAACATCATATAGTGGCTGGTCAGCACGGGAATGACCACCGCCGGAAATTCTGAGCCTTGGCTCTTATGGACACTTACGGCGTAGGCGTGAACCAGTTCATCTAATTCGAGAAAATCGTAAACCACAGCGCGCCCATCAATGTTGACCGTTACCTTTTGCATCTCCATGTCTAGCGCCTGGATCGCGCCCATGTCACCGTTATAGACATCTTTATCATAATTGTTGCGGATCTGCATCACCCGGTCGCCGATGCGATAGATGCGGTTGCCCACGCGCTTTTCCGGCTTCTGCGGCGCGGCCGGATTCAACCCATTTTGCAACGCTTCATTGAGCGCGCCCACGCCGATAATCCCCCGGTGCATCGGGCTAAGAACCTGAATATCCCTGGACGGAATGGCAAAACGCTTGGGAATGCGACTCTGCACCAATTCGACGCAAAGCTGCGCGGCCCGCTCCGGCTCGTCGGTGCGGAAGAGAAAAAAATCGGTTGCCGTCTCATTGTCAACCGTCGGCATCTCCCCTTGGTTGATGCGATGGGCATTGGTAATGATAAAACTGCCCGCCGCCTGGCGGAAGATGGTTTGCAGGCGGATGACGGTGGCCGGATGACCGGGTGACAAGGTGACAAGGTGACTGGATGACGATGCGCGTGATTCATGCCTTGAATTAATCTCTTCAATGGCGGCAATAATATCCTTCAGCACATTCCCTGCACCAACGCTGGGCAATTGATCGACATCGCCGACCAACAGTAGGTGCATCCCCGGTGGAATAGCTTTGAGCAGGTGATTGGTCAAGAGCAGATCGAGCATGGAGGCTTCATCGACAATCAGTAGGTCGCCTTCCAGCGGGTTGTCGGCGTTGCGGTGAAAGGACATGCCTTCGGCGGGCTTGAATTCGAGCAGGCGGTGGAGCGTTTTTGCTTCACGCCCCGTGGTCTCAGCCAAGCGTTTGGCGGCGCGGCCTGTCGGCGCTGCTAGTACGACTCGGTAACGGTGTTGGTCACAAATTTGCAATAATATACGGATCGAGGTTGTCTTGCCAGTCCCAGGACCGCCTGTCAATACAGTGACGCGATGGGTAAGCGCCGCCTGAATCGCGCTCCTTTGTTGTGGGGCCAGACGTAACCCTGTTGTCACCTCAGCCGCTGACAGCAGTTTCTCCCAATCTTGGCGTTGTTGAAAGCGGGCAAAGCTGCTTTCCCCCAGCCGCATCAAGCGCTGTAATTGATTGGCGACCCCTTGCTCGCTATAGTAGAAGGGCGTCAAGTAGATGGCCCGTTCTTCGTCCAAAATTTGTTGGGCCTGGGTGCTGGTCGCTACCGCATAAAGTTGTCCGCCTTCGGCAATCAGTTTGGGGATCTCATCGTCGAGCGGTATGTTCACAAGGGGCGCCAGTTCCACATCCCCCGGTTGTACGGCGACCTTGACCTGATCATCATGCCAGAGGCGCACGACGCCGATGCCAATCTCATCGCGGCTAACGCCCAGCAATTCACCGGCTTGTTTCACCAATTCCGACGTGGGCAAAAAAACATGCCCTTCCTCGGTCGCCTGATTCAGGGCGTAAGCCACCCCTGCGGCCACCCGTTGCGGTGAATCAGGCGCCAGCCCCATCGATTGGGCGATGCGATCCGCCGTCAAAAAGCCGATGCCAAAAATATCACGCGCCAGTCGATAGGGGTCTTGGCGCACAATGCCAATGGCGTCATCGCCGTAAAACTTGTAAATCTTGGTGGCCAGGCTCGTGCTGACGCCGTGACTTTGCAGGAAGAGCATCACCTCTTTGATCGCCTTCTGCTCCTGCCAAGCCGTCATGATCATCTGGACGCGCTTTTGCCCAACCCCTGGCACTTCGTTCAAACGGTGGGCCTGTTCTTCAATCACGGCGAGGGTTTCTACGCCAAAGTGCTTCACGATGCGCTTGGCCGTCACTGGCCCCACGCCACGAATCAGCCCGCTGCCCAAATACTTTTCGATGCCGGCGACCGTCGCCGGCAACACCGTGCGCATCCCCTCGACCACAAACTGCCGGCCATACTCGGCATGAATCGTCCAGCGCCCGGTCAGCTCGACCGACTCGCCCACATTTACGCCGACCAGCGTACCAATAATGGCAACTTCGCGGTTACGTCCGAAGCTGCCTTGCCCGTAATCACTTTGGGCGCGGAATTCCGGCGTCAGCTTGGCGACGGTGTAGCCGGTTTCTTCATTATGATAGGTGATGCGTTCAATCACGCCACGTAGAACATCCATAGAACAAGCGTAGCAGATTGCGCGTAACAAAGCAAGTAGGTAGCACCCAAATCTAAGGGTATTGCTAGCGCATTGAGTGCGCATGCACTCAGATCGCCACTTGGGCGGTAGAGAAAGGGCTGCACCGTACCTCCCCATAAATTCCTTCTCCGTACCGTTGCGTTCCAAAATACCGTACTATCTTCCCGCAAACTCCCGTACTTTCCACGTACCCTGCCCTTCGCTTCTCTGCTAGAGTAGACCCAACGGCGAGTTATCCTTATCGATATGAACCGTCCTGCGTAAGTCCTGTAAATTCAAGGAGAAGGTTATGGTTCAGCAACACAACCCGATCGAAGAACGGCTTTGCCAACTGATGGCCCATTTGGGTCTGGAACGTGCTCATTTTGCGGCGCGGCTACCGGATGATTGGGGTGGTCTAGCGACGCACTATCCGCAGCGGATCGCTTCGCTGAGTTTGCTCTACCCAATGGAAATTGCCCCCCATCAGCTCGCACCGTTGGGAGAACGGCTGTTGATCTTTACCGGCGATCAACCCATTGATGGCGAAAGAGTGGCTGCTGCGTTGCCCACATTGCCGGATGCCCAAGCTGTCGTCGCTACCGGCTATAAAACTGCTCTCTGGACTGATGTCGCCAACGATCGCGCTGAAGAAATCACGACGACGTTGACGCAATTTCTGTCTGACTCAGGTAGGGCGTCAGCGGTCTCCCAGGCAACTTTGCGCACCGAACGGGGTGAAGTAGCCGGCATTTTCTATCAAATCAGCGGGCAGGGTGTACCCTTGATCTTGCTGCCGCTGGGACTGGCGCCTTCAGGATGGGAGCCGCTGGTTGCGCAATTGAGCCAACACTTTTGCACCATTGTCTTGGGTGGCCCTCAATTGGGACTGATGCCCTTTTTAGAGCAGCGCGGCCAATCGGCGGGCTACTTGCGTATGGTGCGCAACCTCTTTGAAGAGATTGACCTGCAACCCGGCGAACGCGTTCTCGATGTGGGCTGCGGCAGCGGCGTAATCGACCGCTGGTTGGCCCGGCGCATGCAGGGACAGAATCCTATTCATGGTGTAGATATCAATCCGTTTTTGTTAAAAGAAGCGCAGGTGCTGGCCAAAGCCGAGCAAGTGGATCACCTGATCACCTTTCAGCAAGGCAATGCCGAAGCATTGCCCTTCCCTGACCAGCACTTCGATGTAGTTTTCTCGACTACAGTCATGGAAGAAGTGGATGCCGATCAAATGTTGCGTGAGTTGGTGCGGGTCACCAAACCGGGCGGTCGCATTGGTGTGATTGTGCGGGCGCGTGATCTGGCGTACACCGTCAATGTCCCTGTCCGCCAGGAATTGAAGGCGCCCCTAGAAATGCGACCCTGGCAGCCTGAAGATGAAAGGCAGAGTTGCGCCTCGGCCACTCTCTACCGGCGTTTCCATAATAGCACGCTTGCCCATATCCGCACCTGGCCGCACTTGGTTGCCTTTGACAATCCTTACGGCGCCGTCGAGAGCCTGTTACACAGCTTCCTCTTTGCTGCATTTACGCCCGCTGAAACCGCAGAGTACCTCGCCGGTGTAGACCGGGCGGCAGCAGACGGTACTTACTTTATTACCTGGCCGCATCACTGTGCTGTGGGGGTCAAGCAGTAGGGTTAAAACCCGCAACTATGTCTTGTTAGCCGACAGTTTCAACTGCCCTGCTACATCCTGAGGTGAAATACCCCCCGTTTACTAATCCGGTGCAGCGCGCCCTGGCGATTGCCCAGGAGATTGAGCATCATCAGTGGATGTGCCTGGCCCAGCGCTATCTCGCCTATATTTATCTTGATCTACTCATGGTGCCCATAGCGCAACAACAGATGGAACAAGCGCTAGTGCTGGCAACTGCCAGGAGGGGAGCCTGACATGCGTAAGTGCTACGATAGTTGGTCGTAATCAAGGGATTAGAGAAAGGTGCGCTAATCATGTCAATCATTGATCATGTTCGTGTAGGTGTTATCGGCACAAGTTGGTATGCCGATCTCGTGCATCTGCCCAATCTGAAAAGCCATCCACAAGCTCATCTCGCTGCTATCTGTGGACGAAACGCAGGGCGCACCCAAGAGATGGCAGACAAATATAATATTCCAGCTATCTACACCGATTATCGTGAGATGATAACCCAAGCGCAGTTGGACGCGGTGGTTATTGCTACGCCTGATGATCTCCATTATGCCATGACAATGGCTGCCCTCGACGCCGGCCTGCATGTCATTTGTGAAAAACCGCTGGCTATGAATGCGACAGAGGCACGCGCTATGACCGAAAAGGCCGAGGCCGTAGGCATCAAACACATGGTCTTTTTCACAGCGCGCTGGATGCCGCACTATCGCTATCTTCACCAACTTGTCAGTGAAGGGTATATCGGTCGGCCCTATCTGTTCCAAATCCGCTATCTGGGTGGATTCGGACGCAAAGGGCTATATCGGTGGCGGTTTGATGCCCAGCGCAGCAATGGCATGTTGGGCGATCTTGGGTCGCACATGATCGATTTGGCCCATTGGTTGGTCGGCGACATCACCAGGGTGAGCGGTAAATTGGGGATCGCCAATTTATCGATGCGATCCTGGCGGATCAGCCCATATCACCAAACTTCCATGACGGACTGAAGGCGCAAAAAGTCATTGACGCCGCCATTCACTCGCATCAAAATGGTGTTTGGGTTTCGCTGCCCTAACCCTTTTCGCGTCCTATTTGCCATTCTCGGTCTCATTGCAAAAGTTTGCAACACCTCTTGCCCTGCGCACGTAAGCTTGCTATAATAGAGACAGCTTGTGTGCGGAGGGCAAGCAACATGGCGCCACTCCTCGATAAATCGGTCGTTTCCACCATCTTCATCGGGCGCGCCCCACAACTGGCGACGTTTGACCCCTGGCTGGCGCAGGGCAACCAGGGGCGCAGTCAGGTTGTGCTTGTCGCCGGCGAGGCGGGCATCGGCAAATCGCGGCTAGCGACCGAAGTGCGACAGCGCGCCGAACGGCAGGGGTGGCAAACAGTGCAAGGCCGCTGCTTTGAACCGGATCGACTCTTCCCCTACGCTCCACTGATCGACCTGCTACGCACCTGCCTGGCGCGCCATCCTCTCAGTGAAGTAACAACCCTGCTTGGCCCGCTAGCGGCGGAAGTGGTCAAGCTGCTGCCTGAACTGGCGCCGGCGTTGCACGACCTTCACCCCACGCCCCGCCTTGACCCCGAAGCGACAAAGCGGCGTCTCTTTGCGATGTTAACCCACTTCTTCACCCAGTTGCCCGCCCCCCTCTTACTGATCATCGAAGACCTGCACTGGAGCGATGAGACCAGCCTAGAATTTCTGCGCTATCTGGCGCACCGGACGGCAACGCACCCTTTGCTCCTGTTGCTCACCTATCGCAGTGATGAAATTCACCCGACGCTGCACCACTTTTTGGCGGCGTTGGATCGCGAACAGCGGCCAGTAGAGTTGGCCTTGCCGCGCTTCACGCCGGCGGAGGTAGATGCCCTGCTGCGCGCCATCTTGGCCTTAGGACGGCCGGTGCGCACCGAGTTTCTAGACGCGCTTTGCCGCTTAACCGATGGCAATCCCTTTTTCATTGAAGAGGTGTTAAAAGCGCTGATCGCTACGGGTGATGTCTTTTACAGCGATGGTGTCTGGGATCGCAAACCGATGAATGACCTGCAGATCCCGCGCACTGTGCAGGATGCTGTGCAGCGGCGTGTTGTACAACTGAGTGCGGCGGCGCGCTATACCTTGACCGTAGCTGCGGTAGCGGGCCAGCACTTTGACTTTGCCGTGCTGCAAGCCGTTACCGGCTACACGGAAGGAGAACTACTGACGCAGATCAAAGAGTTGCTGGCCGCTCAATTGGTGGTTGAGGCTTCGGCTGAACGCTTTGCTTTTCGCCATGCGCTGACGCGCCAGGCGGTTTGCAGCCAATTACTGGCGCGTGAACAAAAGGCGTTCCACCGGCGGATTGCTGAAGCGCTTGAACAGCTCTATGCGCCATCGTTAGAAAGCTACGCAGCCGACCTAGCCTACCACTTTTATGAAGCCGACGCCTGGGAAAAAGTGCTAGACTATGCCCGTCGCGCCGGTGAACAGGCGCGGGCGCTCTACACCCCGCACGCCGCCATTGAGCAATTCACACGGGCGCTAGAGGCTGCCCACCACTTGGACCAAACTGCTGCTCTGCCCGATCTATATCGGGTGCGCGGCCTGGCCTATGGCCTAGTCGGCGCCTTTGAGCAGGCGCGCGCCGATCATGAAACGGTACTCCACCTGGCCCGCACCACTGGCAACAGTCAACTGGAATGGCGGGCGCTGCTTAATTTGGGGCAATTGTGGGCCGCGCGTGATTATACGCAAACGGGTGACTACTATCAACAAGCATTAGCGATAGCGCGCACCCTGGTTGATGCCAGCACGCTGGCGCGCAGCCTGAATCGGGTGGGCAACTGGCATCTGAATCATGGGGAAGAGCCGCAAAAAGCCCTGAGCTATCATCAAGAAGCGCTACCCATTTTTCAAGCGCTACAGAATCGGCGTGGTCTGGCGCAAACCCTTGATCTATTGGGGATGACCCATCTCCTTTCCGGTAATGTGCAACAGGGCGCGCTTCACCTCAAAGAAGCAATTGCCCTGTTCCAACAACTGGATGGCCGGCAAGGGTTGTCCTCCAGTCTAGCGACGCTCTCACTGGCCGGCATGAATCGTTTGCATGATGTCGGGCGTGCCGCCGCTGTGACTCTCCTAGAGTGCCGTCGTTGGAATGAGCAAGCTGTGCAAGTTGCACAGGAGATTGGCTGGCGCGCCGGGGAAGCGTATGCCCTGGGCATAGCCGCCTACCCATTGAGCGCCCTGGGGCAATATGGCGCCGCGCTCGCCCAAACGCACCGTGGCCTTGCGATTGCCGAAGAAATCGGACACCGGCAGTGGATCTGCCTTACGCAGTACTGTTTGGGCATCCTCTATAGCGATTTGCTCGCCCTGCCCTTGGCGCGGCGTTACTTAGAGCAAGCCCTGGCCTTAGCGAACGAACTTGGCTCGCTGTTTCATGCCCGACTCACCGCCGGCTATCTCATTGCGCTCTTGTTAGAGCAAGACGAACTTGGCGCAGCCGAAGCGTTGCTGAATAGGGTGGCGCCGCCCGATTTGCCGATGAAAACAGCCGGCCAGCGTTGGCTGTGGCGCGGTCGCGCCGAGCTTGCCGTACGTCAAGGCAACTTCACCCATGCTTTGTCGATCATTGATCAATTGATCGCGCGCAACCGGCCAGAAACAGAGCCAGCAGGCAGCGCGATAACACAGGAGGCGATTGGCTCAATGCCCCATCTGGCCCAATTGCGTGCTGAGGGCTTGCTTGGCATTGGTCAGTGGGGAGAAGCCGAGAGCACCCTCACTGCCGCCCAACGCACGGTGCGGGCCTATGGCACGCCTAGATTATTATGGCGTATCCACCTTGCGCTTGGTAAGCTCTATCAAGCCCAAAGACGTTCTGTGGAAGCAAGGCAAGCCTTTGCCGACGCCCGCCAAGTCATCGACGCGATCGCCGCCACTGTTCCTGATCCGGAATTACGCAACAACTTTGTGCGCCAGGCCAATGCCATGATGTCACAACCACAACCCACCACCTCACCCCTGCCAATGAGACAGACGTATCATGGGCTGACCCGCCGCGAACGCGAAGTGGCGGTGTTGATTGCCCAGGGCAAATCCAATCGCGCCATTGCCGAAGCGCTGGTCATCGGTGAGCGCACGGTCGAAGGTTATGTGAGCAACATCTTGAACAAATTAGGCTTTACGTCGCGTGTCCAGATCGCGGCGTGGGTGGTAGAAAAGGGATTGTAACAGGACGGTACAGCTTCACTGGTTGCATAATTTCTGCTGATATAGCCTCTCCTTAAACGCAATACTCCTTACAGAATCAGTTTACATTGCCCCGTACTGCTACTAGATAAAATACCGTACTCTATTCCCGCAAAACCCGTATTTTCCGCGTACCCCAGCCGCTACCTTTCTGCTAGACTAGGCGCAATTGGGTACAACCTTCTTTCCACCATTGTACTCACTTCCGTCTCGTGACTGGCCGGTCGCGGCGTCACAACCGTCTTTCTCTGAACGTAACTACCAAGCCACCCCCTCCTACCCTCCCCCTGGTAAGGGGAGGAACTGTTCCTCCCCTT
>QWII01000175.1:1906-13038 GCA_021405325.1 Caldilinea sp. CFX5 | reverse complement strand
AACCGCGTGCGCGGCACTGACCAAGACCGGTTTGTTGCCCCGCTAATTCACTGGTCAGTGCCGCGCACGCGGGTCAGATATATAGTCGTATCACAACCGCGTGCGCGGCACTGACCAACTGATCGGAGCGTAGACAGCATTGTCCTGGTCAGTGCCACGCACGCTACCAGCACGCGCCCCGCACGCTGCGTGCGAAAACATCATTTGCCTAACCGCCAATTTCACGCTATGATCAAAAAATGACCTCGCCAGGACAAGGTGGCGAGGTCGCTATGCTATCCTATCGTGCGTCTCTCAACACAAAGCAAATGGCTTGCCTACGTTACGCCACACCTGCGGGGTTCGGGTGAGGGGCGGAGTGTGGGGCTGCACCGGTTTTGCTAGGCATGATGATCATACACGGGCTGCGGCGTTGCATGGTTGTGTGCATGGTCACCAGGCTCGATAGGTTTAGCGACAACATATAGCCCCGTCTGGAGCCGTTGATCCGGCGCGCCAATGATCATGCTGTTGATCCTCGGGTTGAACGTCGCCGCGACCGGGGTCGGTGGCGGTGCGACAGCGCCAGGGGCATGGTTATGGGCCGCTTGTTGTGCCGGGTGGGAATTGATAAATACCTGCAAGTCATCGGCGGTGATACCCACCGGCAGAGTCGGTAGATAGATCGCCAAAACGGCGCTGTCCAAATCTTGAATGCGGGCAGTATGCAGATCGATCTCGTCATCCTGATTGCGGCCAATGCCCCGTTTCCGCATACTAGCGGCTGTAACGTAGCAGGAAACGTAGGGCGGTTCTAGGTGTTTTTCCCATCCCTTTGGTAGTGTATAGCCGGTGATCAACCCAACGGAGGCATCCTTCGATCCGTCGCTTGACCAGGTGAGTGCTGCCAACAGATCGTCGGTCTTGTTGCCATTGGTTGGGTCGATTCTGTACACCATAGTGGTCTGTTCCGGCTGGCTAATTGCGCCACGCTGAACGGTAAAGTATGAATAACGGAGCGGGGAACCTTTCATAAAATAGCCGGATGTGCTGGCAAGCTCTTCCTCCGGCAGTTCTAAACTATAGTTGATGAAAACCTCATCAATTATTTGGCTGATTTCTCCGCGATAATTTGGGCTACCCATAATTTCTCCTTTTCGTTGAAACAGTGCTTAACCTTTATTCGCAAAATGACAGATAAACAACAACAGCTTAAATCTTGCATTGATCAATTCTTTAAGTCACTGCGTACTCGCGATTTTAATCAGGTTGAGGGAGTGATCAACGCTCTGATTGAAATGCAAGCAGATTTACCGGAGGCTGCAGATTGGGCATCTTACTTTAGCGGCATAGTCGCCAGCGAATATCAGCGTAACTGGGCTAATGCAGAACTCATTTTCCAAACATTACTGTCTAAAGCAGTACCCCCTGTTTTGCGTGCCCATGTTCTTCTTGCATTAGGAATTACTTACTATCAGCAAGCTTACTGGGCTAAATCGGTTTCTGTTTGTGAAGAAAGTGCAAACATTCTAGCTGCTTTGAATTACCCTTATAAACAAGCTGTAGTACTCCGTCAAGCTGCTTTTTCATACCAAATGGGCTTTGGCGAAGGCGTATTCAGTTCAGAAACCCTAGACAAAGCAATTGCTTATTGTCAGCAAGCGCTGTATCTCTTAACATCTCCTCCTCACTCGACGCCTGACACACTGCTTTATGAATCAGACCTTTTGTTTTATCAAGCAACTACGTGGGAAGCGCTTGCCGATATTCATTGTGCAGCCGGACGGTGGACAGAAGCGATCGAGAGTTATCGAAAATTTCATGATCTTAGTGTCCAACGGAACAATCAATTCTATACAAACTTTGCCCTATTAGGATTGGCCAATGCCCATCAACAACGGAGCCAAGTAGATTGGCCGCAGGCCCATGTTTATTACGAGCAGGCATTGGCTGGTTTTCGTCCCTACCAAGATCCATATAATGAACTGACTGTCTTAGCCAACCAGGGCGCACTCTACTTGAAACAGCAAGCGTACGCCGAGGCGCTGGCCTGTTTTGAACAGTCACTAGCATTGGTAGAAACGGTACGAACTGGTATTTCGACACCGGAAGCGCGCCGCAGCTTTTTTGCCACCGTCGTCCACATCTATGCCAACACGGTGTTGGCCTATCTGGCGCTGGGCAAGGTGACGGAGGCGTTTCAGACCACCGAGCGCGCCCGGTCGCGCGCCTTTCTCGATAGTCTCTTTATCGGCGAAACCGACTTTTCCAACCGCATTGAGGCGCTGCCCCTGACGCCCGCGGAAATTCAAGGCAAGCTGCCCGCCGACGCCATCCTTCTGGCCTATTTCACCACTGGCCTCTTTGAAACGCATGGCGGGCGGGTGACATTGGCGCAGGCGCAACGGGCCGTCCTCTTTCCCAAACCGACCACCCTGCTCTTTGCCGTCACCAGGGAGAGCATCACCTGCTTTGACCTGAAGGTGATCCCCAACAACCTCTACCCGCAGGATCAGCGCAACTGGGTGGAAGGGAACTTTCTGCAACCGACCATGTTGGCGGCGCTCTATCGCATGTTGGTGGCGCCGGCAGCAGGGTTGCTGGCCGACAAACGGCGGCTCTATGTGGCGCCCCACGGGCCGCTCCACTATGTCCCTTTTCAGGCGCTCGTGCTGCCCGACAACAGCCGGTGGTTGCGCCCCGCCGGGCCGACCCTGGTCTACGCGCCCAGCGCCAGTGTGCTGTTGACCCAACGCCCCCGCCCGGATACAGCGCCCACCTTGTCTTGTCTGGCGATTGGCTGCAACGAGAGTAGCCACACCACCCTCTATCTAGCCGAGACGGAGGCGCACTGGGTGGCGCAATGCTGCCAGGGTCAGGCGCTGGTCGGCCCTGCTGCCAAAGGTGCGGCGCTGGCAGCACAGGCGGCCCAAGCGCGGTTGCTCCACTTTGCCTGTCATGGTGAATTCAATTTGCGCGCTCCGCTGCTCTCCACCTTGTCTATCGGGCGGGAAGAAGCGCTGACCGGGCAGGCGATTCTGGAGACGCTAAAATTGCGTTGTGATGTCGTCACCCTGAGCGCCTGTGAAAGTGGTCTCAACCAGGTGCAACGGGGCGATGAGTTGTATGGGCTGTTGCGCGCCTTTCTGCTGGCCGGCGCCACTGCCGTCATGGCGGCGCTCTGGCGCGTGGATGAGCGCCCCAGCCTGCTCTTGATGATGAAATTCTATACGTTGGTGCAGCAGGGCGTCGCCTATGCCGAAGCGCTCAAGCAGGCGCAACTCTATTTGCAAAGCGTGACCCTGGCGACGGCGCAGGCCGCTCTGGCCCCGCTGCTGGGCGAACAGGCGGCGACCTACCTGGCCGAGTTTGCCGGCCAAGGTAATGGGCCGATCTTTGCCGCACCCAAGTATTGGGCCGCCTTTGCCCTTATCGGTGATCCGGCGCTGGCGGCGGCAAGCCTGGAATCACTTCCACCTGCAACGCCGGCAGTTGACTGAGCGCCACCGCCGGAAAGACCGCCTTGCCAAAAGCGTCGGTCAGGCAGCTCTGCACCACGGTGTCGGCCTCTTTCAAATTGACAATGGTATCGGCCAGGTTGGGCCAGCCCCCACGGCTGGGGATCTCGGCCTCGACAATCACCTGGCACTGATCGCCGGTTGCCGGCTCACGGGCAATGGTGAGCCGTAGATTCAGATCGGCAAGCTGGTTTTCCAGCGTAAAGTGAACCTCGTTCTGCTCCCCCTGGCCGGCCCGAACAAAGCTATGGGCCGGTTGGCGCTGGGGCGGCTGCAAGAGCCGCTGCACGGCGTCGGAAAGCTCCACCACCAGATAGCCCAGTTGCGCCCAATACCAGGAGAGGGGCGGCAACGCTGTCGTCGGCTCGACTACTGGTGCGGACGCCGGTAAATAAGAAAAATCAAAGCAGGGTGGACGCGGCGGTTGCGCCAGCGGCCCCTGCGCTTCCCAGGCCAAAAATTTCTTTAGCGCCACATACTCCTGCCGCCAGAGTGCCGAATCGGCCAGCGCCAGCGCGACTTCTGGATGCACCTGCGCCGCATTATGGCCCGCCAGTTCCGCTTCAATATAAACCAGCAACGCTTCCCTATCAGGTTGCTCGGCGGAAAGATCCGGCGCAGCGGCCTCGCCCAATACTTCCTGCATCCGCTTGTGTATCGACCTTGACACGATTTTTTACCCCTTTATCTTACTTACCTGCTATAGAACCCTTGGGTCGATAAAATCTTTCAGTTGGTTGGTTCGTTCGTTGGTTTCGACAAGCGTTCGACTGAGCTCACGCCGAAGTCTCAACCAACGAACGAACCAACCAACTATCTACCAATCCCCCCGCCCCCGAATGCCATGTTCTTCCAGACAGCGGCGGAGTTTGTTTTTGATGCGGGAGAGGGCGATGTGGATGGCGTTGGCGCTGGTGCCTAGATCAGTGGCGACCACTTGGGCGTCTTCATCGTGATCGACCCGGCGCAGGAAGATCTGGCGCTCGCGCTCGGATAGGCGCTGCAAACAATGGTCCAGCGCCAATTGTTCGGGCAGGTGGTCGATAGCGGTGGGCGGCTTGGCAAATTCGGGGCGCTCCTCCTCGTCATCCAGCCGTTCGCGCTCGTGCCAGCTTTTCTTCTTGAACTCTTTGTCCATAATGCGCTTGAGACCAACCGCCGACCACTTCTGAAAGCTGCCCTCGCCCCGGTAGGTCTGCAACCGGGCGTACTGGTTGACGGTCAACCGCACCAAAAATCTTGCACAAACTCTTCGGCCAGGGCGGCCCACTCTTCGTCGGCAAAGCTGGCAAGCAGGGGCAGATTGCCTTGATAGAGGCGCAAATAGTTAAAAGCGACAATATAGAGGTAGTTGCCCAACAGTTCATGGCTCTGGCGCTGGTGTTCGGCGCCCAGTTGACCACTAAAGGCTTTGACCCATTCACTGTTGTTTCGCAGCCAGGATTCTGTTGATTGCACGAGTAGGCTCTCACTTTGGGTAACTTTTTAGTGAACAGCAGCAGTGGACAAGACAAACCAGGTTTCTGGCCGAAACCTGGTTTGTCTTGTCGGTAATAATGCCAAATTGTAACATAACGCCGATAATGCAACAATTGCTGTAAGCAGCCTCCCTTTGAAAGATTTTTACATGAGTGCGGTTCTTTCTTAGCACAAGTGGTTTACTAGATGTGGATTGTTAGTTGGTTCGCTGGTTGAGCCTGTCGAAACCAGCGAACCAACCAGCCAACCAACTCGCTACAAATGGGCAGAAGGAAAAGAGTTATGACCGCGGTGAATACCGAATACACGGGGATGATGGCGCAGTTTTGGGATCTGTTGCGCGGAGATAGTTCGCACTGGACAGATCGCTTTTTCTATAAGGAGGTAGTGACCCAATCCGGTCAACCGGCCCTCGATGTCGGCTGCGGGACGGGGCGGCTTGTCCTCGATTTTCTGGCTGAGGGCATCGATATTGACGGCGTTGATAATTCGCCGGAGATGCTCGACTATTGCCGACAGAAAGGGGCGAAGCTGGGGCTGCCACCGACCCTCTACCTGCAGTCGATGACGGCGCTGGCGCTCCCCCGGCGCTACCAGACCATTCTGGTCCCTTCCGGCTCCATTCAGATTTTGATCGAACCGAATGATGTGCGCGCCGCCATGCAGCGCTTTTTTGCCCACCTGCTGCCGGGAGGAACGCTGGTCGTCTCCTTCTATCAACTCTGGACGGGTGGCCCGGTTGGTCCAACCGCCAGGGAAGAGTGGATGCGCGAGGTGGTGCGCCCGGAAGATGGCGCGGTCCTGCGCCGTTGGTCGCGTTCGACCTATGATCTGGTCAACAACCTGGAGCATACCGAGCATCGCTACGATCTGATCCGCAATGGCGAAGTGGTGGTCAGCCAACGCTTTGCCCGCTCCCCCGCCACCCGTGGCTATACCCAAGCCCAGGCCCAACAGATTTTTGTCGAGGCCGGCTTTGCAAATGTCCGTGTGACCAGCGCCTTTACTCATGAACCAGCCCAAGCGGATGATACGCTCTTTTCGGTGTGGGGGACAAAACCGAAGATGTGATCCTGCTTGTGGCGGCGTGCCAATATCACCGCGAATCATTGGATTAGCGAATCTTTTCGTGCTGGAGTGATTCGCTAATCCAATGATTCGCGGTGATAGATGGACAATATACCCCCTAAAACAGCTCCGAGTTCTCCTTCAGATAAGCCAACAACTCATCCACCTGCGCAAACGCGATGGCCGTATACGTATCCGCCGCGCCATAGTAGATAGCAATGCGACCGGTTGGCGCATCATGCAGGGTGGCGCAGGGGAAGACGACATTCGGTACAAAGCCGGTCGTTTCGTAGCTCTTCTCCGGCGTGAGCAGATAGTCGCGGGTGCGATAGAGAACACGGCTGGGGTCATCCAGATCCAGCAGCGCCGCGCCCATGCTGTAGACAAAGCCATTACAGGTGTTGGAGACGCCATGATAGAAGAGCAGCCAGCCTTCCGTCGTCTCTAGCGGGATGGGGCCAGCGCCGATCTTGGTGCCTTGCCACCAGCCCTTGCCGCCGCGGCCCATCACCCACTTGTGCCGACCCCAGTGGATCAAGTCCGGGCTTTCGCTGATAAAAATGTCGCCAAAAGGGGTGTGACCGCTGTCGCTGGGGCGACTGAGCAGCATGTACTTGCCGTTGATCTTGCGCGGGAAGAGAACACCGTTGCGGTTAAAGGGCATCAACGGGTTGGACAGCCGCGTAAAGGTGACAAAGTCGGTCGTGCGCCCCATGCCGATTGAGGCGCCGTGCATATCATCGCACCAGTTGATGTAATAGGCATCTTCCAACTTCACCAGGCGTGGGTCATAGGCGTAGCTGGTCGGGTTGGGGTTGCCCGCTTCATCGACCCAGGCAATTGGGTCAGGGCCAATCGTCCAGTGCAGGGCGTCAGGGCTGATCCCGGAGAAGAGGGTGGCGCGCCCGTTGCGTTGATCGGCGCGAAAGACGCCGACAAAGCCATCGCCAAAGGGGTGGACGGCGCTGTTAAAGATGCGCGCCGCCTTGGGGATCGGGTTCCAATCCAGGATTGGATTGCCACTGTAGCGCCAGACAACATCAGGATAGCCGGCCGGCTTCTCCTCCCACGGCATGGTAGGTAACGCAGCGCCGCGCAGTGTACTGTTCATAGTTGCTCCTTCATAGTGCTTCGTGTGGTTTTTGGATGGTATTTTCGCCGACGCCTATTATATGCCAATGGCGCAGAACGCCGGCTTTTCACACTTCCACAAGCTTGGGCAACCGTTGCGCCCCGCCGATCAAAGCCGCCAACTGGATGACAGACTTATAATCGGCGAATTGTTTGCCCTGTGCGTCAAAATAGGCGTGCATCGCCACGGTCAGCTCTTCCCGTTCAGCGTTGGCCAACTTGTCCAGCGTATCATAGCCGGCGCCACAAAGATGACGTACCGTTTTGCCGCGCACATAGGCCAGACGCGACAGGTCGGCTTGATGGATCAATGGCAAGAGAAAGGCGAGCGGAATGCCGGTGGCGTCCGCCAACTGGGTGCGCGCGGCTGCGGTACGCCCTTGTTCCAACAGATCCAGGTTGCTGAGAATCCGCTGTTGTTTGAGCGCCTGGAAATAGCCCATTTGGGTCGGATCAGCCGGGTCAAAAAATTCACGAATCGGCGTCGGAAAAGGCAGCACCCAGCGCAGCAGATAGTTGAGCGTCTCGATCAATTCGGGAAAGCCCATACCGCTCTCTTTGAGAAAGTTTTCGCACTTCTCCCGGTTATTGATCTGTTGCACCAAGTCGCGGTAATTCTGAATGCCCGCCCGCTTCAACCAGGTGAAGTTAGTAATCAAGCCATCAAGCCAGACCCGGTCCCCCCGGTGTTGAAAATAACCGGCATGGACTTCGTTGACATAGTCGATGGCCTCGTCCATGGTGTGGTTATAATAGTGTTGCACGAAATCATAAGCGAGCGTCTGCCAAAGTTTCTTGATCAGCTCCTCATATGACCAGAGCGTTTTCTGTTTGACAAAATCCCAGTTGATGATCATAGCGCCTCATCGCCGGCTTGTTCCCCAGTCGGCGTTGTAATGGGTGTTTGGGCAAAGTGCGTTTGATAGACATCGAGCATGGTTAAAAAGAGCACCATCAAAATCGGCCCATAAAAGACGCCGAAGAGACCAAAGAGTTGGTAGCCCCCTAACAAGCTGAGGACCATGAGCGCAAAGCTGCCGTAGGTTTGTAGCGAGACCAGCTTGGAGCGAATCAGCAGGTCGAGATTCGAAACGATGGCGAAATAGCCGATCAGAATGACCAGCGCACCGCCATAGTGACCGGCCAGCAATTCGGCCAACGCGGCTGGAATGGCGACGATGCTGGCGCCCAACGGCATGGTGGCCGCAACAATCGAGACTAATGTCCAGAGCGGCGTATAGGGCAGATCGACCAGCCAGAAAAAAAGCCCCAGCACCGCCCCTTGCACCACGGCAATCAAAAAGATGCCGGCGAACATCGATTGCACCGTGCCATTGATCTTGCGCAGAAAGAGATCCTCAATGGCGTCATCCAGCGGACTCAATTCCTTCAGCCACTGCACAAACGGCTCATAGGTGGGCAGCAGGGCGCCGACCAGAATCAGGTAGACAAAGAGTTCGGTCAACAGCGTCGGGATCGACATGCCCAGCGTCACCAGTGAGCCGGCTACCCAACTGAACAGCAGCAACAGTACTTCGCGTAGTTGCGTCACGAGATCGAGCGCCAGCGGGTCGTCGGAGGTGAGCAGGGGCTGCAAGTAGGCGGTAATGCTACCGGTCAGGAGTTCGATCTGATTGGTACGTTGGATCAGATCCAGAAACTCTTGCGCCTGGGCAATCACCATTCGCCCCACAATCCACACCAGGAGCAGGGGCAGCGCCAGACCCACCAGCAAGGTCAAGCTCATGGCCGGTTTTTCCCAGCCGTTGCACCAGCGCAGGAAGCGGATATAGAGCGGGCGGAGGACAATCACCGTCAAGAGTGAAAAGGCAATCACGCCCAAGTAGGTGCGCACCAGCCAAAACATGAGCAGACTCATGATGGCGAACAGAATGTAAAAGGTGATCCGACTGCGGGTGGCGGTTGTGTTGGTCAATGCTTCCGGCGCGGGGTATTCGCGGGCTTCGACGGTGCTGTTTGCCGGCATTCCCTTCTCCTTTGCTGCGCTGGCCGCGCGTCACTACTTCCCATCCATCGGGGTGCTGTCTAGTTTTTATTGTACAAGCACACTTTTTTGCGGAGATCAGCCAGAGAGCGAGTTTTGTGGCTGGTTAGGTGGGTAGGTTTTGCGGCGGAGTCATCCGTTCCGTAGGGGCTAACTGCAAGCAGCCAATGTGTACCAAGCTAAGGATTCTTTGGAAACCCTAGGGGGTAGTCTGTCACCCTGAAAGGGTCTCTCGGGTATTGTGGCCGAGAGACCCTTTCAGGGTGACAGACTACCCTGCCAAGAGCTGGGAAAACGCTTACCTTGATTCACATGGGGGCTAAATGCGAGCGTGCGTAGACAAAATGCTACTTGGTCGCGGCGACAACAACCGGGAGGAACAGGCGGTGCGCCGGTGCGGCGCTTTCGGCGGCAAGCTCTTGCAGCACATCGTCAATGGTAAACCCTTCTTCCGTGTCAATGCTACTGACCCCAGCGTATCCATCAGAAAGAGTCTTCATAAAGGCGACAAGCTCGGCTTCCTCTTGCGGCTTCAGACCCAAGTTGCCTAATTCTGTGGTGTTCATATTGGCGGCCACCTCTGGTGCAGGCCAGCATTTGGCGGCCAGGGCTTGGGCTTCGGTATAGTCACCTTCGCAACGCGGTAGGATATCGCGTGTGTTATAGAAATGGACAACCCCTTCCAGCGTTTTGAAGTACCCATTGTGCATATAGGCTTTCACAAAACCAGGATTAGGCCGCAGATCCACATTGCGCAAGGTCGGCACTTTCTGTTTGCCGTTGTTTGCGGCGGCATACTGGGCGTAGTCCGTTCGTCTAGCAAGGAAGCCCCCCAGGCCCAAGTCGATAAAGTTGGGATCGCTGTTATAGACTGGATTTTCCCGGTTCTTGGGGACGCCCAAGTTGTCATAGGTGAAATCGGTGAAGAGCGAAGGGGTTTTGCCTGATCGATCCAGCGTGTGACAATTGACGCACTTCGCTTTGCCGAAGAAGAGATTGAGGCCTTGCTTCTCCATTTTGGTCAGCTTGGCTTGCCTGGCCATGAAGGCATCAAATTTGGCGGTGAAGGCATTGACCTTGGGTGAAGCCTCATAGGCCGCAATGGACAAGGCGATGCGATCATAGGCTGTATCGGACGTGCCCCGATCATCCAGGGAAAGGGCCACGGTTGTCCCTTCTTGGGCGCATACTTGCTCGACATCAGCCGGCCAGTCAATCAAACAGGCGTCGGCGCCCCAGACATCTTCAAACTTGACCGGATAAGCATTGGGGTCAACCGGGTTACACACCCGATAAACGACACAGGCGCTATCGGGCAGCGCTTGTTCAACGTGGTTGAGGAAGGGGCCTTGCGCTTGGTCGGCGGCAGGGTTGCCCAGCTTTTCACCGGTGGCCCGCCCATCCCAGAAGTTGCCGCCAATGAAGACGGCTTCACCTTTCTGGAGCACGAAGTGGAGAATTGGGCTTTGGGTGGCATAGGCTGAACTGGGCGGTTTGCGATCACCGAAGCGACCGCTAATTGACCCCTCATAGACAGACCCAGCGGCATTAATGGCCGAATCGGGGCCGGTCCCGCCGACTTCCGCGGCGTGACAGGCGGCGCAGGACTGATTCTGCTCGATCGACAGATTCGGATCATCGAAAATCGACTCGCCTAACTGCTCATTTGGCGTGAGCATGGGGTCGGCGGTTGCCGGTTCGGCGGCAGCCGTAACCAGCAGAAGCAGGGCGCCTAGCAACAGTGCGCTGGCGAAAAGTCTTTTGGCGTTCATAGATTTTCTCCTGTTGATGTTGTTGAAGTTTGATTTGATGTCGCGCTATGTTGACTCCAAATTTCATCGATTGGAAAAGGTCACGCCGACCATGGTTGGCAAAGGCAAGTCGTTACATGAGGAAAAAGTATGCCACTATCCCGAAATCAAATGGAGAAGCGGCTTGTGGTAGGGGCGTCC
>QWII01000175.1:0-1864 GCA_021405325.1 Caldilinea sp. CFX5 | reverse complement strand
CCCTTGCGGGCGCCCTGTCGTATGGCGCTCGCAAGGGGACGCCCCTACCACAAGCCGGCTTTTATTCTGACTTGAGCATAGAAAGGCAAAGAGTTGAGGGCAAACAAAGGCATCACCTCTTTCTCTCACACTTACACCATCACTGCCATTGACCTGGAACCAGGGTGAGACGAGTTGAGATTAGTTATACTATATAATAGAAACTCCCTATGCACACTGGATGCATAGGGAGTTGTGGACCTAGCTATTTGACTAGTGTAAAATTTACAGGAAATTAGTATGTCATTATCGAAGCTGTCTACTAACACCGGCAACAAGTCGTTAAAGCCAACTTCCTTTCTTTATGTGTTAGGTGACTGTCTTAATCACCGGCATGGGCTAAGCTTCCCTGCTCCACTGTTTTGAACCAATCGTGACATAAAGTCCTGGATCGCGCCGGTCCAGGATTTTATGTTGCATTTAGGCCGTTCGCCGAAAATCTTCCTAGCCTACGTTCACATCGCTGAACTGTTCGGCGGATTGATCCGTGACGTTCATTGACCAGGCCGTACAAGCTTCTCCATCAGCGAAGGCGCAACAGGATAAGCAAGCGCAAAGAACTTGGTCAAGCCGATCCGCATTTCAAACCGATCATGCCGAAAGCCCTCGCGACGCCTGCTAGTACCACGTTGCAGTCTACTGCGTTTCCGCTTGCGGTCTACGGACACACTATCCACAGCCATTCAGGAAAACACGCTACGGGTCAAGTTTGCGAATGGCGTAGCGGCCATAAAAGTTGATGAAATGTCCGCCATGCGCTTTGAGAAGCTGACGCACCTGTTCGCGCTGTTCAACTTCATGGAGGTGAACAGCAATCACATAATGGCCCTGGCGGATCATCTGTTCATAGCGTTCGGCGTGCGCCCGTTCGACGGTCGTGCGTTGAAAGAGGCGCATGATCTGCGCTTGCTTGTGTCATCTGTTTTTACTCCCCCTGCTCCGTCCCTTCCCCACCCTCGCGACTTACCATCGCCTCGCCACCTTCCGCTTCACCGCCAAAGGTGGCAAGCAGCCCGTCAATCAACATTTGTTTGTCGGCGGCAGACAGACGAGCCTCCGGGTGGAGCCAGGTGTAATTCTGGATGGGCATTTCCCCCTTTTGAACATACTCGGCGGCTTCATCCGCTTTGTTCTCTGGGCGCCCCATTTCAGAAGCGTTGAAAGCGGCCCGGCCTTCGTCCACATGCTTCTGGATCAGCCAGGAGAGAGGGGCAACGTTACTGTACCAGGGCCAGACCGTCTCATTGCTGTGACAATCGGCGCAGGCTTGGGTGAAGAGTTGACTTGTCTGCGCACTGTCCCAATTGGGTTCCGCCACCACCGCCGGATTGGCATGAGCGCGACCATAGGGGACAAGCTGAATAGCCAGACTTAACAAAACAATACCAACCAGCACGTAGCGCAAAATTGTCTTGAACCTTAGCGTTCGCGATTTTGTCCCCGCCTGGGTTGATGGTTGTTTTTGTTCAATCGTAGTCGTCATTTTGATACCTCCGTATCATCTTTCCACAACTGGAAAACCGACATTGACTCCAGTAAGGACGCGGTTTTCAATTGATCCAGCAGCTACGAGGGGGTTATAGGTATGCGTAACTTCTGGAGTAGAGAGTAGCGAATCCTCATCCCTTCATTGTAAGCGAAACTCTACGCACATACTTTGGCCACTTGGGGGAATTGACGCCTCACCGGATGACGGGTTTTGCACCTGGCAACTCGACTAGTACACGACGGCGTAAATAAACCCATAGTTGCCAGTGAGACAGTGAGACAGTGACTGACTTACTGTCCTACTGACCGACTGGCTTACTTAGGCCGCTCTGTCCTA
>QWII01000057.1 GCA_021405325.1 Caldilinea sp. CFX5 | reverse complement strand
GTGAACGTGGGCACCATTGGTCATATTGATCATGGCAAGACATCGTTGACCGCAGCGATTACCAAGACCTTAGCGATGAAAGGGTGGGCTGATTTCCGCCGTTTCGATCAGATTGATAATGCGCCGGAAGAGAAGGCGCGCGGCATCACCATCGCCATTTCCCATGTGGAATATGAGACGGAAAACCGTCACTACGCCCATGTCGATTGCCCCGGTCACGCCGACTATATCAAGAACATGATCACCGGCGCGGCGCAGATGGACGGGGCGATTCTGGTGGTGGCGGCGCCGGATGGCCCCATGCCGCAGACGCGCGAACACATTCTGCTGGCGCGTCAGGTGGAAGTGCCGGCGATGGTCGTCTTCCTCAACAAAGTCGATATGATGGAAGACGAGGAGTTGCTGGAACTGGTCGAGATGGAATTGCGCGAATTGCTGGACAGCTACGGCTTCCCCGGCGACAATATTCCGATCATTCGCGGCAGCGCCTTGGGTGTGTTGGAATCCAAGAGCACCGACCCCACTGCGCCGGAATTCGAGTGCATCTGGAACCTCATGCGCGCCGTCGATGAATACATCCCGACGCCGATTCGCGAGACCGAAAAGCCCTTCCTGATGCCGATTGAAGATGTCTTCAGCATCAAGGGCCGCGGCACGGTCGTCACCGGTCGGATTGAGCGTGGGCTGATCAAGCCGATGGAAGAAGTCGAAATTGTCGGGTTGGCCGCCACCCGCCGCACGGTGGTGACGGGCGTGGAAATGTTCCGCAAACTGCTCGACCAGGGCATGGCCGGTGACAATGTCGGCTGTCTCTTGCGCGGTATCGACCGCGAACAGATCGAGCGCGGCATGGTCTTGGCGAAGCCCGGCAGCATTACCCCGCACACCGAGTTCAACGCCGAGGTCTACGTGCTGAAGAAGGAAGAAGGTGGTCGCCACACGCCCTTCTTCAAGGGCTACCGTCCGCAGTTCTACATCCGCACCATGGACATCACCGGCGCCATCGAGTTGCCCGCCGGCGTGGAAATGGTCATGCCGGGTGACAACATCTTGATTTCGCCCGTCGCCTTGGAAAATGGGAGCCGCTTCGCCATCCGCGAAGGCGGTCGCACCGTCGGCGCCGGCGTCATCACCGAAATTCTCAAGTAATTGCTGATTTTAGATTTCGGATTTTTGCTTCACAACCTTGAAGTGGTAAACTAAAATCCGAAATCTAAAATCTAAAATCCATATAGGCGAGTAGCTCAATTGGCAGAGCGGCGGTCTCCAAAACCGCAGGTTGCGGGTTCGATTCCTGCCTCGCCTGCTCGATACCACCGGCGGCCAACGCCGGTGGTTATTTTAGAAGAACAGTTGTCAGCGCGATTTGAACGCGATCTTTTTCTACTGATGTGAGGATAACATGGGGCGTGCTAATCTAACAATTAAACCGGATAACGCGTTGGTTCGCTATTTCCGGGAAACGCGTACCGAAATTTCTAAAGTAACCTGGCCCACGCGCGAAGAAGGCTTGCGTTTGACTTGGGTAGTTTCCATTGTCACGCTCATCGCCGCCATCATCCTATTTGGCATCGATTCTCTATTCAGCCTGATCGTCACCCTCATCATCGGCGCCTTCTAATTACGACGTGAGTAGGACAGCGGATAGAGGCAATTGCAGTATCCTTGATGGCAACATTGCTATTGGATCAATCCGTTGCCGGTTAAGAATCCGTTGTTGTTGTTGTGTGTGATAACTGATTCAGTAAGGAGATCATCGTGACGACTCAGTCCGCCAATTCAGGAACCGGCCCTACAGCCGCCAATGATGACTGGGCGGCGTTGGATGCTGAGATTGCAGCGCAACTGGATGCTGAAGCAGCAGCCGAAAAGGGTGTCGGTCAGTGGTACGTAATCCATAGCTATTCCGGCATGGAGAATAAGGTCAAGAAGAATATCGAACATCGCGCCGAATCGATGGGCATGAGTGATCGTATTCTGCAAGTCGTTGTGCCCACGGAAACAGAAATTGAAATTCGTAACGGGGTGCGGCGCGAAGTCGAACGGCGAGTCTTTCCCGGCTATGTTCTGGTGAACATGATTATGGACGAAGATAGCTGGTATGTTGTACGCAACAGTCCCGGCGTCACTGGCTTCGTCGGCATGGGTAATAAACCGACGCCGTTGAGTGAAGAAGAAGTGTCCAAGATCATGCAACGCATTGAATCTGACCAACCCAAGCTTAAGGTCAGCTTCAACCCTGGCGAACATGTACGCATTATGAGCGGCCCCTTTGCCGAATTCAGCGGCATTGTCGAAGCGATTGATGCCGACAAAGGCAAAGCCAAAGTGATCGTAAGTTTCTTCAATCGGGAAACGCCCGTTGAAGTGGACTTTTTACAATTAGAACGCGATGCCTAAGAAAATTCTCGTTGGCTCGTTGGTTGAGCCTGTCGAAACCAACGAGCCAACGAGAATTTTTAGGTAAGTCACCAATTATTTTGAACCGCTGGCCTCTGGGAGCCAATCGGCGTTTACCAGAACCAGAAGGAGTAAGGTATGGCAAAGAAAGTCAAAGCGATTGTTAAATTGCAGTTGAATGCCGGCAAAGCGAATCCGGCGCCGCCCGTTGGTACGGCGCTTGGCCCGCAGGGCGTCAACATTATGGCGTTTTGCAAAGAGTACAACGCCCGCACCCAGTCGATGATTGGTCAGGTGATTCCGGTGGAAATTACGATTTTCTCGGATAATTCCTTCACCTTCATCATGAAAACGCCGCCTGCCGGCGATCTGATCAAAAAAGCCGCCGGTATTACTTCCGGCAGCGCCGAACCGAACAAGACCAAAGTCGGCAAGATCAACCGTCAACAGGTGCGCGAAATTGCTGAAATCAAGCTGCGTGATCTGGGGCCGATTAACCTGGAGAGCGCCATGCGCATGGTCGAAGGCACCGCCCGCAGCATGGGTATTACCGTTACCGACTAACAAGGCGCCAGCGACTACGCCTGCTCCTAGCCAGTCACGGACTGGCTAGGAGCAGGATATTTGATTTTTACGAAATTACAATTGATTTTAGGTGTGGGAGGGAGCTTTCCCGTTAACACCACAAGGAGTTGATGATGGCGAAACACAGTAAACGATTTAATGAAATCCATGCCAAAGTAGACCGCAATCGCGCTTATTCCCCGGAAGAAGCGGTCAAACTGGCCAAAGAGACGGCCACCGCCAAATTTGATGAGACCATCGAAGTTCACCTGCGTATGGGCGTTGACCCTCGCTATGCGGAACAGCAGGTTCGTGGCGTCGTCACATTGCCCAACGGCACCGGGCGCACAGTCCGCATCGTCGTCTTTGCGGGTCCCGACGGACAAGCCTTAGCCACCGAAGCCGGCGCGGATCGGGTTGGGGCAGAAGATATTGCCGATGAGATCCAAAAGGGTTGGACTGATTTTGATATTGTCCTGGCTACACCAGATATGATGCGTATCGTCGGTCGCTTGGGTCGTGTACTCGGCCCGCGCGGCTTGATGCCCAGCCCGAAGACCGGCACCATCGTTCCCGCCGAAGAGTTGCCCCGTGTCATTCGCGAGGCGCGCTTGGGTCGTGTCGAGTTTCGTGTCGATAAGACGGCCAACATTCATGTGCCGATTGGCAAGGCCAGCTTTGACGCCAACAAATTGCTCGGTAACTTTGCGGCGCTCATGGAAGCCTTGATCGCAGCCAAGCCGGCAGCGCTGAAGGGCAACTATATCCATCGCATTACCTTGGCCAGCACCATGGGGCCTGGGGTGAAAGCGGATATTGGCGCCGCCAGCGCTTTGCATGTTAATGCCCTTTAGGGTATAATGAACCACAACTGAATAAGACTCCAAGCGCTACATCAGTGCTAAAGACAGCAGGCGCCAGTGTAAATGTCTCTCAGCCAACCTGAGGACAGCCTGCCGAGGCGAAAGGTTGTGGAGCTAGGTAAAGGTCAAGACCGTAATCGGTCATTGTGTACAGTGTGCGCCCATTGTGGCAAAACACGGTACGCATGGTTTGTCGGTTGCCGGCGAACCATCAACAGTTGCACCTTTATCTATGAACTTGCCTAAAACGCCTTTACGTCTTGTAAAGGCGTTTTTTTATCCTTCCAGAAAGGAGGAAAAGTCACTTGGCAATTACACGCGAGAAAAAAGAGGAATTAGTTGCTCGGTATCGTGACGCGTTAGATGGTGCTTCCGCCGTTGTCTTCACCAATTACAAAGGGTTGACCGTGGCCCAGCTACGCTCGCTGCGCAACAAATTGAAGGAGCAGAACGCGACCTGTATTGTGGTCAAGAATAAGCTCTTCAAGATTGCGCTCGGTGAAAAAGGCTTTGCCCAGCCTGATGAGTTGCTCAATGGCACCAATGCCGTGATCTTCGTCGGTGAAGACATCGGCAAGGGTGTGACAGCGCTCAAGGATTGGATCAAAGACGCCAAAGTGCTGGAAATTCGTGGCGCTTTGTTAGAAAAGTCGGTGTTGAATGCTGCACAAGCCGAAACGCTCTCCGACCTGCCGACCAAAGAGCAGACGTTGGCGATGGTGCTGGGCGCCATCAATGCGCCGGCCAGTGCGTTGGTGCGCATGATCAGCGGCCCTGGCGCCAGCTTGGTGCGTGTCATCAATGCGCGCGTAGAACAGCAGCAAAAGGGCGAGGCGGCGTAAGCCAGGCCCAATCGTTGCACTCCAATGGCAATTACTGGTAGCTTTGTTGATTTTGAAAACAATTTGAGTGAATTGGAAAATTCTTAGGAGAATTAAGCATCATGGCAGATTTGAATGCAATTAAGCAGCAGCTCGACGGCCTGACCCTGTTAGAGGCCGCGCAATTGGTGAAGATGTTGGAAGAGGCGTGGGGCGTTAGCGCCGCGGCCCCGGTTGCCGCCGTGGCCGTGGCTGGCCCGGCTGCCGAGGCTGCCCCGGTGGAAGAACAGACCGAATTTGATGTCGTTCTGAAGGATGCCGGCGCCAAGAAGATCAACGTCATTAAGGTTGTCCGCGCCTTGACCAGCCTGGGCTTGAAGGAAGCCAAGGATCTGGTGGAAAGCGCCCCGGCGCCAGTGCTGACAGCCGTCACCAAGCAGGCCGCCGCCGACGCCAAGGCCCAACTGGAAGCCGAAGGCGCCACGGTTGAAGTCAAGTAGATTGAAATAGCGCCAAGCGCCACTTTCTACTGTAGCAATAAAAAGAGGACAGCATTAGTTTGCTGTCCTCTTTTTATTGCCATCAAGAATTTACCCATCCACCTCGCTCTTTGCGAGTTACGGACTCGCAAAGAACGGGGTGGTCGTCAGCAATCGGCTTACCCCTTGCCGGCGGGGAATTTCTCGCCACAAATGGCCCAGACCGTGATCTTCCAATCATCGTCGGCGCAGTTGCAATCACCGGTGCGCGAAATTCGCGCATTCCAAGCTTCGGCACGCACATGCCAGCCCTGCTCTTCCACCGGATAACTCTCCTGAACAGAGACGATCCAGTCATCGGAATCGGGGCCGTCCACATCAAAGCCGCCGCCCAAGACAAACATGCCGGGTTCACAGAGAACAGTGATCGACTTGGACGGTTCACCATCGCGTGGCGTCATATCCATAACGGTGATCACGTCGATCAAGCCGGGCGGCCCAGCCGGGCCAATTGGCCCTTGCGGCCCGGCTGGCCCCATGGGGCCGGTTGCCCCTGGCGCGCCGACTGGCCCCATCGCGCCGATACAATCATTCGCATCATAATTGCCATCGCCATTGGTATCTTCGGCTTTATCAGTAATGCCGTTACCGTCCAGATCCCAGCAGGAAAGACCGGCAACGCCCATCGGGCCTTGCGGACCGGTATCACCCTTTGGTCCCTGCGGACCAGCCGGCCCCATCGGGCCTTGGGGACCACCGTCACCGTGCTCACCTTGAGGCCCAACCGGCCCCATTGGGCCAGTGTCGCCTTGTTCACCTTGAAGACCGACAGGGCCAGCCGGCCCCATGGGACCAGCGGGGCCTTGTGGCCCTGTATCACCCTTTTCGCCTTGTTCACCTTGCGGGCCGGCAGGACCCATGGGGCCGGTGTTGCCTTGCGGGCCGGCCGGGCCTTGCGGACCAGCAGCGCCCATCGGGCCTAAACAATCAAGGATATTATACGAACCGTCCTGGTTCACATCTTCGTCTTTTTCACCCAGGCTATTTTCGTTGCCATCCCAACAGGCAATTCCGGCCGGGCCTTGGGGGCCAATCGGGCCTTGCGGACCCTGAGGGCCAGCCGGGCCTTGGGGGCCAGTGTCGCCTTTTTCACCTTGTTCGCCCTGCGGGCCTTGCGGGCCAGTATCACCCTTAGGACCGGCTGGGCCAACTGGCCCCTGCGGTCCGGTAGCGCCTTGTTCACCCTGCGGGCCTTGCGGGCCGGCATCACCCTTGGGGCCTGGCGCACCCGTTTCGCCTTGTGGTCCTTGCGGCCCCATGCAATCAAGGGCGTCGGATGCGCCGTCGCCATTCAGATCTTCGTCTTTGTCAGCTTCGCCGTTGCCATTGATGTCCCAACAGGCCAAACCGGCCGGGCCTTGCGGACCCATTGGGCCTTGCGGGCCAGTGGCGCCGGCCGGGCCTTGCGGGCCAATATCCCCTTTTTCACCTTGCAGACCAGCGGGACCTTGCGGGCCGGTGTCGCCTTGTTCACCTTGTTCGCCCTGGGGGCCTTGCGGGCCGGCTGGTCCCATTGGTCCAGCCAACCCCATTGGGCCGGCATCGCCTTTAGGCCCTTGCGGCCCCTGTGGTCCCATACAATCGAGGGCGTCATACTTGCCGTCGCCATTCAGATCTTCTGCTTTGTCAGGTTTGCCATTGCCATCGCTATCCCAACAAGCCAGACCAACAGGGCCTTGGGGACCGACAGGCCCTTGCGGGCCAGTATCGCCTTGTTCGCCTTGTTCACCCTGTGGACCGGCAGGGCCGGCCGGCCCCTGTGCGCCAGCGGGGCCAGTGTCACCCTGTGGGCCTTGGGGGCCAACGGCGCCCATACAATCAAGAGCGTCGTACTTGCCGTCGCCATTCAGATCTTCCGCTTTGTCGGGTTTACCATTGCCATTGGCGTCCCAACAGGCCAGACCGGCAGCGCCCTGTTCACCTTGCGGGCCGGCAGGGCCGGCCGGCCCTTGGGGGCCACTATCGCCTTTTTCGCCCTGTGGCCCTTGGGGACCAGGCTCACCCTGTTCACCTTGGGGGCCGGCCGGGCCTTGTGGACCAGGCTCAGAGACAACAACGGCCACGCCTTGGGGGAAGATCCCCATGTTTTGTGTATCACCCAGTCGATTATCTTGGAAAAGTGCGCCGTAAGGCATGGCAATCTCTTGCGGGTCGCCGCTGAGATTGGTCAACCGCAGCGTGCCGATGCCGTAATACTCCGGGGTGGAAACACTTTGAAAATCGCTAAGGTCAATAGCAACCATCCCTTGCTCGACTGCTTCCAGGAGAGAAGGGGCTGCGGACGCCGCGGGATCAGCGCCATTGCTGCTGGCATAATCCATAATTTCGCTAACGATCGCAAAGCGGCTGTCCGCCGGTTTGGCCGAGCCTAAGAGGCCCCAAACGGCCAGTTGCACTTGATAGACATTGTCAGTCAAGAGTCCTTGCGTGGCGCCGTAGTGAATGGCGTGTTGTACGTCAGGAGGCGTCATCCCAATCAGGTTGAGCACTGGGCCAGGGAAGGGTTGGCCGCGATTTTGACAGAAGCCGCCGATGGCAATTTCCACGGTGGCATAGGGGGGTAACGCAATGAGAACAGGCTGGGCTGCGACAATAGGGCGCGCATACCCAGTCTGCGGTAGAAAAATAAAGAAAACGATAGCTAAGGAAAAGATCAGTGGCAGGGTTCGGTGGGCTTGGGTTAGTGTGTAGACGAAACGGCGCGTTTTTGTCATTTGACCTCCTTGAAGGTTGAATTGAGTAGATGTTATCGCGCGATTTGACATGGATGATGGCATACAGAATAAATTACTCCTGTAGAATCGCAAAAAATATAGCACAAATTGCCTGCAATTTCAAATTGCATCCAAGACAAATCAATAACATTGATCAGCAAACGCGGGTACGGAATAAATTTTTCAGTCTAGCAAAATACGCCATGATTTTTTGCTATTTTTGTTGCAGCCTGGCCAAAAGATCATGAATAAGTCGATTTGTATATTGATCATCAGGAAGAATGATGATAAGATCAAACAGTCTGAAAAAAGAGTGGCAGAAGGTCTGCGGACGCTGCCACTCTTTTTATGCAAAATTTGTGGCAATCGTGTCGCAAATCGTGGTAATCCTGGCCGTGGTCTATGTTGTAAACAATTCTATCAACGTGCCGGAACGTCCACACCCGCTGCTTTCGAGCCGCAGGGCGCGCCGGCTGTTCACCGGTTGGTTAACGCGGGCAAGGTGAACATCAGTTCTCTGGGAGAGCAAAAAACAGAATTATGAAAGCCGAGAAGTCACAACCTCCAAGTAGTACCAATGGCAAAACGGAGAAGGCGCAACCGCCGGTGAGCGCCAAACCCAAACAACTGGATTGGAGCCAGTTTTTGGGGCCGGTCGAGGATCTGGAAAGTTATGTTAAGGCGGATTGGTGGCGGCAGATTTTCAACGCCAACTATCTGCGCACCGATGGCGATGTGGTGGAAGATCCCTCGATCACCAAAAGCGAAATTGACCTCTTTCTTAACGCGTTAGCGCCCAGCAAAGATAGCGTGATCCTTGACCTCTGCTGTGGTCAGGGGCGCCATTCGCTCGAACTGGCGCGCCGGGGCTATCAAAATCTCTTTGGCCTGGATCGTTCCCATTATCTTATCAATCGCGCCAAGTCGATCAGCAAAAAGGATGGCGCAAAAGTCAGCTTTAAGGAAGGGGATGCCCGCAAGTTGCCCTTTCCTAATGACAAGTTTGATTATGTGATGATCCCCGGCAACAGCTTCGGCTATTTTGAATCATCACAGGATGATCTGAAAGTGTTACAGGAAGTGCGACGCGTGCTGAAGCCTTACGGCAAGCTGTTGGTCGATATTACCGACGGCAACTATATCCGCTCCCATTTTCAAGCCCGCAGTTGGGAGTGGATCGACAAAAAATATTTTGTCTGTCGCGAACGGGCGCTCTCGAAAGACCAGCAACGCCTCATCTCGCGCGAAGTGATCACCCATGTCTCCAAAGGGGTCATCGCTGACCAGTTTTATGCCGAACGGCTCTATAGCCAACAGAGCATTACCGAATTGCTAGCCGGTGTCGGCTTTAGTGAGGTTGTTGTCCATGCCCAGGTGCAGACCGACTCCCAGCGCAATCAGGATTTGGGCATGATGGCGCAGCGCTTTTTGATCACCGCCCAGGCGAAGAAGAGTTGGACGCCGGTGCGCACTGCGTCCAAAGATGCCAGAACGGTGGCTGTGATCATGGGTGATCCCCAACGCAATGACATTGTCAAGCCGGACGCCAGCTTTGATGAGGATGACTACCAGACCATCAATGAATTAAAGAGCGCACTCGGTGCGCTGCGTCCCTATAAGTTCACCTACTTGACCAATCACGGCGCCTTGCTTCAGGATCTACAGCGGCTCAAGGGGAAGATCGACTTTGTTCTCAATCTGTGTGACGAAGGTTTTAACAACGAAGCCACCAAGGAGCTGCATGTGCCGGCACTGTTGGAGATGCTCGACATTCCTTACACCGGCGGCGGCCCCCAATGTCTGGCCTATTGTTACGACAAGTCGCTGGTGCGCGGTATTGCCCAGGAGATGGGCATTCCGGTGCCCTACGGCTTTTTCATCAAGGCGGAGGACATCAATTTCATTGAGATTCAGATTGAGTTCCCGGTGATTGTCAAACCGAACTTTGGCGATTCCAGTTTCGGCATTACGCGCAATAATGTGTGTTATAATGTCATGGATCTGGAAAATGCCCTGTTGCAAGTGCGCGAGACGGTCGGCTATGACAAGCCGGTGCTGGTGGAAAAGTTCCTCACCGGCAAAGACATTAGCGTGGGCATTATCGGCAATTCGCCTGAATCGTATCAGGTGCTGCCGATCATTGAGGAAGATTACTCCATGTTGCCGGAGGACTTGCCCAAAATCTGCGGCTATGAAGCCAAATGGGACCCGAACTCGCCCTATTGGAATCTGCGCTCGATCCCGGCCAACCTGCCGGAAGAGACGGAGCGCTTCCTGGTGGCAAGTTGTTTGAAGCTCTTTGAACGGCTGGGTTGTCGCGACTATGTGCGCTTCGACTGGCGCTTGGACAACGAAGGCACGCCCCGCCTCCTGGAGGTCAACCCCAATCCGGGCTGGTGTTGGGATGGTCATCTGGCGAAGATGGCAAAATTGACGGGGATCTCCTACCCACAGATGTTGCACCAGATTTTGCGGGCCGCCGAAGATCGCTTGCAGTTGCAGGACAAAGTGCGTGTGCCGGCAACGACGACGAATAGTAGTACAGGTGCTGCGACCAACGGTTCGACGGTGAAGCCGGTATTGGTGCCGGCGTTTGTAACCGCACTTGCTCCCTGGGAACCGTGCGGTTACAAACCGCACCTACGATTACCGAAACAAATTCCTAACTCCCATAAGTCTTTACTACCGATCCTAGTGAAGCCAGAGTGGGAGAAGCGGAATATGACACCACAATCAACACTGGTAAAAGTGCAATCAGATCAACCATTACCCATGCAAAATGGCATAGCCGCCTATCATGAAAACGGCTCCGAAGCTGGCCGCTATGTGTCGGAAGAAGAATACTGGGCGACCTATTACGAAAATTCGGACTTCCACTATGAATGGAACAACGGACGTTTGGAGGAAAAGCCCACGACAGATTACGCCCAATTTCGTCTTTACCTTTGGTTCTTAGGACTAATCAAAAATTATCTCACTGTCATCAACCGGGGGCGCATGATTGGGCTGGGAGTGGGCTTTCGCATGGCGCTCGCCCACAAAACAGCCATCCGTAAACCCGACCTGGCCATTGTTCTCAACAGCAATGCCATTGCGCTGCTGGATAAAGATCGCAGTTATAAAGGCATCTTCGACATCTGTATTGAATCGATCTCCGATTCCACCAAAGGCGAGGTTGAACGGGATACGGTCACGAAATTTCAAGAATATGCGGCAGCCGGGGTCAAAGAGTATTATATTCTCGACGAGCGCGAGGTTGAAACAGAGTTTTACCGGCTGAATGCACATGGTATCTATGTGCCGATCAGACCCAGGGATGGAATTATCCGCTCTCAAGTCATGCCTGGGTTTCAGTTCCGTCTGATGGATCTCTATCGCCTGCCTGAACCGCCAGAGATGATCGACGATCCCGTTTATCAGGGTTTTGTTTCGCCTTTCTTACGTGCAGAACGCTTGCGCGCCGAAGAAGCTTTACAGATCGCAGCGCATGAACGCGCACGGGCCGAGCGCTATGCAGCCATGTTGAAAGCAATGGGCGTTGCGCTTGATGACGATCCGGCAGCCCAATAATTTCCCTATTTATTCGTTTTCCAGAGGAACCACTAATCTCATTCACCTATAGAAAGCACCTGTATGAAAGCCTTATCCAGCCTGATCCAAGCTGTTCCCGCCTCGCCCACGACGATGATGATGCAGAAGGGGCGCGAGAAAAAAGCTGCCGGTTTTGATGTCGTCAACCTGGCCGGTGGCGAGCCGGATTTTGACACGCCGGCGCATATTACCGAAGCCGGCTTTGCCGCCATTCGCAAAGGGGACACCCACTACCCGCCTGCCTTTGGTACACCCGCCCTGCTCGAAGCGATCTGTGCCAAGTTGGCGCGCGAGAACAATGTTCACGGCATCCAACCCAACCAGGTGATGGCAACGCCGGGGGCCAAATGGGCGCTCTACGCCGCCGTCGCCGCTATGACCAATCCGGGTGATGAAATTCTGGTCTTTGATCCCTCATGGGTCAGTTACAGCCCGATTGTGCAGTTGAACCGGGTGACGCCGGTGCGGGTGCCGCTCAAGGTCGAGGACAATTTCACGATTACGGAAGAATTGTTGCGCCGTTACATCACGCCGCAGACCAAACTGATCATGGTCAACAGCCCCAACAACCCGACCGGCCGCGTGTTGACGCGCAGCGAGATCGATGCCATTGTCAAGGTCGCCATCGAGTACGATCTCTACGTATTAAGCGATGAAATTTACGAACACATCGTCTACGACGGCGCCGTCCACTACAGTTTGGCCGCCGAACCAGGGATGGCCGAGCGCACGGTGATCATCAACGGTTTTAGCAAAGCCTATGCCATGACCGGTTGGCGTCTGGGTTGGTTGGCCGGCCCGACCGAGATTGTGAAGCTGGCGCGCACGTTGCAGACCCATAGCGCCCAATCAGCCGCCAGCTTTACGATGGCAGCCGGGGTGGCGGCGCTCAATGGGCCGCAAGATTGTGTCCACATGATGACGGCTGCCTACGCCAAGCGCCGCCGCTTTGTTCTCGACGCCTTTGAAGAGATCCCTGGCATCGAATGCAACCCGATTGAGGGCGCCTTCTATGTCTTCCCCAAATTCACCGAAACAAAAAAATCCAGTCTGGAGATTGCCGGCCTGCTGCTTGATGATGCGCTGATCGCGGCCACCCCCGGCATTGCCTTTGGCGATTCCGCCGAAGGGCATGTCCGCTTTAGCATCGCTACCCATACCAGTGACCTGGAGAAAATGGTCGAGCGGATGGCGAAGTTGGTGCCGAATTTGTAAGGATGAAGGATGAAACCATGACTTCATCCTTCATCCTTTTCCATCGCTAGCCCATTGTCCAAACACGCGTCGGTTCGATCTTGTAGATTACGCGCACTTCGCCCGGATTCTTGGGGTAATCTTTGCCGCCGTATTTGTGGGAAAGCTTGTTGATGTGGTCATAGCCCCCTTCTTCGGTGATCTCCGTAATCTTGCCCTGGAGGCCGAGATAGCGGTAAGGGTTGTCGGGGTCTTGGATGCTCATGGCGATCACGGGTTGGGCGCGCATGTTGCGATCCTTTTTGCGCCCTTTGGCGCTGTTGATTAACACATGGTTGCCGTCATAGTCAACCCAAACGGGCGTGACCTGGGGCACCCCTTCCTCGTTGACCGTCGCCACATGGGCATAGGAACGTTTGCTGAGAATATCACGATGGGTTTCGGGAATGGTAGTCATATATTTCTCCTCTGGTGATGATGAAATTACCATATTTGGCTATTATGCCACTGCTGGTGCATGACTGTTGTATGCGTACACCCATTCAATAGCATACAGACTATTCCGGCTGAACAGATATGGCGTAGTGCAGGCTAACAGCGATCAGTCACCTTAAATTTTTGCCAACTGCTCCTGCAATGGTATCTTGCATGACTGTGTTTTTGCCAAATTTACTATGCAAGAGGAGAGGGAAATAGGAGCCAATGAAACTCTTTCTGATACGTCATGCACAATCTACCAATAATCTTTTGGCGGAACACGTCAAAATGGAAGACTATATGACCGAGCGTGTGCCGGAGCCGCCCCTAACCGCCATTGGGGAACGGCAGGCGCAGTTGGTTGCCGATCATCTGGCAAGTGCGGACTACGCGGAGGCAGCACAAGAACAAGCCAATGCAAGTCAAGCAGGGTATGGCTTTACCCGGCTCTATTGTAGTCCCATGTTACGCACCTTGCAGACCGCACAGCCCATTAGCAAAGCGCTAGGTGTGCAACCGGAAGTCTGGATCGATATTCATGAACATGGCGGCATCTTTCATGGCGACCCGGAAAAGGGGCCGGTGGCGCAGCACTTTGGCCTGACCCGCCAGGAGATGATGACCCTCTTTCCCGGCTATCAACTACCGGCAGCAATCACCGAAAACGGCTGGTGGCCGGGCGGCTACGAAGAGATGGAAGGCTGCTATCAACGCGCCCAACGGGTGGCCGACCAGATTCGCACTTGGGCGCCCACCATGCCGACCGAGCGGATCGCCCTGGTGGCGCATGGCACCTTTATCGACGCACTGATCAAAGCGCTCCTGGGGCAGGATTTTGCTGTCCAACTCTACTATTCACACTATAACACGGCAATCACCCGGCTCGACTTCACGCCGCGCGGTTTTATGCTCCTGCGTTACCTGAATCGGACCGAACACTTGCCGCCGACGTTGATCACGCGATAGGGTAGTTGGATGGTTCGTTGGTTTCGACAAGCTCAAGCAACGAACCATCCAACCAACGAACCAACCAACGAACCAACCAACGAACCAACACCACAATTCTTCATGGAGATCCACTATGATTCGTCAACCCATTCAAAGCGAGAAAGCGCCCAAGCCACGCGGTCCCTATTCACCAGCCATTGTGGCTGCCGGTCCAACGGTTTATGTTTCGGCGCAAGGCCCCATCGATCCCGTCACTAATGTGGCGCGCAGTGGTGACTTTGTGGAGCAGGCTGAGCAAGTCTTCCAGAATGTCACCGCCTTGTTGGCAGCGGCGGGAACCTCTTGGGCCAATGCCGTCAAGGTCACAGTCTTCCTGGCCGACTTTGCTAACTTTGCCAAGATGAACGAGGTGTACTTGAAGTATGTCAGTGAGCCATATCCGGCGCGCACCACAGTGCATTCCCGCATCGGCCAGAGTGAGATCGCTGTCGATTGCATTGCGCTCGTGCCTGAAGGGTAGAATCAGGTGAGCGAAACGCAATCTGCACCATTGGGTCAAGCAATCAACACCAATGAAAAAGGGCAGACCGCGCCGTCGAACGCCACCCTCAGCGGGCGACGGTTGGCTGGCGCTGCCCTGATCGTCATGATCTTCTTTGTGTTGAGTCGGGTCATGGGGTTGGCGCGCGAGGTGGTGATTGGGGCGCACTTTGGCACCAGCCCCGAACTTGACGCGTACCTGGCGGCTTTTCGGCTGCCCGATCTGCTCTTTCAATTGGTGGCCGGCGGGGCGTTGGGGAGCGCTTTCATCCCCACCTTTGCCGCACGCTGGGCGCAGGGCGCAACCGACGATGCCTGGTTGCTCTTTAGCCGGGTGCTGACCTTGATGACGCTGCTATTGGTGCTGATTGCTGCTGTGGTTATGGCAAGCGCCGGCCCGCTGGTGCAGTGGTTAATCGCGCCCGGCTTTAGCCCGGAGCAGCAAGCGCTCACTGCTCAATTGATGCGCTGGATGCTACTAAGTACGGTGGTCTTTGGCGCCAGTGGTCTGATCATGGGGGCGCTCAATGCCACCCAACATTTTCTCCTGCCGGCGGCAGCGCCCGTCTTTTATAACCTGGCGATTATTCTGGGTGCGTGGCTATTGACGCCGTATTTCGGTATTCTGGGGCTGGTGATTGGCGTGGTGGCCGGTGCTGTGGCCCATTTGATGATTCAACTGCCTGGTTTATGGCAGGCCCGCGCCCGCTATACCCCGGCGCTCACCCTCCAGGACGCCGGCGTGCGCGAGGTGATGCGCTTGATGGGGCCGCGGGTCTTGGGGCTGTTTTTTGTCCAGATGCACTTTCTGGTCAACACGATCCTGGCTAGTGGGCTGAGCAGCGGTAGCCTGAGTGCGCTCAACTATGCCTGGCTTTTGATGTTGCTGCCGCAAGGGGTCTTTGCCCAGTCGATTGCCACGGCCATCTTTCCGACCTTTGCCGCTCAGGCCGCGACTGGGCAGGTGGTCGCGCTGCGGCAGACTTTTAGCCAACTGTTGCGCACCATTTTATTCCTGACCATTCCGGCGGCGGTAGCGCTCTATCTGTTGCGCATCCCCCTCGTCACCTTGCTCTTTCAACGGCGCGAGTTTACCGCCGAGAGTACGGCATTAGTGGGCTATGCGCTGCAGTTCTATGCCATCGGCCTGGTGGCCCATGCTGTGGTTGAAATCGCGGTGCGCGCCTTTTATGCCATGCACAATACTTGGACGCCGGTTGCCGTTGGTATTGGCGCAATGCTCCTCAACATCGGGTTGAGTTTCTGGTGGGTGCAACAGTTGGGGCATGGCGGGTTGGCGCTGGCCAATAGCATAGCAACGACCCTGGAGATGCTGTTGCTGCTCTGGTTGCTACGACGACACATCGGTGAACTGGATTATCAACAGTTGACCGTGGCGATTGGGCGACAGATCGTCGCCGCCGGTGTTATGGCCGTCGCCGTATGGGGTTGGTTACAGTGGTACGCCTTGCCGGCAGGCGGCAGTTGGACCATTTGGTTCACCACGTTGATTGGTCTGTTGCTCGCCGCAGTGGTCTACTTTGGTGCCGCTTTTCTCTTACAGGCCGAAGAACTCCGTCCGCTATTGGCAATGGCGCGTAGGAGAAAGGCAGCGTAGATCTATTTCTGCACGCAGATGTATCGTTGATTAGGCGGTTTGCCGCCCAACCGGCAGTCTAACCAACCAAACACCCCTGCGCTTTGCTTTTGTTGGCCAACTGCTGTGCTTCCGCAATCCAACTTGTACTGTGGATAATGGCGCCATAGTAAGTTGGGCCAATGATCAGATGGACGCGTTCCGGTGTTAACTCAGCCAATTGGGCAAAGGTATGAATGCCGGCAGCATGTAGACGCGCCGCATAGACAGCGGTAACGCCATGAATTAACGCCAGATCATCCATAGCCGCACACGGGCTGCCGTTGGTTGGCGGCGCTACCGGGCCGCGGAGCTGGCGCCGGCGCATATAATTCCAACCCATGAAACCGCCGCCAAGTGCGCCGACCGTTAAGGCCACAGGCGGCGCGGCCAACAAGGCAAATAGAGCGAGCGCACCTTGCGTTGTTGCCGCCACGGCGGCTGCACCAACCAGCGCTCCGCCGGCCGTTACACCCCAAAGCTTCGGATCATGCGGTTGCACCTTGGTTTTCTCCCCAAAGTATGTAAAGCGCGCTCGGCTATCTGTTTTGATCGTTTCTACGGTTTGCATGGCAGGCGTCTCCTTTTGCCGTTCACAAAAACAGGGTTACGGCCAACCAGTTAGCGAAATCTATCTATAATCAGGAGTCCACAGTCGTGTGGTCGCGTGGTTCAGCGTCAGTTGAGTTGCAATCTCAGTTACGTTGTGGTCTACTGATTATAGCGGAAACAATTATAGCTGAAACAGTAGGTAACTTAAGAATTTAAAAGGTGATTTGTCTTTGTTTTGCTTCCTTACAGAACACTCCATTGTTACTCGCCAGGGTCTGTAGCGCACTTTGCTAACAGAAGGCTAATTGATCTCTAATGCTATTTACACAAGAGTTGTGATAAAGTATCAGTATTGACCGCAGCACATATAGGAGCGGTTGGTAAGCGACCTGTACCCCAAGCAGGCGTACAAAGTCGGGCGGGTTACTGACCCGCTGACCACTTACCGTTGATAATGATTCCTGTCGATAATGAGGCGATGGAATTGCATGTTGCAGGACGGAGAGAGCGATGTTGCCTTTTTACTTTGACCCCCTATATCTGATCTTTGCCATACCGGGCCTATTGCTTGGCTTCTATGCCCAGGCGCGCGTGCGTTCGGCCTTTGCCCAATATGAACGCGTTCGTTCGGCGCGCGGCATCACCGGCGCCGAGGCGGCGCGACAGATATTAAATAACAGCGGCCTTTACAATGTGGCGGTTGAACGGGTAAACGGTTTCCTAACGGATCACTATGACCCACGTAATAAAGTGCTGCGCCTTAGCCCGCAAGTCTATGATACGCCGAGCCTGGCGGCGGTTGGGGTGGCGGCGCATGAAGCCGGACATGCCTTACAGGATCAGCAACACTATGCGCCGCTGAAATTGCGGTCAGCGATGGTGCCATCGGTGCAGGTTGGCGGCTGGGTTGGTCCGATCATCTTTTTTGTGGGGTTGGCGCTGAATACGACAGCACTAGCATGGGCTGGTTTGATTCTCTTTGGGTTGACGGCGCTCTTTGCGTTTGTCACCTTGCCGGTGGAGTTTGACGCCAGCCGCCGCGCCAAGCAGTTGTTGGTAAGCCAAGGGATTCTGGCCCCGCAGGAGATTCAGGGGGTCAATCGGGTGTTGGATGCGGCAGCGCTCACCTATGTGGCGGCGGCCATTCAAGCCATTATGACGTTGGCCTACTATGCCTTCATTCTGCTTGGTCGCCGTCGCGACTAAAGTGTCAGTAACGGCTCGGCCATGCGCACTTTATGCGAATTCCGCACTGGTTGTTCTGGTGCAGAGAGGGGTTTTGCGATGTTTACCAGTTCACAAATTTTTACAACATTCCAGCAACGAAGCCGCGTGTTAGCGGGGGGTTGGTCGTTGGTGATGGCGCCCGGTCTTTTCTTAACGTTGATGGCGTTGGCGATTTTGGTCTGGCCGGAGTTGTTGGCCTATCTGGTAGCCGGCGTTCTGCTCTTTGCCGGTATTACGCTGATCGGCTGGTCGTTGGCTTTGCGTCAGGCGGAACGACGCGCCACGTCGAGTACGCAAGTTCAATATCGGATATACTAAGGCTGAGAAAATCGCTAACGAAGCCTAACCGGCCCGCAAAGCAGTGGCCCGAGGAATCGAGTCCTTGGGCCGCTTTATTTTTCTGGTAATCCGCCGTAACAGCCCCTTTTCTGCTGTAACTCTGCTTTGTAATTAGCATAACAGAGAGATTTGTGCTAAAATACACAATGGCTTGCAAATTGTTCTGTGTTTATCTAAATACTTGCAATGTATGCTTCACTTTGCGAGATTGACATTTCGTGGTGGCCGCTGAAACACCGGACAGATGTTGGCAACCTGTCAGGTGTATACGCCGCCAATGTCAACCGAACCTAGGTAGACCTGTGACACCTTCATGCTGATTTTAACGGCAACCGTAAATACACGCAACCGCGCGCATGTGGCAATGGTTCAAATGTTCTCAGGGCAGGCACGGCGAGCAGGGCGGTGAAATCATAAAAACTCTTGCACAATGGATAGAGCGACGGGCGACAAGCACAGGGTTGAGGGGCGACAACTGCTGACTGCTAACGAGCGCTAGTCAGCCTGTCAAAAAGGTACAGGAGCAACCTTAGATCTGTATCGAATGAGGATAATAGTGTGAACGCATTAGAAATTCCTGATATTGTGATTGGGCGATTGCCAGTCTATCTGAGAACATTGAAACAACTGGTCAGTCAAGGACGAGATGTAACTTCCAGCCAGGAGTTGGGCGAACTGCTTGGTATTAGTTCAGCACAAATACGTAAAGATCTAAGCCATTTTGGTGAATTTGGCAAACAAGGCACCGGCTACAATACAACGTTTCTCTGCCGCCAACTGGAAGAGATTTTGCAAGTCGATTGTATCTGGCCGGTTGTGTTGGTGGGCGCAGGGTATTTGGGTCATGCACTCGCCAGTTACAACGGTTTTGAAAACCGGGGCTTTCGCATTGTCGGCGTCTTTGATAGTGACCCAAGCAAAATTGGAGCGGCCATCGGCAGCCTGGTGATTCAATCGGTTGAACAGATTGGGCCGGTTGTTGCGGAACACAATTGCCAAATCGCCATCGTCGCTGTGCCGGCGCACGGTGCACAAGTGGTGGCGGAACAATTGGTCGAAGCCGGGATCAAGAGCATTCTTTGCTATGCGCCGACAACCCTGAATTTACCCAAAGCGATCCGGGTTGAGTATATTGATCCGGTCATCCACTTTCAACACATGACCTTCTATCTAAAAAAGGGGTGTGCTGACGAGGGGTCTTAACCGAGCGGTTTTTTACGCGCCAACCCTTGTCCGCGTGGGTATTGATTTGGCGTCGGACGAACCTTTTTCAGCAAGAGGATAAACCGCTGTTCGTCGAGGAACGGCACGTTGACCGGCGCCAGCCGCACCGTCTCACCGCCGAGCAGGTCAATCGCCTTGCGCGCGGCCATAAATTCTTGCGCGGCGCTCGCCCCTTTGTAGACAGCCACCAAGCCGCCCATCCGCGCCAATGGCAGTAGATACTCTGCTAAGGTATTTAACGGCGCAACGGCGCGCGCCACCACGAGATCAAATTGACCACGGTAGCTTGTTTCGCGACCTAGTTCCTCGGCGCGTCCTTGGATCAGATTCACATCCGCCAGATTCAATTTGGGTAGCAACTGTTGGAGGAAGGTAATTTTTTTGCCGGTGCCATCCATCAAGCTCCATTTAAGCCGGGGCGCAACCAATTTGAGCGGCAGACCGGGAAAGCCCGCTCCTGTGCCGACGTCGATACAGTGGAGCGCCCTGGTTGGCGGCAGTGTTTCGCCCCACAATTCAACCAGCAGCGGCAACGCGACGACACTATCGAGAAAGTGTTTGGTCTGCACTTCGGCCAGGTCGGTGATGCCGGTCAGGTTGAATTTTTCATTCCAGGTCACCAGTTCCTGATAGAAGAGCGCAAAGTGCGCCAGTTGCCGCTCGGTCAGGGGCAAGCCAAGTTGGGCGCATCCTTCGGCTAACAGGGTCAGTTCCGTCGGTGCGATGAGTGATGAAGAAGTTGATGGGTTCGGTTCCATGCTTTGCATGGGGTGCATTGTAGCATAAGGTTAACCCGGCGCCCAAATAGATGAATTTCAGATAGGGTTATTTCGTTAACGGCCGTCTCAGGAAGAACCGCCCTTGGAGCGCTAGCCTTTTGCACAGGCGGCCTTCTGCGTGCTGCGTCTCTCTTAAGATTCTGCAAAAACTCACCTATCGGTATACCGAGAAATAAATATCCAGCCGCTGAGGCGGCTTCTCGCTGTCAGCAACGGATTGCATCCGAGAAAATGGATAGGTAAATCTTTGAACACGCCTTAGCAACCTTTTCATAATGGTCTAGAGGATATAGACCCCCATGCTGTGGGTGATGGAAGCAGTCAACCGACTCTTTTGGAATCGTAGCGAACGCCGTTGGCGCGCCGGTTGGCGGGTCGTGTTGTATTCCTTGCTTTGGGTCACGATCCAGCTCGCTTCCAGTCAGGTCATTGAATCACCCCTCACCACCGCCTTGATTGCGCTGCTGCCGCCTTTTGCGCCGATTGCCGGTGAACTTCTCTTCTATACCATCAATGCACTGCTGGTCATTGGCTTAACCTGGCTGCTGGTGCGCTACTTTGATCATCGTTCTTTGGCTGATCTGGGACTGGCGGTTGACCGGCATTGGATCGAAGATTTTTGCTTTGGATTGTTGCTGGGCGCCGGCTTAGTCACCTTGATCTTTATCGCCGAGTGGAGCCTGGGCTGGCTGACCGTGGCCGGCTACCTACAGACGACACTGCCTGACACACCGCTGTCGGTTGCCATCTGGCAGCCGATCTTTCTCTTTATCGCCATCGCCATCAATGAGGAACTGTTGGCGCGCGGCTACCAACTACGCAACTTAGCCGAAGGCTTCAACTATCCGCTGCTCCGGGCCAAAGGGGCGATTGTGCTTGCGTGGGTGATCTCCTCGCTCTTCTTTGGCTTTCTGCATATCTTTAACCCGAATAGCACCTGGCTTAGTACGCTTGCCCTGATGCTGGTCGGCCTTTTTCTTGGTCTGGGTTATGTGCTGACCGGACGCTTGGGGCTGCCGATTGGCCTTCATATTACCTGGAATTTTTTTCTGGGCAGTGTCTATGGGTTTCGGGTCAGCGGCAATAATTTGAGCAGCATCACCTTGATTGCCATTCAACAAACAGGGCCGCAACTGTGGACCGGCGGTGCTTTCGGGCCGGAAGCCGGCTTATTCGGCCTTGTTGCCATTCTGCTGGGCCTGTTGTTCACAGCGTTGTGGGTGCAATGGCGTTATGGCGCTGTCACCTTGCAATGGGCGCTGGCCCGCTATTGTGATATACGCCAACCAATTTCCTCTCATCAACAAGGAGCTTACGATGTCAAATAAATTGTGGGGCGGGCGTTTCACCGGCGCCACTGACCCGCTAATGGAACAATTCAACGCCTCGATTAGCTTTGACAAACGTTTTTGGGCCGTCGATATTCAAGGGAGTCAGGCATATGCACGGGGATTGGCCCGCGCCGGCATCCTGACCAACGTCGAAGCTGAACAGATTATTGCCGGGCTGGAACAGGTAGCAGATGAGTGGCGGCGCGGCGAGTTTGTCATCAAACCCAGCGATGAAGATATTCACACGGCTAACGAACGTCGGTTGACAGAGTTAATTGGCGCCGTGGGCGGCAAATTGCACACCGGGCGCAGCCGCAACGACCAGGTCGCCACCGATACACGCCTCTGGTTGCGGGCAGAAATTGCCCAGATCCAGCAACACCTCCGCCAACTGATTCGCGTCGCCGTGGATCGGGCCGCGGCTGAGATCGATCTGTTGATGCCGGGCTATACCCATCTCCAACCGGCCCAGCCGATCCGCTGGAGCCACTGGTTGCTCAGTCACGCCTGGAACTGGCAGCGCGATGCCGAACGGTTGACCGAGTTGACGGCGCGGGTCAATGTCATGCCGCTGGGCAGCGGCGCCCTGGCCGGCAACCCCTTCCGCGTCGACCGCCACCAGATGGCCGCCGACCTGGGTTTCCAGGACATTACCCACAACAGCATGGATGGCGTCGCCGACCGCGATTTTATTGCCGAGTTTCTCTTCTGGTCCACGCTGACGATGGTTCACCTGAGCCGCCTGGCCGAGGATCTGATCATCTACAGCAGCCGTGAATTTGGCTTTGTCACCCTGGCCGACGCCTATAGCACCGGCAGCAGCATCATGCCGCAAAAGAAAAACCCCGATGCGCTCGAATTGCTGCGCGGCAAGTCAGGCCGGGTGATGGGCAGCATGACCGGCTTGATGACCACGCTCAAAGGGTTGCCCACCACCTATAACAAAGACCTGCAAGAGGACAAAGAGCCGCTCTTCGACGCCATCCACAGCGTCAGCAGTTCGTTGCAAATTGCCTGTGGCGTCATCTCGACTATGACGCCGAATCAGGCCGCGCTGCGGGCGGCGCTCTCCACCGAGTTGCTGGCGACCGACCTGGCCGAATATCTGGTGCGCAAGGGGGTGCCCTTCCGCGAAACCCATCATGTCGCCGGCGCGGCAGTGCGCATGGCGGAGGTGCAAGCCGTGCCGCTGTCGGAATTGACGCTGGAGGATCTGCTGACGTTGCATCACGCCTTTGAAGCCGATGTCATGCAAGTCTGGAATTTTGAGCAAAGCGTCGAGCAACGGGACGCCGCCGGTGGCACCAGTCGGCGGGCGGTGTTGGAGCAGATCGGGAAGTTGCGGGATTGGTTGGGGGTATAGGGACACGACATCTGGTCGAGTGATAAATTGGTCTACAATCAGATGATGACATGGATAGAAGAAAGGAGTCTATTCCTTTTATCCATGTCATGTTTGTGTCTCATGGGTAAGGCGCACAAAAAATTCCGCTCCTTGCTTCATAGTATAGTAATGGCAAGTCAATCGCATCCTTTTTGATGTAAAGGCAACTTGTGCGCTTCAAAGTCATCAGTGTGATCACGAACCTGGATTGATGAGCGCTTAGATTTACCAACATCGTAGTCGGTTTGCTTTGACTATGAACAAACCATTGACAATCAAAATCTGTCCCAATTGTGGTAGTGATCAGATTACCAAAGTCTGTCGCGACGGGCATGGAACATACCGCAATCACGTTTATCTGGTTCCACAGCTAGAATTTTATGAGTGTCCCGTTTGCAACGAGCGGGTCTTTACTCCTGAAGCCGTTGCCAAGAGGCGCGCATATTCGCCCGCTTATGGCAAACGCGCAAAGCTAGTGGTTCATGCGGCTAAAGCAAAGGGGATTCATGTTCGTCAACTCCGACTTCACCGATCTGTTGAAAATTTTCAACGACAACAACGTTAGGGATCAGGTTAGGGGTAAATAAATAACAGCCAAACACTGGCATCATACCGAAGCGAGCTTCACCTTATAGCAGCAGGTAGTTTTCATGTCGGCATAGCAACCGACGACCATACACTTCACCAGCAGATGCCTCTACGCCGCCAGCGCCTGCTGCGCTGCCACCACATAGACCCGACTCTCCACTGTAGATAGATCATGCCGCAGTCGATAAAATCGCCAAAGGTTGACCGTACCCCACATCTTTCCCCAAACCAGAAACAAAGTAATCTCAGGAGATCTCTTCAGCTTTGTCTGTTAAAGGGTCAACCCTAACTCATTGACCGCTTGTTTCACGGCGGCCAGTTCAACCGCGGTCAACTCGCACATCGGTGGCCGAACGCGACCGGCGTTGACGCCACGCAGCCCTAACGTCGCTTTGAAAAAGGCGGTGGTGCGCCCGCCTTGGTGCAAGTTGATCACGACGTTGACCACCTGTTGCAACTGCTGGGCGCGCGCCCAATCACCGGCGACAAAGGCGTTATAAAGTTGGACAAAGGGTTCCGGAAAGGCGTTCGAGTTGCCGGAAATTTGTGCCTTGGCGCCAAAGGCCAGCCCGCCCAACATCAATTCATCGACGCCAAAACAAGCCGTGAAGTTGGCGCCGCCGACCTGCACATAATCCTGAAACCGGCTCAGGTCATCGTTGCTCGATTTGATGCCGACAATGTTGGGCGCGGCCTGCAAGAGCCGCCCCAAAAGCGCCGGGGAAATATCATTCTTGGCATTACCGGGGAAAGCATAGAGCAACACCGGCGTCGCCGGCACGGATTCGGCTACGGTTACGAAATGGCGGTAAACCTGTTCCTCGCCAAAGGTGAAGAAATAGGGGACAATGGCCGAGACCACATCCGCCCCGGCGTCCCTGGCGTGCTGACTGAGCGCGACGGTGCTGCCGGTGTCGATGCAACCGGTGTGGGCAATGACCGGGACCCGACCTTGCGTCTGCGCCACCACGGTTTTCAAGACTTGTTTGCGCTCATCCAGGCTCAACATCATCCCCTCACCCGTCGTGCCGGCGACCATGACAGCGTGGACGCCTTTGTCGATCACAAAGTCAACGACTCGTCGTACACTAGCGTGATCAACTTGATTGTGCTCGTCGAATGGGGTAACGAGGGGGACGATGACGCCGTGTAATGAAAATGTGTTGCGTATGGCTGTTTCTCTCTCTGTTGAATGATTGCGTGATAAAATTTATTGACCCATCCGCGTCCCTGTTGATCAAAAACCACTTTGACCACATTCGGATCATGCAGCGCTTCCTCTTCGAGAATCGGCAGCGCCGAGTCATCGACCAAGGGCTGGATGACTTCATCGATCATGGCCGGGTTGAGCAGCGGTTCATCGCCTTGCAGGTTGACAACAATGTCAATGGCAAGATTCGCCGCCACTTCGGCAATGCGGTCGGTGCCGGTTTTGTGGTCAACGGCGGTGAGTTGCACGTTGCCGCCAAAGTTTTTGACCGCGTGAACGACACGCTCGTCGAATGTCTTTGAGCGGTTTGCCTGCCAGGCGGGTAGAGCCATAGCGAGCGGGGATAATGCCAACAATTTTCATAGGTGTACCCAACGATTGTTTGATGGTTGTAAAGGTTATGCTCCCGTCGCCACAAAGACGGGTTGGACGACTACGCCGCTCTGTGGTTCACGATAGGGCTGTTCATATTTGCGCCGGTTGTCATCATCCACCGCCTCGATAAAAAGGGCCAGGGTGATCTCTGTCAACCCGATTTGTTGCGCATAGGTTGCGGTCTGCTGCAAGGCGCTTTGATATTCGGCCACGTTGACAAAACTTTTCACCTCAATGCCAAAGAGGCGACCCGCATGACGAATCAACAGATCAAGCTTGCCGTTGCCGGTGGGAAATTCGGGGGTGACTTGGGCTTTGTAACTCTCTAAAAAGCGCACCAAATAAAGATAAAGGTTAAAGTGAAAAACCGCCTCAAAAATGCGAAAATCGGTATTGCGGCGCGGCGCATCACGCAGTAACCATGAGCGGTTTTGTTGCAAATAGTGTTCGTAGCGCCGCAGCAAATTGGGCAAGTTGAGTGTTTGCGCCGTGACGGTATCGCTCAAATCCTCAAAGGGGGCAAACCGGGGATCAAGCGTGCCAAAAAATTCATTGGCAAAGTAGTGAAACAGCCGCTTTTGCACAAACGGGCTGGCAAATCTTAGGTAATACTCAGTCGGGACAATCGCGCCCGCTTCAGCCGTATCGATTGTACTCACTTCCGGCTCCACCACGCCATTCATATACAAAAAATTTATGGTTGGATCATCGTACCGGAAGAAGAGTTTTTTACTTGTGCGGAAGAGATCCAGTACCAACGATTTATAGGGTTCTTGTTTGGCTTTACTGACCAAATTCAGAATATTGTTGTTGGGTAACAGACTCAGCGCCGCCTTATAGGTGTTTTCAAAATCTTGCAAGGTGATGGTCGGCTGGTGGCGATTGTAGGTTTCGGTCAATAGTTCGCCCAACCAACAGGTCAAGCCGGGCTGGCCGCGCATTTCATGGAAGATTCGGTCAACAACTCCGCGTTCAAAAGTCTGCCCACTCTCCTCTTCGTACCAGTGGAAGATGCCCGTTACTTCCTCTTGCGTCAAATTAGGGATATGGAGACTACGCTGGACGTTGAAAGGAGAGCCGCTGACATTCTCTATCCCTAAGACACTGCGCACGCCGATCAAACCAAGACCATGCAGTAGACAACTCTTCTCACTACTCTGCTTGCCAAGTTCATTCCGCCGTTGTATATACATGTTGCGAAACTCGTTGGCAAAAAGGTTGATATGATCTTCTTGCAAAGCATCAAATTCATCCAAAATCAGAATTAACGGCTTGGAAAAATAGGGTGGGCTAAAGAGCGTGATCAGTTCACTCCAGCGCTGAATCCTGGGAAATTCACGTTGAAACCAGCGCGTCAAATTGTCTACCAGTAGAGTTAAGATTTCCTCTGTGGTTTTAATACTCTTGGCCGATTGCATCGAAAGGATCGCTAATTCAAATTCATCTGATTGTTTAAGACGCGCCATGACTTGCTGCATGACCCAGGTCTTGCCGGTTTGTCGCGGGGCCCAAACGGTGATGTAGTGACCACCTTTTTCTGGTCGCTCACCAATCAACTGCTGACACGCAAAGTCGATTAATGCTGTACGCGGGGCATAGTAATGTTCTTCGGTGTCAATTGGCCCGTAGGATACAAACTTGCGCATAGTAGAAGCTTTCCTAACGCTAAACAACCTCGATTTCTAAACCAAGTATAGCATAGCATTCAGCAAACTTGGGTAAACGTTCTGCTTGTTTTTAAGAGTGCTTCGCGACTGATCGGCTGCACCTGCTCGACAATCCATTCACGCATGGCCTTGCCTTCGGCTGTTTGCTGCGGATGGCTGACAAAATCCAACGCAATCCCCAACCCCTCCGCCACCTGACAGGCCAGCACCGGCCAGATCACGCACCACCGGCAGGCTGCCTTCCAAGCGGGCAAAGCCGGACATCTCCATGCGAAAGGGGATGCCGGTCAGCTTGGTTTTGGGCAAGCCCTGGTTGATCGCTTCTTGCACGGTCTGGCTTTGCCGTTCGGCCAGCCAGGCTTGCTTGAGATTTGGGTCAAGGTCGATGCGGACCAGCGTTTTGTCGGCCAGCGAATAGGTTTTGTAACCGTCCCAGGTCGCCCAGATGCCGTGACCGGTGTAGGTTTCAAAGGGGCCATCATGGATCTCCTGGGTCAGCGCCACTGCTGATTCGATGATCACATCGGCGGACGCCAGCACTTCAGCCACCCGCATGGAATGTTGGGTAATCGTGCTGCTATCCGCAATGGCCAGGCCGACCGCGCCGCCCACCAACTGCGGCACGCTGACCAGCACCGGCAAACCTTGCCTGGCCCCAGCGCCAATCATCGTCCTGGGATCAGCGCCCCAGCCGGCCACGGTTTCAAAGGGCAGACCGTAAGCATAGGCCAGGCTGAGGATTTCGCGCGCTAGCCGTTCGGTGCGCAGGCCCATTGGGTAGGCCATGTTGCCCGCCGCTTTGATGATCACCTTGCCCTCGATCTCACGGCAGCGCGCCATGAGGGCATCATCCAGTTCCATCTCACGGCGGAGGGCAGCTAATGTGGGTTCCGCAAGTTCGGTTAGCTCAAAGGTAAAGCCTTTCGGCAACAGATCGTCGCCAAAGCCTACCTGCCGACCATCGACCCGCTTCACCTTGTCCAGCGTGCCGGCCATCTCATGGGCAATGACAGCGGAACTGGTTAAGACGCCGTCAATGACACCCTTGGTCATCAACTCAGCAATCAGGGTGGTGACGCCTTCGTGTAGGTTGGGGCCGCTGCCGGTCGCCACTACCACCTTGCCGCCGTGTTGTTTGCTGGTGAGGATGGCCTGGACGGCACGTTCTAAGAATGCGACAGTTTCGGCGTCAAGCAGTGGTCGGTAACGTGCAATGATCTGCTGGTTGCTAAAGGGGTTGCCCATGCGGCTTCCTCTTCCCGTGAGCGCTTGTAATCAAGATTGAGCTTGGTCTGGAAAAAGCAAGTCGGCTTCACTGCCTGGTGGGGCCAAGGTTACTCATTGTTGCAGCGCTGGTAGTGTAGCACAGCTATAACTACGAGGCAAACGTTCAAAGGCACCCTGAGAAAACGTGTAGTTGACATAGTTGTCGCTTTGGGTTGACAATAGAGGTGTCGCTTGTGTCATCGACCATTGTTTTGTCCTTTTTCTCTTGCCCTGTGTCTTATGAGTGGGAGAGCCATCAAGTTTTGGATAACCACAGATGAGTGTCCATTGGAGCCAGTTATCAGCGTTAACCACAGACGAACGCCTGCTCTTTACAACCCGGATCGTTCGCCTCTTTGCCTATGGTTTTCTCTCGGTTGTGTTGGTCTTGTATCTGGCGCAGGTGGGGTTGAGCGAGGCGCAGATCGGCTTGCTCTTGACCCTGACGTTGATTGGCGACACCTTGATCTCGCTCTGGATTACCACCAACGCCGATCGGATTGGCCGTCGGCGGATGCTGGTGATCAGCGCTGGGTTGATGCTCCTGGCCGGTTTACTTTTCGCCGTCACCGGCAACTTTGTCTTGTTGTTGATTGCCGCCACCATCGGCGTGATCAGCCCCAGCGGCGGCGAAGTGGGGCCGTTTCTGGCGATTGAACAAGCGGCGCTTTCGCAAACTGTAGCCAGCGAAAAACGAACTGGAATCTTTGCCTGGTACAATCTAGTCGGCTCCTTTGCCACGGCGTTGGGTGCGCTGGCCGGCGGTTGGCTGGTGCAGGTGCTGCAAGGACAAGCCGTTGCACCGCTCATGAGCTATCGCGCCGTGGTGATCGGCTATGCCCTCCTGGGGTTGGCGTTGGGGTTGATGTTTCTGCAATTATCACCGGTGGTTGAGGCCGTGTTGTCTACCAGCGACCAAACCGGCGCTAAAGGTTGGTTTGGGTTACAGCACTCGCAGGGCATTGTCCTGAAACTGTCGGCGCTCTTTGCGTTGGATTCGTTTGGTGGCGCTTTTGTGGTGCAGAGCATCATGGCCTATTGGTTCTACCTGCGCTACGGCGTCGAACCGGCGGTGTTGGGCAGCATCTTCTTTGCCGCTAATTTGCTGGCCGGCATTTCGGCTTTGTCAGCGGCGGCAGTTGCGGCTAGAATTGGGTTGATCAACACGATGGTCTTCACCCACATTCCCTCGAACATTCTGTTAATGCTGGTGCCGTTGATGCCCAACTTGCCGTTGGCGATTACCATGCTGCTCTTGCGCTTTAGCATCTCACAGATGGATGTACCGACCCGTCAGTCCTATATCATGGCCGTCGTCGATCCGGCGGAACGGTCGGCAGCAGCAGGGGTAACAGCCATTGCCCGCACCTTAGGCGCTGCGCTGGCCCCCAGTCTCACCGGCTTGCTAATTGGGATGCCAGCGTGGATCAATGCGCCTTTCTTTATTGCCGGGATTCTGAAGATCATCTATGATGTCACACTCTACCGCATGTTTATCAGTGTCAAGCCGCCGGAAGAGAAGTGTACATAAAAGCTAAGAGCTAAGGCGCAATTCGCAGTGAAAAGTACAGGTAAGGTAGAATTGCTCTAAATCCGTGTTCCTTCTATCTGTGTTTAGTCTTTTGTAATCGCCCAAAGACTAAACACAGATAGAAGGAACACGGAGGTAATTCAGCAATTTGAAACAAAACCTTGCTGAATGATTAGCTATACTTGAATAGGAGCCAGAGCCATGTCTTTTCCCACCAACGTTCTTTACTATGGCAAAGAGACCCCCCTTCCTGAACAGATCCCCCTGCGCGCCGGCCCGTTGACCATGATCTATGAAAATGGCGACCTGCGCTATATCAAACTGGGCGAAAAAGAGCTGGTGCGCCGCCTCTATGTCGCCATCCGCGACCGCAACTGGGGTACTGCCGCCAATGTTCTGAGCAATGTTCAGATGCACATCGGCAACGACAGCTTCCAGATCAGCTATGAGTGTTCTAATAAACTACTCGACATCGACTTTGTCTGGCATGGCGAGTTGCGCGGCGACGCCAGCGGCGCCATCACCTGTACAATGAACGGCACCGCCCGTTCCACCTTCCACCGCAACCGCATCGGCTTCTGTCTGCTCCATCCTAGTGCCATTGCCGGGGCCAACGCACAGATTGAACATGTGGACGGTTCCAGTGAAGCGAGCGTCTTCCCGGTGCATATTGCGCCACAGCATGTGATCAACGGCGAGATCAAACCGGTCGCGCCCTTTAACGAAATGCGCGCCGTCGCCCATGAGATTGTCCCCGGCGTCTGGGCCGAAGTGCGGCTGGATGGCGAAACCTTTGAGATGGAAGACCAACGCAACTGGACGGATGCTTCCTACAAAACTTATGGCACCCCGCTCCGCCTGTCCTTCCCGGCGGAGGTGCAGGCGGGAACACAGATTCGCCAGGTGGCGACCATCACTTTGTTGAACCGGGACTGGCCGGTGGCTGACGAACCGGCGTCGCCCGCCCAGAATAACCTGGCCCTGATTACCATTGGCGACAAACGAACCTCCCTGCCCAAGATCGGCCTGGGCATGGCGAGTCATGGCCAGCCGTTGCAGGCAGCAGAAATTGCGCGTTTACAAGCATTGCGTTTGTCCCATTTACGGGTCGATCTGCGTTTGGGTGAGGCCGGCTTTGCCGACGAATTGCGCCGGGCGACCACAGAAGCACGGGCATTAGGCGTTGCATTGGAAGTGGCGCTGCATGTGACGGACAATGCCGCGGCTGAAGTGAAGGCACTTGCCGCCCTGCTTGGCGAAGTGAAACCGCCAGTGGCAACCTGGCTGGTCTTCCATGTGAAGGAGAAAGCGACGGCAGCGAAGTGGGTAACGCTAGCGAGCGAAACACTAACTAGCTACAATCCACAAGCCAAGATCGGCGCCGGCACCAATGTCTACTTCACCGAGTTGAATCGGGGCCGACCAGACTTAAATGCCGTCGGTGTCGTTGCTTACTCGATCAACCCACAAGTTCACGCCTTTGACAACGCCTCGCTCACCGAAACAGTGGCAGCGCAAGGAACCACCGCCACCAGCGCCCGCCAGTTCTGCGGCGATTTGCCCTTGATCGTCAGTCCAATTACCTTGCAACCGCGCTTTAACCCCAATGCCACCGGGCCGGAACCGCAACCCGCACCGGGCGAGTTGCCGTCTCAAGTCGATCCGCGCCAGATGTCGCTCTATGGCGCAGGGTGGACGCTGGGCAGCATCAAATACCTGGCGGAAGCGGGCGAAGTGAGCAGCATCACCTACTATGAAACGACCGGCTGGCGCGGTGTGATGGAAACGGCGCAAGGATCGCCTTTGCCCCAAAAATTCGCCTCCGTTCCTGGTGGCGTCTACCCGCTCTACTATATCTTGGTGAATGCTGGTGAATTTGCCGGCGGCGAGGTGATCCAGAGTACATCAAGCGCACCCTTACAGGTAGAGAGCCTGGTCTTGCACAAAGAGGGGCGTACCCGTATCTTGCTGGCAAACTTTACGGCCCAGCCGCAACAAGCGGTGCTCTATCCCGTGCGCGGGCAAGCCACAGTCCGTCGCCTGGATGAAACCAGTGTTGAGTTGGCGATGAGCAATCCGGCTGAGTTTCGGGCGCAACCCGCTGAAACACTGACAGCCAATGAGGGTAAACTTGAACTAACCCTGCGCCCCTTTGGTCTGGCGCGGATCGACATCCTGTCCTAATGATTTCCTACACCTGACAGGTTTCCAAAACCTGTCAGGTGTACCTGCTATCATTCGCTATCGACGGCTACCCCCATCGACTTGAGCAACGCAGCATAGCGGGCGGCCTGTGCTAACGCTTCTTCCGCCCGTGTGCGTTCTTGCAGCAGTTGTTGGTTGGCCGCTTCGGCCCGCGCATGTTCTTGCTCGGCGCGTTCGCGTTCCTGCTCGGCCAATTCTAGCGCCTGTTCTGCCCGTTCCCGTTCGGCGCGCAAGAAGGGCGAGACAAAATCGCCATAGACCGGATCAGCCACCAGCGCCGGCGGTTCCGGCAACCGGTACAGATCAGCCAGCCGGAAGCGAAAGCCCGGCAGCACCTTGGAGTGAATGACCCCGCCAACAGCTTTGATCGGCACATAGACGCCGCCTGGTGTTAGCTCGTAAAAAGCTGTTTCCTTGCGTCGTTCATCCAGGATAAAATATTCTTTCACCCCAGCCGCTGCATATTCCACGCGCTTGGTCACCGTGTCCCGCTCCACTTCTTTCTGGGTAGAATCAGAGAGTGACTCAATACACAAATCAAAGATGCCGCGGTAACTACGGTCCTTATCGCGCAGCGGCGTCGAATTGCTGTTGAGAACCACGGCTAGATCCGGTTTGCGGATCACCACCCGGTTCCGATACGCCATGCGAAAGCCCATCTCCAGGCCGATCATCCGCCCGATGGGGCGGACGTGGAGAAAATCTTTCATCAAGCCTAAAAACCAGAGATAAACACAAAACTGCGCATAATCCGCCACCGGTTTTTCCTCCAAATAACCGTTGTTCCATTCATAGCTGACATCCCCGCGCTCATAGTACCTGGCCCAATACAGTTCCTCAGAGACATAGTGACCCTCGGTCAACGACCCGTCTACTGGCAAGCCAATCCCGTTAGCGTAATGGACAGGGCCATTGGTCAGCGTATCTTGTTCTATCAACGGAGTGGTTGTCATGACAAAGCTCCGATCCATGCCGACAGCGGCAAATCACAGTTTCCTCTCTGTGGCAACCATGATACCACAGAGAGGAAAGAAACTCAACCCTGGCCGGTTGGGTTGGTGCGCAAGGTATGGACGTGTTGCTTCACAGCGCTGAGGCCATAGCCCAAGGGGCTGCCCACATTGAGGAAGCGGTAGCCCCAGCGGTACTTCTGCTGGATTTCACTGACATCGCTCAAGGTGGTGCCGATCATGATGCCCAAACCGGCCAGCCGGCGCGGAATCTCTTCCATAATGCTCTGCACCTCTGGCGACTGCATATCGGTGATCTTGCCCACCGACGCCGACATATCCATCGGCCCCACCAGTAGCACATCAATCCCTGGTACGGCAGCAATGGCCTCCAAATTTTTGTATGCCTCGACGCTTTCGATCTGGACAATGAGTACCGTTTCGTCATTGGCGGTGCGAATCACATTGAACCAATCCTCGCCGGCAATCATCGGCCAGTGGGGTGAGATGCCCCGCTGGCCGATGGGCGGGTAGAAGGTGTATTGCACGGCGCGGGCGGCTTCTTCGGCGGTATTCACCTGCGGCACCATGATGGCTGAGGCGCCAACATCCATCGCCTTTTTGATCAAATGCGGGTCATTCCACGCCACGCGAATCATTGGCGCCACCCCCTGGTTGCGCACCAAAACCGGCACCGCCCCCAGCGATTCGGCGCCGTAGGGTGAGTGTTCGGTGTCGATCCAGAGAAAATCGACGCCGGTTTGCGCAGTTTGGGTGGCAACGGCCGGGGTAAAGACCGGCAGCCCCGTTCCTAAGACGAGTTGGCCGGCTTTGATTTTCTGTTTTAATGGATTGGGATACATGTTTGCTTCCTTGCTAAATTTTTGAAGAAGAAATAAAAAGTAGAGAGGAAGGCAATGTTTTAGGAGTTACGCAGTTGGGCACCCAACGGGTTCCCGCGCCATCTCTAGCGGCCTGCCGGCAGGATGCCGGCGTTCCCAGGCAACTGCGTAGCTCTTATGTTTATTGCCTACCCCCTATCAAAAACTACCAACGCCGCTTAAGCGGGTCATGACAGCGGACGACCAGCGCCGGGCCAAGCTTTTCGATTTGCAGGCGCACCGTGTCGCCATCTTGCACGGGAGCGAGGCCAAAGTGATGGGTGCCGGTCGAGACGACGTCGCCCGGTTCCAGGGGCAGGACGTTGGTCACTTCGGCCAACAGTTCGGGAATGTGGCGATCCATATCCTTGGTGGAAATGTCATGGCGCAACTCGTCATTGACCCAGAGTTGGATGCTCAGGTTGTTGGGGTCGGGGATCTCATCTTTGGTGACCACCACTGGCCCCATCGGCCCAAAGGTGTGCCACGATTTGCCCAGGAAAAAGCCGCCGGGCAGACCACGCGAGGAGACATCGATAAATTGGGTATAGCCAAAAACATGATCCATCGCTTCCGCCGCTGAAAGTCGGCTGGCGGGTTTGCTGATGACAATCGCCAGTTCCGGTTCAAAGTGAAAGACGGTGGCTTCGGCTGGGCATAATTCAACCGTGTCATTTAACCCGATGACCGAGTTGGGCGACTTGAGAAAGGCATTAAAGACACCCCGTTCCGGCTTCTGCGGCTCCAAATAGTTACCGGCCAGACAGACCAGTTGCCCAGGGCGGGGCAACGGCGGACGAATGCGAACTTGACTGAAGGGGACGCCGCTTTGGCCCGCAATGGCGGCCTCAACCCGTGATTGTAGCGTTGCCCATTGGACTATGAGCATCTGCATCATTTCCTGCGGCGAGTGATACCCCAGCCCCTGCACAGCCGCTGACGCATCGACTACGTTCTCTCCTTGGAGGACGCCCAACTTGAAATCATCGAACAGCACCAATTTCATGGCATGGTTCTCCCTTGTTTGCTTGGTTATCTGTAAATTGTGCGATACTATACTCATCATACATTCATCGCTGATAAATTTCAAACAGATAAAAACCCTCTTTCGGCTGGAATCAGCAACCAAACTGCTCTATCGTTGCGACGAACCGCTTTGGGATGGTGCCCTGGTCTTCGCCGGTGAAGCAACCGCCTATGATACCAATCCGGCGCCATCGAAAGCGGTTGGTGGGCGGCGCATGAAGTGCTAGGAGGACAACTATGACACTACCTGATTGGGGAACCGCATCGCTTGCCTCAGAAATTGCCTTGTCGGTCGCCTACGGCGGTATGGCCGCAATTTACGCTGATTTCACCCATATCCACAACCCGCAAATCCCCTGGGCCGGCGATTTTAACCGGGCGGTAGGCGTTAAGTGTACCAGTGTTAATGCTTTTCTTACCATCGCCACGGCAGTTGAACAGCTTCATCAAACACGGCAACTGGATCGACCAACGCGCTTTGATCTGCACCCGTCTGTAACTACCGACCCATCCTGGACGAGGCAACTGGCTGACCACCATTGGCGTGTGGAGAGTGCGCTCTTTTTTCAAGCAACCGCCGCCCCAATCACTGTTGCGCCAGCTTTTGCCCTCTATACCCCGAATATACAGGAGTATACCGCCTGGTATCAACACGAGCAACAAGCACAACCCTTTTACAATGCCGCTGATTTTCAGCAAGTGTTGCCCCTACAGTTGCAATTTATCAAAACATTTCAGCCCTACTGGCTGATGGCTAACAACACCCTGGTGGGGTCAGTTTACTGTGCCGTGCTCGGCGACTACTGCCGTTTGTTTGCCGTGGAAATTGATGAAGCCCACCGCGGCCAGGGCATGGGGGGTCTACTTTTACGGTTGCTGCAAAACCATTGTCAGCAGCAGGGTATTGGTTATCTGCTGTTACAAAGTGGCGAGCGTCTTCGCCCTTTTTATGAACGCGTCGGCTTTCAGATATGTTCGAGTAATTTGATTGTTTGGCCTCAATAAGCCAGGAGTCATTCCAGCGTGGTGGAAATTGCAACGAGTATAGGAGTTACGCAGTTGGACAAGACCTGTCAGGTTTGCGAAACCTGACAGGTCTTGTCCAACTGCGTAACTCCTAGAGTAGTATAGATCGATTGGGCGCTATACGACTAAGCGGGTTTGTGCTATACTATAGCTGATCAAAGATGCACAACAGAAGGAGTGGTCGATATGGAAAGCATAGTCAATTACTCAGACGCCATAACGCAAGTGAAAAAGTGGCGCCTCCCCGGTGATACAACTTCCATGATATACATCTTGGAAACTGAATCGGGGCCGCTGATTAGTGAGAGCCGTTCCTCAGTTTATGATGTGATGGAAGCCTATGATGAAGGCTATTCGCCAACCGAGATTGGCGCCATTTACAACCTATCATCCTATCAAGTTAAGGTGGCGCTGGCTTACATTGCTGAACGTCGAACACAGTTAGAGCCGGAGTTACAAGAGATCTTGGTCAGGCGGGCTGAAAATGAACAGTATCATCGCGCGCTCGTTGCTGAAGTTGAAAAGCAACGACCAGCCAAGCTGACACCACAACGCATTGCGCTTAACAAACTAATCAAGGAAAGCCGTGCGCACTGGGGGATCAATGGTGCGGACCATTCTGAGTGATTACAATTACGAAGGTCAGGCGCAAGCCATCTTTGATGTTCTGCAATATACAGTGCGCGCACCGTTTGGTTGACATTGTCGCTGACCTAGAGCGCTACCCTGGAGTGATGCGTTTAGATTTGCCGTAGCAGAAGCCGCGTTGGCGGAGAAGTAGAAGAGTGGCTGAAAGGAGTCATAGGCATGGACAGCATAACCAAGCAAGCAGAAACAAGCCAGCCCAAAGAGTGGCGTCTCCCCGGCGACACCAAATCGGTAATTCGCATTCTGGAAACCGACTTGGGGCCGATGATCAGCCAAAGCCGTTCTTCAGTGTATGACGTGATGGAAGCTTACGACGAAGGGTATACCCCTTCGGAGATCAGCAATATCTATAATCTATCGCCTTTTCAAGTCAAAGTGGCGTTGGCCTACATTGACGAACATCGGGCGCAACTGGAGCCGGAGTTGAAAGAGATTTTAATTAAAAAGGCTGAACGTGAACGCTATTATCGGGCGCTGGCGGCGGAACGCGAAAAGCAACGCTCGCTGCCCATGACGCCGCAACGTGCTGCGCTTCAAGCACTAATTGAGGAAAGCCGCCGCCGCTGGCGCAATGAAGAGGAGAATGGTGCTGATGCAAATCATTCTCAGTGATCATAACTGTGAAGGTCAGGCTCAGGCTATTTTCGATGTGTTACGTTATCAAGGGGACTGGCTAGAACTGGTCCCTATGGAGCTAAAGTGGTTTCGCGATTACGATTTGCCAGACACAACCGATGACGATTTGGTCTGGAAGTTCTGCCAAGAACAAGGCTATATTCTATTGACTGGAAACCGCAGCACGAAAGACGGTAATGAGTCACTTGAATTTCACATACGCCATTTAGCAACGGATGATTGCTTGCCAGTGTTAACGATCGGCAACCTGAAACGCGTCCTGCCTGATCCTCATTACAGACGGCGTTGCGCTGTGAGCCTGGCTGAAATTGTAGCGGATCTCGATCTATATCGTGGAATCACCCGTCTTTTCTTACCATAATTGATTTGATACCAAAATCGCTCCCATTCACCCAAAAGGACTCACTATGCGTATCCTACTCATTGGTGGCACCGGCCTGATCAGCACGTCGATCACCCGTCTGTTATTGGAACGGGGCGCCGACAATGTCACCCTCTACAACCGTGGCAAAACCGAAGTTCGTATTCCCTATGATGTCAAAGTGCTTACCGGCGACCGCACCAACTTTGCCGACTTTGAAGAGCAGATGCGGCAGGCCGGTGAATTTGATTGTGTTATCGACATGTGTTGCTATCTGCCCGACGAGGCGGAAAGCGTCGTTCACGCCTTTAGCGGGCGCATCGATCAATACATCTTCACCAGCACCGTCGATGTCTACACCAAACCGGCAGCCCATTACCCGATCACGGAGCAAGCCGAACGCAAGCCCTCGCCGACCTTTGCCTATGCCTATCATAAGGCTGAGTGCGAAGAGATTCTCCATGCCGCTCACAACGATAGTGATTTTCTCGTTACCATCATCCGACCGGCGTACACCTATGGCGAGAGTCGCGGCATCCTCCATTCGCTGGGTGGACGCACCACCTATGTCGACCGCATCCGCAAAGGCAAACCGATCATTGTCCACAATGATGGGCAGTCACTCTGGTCATCGTGTCACATTGATGATGTGGCACGGGCTTTTGTCAACGCCATCGGCAACTCCAAAGCCTATGGGCAAGCCTATCATGTGACCGGTGAAGAAATCTTAACCTGGGATCAACACCATCAACAAGTCGCAGCGGCTTTAGGCGCACCCGATCCGACGCTGGTGCATATTCCGGCGGCATTACTCGCCAAAGCTGTGCCGAAACTGGGCGCATGGGCCGAAATGAACTTTCAATATAGCAACGCCTTTGACAACAGCGCTGCCCATCGTGATCTGCACTTTCAATATACGATTCCCTGGCAGCATGGGGTGCAACGCACGGTTGCCTGGCTCGATGCGCGTGGTCGGGTAGAAAATAGCGACAACGAACCGGAATATGACCGGATCATTGCGGCATGGGAACAAGCAGGGGAAGGCATGGTTGAATTGCTGGCGGATCTGCGATGAATCGTTTTCGTAAATAGGATAGAAAGTCATGCAATTGCAAGAATTGGCTCATCGCGCCATAACCATTCGCGCACAATATGCCGCAATGGAGCGTAGTCGTTACGGCCGCTCATGGACAAACGAAGAGATTATGCTTGGCTTTGTCGGTGATGTCGGCGATTTAGCCAAGTTGGTTATGGCGCAAGAGGGTATACGCGCAATTCCAGACGCAAAGGCAAAACTGGCTCACGAACTGGCCGATTGTCTCTGGTCGGTACTGGTATTGGCTGACCATTATCAGATTGATTTAGAGCAGGCATTTTTACACACAATGGCTGACATTGAAGACAGCTTGCGTGCGCAAAGCAAAGCCAGTACAGAGTAAATTCATACCGAAAAACGCAAGAAACGGGTGGTTGCCTGCACACAACCGTGCTATCCTTCTGTAAACATTGCCTATCTTGGTACATGACAGAAAGGATTGTCATTGTGAGCAAGCACCACCCGTTTCGGTTTGGCGTGATCAACGAACAGATGAAAGCGCCGACCGCCTGGTTCGACCATGTCCGGTGCATCGAAGCGCTCGGCTATGCAACCCTCCTCCTGCGCGACCACTTTGTGCCGGATTTCTTTGGCGACCAATATGCGCCGCTGGTGGCGTTGATGGCCGCCGCCAGTGTGACCACCACGTTGCGCCTCGGCACCATGGTCATCGACAACGACTATCACCACCCGGTCATGTTGGCAAAAGAAGCGGCGACGCTCGACTGCCTCTCTGGTGGGCGCTTTGAGTTAGGCATCGGCGCTGGCTGGTTGCGCACGGAATATGAACAGGCCGGCTTACCCTTTGACCGGGCCGGCGTGCGCATTGACCGCTTAGCAGAGTCAATTCGCGTAATGAAAGGGATCTGGGCAGAAACGCCTGTCACCTTTGCCGGTCAACACTATCAGGTAACTGGCATCAACGGTGTTCCCAAGCCATTGCAGCGACCGCACCCACCACTACTCATCGGCGGCGGCAAAGAACGCATGTTAAAACTGGCCGGACGCGAGGCGAACATTGTCGGCATCCTGACCAGCGATGTCAGCAGCGGCACGCTCATCAGCGATATTCGGGAACGTATGGCGGCGGCGGTTCACCAAAAAGTCGGTTGGATTCGACAGGGCGCTGGCGCACGCTTTGACCAAATCGAGTTGAGCTTGATTCCCACCATCATCTTCACCGACGACCGGCGCACCTACATTGCCGACCTGATTCGCCAACAGGGCTGGGACGTGACGGTTGCGGATGTATTACTGATGCCGTCGATGCTCATTGGTTCGGTCGAGGAGATGGTATTGGATTTGCAGACGCGGCGCGAAAGCTATGGCTTTAGTTATTACGTTGTCGCTGATGCCCAGATGGAGGCCTTTGCCCCGGTGGTCGAGCGGCTGCGTGAACAAGGAGGATAAACACTGCATCATAAAAGGGGTGCGTTTTGCCGATCAGAGGGTGCGTTGCATGGGGAACCGAAGTTCACATGACAGCATCGTCGTCTGCCCCGTGCAACGCACTCTCTTTGCTTAGTCCTGACCAATCAGCAGTTTATACAGCTCATCCGTTACTTTCCACGGCTCGGCCCAAAGGGCATTACAGAGGACCACAATGCCAATGCCGCTCTCTGTCCAGAGCGCAAAGTTGCTGACAAAGCCATCATCCTCGCCATCATGTTGCATCACCCGTTCGCTGTAGCGCCGGCTGACCCACCAGCCCAATGCCGTATCAGTGGAGACATCGTCGTCCTGGTCGCGAAACTGCATCTGCCACATCTCATCGTAAGCGGCTGATGGCAAGATCCGCACACCAGCCAACTCCCCAAGATTCAGATTCACCATTGCCCACCGCGCCATTTCGTCCGCGCTGCTTGCGATACAACCACAGGGGACGTGCATCCGGTTATAGGGATAGAAGGATTGGACGATGGCTCCATCTTCCTGCTTTTCATAGCCAGTCGCCACCAGTTCGGGGTGATCAGCGCGTGGGGCCATGAGCGTGGTGGTCATCATGCCGATAGGAGCGAAGATGTGGGTCTTCATGTACTGCTCGTAGCTCATGCCGGTGACTTTGGCGATCAGGTCACCCAGCACATTGTAGGCAATGTCGCTGTAGGAGAGGCTGTTGGGCGCGATTTCGACTAATTTGTGGGTTGCCAGCCCGCGCACATGGCGTTCCAGCGACTCATCATCAAATTCGGGGCGATCCCAGCCGTAATCTTCCGGGTGACCAATCCCGCTCGTGTGCGCGAGACATTGGCGGATGGTGATCTGGTTGCTGCGGGCATCGTCTACCCGGAAGTAGGGCAGATGTTTGACCAGCGGGTCATCGAGATCGAGTTTGCCCTGCTCGCGCAGTTGCATAATCGCCGTGCTGGTCATCGTCTTGGCGACCGAGGCGATATGAAAGAGCGTCTGCGACGTGACCGGCTGTTGTGTCTGCCGATTTTGCACCCCATAGCCGGCACTAAAAACCACAGCCCCGTCCTGCACAATCGCCGCCGACAAGCTGACACTCTGTCCTTGTTCCACATAGGCGCGCAAATAGGTATCAATCCGCGCGTGCGTTGAAGTTATCATCATGATTTTTCCCTTGTGATTCAATCATAAATAGTTAAGCAACAGAAAGCATGATCAGCAGCGGCAACAGGTCAGCCTGTTGGCCCTAATCCATACACAGTAGTTTGGTAAATGGGATAGAGACGCGTTGGTGCATGTGCCGCTCAACACGGCTTTGCCCTACGTCTATGCGGTTGGTGCAAGCCTGGCATTAGCCCGCACCGGAAAGTGAAGAAGAAAATATGTATTAGATGATGAAGCGAGTATAGAACAAGTCCAGGCAACCCGTCAAATTTGTCCTATCTGAAGAAGCACGCAAGACCGCGGAATCTTAGAATTATTTGCCGAATTACCAGTTGAGCGCCTCTGGTGCTTGTTCAAATAGCGACCGGAGATCAGCCAATACTTGCTGCTGGCGTTGCATCTCACGCCAAACAGTTGGGTGTTGTAAACGTTGAAGTGATTCAACCAACAAACTGAGTTGTAGAGTCGGGGTATCACATTCGCGCTCAACGATATATTCGCGCAATCTTGCACGGTAACTCTCATAAGCATGACGACGAGCAACCACCAAAATATCACGGTTGAGTGCTAATGTGTCACGCGTAAAAATCGCACGCTCTCGGTCTCGGTCCGTTAATCCCGGCAATGGTTGAAATTCAAAGGTATTGCGCAAATCAAGTGCTAGATAACGTAGCGGATCTTCTATTCTGGGATTGATTAGTACATCGTCCCCTGCCGTAGGCGAAACAACAGGATCGCTCTGTTTACGGGTTACAACGATCACGCTTCCTGTCTGCTGCGAAAAGACCGCAAAGGCGTTATTTTTCCCCCCATTGCAAGGGCCGCAAACATAGAGATAATTTTCCCACACAAAGACAAATTCTGGATAAAGGTCTTTGGGTCTAATATGTTCCACTTCATCTGCACAGGAATCTTCACAATACATACAGCGACAACTACCGGAACACATTGCGGCTAATGTTTCGCGGACAGTTTTGAAAACACGGCTCGTCGCTTTATTACGCGCACTGAAGAGCGTTTTGCCACGTTGAACACGTTCGGCATAGGTTTGAACTGCATCGATCTCCACTTGGTAGCGTTGCAATTCTTGTGCAATTTCTGCTGGTAAGTCTTGTGGGGAAAGCTGAATCATTAGCCACCTGCTGTGGTATTGGCGGCTGTTGGCAGTGTGGCGCGTAGGCGGGCTTGCTCTTCAATTTCTGCAGCCGTTAGTTTGGCAAAAACTTCCTTGACATTTAGCTCGGCCAGCCGTTCTAATTTTTCTCGGGCGCTGTTGGAACGGGTATCAGTAAGATCAAAAAGACGCGTACTATAAGCTTCTAAAATATTGCCGTAGAGTAAGCGATCCAGTTCTTGGCCTGTAACGCGATAGCAGCTTTCATCGGTGCCAGGGCGTGGCAGCTTCCAGACGCTCCCTTGCTCAGCCGCTTGACAAACTAATGGGCTGTGTGTGGTGACAATAAATTGCATGGCCGGGAAGTGTTGACAGAACCAATAGCCTACGCGTCGCTGCCAGGTAGGATGGAGGTGGGCGTCAATTTCATCAATCAGCACGACGCCAGGTAATTTGATCTGGGTAAAATCAGCGGAGAAGAGATCATCGGTCTGATAAATTGCTTGCAGTTGGCGAATAATCTCAAAGGTCATGCTTAAGATGGAGCGATAGCCATCACTTAGCTTGTCAACCGTGATGGTATTGCTATTCGCATCTTTAAAGAAAACTCCAGAGGAAGAAACCTCGGTCAATTTGGCGCGATGAGGCAAAAAATCAGGCTGATTGACAAATTTACAGATTGCATCAAGGATTTTACCCTCCGGTTGTCTTTCCAAATTTTTATAATTCAATTCTTGGAGCCAAACAATCGCTTCGGATAGGGCTACATCTTCACCAAAAATTGAAAGGTGCGCCGCCAACTTAGGATTCGCATAGAATAAACGACTATAATCAGGATTGCCACCGGAAAAACGCCGAAATGGGCCATAGGCAACCGAAAACCACCCATTACCCGTACCCCATACATGACGATTGGCTGAGGGTTTTGATAAGTCGGCTCGACCTTCAAGCCTGACCAATTGTCTGGCCTCTTCTGTGCGCTTAATTTCAATAACGGCCCTCAAACCGGCACGTCCACCCACTGGGCCGCGTCCACTCCAGTCGTCATAGGTGCTATCGTCAATCAAATTGAGTCTAATTGAACCACTTTCCGCGTCTTTGGTGATCCAGGTTGCCCAATCTTCCCGTAAACCCTGTGCATCCCTCTCGCCGATCAACCCAAGTGAAATGGCTTTCAATATTGTTGATTTACCGGAGCCATTGTCACCGATCAGGACATGCCAGCCAGCCGCTTCGTGTTCATCAATGGACCACTCGAAACGACGAATGGAACGGACGTTATGGATCTCGACACTTTTGATGTACATGAGTTTATCAAGTAATTATTTTGCCGTCTTATTTAGATGACAGCAAACAAGGAGGGCGACCAGCTTCGCACTGTAAGTAAGCGAGTCTAAACTAAGCTAGTTTAGACTCGCTTATTATACTGCGTTTCTCATGGTATGACAAACAAGCCAGAGCAGGCGTGACGGCTGAACTCATAGCTCAATCACGACATACGATTGCTCGATCGTCACCGGATAAGTCTCCGCCACATAAGGCCCTGGTTCTAATCCCGGCGCTGGCGCTTCCAAGGTCGCGGGCGAAAGCTGTTCGACCGTTACTTTGTAATTGCGCACGCGTGTCTTGGCCGGGTCAAACCAGGATTGGCCAGTCTTGATGTCAAATTCCCAGCCATGCCAGGGACAGCGCACAATTTCGCCGCGACGGGTGTAGCTGTATTGACCGGGTTCCGTCGCCATAATAAAGCCCGTAACCCGCCCACTACAGAGCGGCCCCCCTTGGTGTGGGCAGCTATTGCGGATTGCGAAGTATTCGCCATTCACATTAAAGACGCCAACGGCGCGACCGGCTACTTCGATAATCTTGTGTTGACCGGTCGGAATTTCATCAACGGTTGCGATAATATGTTTCGACATAGGATGGCATTATTCTAAGCTCATTCAGGCGGTTTGACGATGCTAATCCACAACAAGGGCTTCGGCTTTGTCTCCGGAAAGCGCCGGTAGACAATCTGGTGACGCATCAATTCGCACAGGTAAACGCCTGGTTCTAACTGGGTACAACCGTCAGGCGGGATTGCATCTTTGTAGAAACGCAACTCTTCAATCGCAATGAGTACGGCTTCGGTATAAGGATATGAATCATACAGATAGTTGCGTGCTTCCAAGCTGTACTCAATATCCCAAAATGGTTCCATCATACCGAGGCAACCTTTTGGGCAACCTTTTGGGCAAGCTGGCGGCGTAATTCTTCATGGGAAACCCGCTTGGCCGGATCGGCAGCCATTTCGGCAAAAATACGCCGTGATTCGGCAAGCAACTCCAATTGTTTTAACTGTCGATTCATATCATTCCACTGTTCTGGTGAAATCAGAATGGCCGCGGGTATGCTGCCCTTTTCGAGCAATACGACTGGGCCTTGTTTGGCTTGCGCTAACAACTCGGCCTGTCGAATACGCATATGACTGACAGGGGCGATTGTCGGAATGGTTGACATAATTTGCTTCTCCTTAGCACACAATTAGCACAGATGGCTAATTGTATCTTTGATGAGCTACGTTGTCAAGCCATGTATGTGGTTGCGATAGCGCTCAACCAACGGCGTGCTGTAGCGTTGCAGGACGCCGGCTTCATCAAATGCGCCATCATACAACCCCAAGTGGATGAGATAATTCGCCAGCGGACGCCGTTGCTGGCGATAAAACCAATCGATCATCGTGAAAAACGGAAACCAGGTATAGCCAACAATGGGCAGCCCTTGGCGACGCAACTGCTGTACGGCGGCAATCGACTCATCCATCCAACGCCCCCGTAGCGCAACGCTCCCCTTGGCTGAGGTCTCTGTCACCATGATCGGGATTTGATAGCGTTCATAGGCATTGGTAAGTACGGTGGCAATGGTAGCGCCGCTGGTCTGTTGGCGCGGGCGGTAGGGCGTCCCGCGCTTGCGCGCTAGCAGTTCGCCGTGTGACCAGGGGTAAAAGTTGGCGCCCAAATAATCAAATTGCACGGCGTGATCACAAAACCAACGCAAGTCATGTTCTGTGACACCATGCGTCAACAGATAGGGGAAAAAGGCATGGTCATCATTGACCCGTCCGGTGGTCAGATCGGTGCTGAGATATTGCTGGTCATTGTAGAGCGCCACCCGCTTAGCCACCACCGGGTCGTTCGTCCAGTAGTGGCGCAACGCCTCCACATGCACCGTTTGCATCGTCGGCTGTTCGGCTTTAAGCGCCTGCACCGTGACGACAATCCCCTTGCAGACCGCCAGCATCACCTTGACATAGCCATCATCGCCGGTGAGATAGGGCGGCCAATGGCCCAACTGTCCACACCACTCGGCGTTGATGGCCGGCTCGTTGAGCGGGGTATAGTAGCGCACCAGCGATTTATAGCGGGCGGCGACGGCCATTGCATAGTTCGCCACCAAGGCCGGGTAGCCGCTGTTGATAAAGCTATTATCGAGCCAGAGGGGCGTGCCATAGTGCATCAGGTCAAGGATCGGCGTGATGCCCTTCACGTTGACCATGTAGTCCAGCACTTCGTCCACCCAGCGCCAATCCCAGCTTTCGGCGGTGGGTTGCACGCGATACCAGGGAATGCCCCAGCGGAGCGCCTGCACACCAAGATCAGCAGCGCGATCCAAATCTTCCCGCCAGAAGCGGTAATGTTGGGTCAGTTCATACTCATCCAGCGCCCGCATCCCTGGGCGAATCTGGGGAATGAAGGTGTCCTCAATCCCCGTCGCCCACAAAAAACCATCGTTCAGATCACCATTCAAGGCCATGAGTCTACGTACAATTCTAGTTAGACAGTGGGTCAGTAAGACAGTAAGACAGTAGAACAGTGAGACAGTGACTGACCTACTGATTTACTGTCCCACTGTCCCACTACTTCCGTCGTTCCAACTTATAAAGCGTCCTGGCATTGTCGGCCATAATGGCGCGGCGCAACGCCAACGGCAACGTCGCGGGCAGCGCCCGGTCCGGTGCATCAAAGTCCCAGTGGGGGTAATCGGTGGCGAACATGAGCTTGTCATTCATGTTCATCTGTTCGAGCAGTTCCTCGAAATAACGTTGTTGCGGCGGCTCTTCCATCGGCTGCGTGGTGATCCAGAAATGGTCACGCACATAGTCGGAGGGCAGGCGTTTGACTCGTGGCGCTTCTTCCTTGAGCCGTTTCCAGGTCTGGTCCATGCGCCACATGAGCGGTGGCATCCAGGCAAAGCCCCCTTCGATCAGTACGATTTTGAGCGTGGGGAAAAGTTCAAAGATTCCCTCCGTCACCAAGCTGATGACCTGGGGTTGGAACGCCTGGGGCATTCCGCCGTGGTCTTCAATATAGTGGCTCGGCCAGCCGCTGCCGGTAATGGGGCCGCCGCCGGAGCCGCCAAAGTGAATGGCAAGCGGCAGGTCATGGCGACAGGCCGCTTCGTACATCTTCCAATATTTGCGATGACCCAGCGGTTCCCGTGTGCGCACCACCAGCAACACCTGGACAAAGTTGGGGTTATCGCCGACGCGGTCGATCTCCTGGGCTGCCAGTTCGCCATCTTCATAGGCAACCAGGATCGATCCCCGCAACCGCGGCTCCGGCTCCACCCACTCGGCAATCTGCCAATCGTTAACGGCACTCGCCAACGCCGCGCCATATTCCAGATTGATCATCCCGCCGGCGCCATAGAGCGGCGTCAAAATGCCATACTCCAAATCCCACTCATCGAGCAACTGCTCTTGCATAAAGGGCAAATCACCACCGGCGGGTAAGCCATTGGGCGGCCACGAATCGAGCCGGGCCGCATTCAACACAGCCCGTGGGTAAGCACCGCCAATATGACCACGCATCCCAAACAGCTCGTGATGCCGTTGCCAGCGGGTCGGCAGATATTTAAAGAGCGTCGCGTCATTGGGCATGGCGGCGTGAATATCACAGTCAATGACCGCCAGCTTCTCACGTTGCGCCTTGGTCGGCGCGCTCTTCGGTTGGGGCGGCCGTTTGAGCGCCGCCGGTCGAAGCGTTGGCGGCGTAAGCGTTGCAACCATAATCCACCTCTTTGCAATGATCAGCTTCAGTACAATCAACAGAAAAACTAGTGCCTAGAAGTGTAGCATGGCTTTGGTATCTCTGCAACCGGATTTCGATAGCAGGGTTGAAACTGCTGCAACCTTCCGGGCCGCGTTACGTACACAGTAGGAGAAATTAGCCGTTTTATGGTCTAACTAGCGCACGGCGTGGCCGGATGAAATGGGTGCTGCGGTATGCGTTGTGGTAAGCCGTATAGTAGGAAAGGGTTATGACAGATGTTAAGTGGCATTTTTGGCAACGCCTCTGAAGTTGATAGCCGGAACGTTGAAAATGAATTGCGTTCGGTTTTGGCGGATGGGGAGCAGATCGACCATGCCTTTCGCTTGGTGCGCGATCTCTATGTCTTTACTAACAAACGCTTGATTCTGGTTGATAAGCAAGGATTGACGGGGTCCAAGGTCGAATACCATTCGATACCCTACAAGTCGATCACCCACTTTGCTGTCGAAACCGCCGGTCACTTTGATCGCGATGCGGAATTGAAGATCTGGCTTTCGGGCAGTGCCGCGCCCATTGAAAAAGAGTTTCGCAAAGGCGCGAATATCGTCGAGGTGCAACGCACCCTGGCCAAATATGTCTTGCGATGACGGTTACGAGTTACGGGGCGACTGATCCTTCGTAACTCGTAATTCGCAGGGTTGATTTGCCAAAGGTGGTTATCACCAGTACAATGGTGCTGAAACATGTTGCTGCGGTAGCAGAAAGGTGTAGCCAAGCGATGACATTCGAAGCTTTACTACAAAAACCAGAAAACCTGACCCTGCACGCCCGCCAGTTATCCCAAGACGAAGTTGGTATCCTCATCACCTTGTTTCGATTGACCGACAAATGGCCGACAGGGGCAGCATCCGAGGAACTCCAAAAGAGCCATGCGCATGTATTACGGCTCCATTTGCATAGCCTGTTTGAGTATTACTGGGAGCTAGGGCAAGAGAATAAGGCGAAGCTCGCCACGACCTTACATGTTACTACCTTTTATGCGGAAAAGGTGGGCTTAACCCACGCCCAAATTGCCACCCTACAAACGCTCTTTACATATTTTCAACGTGTTGTCCTGACGCTTGAGGATTTACGCGCCGCTTCGCGACTTTTGTGGGAGAATGGCATTGATACTACGCCTGAAATGCCTGACTGGCAAAGCGCCATCGCTGAACACTGAGTTCCCCTATGTCACCAACCTACTATCTTGACACCACCATTCAGTTGTCAAAACTGTTTGCGCCCGCTAGCGTCCGCCAAACAATTCATCAGCGCATCCAAGAGCATTCTTGTGTTGCTTCAAGCTATGCACGCATGGAGTATCTCCGTTGGCTGGAGCCGTGCGTTGCCATGCATCAATTGTTGCAAGAAGAAATTGCACACAACCGTACCACTGCCTTGAGCGAAGTTCAAGCACGAATTTTGTTGGCGCATGGGCGTAACCAAAATAAGATGCTTTCCATCATGACTTGGCTATTGCGCGCTTACAGTCCCGATGCCAGAGTGCTCCTGGTTTATTTAAAGACCTTGATCGAATATGAATTTCATGAAATATTTACCCAAGGCATAGAACTATTACCCGATCCCATTGCCTGCCCATTGATGGATCTGCGCGCCATTCCTGAGACAGCAGGCTATCGCCTTGAGCCGAACCTGGCTTATCGCCGTGGTGCAATGCCCTGTCATATCGTTGATTTTTTGCAGGGCCATCGCCGTGCATTACAAGAGCTAAGTACGGCCTTGCGCGAAACATACCCCCAAATGGCAGAGGCTTGCGGCCGTGTATTGGAAAACCCCACCGATGCCCAAGGCAATACCTGTAAAACATTAGGTGATGTCATTATTGCTCTACAAACACCTGCTGATGCTGTCTTATGGACTACCGACGCCAGTTTTGATTTAATCTGTCCAGTCATAGGCATTCCACATTTACGGGAACGATTGATCGGAGAAGGCAGTCAACGTAAGTGATTGATCGTTCACCCTAATCTTTTCAGCGCGCTTGACAACCATCAGAGCGCTATGCTACAACTCATCCAGCAACCGCAAGCGAATCAAAACGACCACAAAGGATGAGTGACCATGCAGAAGCTCAAGCAATACCTGATTGACTGGAACGGCGCGCCCAGAGCGCTCTGTATCCCCGCAGCCAATATCGACGCGGAACTGGGCATGACCGATTTTCCCGCCCTCGCCGATCCTTGGGCGGCCATTGTGACGGCAATGGAAAACCCCATCGGCACGCCACCGTTGGCGGCGATGATCAAACCGGGCAGCACCGTGGCTCTCCTCACCGGCGACCGTTTTACCGACCAGATGCTGGGCGACCGCTTTGGCTTTGGCTTCAAGTTTTTGGATTACCTCAATCGCCTGGGGGTCAAAGATGAAGATGTCACCCTGGTCTATGCACCGGGGAGTCACCCCAGCCCGCAATGGCAGGAGAAATTTGGCAAAAGCCTGCTCAACCGCGTGCGCGCCATTCGTCATGAATGTTTTGACGAAAGCAGCCTGACCTATCTGGGCGTCACCAGCCGCTGCACGCCGGTCTGGATCAACAAGACGGTGGCCGAAGCTGATTTCCGCTTAGCCTTTGGCGAGATCAGCCCCAATGTTCACGGCGGCTGGTGTGGCGGCGGCAAGATTATCCTCCCCGGTGTGGCCGGTTGGGATACGATTGAACACAACCACTATGGCGTCGTTCACAACACCAACACCTTGGGGCTGGCCGATGGCAACCACATGCGCCGCGACATGGAAGAAGGCGCACGCCTGGCAAACTTAGAGATGAAGGTCGATGTGCTGATCGACAGCCAGGCGCGCATTGTCGATGCCTATGCCGGCGACTTTGTGGCCGAACATCGCGCCGCGTTGACCAAAGCGCGCCAAATTTGGATGACCCCCATGAAGCCGGCGGATATTTATGTCTTGTACCCCGGCGCGTGGGCCAGTCAGCATCTGCTCTCCTCCTTCTTTATCCGTATTGAGGGGGCCGAGTGGGGAACAAAGGAAGATGGCGTGATCATCCTCGTCATGCCGGCGACCGGCGGGTGGGCGCCCCACCAATCGAGCGGCCACGGGCGCGAGATGGGGTCCGCCGAAACCGAAGAACTCTTCAAGGCCGGCACGGCGGAAATTGCCAAACAGATGGTCAGAAAAGCGGTCAATGTGCGCACCGCTTCCATCCTCTACACCGCCCGGCGCGTGTTGGAACGGCGCAAGGTCATTCTCGTCAGCGACGGCATCTCGCCGGAGGAAGCGCGCACCTTTGGCTTCCACCAAGGCGTCGCCTGCTTTGACGACGCCCTGGCCCTCGCCTTTGCCGACCGCGGCAAGGAGGCCCGCATTGCCGTTAACCTGGTCTCCAGCGACATCCCCAGCCCGGTCAAGCGCTCAGTTGCCTGGCGGGTCATGCCGTGGCGCGAGGGGTAGAGCCGGTGCGTGGCACTGGTCAAGGTAGCGCTGAAAGCAAGACCAACGGCTGACCAGTGCCGCGCACCGGCGGTCGGCCCCGCGAATCTCCAAAATAGAGAAGGATACTATGAACTATCGTACATTGGGCCGCACCGGCCTTTCCGTCAGCGAAGTCAGTCTGGGCGGCGCTTATCTCATGGGCGACAACCCCGACCATTTTCTAGAACGCACTCGTTCGGTTGTCGAAACGGCGGCAGCGTTGGGCATCAACTACATCGACACCGCGCCCCTCTATGGCAAAAGCGAAATCCTCTTGGGTGAAGCGCTGGGCGATCTGGCCAGCCGCTTTCACATCGCCACCAAAGTGGGCTACGATCCGGTCGATTTTGACTACCGGCGGGACACCGTGCTCTGGAGCCTGGAACGCAGCTTGCAACGCCTGCGCGTGGATAAACTCACCGTTGCCCAAATTCACGAAGTCAACATGGCCGGCTGGGCGCGGATCATGGAGCCAGGGGGAACGCTAGAAGGGTTAAAACTAGCGCGCGAACGGGGGCTGTGCGACTACATTGGCATCACTGGCCGCGCCATCCCGCTCCTGGCGCAACTGGCTTCTACCGGCGAATTTGATACGCTGCTGGTCTACCACGATTATCATCCTGCTTCGCAGAAAGCAGCAGGAGAAGTTTTACCGGCGGCAGCCGCACAGAACATGGGTGTCGTCATCGGTACGCCGTTGGCTGGCGGTCTTTACACAGCGACCTCACGGCAAGCCGAGGCGCTGGCGGCGTTGGCAAGTGAGGTTGAGCGGGAGCATTTCCAGCGCTGGCTGGCTACCGTGCAAAGCTTGCCCGGCTCCTTGCCCCAACAAGCGTTCCGCTATATTCTGGCTGATGCGCGCGTTACCACCGTTTCCAGCGGGGCGGCGACACCGGCTGAGTTGACGGAAGTAGCGGCAGCGTCGACAATGGGCGTGTTGCCGTGGTCGCCTTGCGATCATGGTGGTAATGGATAATTATCGAACTGATTCCCCGGCGACGGGCAGGTAGCAAGTGGCAGATAGCAAGTGGCAAGTAGCCAAGACGTACTTGCAAACCTGCTACCTGCCACCTGCGGCCTGCCTACTCACAGCGGAATCACATCGATCCGCAGTTGCGCCTTGGCTTTACGCCCGGATTCAGCCAGGGCGGCAATGAGATCGGCCAGCTTCAACTCGTGCAAGCCATTCCCATTGACAAAGATCTGATCGGTCTGCGCATCCGCCGGCGCCGGCGCGCCCAGCGCCATACCCAGGTGGACGCCTTCGGCAAAGCGCGCCGCAACCAGGGTGCTTGCATCAATGCGGCCATGACCGTAGCGGGCGTGCCACCCTTCGCCTGACGGCGGATTGCGGCGCGCCGCTTCCTGAAGGGCCTGACGAATCTCGGTAATCGGCAGCGGTTCTCCGGCGGCTTGCAGGAGCAGGGCAACAGCGCCGGTGATATGGGGTGCGGCCATGCTGGTGCCTGACTTGGCGGTGACCAGCGTATGGGTCAATGACCAGGCGGCCTGAATGCTTTGACCAGGGGCGCTGATCTCCGGCTTGGCGCGCCCGTCTGCGGTTGGCCCTTCGGCAGTAAAGGGCGAAAGACCCCGGCCAGGGTGGCGGGCATCATACGACCCCACGGCAATCGTCATCTGCCCGCAGGAGATCGAGCCGAGGGTGTGACGCCGATCATCATCGGCTGCGCTAAATTGCGATTGGCCGCGATCATCCCGCTCGATCCAGGCATGAAAGGCCACTGGCGCCGGCGTTGCCGTTGTCAATTCGACCTGCCAGTCGCCGACCGGCAACGTGCTCGCCAGCAGAATATCGAGCTGGTTCATGCCATTGTTCGGGTCTTGCTGCCGATGGACGATGAGACCAGCCGCCGTATTGCCCAAGCTGATGGTGAAGGTGTGGTTGAGCGCCACCGGCCCCAACCGTTGCCCGGTCGGTGTGATCAATGTCACGGCCAGTGCGGCGACGCCGGGATACCAGACTTCCAACTCATTTGGCGTTGGATCAAAGGCGGCGCCAGGCGCCGGGCGGATCTCCCAGGTCAAGGTGCGCGGTGCGGCGGCAGTGACCTGACCGCTGGCGTGGCTGCGTCGTTGCCACGCATTGCCGGCGGAGAGTACAATCGCCCGCCCTGGTGTGGCCAGGAGGGCGTCAAACCCCTGCTCCACCAACGTCGTGCCGTCGTGCGGGCCACCGTGCGTGCCCAAACTGAGATTGACGACACAGGGGCGCCCTAAGGCATCTGCTTTGTCAAAGATATACTTTACCGCTTCCAGCAATTGGCGTGAGTTGCCAAAGGATTCCAGCGGCGCTACATCATTGCCGTCGAGATGCACAAAGATCAGGTCGCTGGCCGGCGCTACGCCCGCTGTCCCGCTGCCGTTGCCATTCCCGGCCGCAATGTCCAGCACATGGGTGCCATGCGCGCCGGTGGCCGGATCGCGCACCGGGCTGGCCGCCGGCGCATAGCCCAGGTGCTGGTAGGCGCGATTCAGGGGATCTTCGGGAAATTTGACCTGTTGGTAGATCGGGTCATTGGCCGCCGGCGGCGGTGATGCCTGGGCTAAGGCGTTGTTGATCATCGCTGCCGTGTATTCGCGGCCATAGGAATAACCGGCCGGTGAACCGGCCGTGGGGCCGCCACGCTGATCCCAGAGGTAGAGCAGCCGAGTCGTGCCATCGGCGTTACGAAAGTTCTTGTGGAGGAAATCGCAGCCGTAATCGACCACGCCGACAATGACGCCGCCGCCGTCAATCTGCACCCCTGGCGGCAAGACAGCCTGTACCTGTGCCGCATCGGCGCGCATTTCGGGGACGGAGAAGGCCAGTTCACTCTGGATGGCGGTGGCGCGTTTGAGGCTGATCACATTGCTGTGTTGACGCACCTGTTCGATGGCGCTGACCGCCACCGTGCCGGTCACGATCTGGCCGATGGTCTGAGCGACGGTCAAGCCGGGCACGGCGACTGTGGGGTCAACCAGTTTGGCCAGCACATCCACCTGCATCTCACCCCGCTCATCTTGTGAGAAGGCGGCCTGCTCGGTGGGGAGTTCATTCTTCACCGCTTGGATCACCTGTTGCAGATGGGGATCGAGCGTGGTCATGCTATCGGTTACTGCCGTGAGCCGTAACTTGCCTGTTGTTTTCGCTGAGCGTTTCTTTGCCATGATTGGGGGCATCCTTTGTGAAATTAGTTGATTGGTTGATTCGTTGGCTGGTTCGTTGGTTTCGACAAGCTCAACCAACGTTGGTTGAGCTTGTCGAAACCAACGAACCAGCCAACCAACGACAAGAGAATCCGGTTGGTCAGCTCCTACCGAGGGACGGGGAGCTGACCACTGCTACACGCCGGTTAGCTTGATGGTGTGACGATGGGCGTGTTGCTCTACGAAAGATGAACGCGTCTTTCCGGTAATTTTCAGTGCGCTTTTGGTTGAGTTTGCCGCCCACCTACGTTGTCCGGCAATCGTGCCGATCCCCAAGGCCGCGGCGGCCAGCGTAAAGGCATTTAACAAGGCCAGGACTTACGCAAGACGGGAAGCCGGGCACCCAGTGGGTTCCCGCGCCATCTCTGGCGGCAGGCCGGCAGGATGCCGGCGTTCCCGGCTTCCCGTCTTGCGTAAGTCCTGATGAAGTTCCTGTAGCATCGGTGCTACAGGAACTTTGGCGATGTTTCAAGTTATGATGTTATATTTTTACGTACAGTAGTGGTTGGGGGCGAAGTTGGGTCGATTTATTGCGCACAAATTTCATGGTCTTGTGCTTGTACGCTGGCCAGATTGAGACAAACAGGCGCCGCCCCACCAATCGTGCCCGTTGGCTGTTGCCATGCTGTAATGACTACGCTTGGCGTAAGCGCTTGGTAGATCACGTCGGGGGATTCATTTTGTAACTGTAGCGCAGCCCAACCACTGATAATCGGCGTCGCAAAGGAGGTGCCCATCCAGTTGGCATACCCGTAGGTGTCGGTCGTTGGATCAAAGGTCATCCCTAGTAACAGATTGGAGCAAGCATCACTCAGTGCGGTGGGAGGCGTTTGATCGACAGTTTTGTATAAGCCCTCCAGCAAACGAAGCCACTTCCTTTCATTGACACAACGACGAAACTTCTCCTGTGCGTTGCACTGACCAACAACCCAGGCGTCACCACCGGGGGCAGCGATTCTTGGCCCTAACCCTTTGACAACCCGCTTGGAAAAACAGGCAAGCCCGCCTTGCGCGTTGCTGGCGCCTACCCCAATGACCGCCTGATGGCTCGCCGGTGGCTGCATAACCTCCACTGAATTTTTGTCGTTAATCCGATTCCCGGCGGCGGCGACAATGACCATGCCGTGGCTACGCGCTAATGATAGGGTTGTTGAGAGCGGATCCAAAGACTCGGCTAGATCATGACCGTCGATAACACCCAAACTGAGGTTGATAACGGTTGGCATGGGGTTAGTGGCGTTCTTGTCGACCAACTCTTGCAATTTTTGGGTGAGTGCAATTGTCGTACCACAACCATAATTGTCTAATACTTGCACCAGTTCAATGGTGGCCTCTGGCGCGACCACATAGGCTAATGCGGCGGCAAACAGCCCATGGCTGCGGATATCAACATTGAACGAGAGTGAAGCGGTGTTGGTGATCTCGGCTGTGCAAGGCTGCGTCATTAAATTCGTAACGGTGATGGTTAACGGCCCGAAGGGGCCGACATATAAAGGCGTGGTAATGACGCCGCTATAACCTGCCGTTTTGCCTACGCCTTCACTGATGGTAAAAGGAGAGGTGTCAAAAATAACAATCCGCACGCCTTTGCCCGTGGCCGTTGTAGTACGGGTCAAGCCCAGTTCTTGATAAAGATTAATGCCAAAGGCGCTAACCGGCGTCTCCGCTAGCGCCCACTGTTTCAACAATAGATTAGTGGATAGTGGCCCAGTCGGAATCGGTATGCCTAAGGGCAACGCACCCACACCATGTGGATTGCCGATGATTACAGGTTTACCCAAATAATTCAGCAATTTATCAAACGGTTGTTCGGTGGGCGGCGCAAGCATCGCATTGTCTGATTCTATGCCCTGCCCATGCACGAATGCACCCAGTGCTCTGAAAAATCTTGGCGTTTGTTTGGCAATCACCAGTTCACGGATGGTGTTATCGATCGTGCTTCCGGCCGGATCTGCGTTTGCAATGGCCAGGATGCCGACCACCCCGTCGCGTTGGTAAAGAATCTGTTGTGTCACTGAGATGCGCGCCAAAGCTGCCGCGACTTCCTGCGAAATTGCTGAAGAAATTTCAAGCATACGCTGATTTTGCAGAGGCGCATGGGCAACAGACAAACTAGCTGTTGTGGAACCGGTCGTGGTGACAACCGCAGCCGTCATCGGTTGCCGACGGTCAAGCCCAGCAGGTACGAGCTGTGGCTTAACATTTGCGGTTCCGGCCAGTACGGTTGCCGGCTTTGCGGCACAAAGGAATAACAGCAAACTAAACAAGCCGATGGCGCCAAGAATGCTTTTATACATGGAACTCCTCCTGAATGCTGGTTTGCTCAAACCGACAAGGCGCTTGTGTGGCAACAAGCTATGCGACTGGGTGAAAGGTCAACGGCTCACCCACTCACCTATACCCAGGTCAGAATCAAATCCGTTTCTCAATTTGATTTCAGTATAGCGGGCTACTAATCATAAACGCCGCTGCTTGACGTTTTCCAGTAAGGTATATCCATTATCTGGTAAAGCGATCTGTCTTGCCAATGAGGAAGAAGGCGGCCCAGAAGTAAGGATGTGTATAAGGATGAGCCGCCGGCTTGGCGCTTACGGCTGTTTGCCGTACTGCCTGTTGGGCTAGCCGCAGGGCGGCGCTTTTACTCATGGGTAATTGGAGGTTGGCATAAAAATGGTGCATAAGCAACGCGGTCGTCTGATCCGCTACCGGCCATTGACTAACAACCAATGATTTTGCGCCGGCATATAAAAACGCGCGCAGCAACCCAAGCAACTCATCGCCGCCGCCAACGACACTACGTCCTGTTTGACAAGCGCTCAGGGTCACTAAATCAGCCTGAAGATGGAGGTTAAAAACATCAAAGGCGGTTAACCAGCCGTCGTCCACCAACAGACCGGAGAAGAGCGGTTGCTCGGCATCATAGACGGCGTGGGTGGCAAAGTGCAACAGCCGCTTGTCCGCAGCCATTTGGCAAATCTGTTCATGTGTCGCTGCTTCTTCCAACAAAAGATCCCCTTGAAAAAGCTGGGCTACGCGCTGCGCCTCTTGCACCGTGTGGGGTAATTGTTGATTCGCAGAACAACCAACCGCCAATACGCCGTTTCCTTCGCTTTCCTGACGCAAGCGTTGCCAGAGCGCAGCGTTGGGTAGGTAGCTGATTTCATAACGTTCGATCAAATACTCCGCGCCATCATACAAGGCATGAAAAGGCAGATAGTGGAGCGCATCGTGCGGTACAATGATCAGCTTTGGATAAGCGGCAAGCCTTTCCGATATAGGCGCTAATAAACACTGGTATAATTCCTGTAATAAAAATTGCGCCTGTTTTTCCAGCGCTGCAAGCTGATTCGCCGGAAAACGGCTAACGCTTTGCATGTGGCGGTGCAAGCGCTCAATCAGACCTTTAACCTGGCCCAAGGAAACCGTCAACTCAACGACAGTGATATCCTGCCCGGTGACCAAGAAGAGCAGCAGGCGATTTTGGATGGTAAAATATTCGAGCAAAAGCGTATCGGTCGCTAATGCCGGCTGCATGATGATCGGGGCTGCCCTGTGGTAGACAGCATCCTGGGCATAGTCGGCATTGCGGATTAAGAGAGTGTCCCATAATTCGCCAATCTCTTTTTCGAGCCGCAGGATCGTTTGCTGCTTCTCTTCATCTTGCGGTTTGGCGAGCCAACCCCGTTCATTACCCTGTTCCATGTCATAGGACTGGCGGTAGAGCCGGTCGCGCTCACTGCGCAACTGGCGTAATTGCTCCACCAGTGGGCGATCCGCTTCGTTCCGTACTTCAATACGCAGATCAATGCGGTTGTCGATCAAATCCAAAAGCGCACGCGATTTAGCCTGCTCGACATAGTAAAAGGCATCTTCGACTCGGTTTAATTGCAGACAAAGGCTAACCATCTCTTCGTAGATCACCTGTTTATTGCTTTGAAAGGTGATGCGATGTTCAACCATCAGTTGACCGCGCAAATACTCAAGCGCCGTAATCGCATCTGTATAAGCCTGGTAGGCCGCGTCAAGGGCGCCCCTTTGTTGGCTCAACCGGCCCAACGTCTGTTGCAATGGCACATTCAGCGCCGGCATATCGCGCAGAACGCGGCTGAGACCCGCTTCCTGGAGAAATGCGATTGCCTGCTGTTGTTCGCCGGCGGCTAGATGGGCCTGAGCAATCAATAGTTGAGCCTCCGCTTCACTGGCGGCAAGCTGCTGTTGATGGAAAATGGCGACCGCATCGTGCGCCAGCGTCAGACATTCGGCATAGCGCGCCTGGCGTAGGAAAAGATGCGCCTTTGCCAGATCACAATTAGCCGCCCAAGTGAAATTTTGGGCAGCGACAAAGAGCCGACGCGCTTCTTCGAGCGAGTGGAGCGCCTGATCAAGCTGTCGTTCACCCACATAGGCGCTGGCCGCATAGAGAACGGCGATCCCTTCTTCATGGGGCGATTGGATCTGCTGAAAGCTGGCGCGCAGGTGGGGAATTTTATCCAACACAGCGGCAAAACGGCTCAGATGCAGAAGACAATCGCAAAGATAGAGATCAACGCGTGCCGTGTGGCGCAACGAGCCGTCGGCGGCGAAAACGGTGCGCACCTCGGTCAGGAGCCGTAACCCTTGATTGTAGCGGCCCATCATAAAGTTGATCATGCCCAGCACCTGTCGGACGCGTGCTGCTTCCAGGCGATTCCCCAACCGTTCATGAACCGCTAACGCTGCTTGCGCCGTCCGAATCGACTCGGCAAACTTACCGAGATAGAACAAGGAAATGGCCCGATTTTGTACTGCTATGGCCCAGTGTGATTCGAGATGGCTATCCATCGGCGCCAACGCTTCGTATGCCTGCTGAACTTGTTCATACATTGCTGCTGCCCTGGCATCATCCCCAATCCGGCTATAGATGGAGGCCAAGTTCATCTGGAGCGTGGCCAGCGCATACCAATGGTTGATCGCTGTAAGGGTGCGCATCGCTTCTTCACCGGCAGCAAAGGCTTCGGTAATGCGATTAAGATTAGCCAAGGCCCAGATCCGGGAAATTTGCATCTTGGCAATGCTGACGGCATCATTTTCCTGGCCAAAAACGATCATTGCTTCCTGATAGAGCGTTAGTGCACGTTCGTAATCGCCCAATCCGGTCGAATGGACAACCGCGCTGGCCCACAAGCCATACCCGCGGCAAAGGGTTGTGGGTTGTAGTTGCCCCGCCGTGAGCAAGGCTTCGGCAATCTGCAGCGCTTTCTGTGAATCTTCGAACCGATATTGGATGGCCTGATTTTTTAGCTGTTCCGCCCCTTGATTATCAAAGAGATCCAGATGCTCGCGTATCAAGGCAAGCTGATCGGTCGGATTGGCGAGTGATAACAAGGTGTCGAGAAAAGTTTGGGGTGTCATAGGGGTGATCGGGTATATCTATCACTCGTCGAACAGCGACGCTGCGGGCGTCGGCCATTCAACATCAATCGCCACCTGGGGAATATGAATTTTCAGTTGCGGCGCACTGAGAATTAATTCATAGTGACCGGCAACTAAGTTATCAAAGACGGCGTCGCCGGCAACATCCAGCCGCAGGGTTTGTAACAACTGGGCTGCCTGCCATAACTGGATTTCCATACCTTCCGTTGGCAGTCCAGCGACTTGGATTTCCAATCGGCGGCGCTGTTGAGCCTGGGGATCAGTGGTGCTCGTGGCATAGAGCATGGCTGTCTCACCCAGTTGAAACAAGAAGGTTGGCGCCTGTACTTCGCCACGCACGGCATAGGCATAGGCGGGTGTCGGCGGCTGCGTGACGTGACTGACCAGAATGCGCAGTTGGTCGATGCCGGTTGACCACCAGGTGCTGCCTGCCGCCTGGGACGCCGGTTGGGGCGGGGTTTTGGCCTGCGTCACATAGTTGTTGAGCAGTTCATGGGTGCAGTGCGGGCAATCGTGCAAATGTTGTTCAACCCGCTGCCGAGCGGGTGCGGGTAAGAGTTCCCAGGCATAATCACATAGCTCCTGCGACGACGGGCAGGAATGGCGGTGAAAGAGGGTTTGCCAGTACTGCTGGGTTTGTTGCAACCGCTGGGCGCGCCGCTGGCACTCGGCACAGTGCCGGACATGCGCCATGACCGCGGCATCGGCATCGCCGTCAAGGTACATGGATAGATCTACGGTGGTCAATGGGGTGGCGCACCCGGTCGCGGTCATTGGAAATCCTCTTTTTTGTACTGTCGAAAGAGCCGTTGTAAGCGCTCGATCAAAATCTGTTTTACACGGTGAACCTGTTTGACATCAGTAAACAGATCGGGGCGTTGCGCGTAAATTTCACGCGGCATCAAGCCAAGCTCAAGATAATATTCCAACACGACTTGTTCCTGCTCATTTTTACAACTCGCGCGAACCAGCTTATAAAACCGCGCTTTGTCCTCTTCTTCGATCAACCGCGCAAGTGGATCAACCGCTGTGGTTCCCTCGTCCTGGTCCGTTAGATCCTGATCGATTTCCACTGGCCGCGCTGCTTGTCTACGATTGTGCGATTGTGCGGTTGCATTGGCGCAAGCCAACAAATAGCCAATAATGTGCTGCAAGGTTGGAAATTTGGCAAAATTTTCTGCTGTCCGCAAATAACGAAAACAATTGGCAAAAGCCCAGTTGACACAATCTTCCAGATCCTGGTCGTTAAAGGGGGTATGTAACTTTTTGCGCACCTGTGGTCTGACCAAGCGGATATAGGTCTCGACGAGCCTGTTGTAGGCTTCCTGGTTTTGTAGAACCAGGGCGCGGCGAAAGAGTTCATAACAGTACTGGGTATCACTGGCAACCCGCTGTAAAAACTTGGCAGTCTCGCTGGCGCAGCGGTCAGCTAATGATGATACATCTAACGTTCCAATGCTGTCGGTTTGCAACATGGCAAGGTTGTCCTGTCGAGCAATAAAATTTTGGTAAAAGCGGCGGAATCATCATAGCACTTGCCAGAAAGAATTGCAACCCTTTTTTACGTTGGTTCGGTGGTTGAGCGCCCAAAGGGCCCCCGCTCAACCACCGAACCAACCAACGCTAATCTGACCCTGCAAAGTAACTCTTCACCTGCGCCAACATGGCTTGATTCTTTGGACTCTGCAAATCTTGGGCGATGGCTGTAATATCTTGCGGCGAGAGTTGCCAGGATAGGGGGCCGCTGTCACCAAAGGTAAATTTGACCCGGCGAATTTGCACCCCTTTATACGCGTTGTAAAAGAGTTGAAACTCCATATTGTTGCGTTGTTGCTGCGCCGTTGTCTGCACATTGAGGGCCGTGATCGCCGGGCCGGCGAGATTGTAGAGCCAACCGGCATTTTCGGTCGGCGGCGGCAAGCCGTCTTCATCAAAGGCCGAGGCTTCAATCTGGATCAACAAGATCTTGCGCCGGCCCACCGTTTGCGCATGGGGCAGGACCGTGTTGAGCCATTCCAGCGCCGAAACGACGCCAAAGTTGTCGTAATAGCCGCCATCGGCCAGATGGTAATCGGGGGCGTCAGGGGTGTCAATGGCGCGCGCCACGGGGCTGACATAGGGGAAGGTGGCGGACAGGCGCGCCGCCGTGACGACCGGAATATCGTAGCCGGGATAAAGCGTGCTGAAATAGCGGGGGCGACTAAAAACATTCTCTTCGGTGACTTTGACCCCTTGATCCAGCGGCGTCATCAGCAGTCGCTCGCCGGTTTCGACAATCGTCGTGTTAAAGATCACCGGCGGTCGCCAGCCGGCGGCGATACCTACCCGCCAGTCGCCGAAGGTGCGTTGCGGATCGACCAGCCGTTGCGCCCAGGTCTGTTCCAAGGCCCACCCACGATCTTGCAGCGGGTTCCAGCGACCGGCCACGGCAAAGACGGCGCGCCAGAAATCAGGATAGATAATCCCCCAAGCCGTGGCGGCGAGGCTGGGGCTGGCGGCCGCCTCATTAATCGCCGCCAACTGCGCCATCGGCGGCGCGCCGGCTGCGGTATAGGCATCTACAAAGTACATAGCGCCGACACTGCCGCCGGAGGCCGCGGTGATCAGGGCGATGGAGGAGCTGAATTTTTCACCGATTTCTTGCTGCAACATGGTCAGGACTTGGGTCGTCCAGTAGGCTGCTTTGATGCCGCCGCCACTGGTGGTGACGATAACCATCGTTGGATACTCTTCAATGGGGCGCTTTTCATGCCAGCGGTCAAAGGCCCGGATCGGCGTTAGCGCCTCGGTGCTTTGGCGTGTTTGCAGTTCCTCCGAAAAGGTGATGCCATAATAGTAATCCGTATTGATAAAGGCCCAGAACAGAAAGGAGGTTAAGAGCAACACGACGCTGGTCGGCACCCGGACACGATCCAGATAGAGGGCGACCCCCGGCAGCAGCCAGCCTAGCAAAATCAAGAGCAGCAACAAATAGGCCAGCGCCGGCATCTGTATCGTATTGATCCAGGGCTGGTCGGGGCGGAGGACAAAGTAGCCGATCACATAGACCACAAGGGTTAAGAGAAAATAGCCCAACGCGCCTTCATGACCTTTGGCGGTCAGCCGTTGACCCGCCGCATTACGGGCCGTGGGGTAGCCGGCTTTTTCTAGCGGGAGCAAGAAGAGGGAGAGCAGTGATACCCACCACGATGTGCGCGCCAGTCGGGTTAATAGCGCATCCATCGCCGCGCGTACCCCGAAGGCTACGACCAGGCCAACCCCAACGCCAAGGAGGCGGGTGGTAAAGGGAATGTTCGTGGAAAGCCAAACCATGCCTGCCATGATCGGCAGCGCCGCCAACGCAAACAGCGCCGCTAGACGCCCCTCCGACCACTCCGGCAAAGCGAGCTTGGGCATCCGTAGAAAAAAGTGGGGAATCGAACTGAGCAAAAGCCGACTGGTGAGCATGACAACCCAGGCATTGAGTAAGGCCAGCCAGGTTACCAGGGCAATTTCCCACCCCTGGCTAAGGATAAATAGATTTTGTAGCAACCCCGTTGCGATAAAAATCGACAAGGGCGCCAGACCGATCAGCAGCAACGCTGACAGCAAACTATAGCGCCCCAGGTAGAGATATTGTAAGAGCGGCAAGCGCCGCTGAACCCACAGGGTCAACCCCACGAGCAGTACACAAATGCTTGCAATTACTCCAGCAATCGTCATAACATTCTCCTTGGCCCTCAGGCCAATTTCTCTTCTATCTATATAAACGCCACGCGATTGTTTTTCCCAGTCTCTTTTATGACGGAGTTTCGTAATTATACTAACAAAAATGTCAAAAGGTGGATTCGGTCATGCCCCAGGAGCGCGAGAAAAGCGCTCCTGTGCTGGCGATCACAGCTTGGGCGTCGCTTTGGCTATAGCGTGCGCCGCCTGGGTGCAGCAAAATAGCTCTATGATTGCTGTGCGGAAAAAGCATGTGACCACCGGTAATCTATCAATAAACGGCGAAAGTGGCAACGCCGGCTGGCGAATTGATAGAGATTTGCCCTATTTTTCTGAACGGGTCGCGCGTAAGATCGGGGTGAGCCTATAGAGAAAAGATCCCCTGGCGCTGTGGTAATGAGAACGTGGAGGTTAGCGATGTTGAACATAATGCGTAATTTACTTGGCAAACCAACCCGAATCGCCGTCCTGGGCAATCCTGTGCGCGACGCCTATCTGGATGTTGATGCGATTACGTTCCCGGAGCAGCGCGTGCGCTTCCGCAGTCGGGGCGACCAGGCCGAACAATTCGATCTGGCCTATCAGGGCGATGCCATCCGCTTTGGCGAAAAACGCTATGCCCAGTGTGACCTCAGCACGCTCAACCTGGCGGCCTTCACTGTGCGCAACGGTGGCGGTGTTTTCCATACAGGAACGCAACTGGCGCGCCTCTGTGTGCAACGCCGGCTGCCCGTCGCTTTGACTGCGATTGATCTGGTGCAGCCCTGGCCTGAACTAGTTGAAGCCTACACCCAGTTGGGGATTGCGCACTGCTCGCTGGGCCTGACCGCGCCGGCGACCAATCTGGTTTTAACCAACGGCAAACCGGATCGCTTGATCCTCAAGTCTCCCGATCCGGCAACGCCGCTCAGTCCGATCCAGGCCGAACGCCTACGCGCGCTGTTACCGGCACGGCTCGACCTGCTGGTTGTCAATTCCTTGCGTTCAGCGGATCTGGCCCGCATAGTGATGCGTCATGCCCAGCAGGTGGGCGCGGCGCAATATTCGGTTCTCACGCCTTCGTTAGCCCTGGAAGCGCGGGTTATCCTCCAATTGCAACGCGACCGGGCCAGCGTTTGCAATCTCGCGGAATTTGTCCAAATTGCGCAGGCTTTTGGCATTCCCTGTCCCAGCCAGGAGGAAAACGCGGCCATCGCTGATGTCGTCGCGGCCATGTTGGCGCTGGGGCGGCAGGGCAAAACAGGTGATCTTGTTGTTACCTTGGGTGCGCGTGGCTGTCTCACGGCCGATCGGACAACGGGGAAGGTGGTTCATGTCGCTTTGCGCGACGGTGTTGCGCCTCGTGTACAGGAACAGGTGCTGGCCCATCCCGAACGCAAGAATGGCGTGGGCGACCGCTTCTTTGGCTCCTTTGTATTGGCCCACGTCCTGATGAAGCTTGGCTGTCATAACCGCACGGCGGAAGCGGCCCACTGGGCTTCGCTGGAGATGGTGCGTCAACTGGCGCCCACACTGACGCCGGAGCGCCACTGGGTGGTGGCGCAGCCGTTGGCGCATGGGTTTGGTGCGCAACAGGGTCAGCAGCTTCGCAACGAGCAAAGCGAAAAAACAATCCTGTTGCCCAAGTGGCTGCCGGCGCCTGCCGTTGCGTTATCATAAGTAATAGAGCCTGCCGCCGTTAAACGACAACCCGGGTTTCTGCGCGAAACCCGGGTTGTTTTTGTAACTCTCGTAAGCTGTGCCAACTACTCTTGTACTCGTTCCGTCATGCTAAACCAGTTGCCGCAGCCGTCACGGAAGAGCGCTTCAATACCATAAAACTCTTTCGTCGGCGGCTTGAGAAATTCGATCCCTTTGGCCTTCATCGTTTCGTAGCTCTTCTGGCAGTTGTCCGTTTCCCAGACGCCGCCGCCCATGGCGTTATTCACCAACAGCGTGCGCACCTGTTGCGCACCCGCTTCATCAAACATGGGTGGGTTGGGTTCGGCCAGCACAATTTCCAGCCCCGGCTGTGCCGGCGGCGTGACGGTCAACCAGCGAAAACCGTTGTCCATCGTCATATCGGTGTTCACTTTGCAGCCCAGTTTGTTGACATAGACATCATACGCTTTGTTCTGGTCGCTGACATAGATCGTGATGTGTGACAGTTTGGTGATCATTTGTTGCTCCTTATCACAAGAAATTGTTGGTTGGTTAGTTGGTTGGTTCGTTGGTTGAGCTTGTCGAAACCAACGAACCAACCAACTAACTAATGAGCCTAGCACACTTGTTCAGCTTTGGCTTCTTGAAAATTGCTCTCTTGAGATGGGGGGTGCAGACCAAACATCGCACACATACAGCCAGGGATGAATTTGTAAGGATTGCGCCGCTGTTCAAGCACGCGCGCCCGATAGACCGACGGCGACCAACCCACCACTGTGCGGAAGAGGGTGCTAAAGGAGCCTAAACTTTCAAAGCCCACCGCCAGACAAACCTCCGTCACCGGCAGATCGCTATTCGCCAACAACTCTTTGGCCCGTTGCAACCGCCGATTCATCACATACTGGTGCGGCGTCTGGTGAACGAGCCGTTGAAACTGGCGGATAAAATGAAAGCGTGACAGGTAAGCGCGCTGCGCCAACTCATCCACCGATAGCGGCTGATCCAGATGCTCATCGATAAAGCGGAGGATTGGTTCGAGGTGATGGTTGGCAGTCATAGTGAATCTTTGACGGGAGACAAGGAGATTTACGAGTTACGAGTTACGAGTTACGAGTTGCGAATTCCAAACGATTGGCCTGGAAATTCGTAACTCGTAATTCGTAACTCGTAACATGAAGTGAGACAATCTCGTGTCTCCTGTCTCCTGTCTCGACTATTAACTGATTTTCAGAACCGACTTCACATTCTCCCCCACTTCCATCTTGTGGAACGCCTCTTCCCACTCTTCCAGGCCGTAGATGCCGCCGATGACGGGGTTGAGGTTGACCTGGCCGGTGGAGAGCAGGGTCAGGACGCGTTCCCAGGTGGGGTAGGTGTGGCTGAAGGAGCCTTGCAGGGTGACGGCTTTGCCAACCAGCGGGTCAAGGCTGAAGTCCAGCGGTTGCGGCCCCCAGCCGATCTTGGTAATGCGACCATTGGGGCGCACTAACTCCATCGACTGTTTGAGCGCCCGGCTGACGCCGGTGCAATCGACCACCAGATCGGCGCCAAAGCCGTCGCCCAGGCTTTTGATCAACTGGCCGGCGTCTTCACGCTGGATATTGACGGTGTAGTGGGCGCCCAACTCGGCGGCGACTTCCATCCGCTTTTCGTCGGCGTTGGTGCCCAGCACCACAATCGTGCCGGCGCCGCGCAGGCGGACAATTTGCAGCGCCATGATGCCAATCGGGCCGGGACCTTGGATCACCACGAGATCGCCCGGTTTCATCGTGGTCTTTTCGACTAGGGCGTTATAGGCTACGCAGATCGGCTCGGTAAGCGCGGCATGTTCAAAGGGGACATTGTCGGGAATGTGGTGTAAAATCTGGGGGCGGGCCGCGACATACGAAGTCATCGAGCCATCGGCCAGGGCGCCATAACCCAGGCGGTTGGGGCAGAGGTTATAGTTGCCGCTGAGACAGTAGACGCATCGGTTGCAGACCTGTGCCGCCGTCTCACAAGCCACCCGCTGACCGATCTTGAAGCCATTCACATTGGCGCCTACATCGGCGATGATCCCACAAAATTCATGACCCAGCACCAACGGTTGCTTAACAGCCCAACTCTGCTGTTCTCGCCACATGTGGACATCACTGCCACAGACGCCGGTGGCGCGCACTTCGATCAAGACCTGATCCGGCCCCATCACTGGCTCCGGCACATCGCGCACTTCGACATTTTTATCCTGGCGACCATATTTCACAACGGCGCGCATGAGTTCGTCCTTTCTGTTAGCGGGTTACTTTTCCCCGCGCAATTTCTTGATTTCCAGTAACGCCTGTTGTAGGGCGGCGTCGCTCTGTAACCGGGCCGCTTGTTCTTTTGCCAGCGCCGCTTGTGCAGTTAGCAAGGCTTGCTCTGTTACCGTCAAGGTTCGCTGTGTCGATGTCAACGTTTGCTGTGTCGATGTCAACGTTTGCTGTGTCGATGTCAACATTTGCTGCAATGAGGTTAGCGAACGCCCTAGCTCACCGCTGTCGAGCGTGACCTTGCCGGTCGCCAAATCAACAAAACGGAGCCGCTGCCCTTCCGCATAAATGCGCATCCCCATTTCCGGCAGGGTAAAGCCACCTTGCGCATCCGCCTTGACTTCTTGACCTTCACCATCGACCAACCGCCAAAGGCGCAGAATAATCTGCTTGCGCACCTGCTTGTTGGCGGTAATCGCGTCAATGGCAAGATAGGCTGGAATGCCAAGATTCAGATAGAACCCAGCTTTGCGCTCTAGATCGTTCAACCGGCTCTTGGGTGAAGTCACTTCGACGACACAGCGCGGCAATGCTTCGGTCTCTAGATCGTAAGCGGATGGGGGCGGATCGCGAAAGGGCATCAACAACAGATCCGGCCCGATCCGTTGTTTGACATTGTTCTCATCGCGGTAGAGCAGAAAGGTATCGATCAGGAACATCAACCCTTTCTCTTCAAGGGTATGACGTACTAATTCCACAATATAAGCAAGCAACTTGCCATGCAGACCACCGGCGGGCATTAACTCTTCCTCCGTTTGATAGGCGAAGGGATCGTCGTCCCAGCCGTGGAGGATTTCGGGGGGGATCCAACCGGGACGATCAATTGATTTTGGATTTTGGATACGTTCGTCTTGCTCAGTACGAGTTTTAGATTTTCGATTGTAGGGGGTAACAACCCGATCCATGACTGCGGCCATCAGAAAGAGACTCCTTTCTATAGCTCTAAAATCGCCTTTACTAGATCAAGCTTGCCTGCGGCCAGACCATCAATGAGCGCGGGGCCTTCGGCTAAGGGGGCGATCTTCTCCATCATTGGCTCGACGTTAATGCGGCCACTGGCAATGGCGTCGAGCGCCAGCGGGAATTCGCTCTGGAAGCCGTAGGTGCCGGCGATGCTCAATTCGCGAGCGACGACTTCTTGCATGTCTAGTTCGATCATGCGAGCGCTGTTGCCGATCCAGGTGATATGACCGCCGTTGCGGGTCACTTTGTGCGCCTGTTGCACGGCGGCGGAGATGCCTACCGCTTCAATCGCCACATCGACGCCTTTGCCGTTCGTATAGTCAAGAATGGTCTGCACTGGATCTTGGTTTTTGATGTTGATCACCATGTCGGCGCCCAACTCTTCGGCCATCTCCAGGCGGTGGGCGCTCATGTCGCTCATGATGATCTTGCCGGCGCCGGCCAGACGGGCGCTCATCATCGCCAGCAGACCGATGGTGCCGGCGCCGACAATCACCACCGTCCCCATCAAAGGAATCGGCGTGCGGCTGATGGCATGGAGCGCGACGGCGAGCGGTTCGCACATGGCCGCCTGCCGCCAGGTGACATGGGCCGGCTTGGGCAACAGCATCGATTCATGGACAACCACCTGTTCGGCATAGGCGCCGGGGGTGCTAAAGACGCCCAGCACCTTGCGCTGGCCAATGCCGTTAAAGGGGAAAATCGGGGTCGCGACGACGGCGTCCCCTTCTCTGGCTTGGGTGACGCCGGGGCCAATCGACGAAACGACGCCGCTAAATTCATGCCCCATGATCATCGGCGGGTTACGGCGACCGGTGGAGCCGGTGTAGCCGTGGACATCGGAACCACAGATGCCGACGGCTTTGACATCGATGACCACCTCGCCCGGCCCGGCGGTGGGGCGAGGTACATCTTCGACGGTCATCTGCCAGGGTGCTTGATAAACTAAGGCTTGCATGGAAATATCCTCTTTTCCGGTTGGCATACGCTTGTTGTTTGTACTTCTTCTGGGATCAATGGTTCCATCTTTCTGTGATTTTGTCAACCATGTTACTCCCATATTACCACCTTGGCGATGATCTTGCTGTGGCGTTGCTTAGCGTGTTGCAGAATATACCAGAATTGCCTGGATGGATCGAACGGCGTATAATACCAATCCCTATTTGTAAGCGTTTATCCTATTCCCACCCCAAACATGTTTCTGCGCCGCTATTGCTTTGGGGATCATCGACTATTTTGTCAATGATACCCGTTACAATAGCAATGGCTGGGGTACGGAGCTAACCCAGGCGATTCAGGCCGGTCGGTATACGATTGATGCGCCTTCGTGGTCGGCGGCGACAAGCGTCACATTAAGCCCAAGCGATGGCGCATTTAACACTGCTATCGAAGGCGCCACGGCAACTATCGACACCACGGGATGGAGTTCCGGTCGCCATACAATTTTTGTGGAAGGACAGGATGCGAATGGTAACTGGGGTGTCCCAACCGCAATCTTTATCACGATCAACTAAGCGTTGGTTTTTTCTGATGCTGCTTATCGGTCTCTGTGGCGCAACTGGGTGTGTCCCGCTGATCCAACCGCCGACACCAGTCGCCCCCGCAGCCGCGGCTGAGGAGGTGCATCTCATTGTCCAGGTGCAATACCCGACAGTTGAGGTGCTGAATGCCCTGGCCGGCGAACTGGATGTCTGGGAGGTGGATCGCACGGCGCAGACCTTTGTCGCCCGCATCACGCTGGCGCAGTTTGAGATGTTGCAGCAACAGGATCTGCCGGTCGCACTGGATTGCGCCAAGATGGAACAATATGAGGAGACCGTTGCTGCCGCGCCCGCCAGTATTACCAGCTTGATTGCGGAACAGTGCAAAAAGTAGGTTGACAGATGGTGAAATCGGCGTTATGATGGTAAAGGCCGTAAGCAAATCAACTTCGTCAACAGGGGCAGCTTTGCCAAGATCTGCCCCTGCTGGCGTCACGTAATATGGCGTCACGTAATCCTGTCGTAATCGACTCTTTTCTTCCCCATACCAAGCATTACAGTTTTACAGCTTTACCGGTAGTGTTCTTGCATTTCAACATTGGGCAACTTCCGAGCGGCAAGCGTTAGCGAGCCGCTCGGTAAAACGCGCCCTCAACTTGAAATGGCCCAAGGATAGCCTTGATTGACAAAAGGAGCGTAAGGCAGTATGATTTATTGTAGGTGCCGTTGTTTTGCTTGCGTAGGATAGGAGCTGCAAGATGGCCTTTAGCGATTTTAAAACCGTTGCCCAGGTGCTCCGTAAGTATCCCCTAAAATTGGAACAGCAGCGATTTTTGCCTGATGCTCGCCTTGCGTTACCTGATTGGTTTGTGACGAACCTGAATTTTGCCCTGGATCGAAAAGGGACATACGAAAGCGAGCAATTTTTTCGTGAAAGTTTTGTCTATCCATATTTGCAGTTCACTTGGCAGCATCATCAACAATTGCAACTCTGGATCAATCAATATATTAGTGCCGATGAAACATTATTTGGTGAGCCAGATTATTTGCTCTCCATTTGGCCGCAAGGTGTTGTTGATCAATTGGTAAATCGACCCTTACTGGCGGTGATAGAAGCGAAAAAACAAGACTTTGAGGCTGGTTGGGCGCAATGTTTGGCGGCGATGCTGGCTTGTCAGAAGATCAATGGGCAAGAAACAGTAACCATATATGGCATTGTAACAACGGGATTACTCTGGGAATTTGGGCGCTTGGAAGGTAAAGGGTTTGTGCGCGATCCACGTTCTTATGCGATCACGACACCTGAACAGGTTTATGCCCTCCTAGATTTCATCTTTGTCCAGTGTGAAGAGCAACTATTAATACCAGCCTAAAGCCATCCAACCGCAACTTTCTCAGCAATGCTTTCGCGGAGTATATGAATAATGACCATCAAACTTGCCCTTATCGGTTGTGGCGGGATTGCGCGCCGCCATGTGTTGTCGATGAAAGATCTGCAAGAACGGGGCCGCGGCGACTTTATGGTGACGGCGGTTTGTGATGCCAACGAAGCCAATGCACACGAAAAAGCCGATATGTTTGAAGAGCTTTTCGGCCTCCGCCCTACGGTTTACACCGATTACCAAAAGTTGATTGCAAAGGCAGGCGTTGACGCCGTCGATATGTGTCTGCCGCACGGCCTGCACCACAGCATTGCCATCGACTGTATGGAAGGCGGCCTCGATGTTCTCTGTGAAAAACCGCTGGGCATCACCATCAAAGCTTGCCGCATCATGGCCGAAACAGCGGATCGTACCGGCAAAGTACTCTCCACCGCCGCGCCCCATCGTCGGCAACCGGGCCAACGAGTGGCGCATTGGATCTTCAACGAGTCGAAACTCATTGGCGAACCGATGAGCTTTTTTCACACCTATCGTCGTCCGCCGGCGCCACCGGCTGCCACCAACGAACCAATTCCTGATCGAGTACGTTGGCGCCAGAATAAGCTGATGTCGGGCGGCGGGCCGGTGTTGGATAGCGGTTATCACTACTGTGACACTATGCGCTACTTCTTTAGCGATGTCGAAAAGATCTATGCCGAGTTGCGTTCGCTAAAAACCGGCGTTGCCCTGCCCTTTACCGAGGCGCCGGAGGATACGGTCTTTGTCACCTTTACCTTCAAGAACGGCGTCGTCGGCACCTGGTCGTGGAGTCTGGCGGCGCCGGGGGAAGAGGCATACAACGTGACCTTTTATGGCAGCGAAGGCTCGCTGCGCGATACGACTGCCGGTCGTTTCTCGATCTTCCACCTCTTTGAGCGCAATCCTACCCAAATGGAGAGCGGTCTGCTGGTGCGCAAGGACAAGACAGAGCTTACCTTGGCTGAACTAGAGAAGATGTATCTAGCTACCCTGAGTGAAACCGACAAAGAATTTCTCTACCCCGGCGGCACAACCGACGGTTTCTCGATTGAAATTTGGGAATTTCTCGAAATCCTGCGCGGCAACCGGGAAAAACCGGAGATCGACGGATGGGAAGGACTGCGTTCGTTGGCGATTGGCGATGCCATCTATGAATCAGCCCTGACCGGTGAAGTGATTCAAGTTGATGACATTGTTACGGGTAAACGCTCGCTTTTCCAAGACTCAATTGATGAACACTGGGGGCTGTGATTCGTGATTCGTGCTGCGTGACCTTCGACAGGCTCAGGTCACGCAGCACGAATCACGATCTACTGCGTCCGCATCTGCACTTGCTGGCGTAACATATCTTTATGAATGGCGCCGGTCAACGCCCACAGCTTTGACCCATCCGGCGCCACCATGACATAGCTGGGCGTCTCCTTCAACTCATATTGCTCCATCAACTTTTTCCCATCATCGCTGGCGGCGTCATAACGTTCAACCGCCAATTTGCCGCTGAAATCGGTTTCAATGCCATCAATAATCGGCGCCATATCGTTACAGGGCGTGCAATCGGCGGCGGAAAAGTAGAGAAAGCGCACCGGCCCACTCGCCGCAGCCGCATCACCGCCACTGCTCTCCTCATCACCGCCACAGGCGGCAACAAGCAAAGCAAAGAAAGTGACCAGAACGAAAAGATAAGAAACGCGTCGTTGCCGTTGACTAAACATGAATGGATGCCTCCAATTAGGGATTAAGCGGTTGTCTGTGGAAAATCGTCGATACCTCAAATTCTATCATAGGATGGTCAAACTTGGCTATCGCCTGTTGCCCCAAATGACCAAATTTACCCGCAGCAAAGACTTGCCGTGGATAATTATGATGATTGAATTTGCATTTTGACAACCTAAAGATTTTGACGCCCATCCTTGATACCGGTATACTGTAGCCGACCCGCACAATGACCAGAATCGACAACCCCCACGCGATGGTTGCTGGGTTTTACCACCAAATTGCAATTTGCTCCAAAAACAGTTTTTAAACTCTCTTCATTCTATCGCTACAGAGGAGGTATGTACCTATGTTCAAACGACGTTTGAATTCTACCTTGCTGGGGATCTTGGTCGTCCTGTCCCTGATCCTGGCTGCCTGCCCGGCGCCGCAAGCCGGCGCCCCGGCGGCCGAAGCCCCGGCGGCCGAAGCGCCGGCCGCGGAAGCTGCACCAACCGAAGCGCCGGCGGAAGAAGCCGCCGCCCCGGCTGATGATCTGCGCGCCCAAACCGTCATCTTCGACATTGACGGTGGCAAGGTCGCCGACCCGACCCTGTGGAACCCCTTCGTTCCCGGCAACCGCCGCGACCATGGCTTCCACCAGGCAATCCTGGAACCGCTTTTCATGCTCAACTACCAGACCGGTGAAATTGAACCGTGGCTGGGCGAGAGCATGACCGCTAATGAAACCCAGGATGTCTGGACGCTGAAGCTGCGCCAAGGCATCGAGTGGAGCGACGGCACCCCGTTGACTGCTGACGATGTCACCTTCACCTACAGCGACCTGCTGCTTGGTCCCTCCGGCGCCGAATTGGGTGGCGCCTGGACGCAAGAATGGGTTGCCAGCGTGGAAAAAGTTGATGATCTGACCGTTACCTTCACGCTCAACAAACCCAATCCGCGCTTCCAATTGGACTACTTCTCGGTCAAGATTTGGGGCGGCGTCAGCATTATGCCCAAGCACATCTGGGAAGGCCAGGATCCGCTCACCTTCAAGAACTATGATGCCACCAGCGGCCTGATGCCCATCGGCACCGGCCCCTATGTGTTGACCAATTTCAACGAAGACGGCACCGAGTTCAACTACGAACGCAACGACAACTGGTGGGGCGCCAAGACCGGCTGGAAACCGCTGCCGGCGCCGAAGTATCTGAAGTGGATCTGGGCCGGCCCGCCGGAAACCCGCGCCGCGTTGATGGCCGAAAATCAGATCGACAGCCTCATGGACATCACCCTGGGCGCCTTGCAGGCAATTCAGGCGCAAAACCCGAACATTATTGCCTGGTACAGCGACCTGCCCAAGGCGTGGGTGCCCGATCCCTGCTCCCGCACCTTTGAGTTCAATAACACCGACCCGGTCTGGGGCGACCCGGAAATGCGCTGGGCGATCAACTATGTGATCGACCGCGACAAGATCGTCGAGATCGCTTACGAAGGCAGCACCTTCAAGAGCCGCCACTTCTTCCCGGCCTACCCGCCGCTGGATGCCATTGTGGATAAGGCGATTGAAGCCGGCGCCTGGAATGTCGATCAACTGTGGACCGTTGACCCGGCCAAAGCTGCTGAGATTATCGAAGGCAAGGGCTACGCCAAGAATGCTAACGGCTACTATGAAAAGGATGGCCAGGAACTCACCCTTGACATTGTGACCCACGAGGCGTTCATTGAAAAGCAACGCATCGCCCAGGTTGTGGTCGAACAATTGCAAGCCTTTGGCATCAACGCCACTACCCGCAACATGGCCGGCGCCCAATGGGGTGAAGAATTCCTCAAGGGTAATCTCCAGGCCAAGATGGGTTGGCAGACCTGTGGTTCCGTCAATGAACCGTGGGCCTCCCTCGACCAATTCAACGTGAAATGGCTCGTGCCGGTTGGCGAACGCGCCAATGGTAACGGCTGGCGCTGGCAAGGTGCGGACGCTGAAGCCTATAGCGCGCTGGTTGATGAAATGGGTACGCTGCCCTTGGGCGATCCCAAAGTGCAGGAACTCTTCAACGAAGCCATGACCATCTGGTTCAAGAACCTGCCGGTCATTCCGATCACCCAAGCCAAGAAGATCATTCCGTTCAACACCACCTACTGGACGGGCTGGCCCACCGCCGACGAAGTGAGACAGTAAAACAGTAGATCAGTAAGGCAGTGGGATACAGGACGGATCTCACTGTCTTACTGACCTACTGCCTTACTGGCCCACTGTTTTACTGTCCTACTGTTTTGTTTGTGATAAGGAATTCTCATGGGCGGTCTTACCCTAAGTTATGTCTTGCGCCGCTTTGGCATGTTTTTGTTAACCATTTGGTTGGGCGCAACGCTGATCTTTTTTATCCCGCGCATTGGCGGCGGCGATCCGGTGGCGGCGATGGTTGCCCGGTTAACGGCCCAGTCGGGCTATATTGAAAATGCCGGTGATCTGATTGATCGCTGGCGCGCCCGTTTTGGCCTGGATGGTCCGCTCTATGAACAATATTTTCGCTATCTGGGGAACATCCTCACCCTGGATCTAGGCTATTCATTAGCCTCGTTTCCGTCGAAGGTCAATGAAATGGTGGCGCGCGCCATACCCTGGACAATTGGGCTGCTGGTGATCGCCTTGCTCATCTCCTTTGTGATCGGCAACACGATTGGCGCGATTTTGGCCTGGCGCCGCACCCCGGGATGGGTGAAGCAACTCTTGCCCGTCAGCATGACCTTTACCTCCGTGCCCTTCTTTATGCTGGGCATCTTGCTTATTTATGTCTTTGCCTTCTGGCTCAACTGGTTTCCGCCGAATGGCGCGTATGCCAGTGAATTCGAAAGAGGCTTTAACTGGCCCTTTATCAAAAGCGTCATCTATCATGGCACGCTGCCTGCCCTAGCCCTGGTGCTGGCCAGCATGGGCTTCTGGGCCTTAGGCATGCGCGGCATGATGGTAACGACCGACGGCGAAGATTATATGATCCTGGCCGAGGCCAAAGGCTTACATCCAACGCGCGTCTTCTTTCAATATGGCATACGCAATTCCATTCTGCCCCAAGTAACTGCGCTGGCCTTGAGCCTGGGTGGCATTGCCGGCGGTTCCGCCCTGTTGGAATATATCTTCCGCTATCCGGGCATGGGCTATCTGCTCTATCTGGGCATTGTGAACAGCGATTACACGCTGATGCAAGGGATTGTCTTCATTCTGATCGCCAGCACTGCCACGATGGTCTTCATCCTGGACATGATCTACCCGCTGATCGACCCGCGTATTACCCTGGAAAAAGGTTCATAATATGGCGTCGCGTGGTCAGTTCGTCGCATTGTCGCGTCGTCGTATCCGTCCGTTGACACAACAACTAGATGACCAAACGACTACACGACTACACGACTACACGACTAAACGACTACGCGACTAAACGACTACGCGACTATGTGACTTAGGACTAAAGAATGACTGCAACTGCTGAAACTCTCAACCAAGCCAAACCACGGCGCGTCTCACGCTTAAACCGCTTTGATTCCCCCTGGCTCAATCCCAAGCTGTTAACCGGCCTCTTTATGATTGCGGTGATCCTCTTGATGGGGCCGTTGGGGCCGTACATTTATAATACGGCGCTGGCCTTGCCGGCTTCGTCACCACTCAACCGCCCGCCGGCGTGGGGGGAAGCCAACCCGCAACTCGGGTTTGGTCAACCCACCTGGGATCACCCGCTGGGGACAGAAAGCAGCGGGCGCGATATGTTGGCCGTCTTGTTGGTCGGCGCCCCCCGTTCCTTGCGCATCGGCATGCTGGCGGCCGGCCTAAGCGTCGGCTTTGGCGTGATGCTGGGCTTTATCGCCGGCTTTGTGGGCGGCTGGGTGGACACCGTGATCCGTACTCTGGCTGATTCGATCATTACCATCCCCACCTTGGTTGTGTTGATTGTGATCGCGGCCTTTGTCAAGCAGGTCAGCCCGGAAAATATGGCCTTATTGCTGGCCGCCCTCAGTTGGCCCGGCCCCACCCGCTTGATTCGCGCCCAAGTGTTGACCTTGCGCGAACGGGGCTATGTGCAGATGGCGCGGCTTTCCGGCGCTTCCTCCTTTGACATTATGTTCAAAGAGATGATGCCCAACATGTTGCCCTATCTCGCCTCGAGCTTTACGGGCAACGTCTCCGGCGCCATCCTCGCCGCCACCGGTCTGGAAGTGTTGGGCCTCGGCCCGACCCGTATTCCGACGCTGGGCATGACCATTTTCTATGCCATCAGCGCCGCCGCCATTCTACGTGGCATGTGGTGGTGGTGGGGCATTCCGATTATCGCCTTGATCTGGATCTTCACGGCGCTCTTTCAAATCACCATCGGGCTGGATGAAATTGCCAATCCCCGGTTGCGTGGGCGGAAGTAATGGCTGATTTATGATAAAATAGGAGAAACCGTGAGTCGTTCAGCGGAAGGAGCTATCATGAGTTTCACCAATGTCCTAACGTCGCCGGCCCAATCATCAACGCAACCAATCCTCTACCCGGAGAGTGATGGCAAGCCAATGGCTGATAACAGCAAACAGTTTCGTTATATTGTCACGATTGAAGGCAATTCGGAAATTTTGTTTGAAGACAACCCTGATGTCTTCATTGCCGGCGATATGCTCTGGTATCCCGTTGAAGGACACCCAGAGATTTGTCAAGCGCCTGATGTCATGATCGTCTTTGGCCGCCCCAAAGGGGATCGCGGCTCTTATTTGCAATGGCAGGAAGAGAATATCCCGCCGCAGGTTGTTTTTGAAGTCCTCTCACCCAGCAACCGGAAAAAGGAGATGGACGAAAAGTTCGCTTTTTACGAGCGCTATGGCGTAGAGGAATATTATCTTTATGATCCCCATCGTGGCCGTCTGCGCGGTTGGTTGCGGGATGCACAAGGACGTTTGCAACCGATTACGCCGATGAACGGGTGGCATAGCCCACGCTTAGGCATTCGCTTTGAAACCATAAAAACTGAATTACAGCTTTACTACCCGAATGGCGAACAGTTTTTGACTTTTCTCGAATTAAACCAGCGTCGACGGATTGCTGAAGCACGGGCCTTAGAAGCAAACGAATACGCCTTGGAAGTACGCGAGCAAGCCATGGAAACTGAGGAGCGGATCCAACAAGAGATACAAGCACGTACCGAGGCGGAAGCCAAAGCGGCTGCCGAAGCGCAAGCACGCGCCGAGGCGGAAGCCCGGATTCGTGATCTGGAAGCGAAGCTACGTGCTGCCGGTCTTTCGGCAACAGAATAACGCTTATCACACAAAACGGAATTTATAAACAGGGAATGGAACAAACAAAACGCATAGCACATCCGGCCACTGAGCGTGCGACGGTGCTGGATGTGCAAAATCTCAAAGTCTATTACGAAACGCCAACCGGCGACGTGCGCGCCGTCGATGATGTCAACTTCAAGATCGACCAGGGTGAAATTGTCGGTCTGGTCGGTGAATCGGGCTGCGGCAAAACGACGACGGCCATGGCGATTTTACGCCTGGTGCAGCCGCCGGGGCGCATTGTTGGCGGCAAGGTATTGCTGGATGGTATTGATATCGTCGCCCTCAATGATGCCGAGTTGCGTGATGTACGCTGGCGCAAGATGGCCTTGGTGCCCCAAGGCGCCATGAACTCGCTCAACCCGGTCATGCGCATTAACACCCAACTGGGCGATGCCATTGTCACCCATCAACCCAATATTTCATCAGCCGAACTCAAGGAGCGGCTGCTCGATCTGCTCAATATGGTCGGCTTGCCCAGCCGTATCTACAGCATGTACCCCCATGAGTTGAGCGGCGGCATGAAACAGCGTGTCTGCATTGCCATGGCGGTGGCGCTCAACCCATCGCTCATCATTGCCGACGAACCGACGAGCGCGCTCGACGTAGTGGTGCAACGGGTGGTGGCGCAAAACCTGCTCGACATCAAAGATCGGCTCGGCGTCTCCATGATCGTCATCGGCCATGACATGGGCTTAATGGCGCAACTGGCTGATCGCGTCGCGGTTATGTATGCCGGTCATCTAGTGGAATTGGCGCCGGTGCGGCAGATCTACGCCCAGCCGATGCACCCCTACACCCAGTTGTTGATCGAGTCGATCCCGTCGATCAAAGAACGCAAACCGCTCAAGATCACCGAAGGCATTACCCACGATCTGCGCAACCCGCCGCCCGGTTGTATCTTTCAAGCGCGCTGCCCCCATGTCATGGCGATCTGCCGCCAGGTGCGTCCACCCTTGCAGGAACATCCGTCGCGGCAGCAGGTGGCCTGTCATTTGTATGAGAAATAGGGTATAATCTGTTCTAAGGGTGCTAGGTTTAGGACAGGAGGTCGGCAATGACAGTGGCGATTAGTCCAGAAACAAGAGTAACGACAACGAGCAATGGTGTTGCAAAAAATGTACAAGAGCATGACCGCTTTCGCTTCGGCTGGCGAACTCGACCACGCATCACACCGGAAGGGAAAGTCGAATACGAACGTATCCCATTGACTGCTTATGACATCCTCCACCCACAAGAAGGCGATTTTCGTGTGCATAACGATGAACACCATCTCTTTTGTCGCTATTTAGATAATGTGATTTCTGCTCAAGTCGCGGATATCCCCGGCGCCGTTGTCTTGCATGATACACGGATCGCCTGGGATGTTCCCAATCTGGATGCACATGGCCCCGATATTGCGCTTATCTTCGGTGTGCGCGAACGCAAAAAATGGGGTACGTTTGATGTGAGCGTTGAGGGCACACGTCCAGCGTTGATTATTGAAATAACTTCACCGGAGACGCGCCGGCTTGATCTGGATGATAAACCGGAAGAATATGCACTGGCCGGCGTGTTGGTTTATATCATTGTGGACGCCCATAAGACCAGCCGGCAGCCCAATTACCGCCTGATCGGCTATGAATTAACACCAGATGGCTACGTGAATCTTGCCCCGGACACCCGGGGGCGCCTTTGGTTGGAACCAGCGCAGCTTTGGCTTGGTCTACAGGGTGATCTCATCCAGTGTTATGATGTTCATGATAACCGGCTCGGCGATTATGTTGAGATTGCGAAAGCTTACAAAGAGGCCGAAGCACGGGCAGAAGCTGAGGCGCAGGCCCGAATAGAGGCGGAGGCGCGAGCAGAAGCGGCGGAAGCGCGAGCACAGGCCTTAGAAGAAGAAATTCGCCGCTTGCGCGGTGCTGCAAATTGAGGAATAAATAGTTTCATGGCGCAACCATTACCAAACGCATCTACCCAATCAGGTGCGCAAACCCTATTAGAAATTCGCAACGCAACCAAAATTTATGGCGGCAGTTTTATGAACCGTCGCGTCACGGTGGCTTTGCAAGATTATAACCTGACCATCCAGGAGCGACCGGCCACCATCACTACCATCGCTGGTGAAAGCGGCAGCGGCAAATCGACGCTGGCCAATCTGGTGCTGGGCTTTACCCAGATCACCTCCGGCGAGATTTTCTATAAAGGTGTCGATATTACCACAATGAATAGCCAGCAACGGCTGGACTATCGGCGGGAAGTGCAGGCGATCTTCCAGGATCCCTATGCGGTCTATAACCCGTTTTACCGGGTGAAGCATATCTTTGATCTGGTCATCAACAACTTTAAGCTGGCGCGCAACAAGAACGAAGCCCGCGACCTGATCGAATCTGCCCTCAACGTGGTCGGCTTGCGCGGTCAGGAAGTGTTGGAAAAGTATCCGCACCAGTTGAGCGGTGGTCAACGTCAGCGCATGATGGTGGCGCGCGCCTTTCTGCTCCGGCCGCGGTTGATCGTAGCTGACGAACCGGTGTCGATGGTCGATGCTTCCTTGCGCGCCATGATTCTCGATCTCATGCTCAAATTGCGTGACGAGCAAAACATCTCGTTCCTCTACATCACCCACGACCTCAGTACCGCCTACCAGATCGGCGACCAGATTTACCTGCTCTACCAGGGTACGGTGGCCGAGCGCGGTGATACACAGCAGGTGATCGAAAACCCGAAACACCCCTACGTCCAACTGCTCATCGACTCAATCCCCGTCCCCGACCCGACCATTCGCTGGGGCGGTGAGAGTGTGGTCTCCTTGGATGATGAACAGATGCGCGTCAACGCCGCCAGCGGTTGCCGGTTCTATAACCGCTGTCCCCATCGGATGGATCGTTGTTTGGAGAAGCTGCCGCCACTCTATTCTATCAACGGCAATGGCCATGAAGCGGCCTGTTATTTATACGATAAGTAGGGGTATTCTCTGGGCGTTGCGCCATACACGGCTGCTTATTGATCAAACTATCCAAAGTTCACACGGATAGGAAAGAACACTGCAGATTCATATTCATGAACAGTCTTCCTTCCTATCCCTGTGAATTTAGCCGCTTACAATTCCAGCCGCACCTCGCCGCCGCTCTTCTGGCTGCGATAGATTCCATCCAGAATCGATAACACCTGCAACGAATGCTCCGCCGGCACGGGCGACGGCGCGCCTTCGGCAACCGCGCGCGCAAATTCGACACATTCCAGCGCATGGGGTTCCATGGGGTCTTTGGTCAGTTGCAGCGTGCGGTTGTAAAGCTGGCGCGTCTCGTAGTTGGAGGAGAGGAAATCGGCCTTGGGCCAATGCGCGCCGCCACCGGTGCCATAGAGCCAGATCTGCATATCCTCGCCCTGAATGTCATGGTGGAGCAGCCAGCTTACTTCAATGACCAGCGTTGCGCCATTTTCAAAGCGGACAAAGGCGGCGGCAAAATCTTCCACATCCCATTCGGCTGAATTGACCGGCGCGCCTGTCCACGCCGCAAATTGACCAGGCAGATGGGCCAGCGGCGCCTTGGCCACCCCTGTCACCACCGCCGGCTGCGGGTTGCCCATCAACCAGAGGGTGAGATCCAGCACATGGACGCCAATGTCGATACAAGGGCCGCCGCCGCTGTGCTTCTTTTGCAGGAAGGTCGCCGACGGGATAAAGCCATTGCGCCGCAACATCCAACTGCGGGCGTGGTAGATGTCGCCCAGCGTGCCGGTGCTGATCTCGCGCTTCATCGCCTGGGAATTGCCCTTGAAGCGGAAATGTTGCGCCGTCATCAGCAGTTTGCCGGCGCGATCACGGGCCGCGATCATTTGCTTGATTTCGCCCGGCGTCGGCGCCAGTGGCTTTTCGCAGATGACATGCTTGCCCGCCGCCAACGCCGCAATCGCTAGCGGGGCGTGGTACATGTTGGGGGTGCAGATGTCGATAATGTCAATATCCGGGTCGCGGAAGAGATCGGCCGGGTCGGTCGAGAGTTTGGTGGCGCCGTGGATGCGTCCCCACTCTTCCAACGCTTTGCCGTTAATGTCGCTGCCGGCCACCACCTCGGCGTGTTGCGACGCCGCCCACCCCGGCATATGCGTGCGGGCAATGCCCCCAATGCCGATTACACCAACTTTTAATGTTTTGCTCACAAGAATTCTCCATCGTTTCCGTGTTTAATTTGTTATCCAGGGATAAACAACCGTGTTACGCCACGATAGCGCGCAAGGTCAAAGACCATTTCGGCTAAACTTTCAGCGCAACGTTTTCGGTAGAGCGGATTGGGCTTGATCCGTTTTAAGTTACTAATCGTAATGACCGGCAATGTATTGGGCGTCACATAACGGCGAATGACAAACTCAAGCGCTTCGTCTTGATCCGTTCCCGTTCGATTGCCGGTCAAAAGTAAATAACCACGCTCCTGACAGAGCTGCCAGACAACTTCATCATCAGTGCTGTGAGGTAATCCAATATCTGCGAAGTTTAGCAACTCCATTGCCATGAAAGACAAATATCCGGTATAGCGTAGGGTTTGAAAGAGCAGTTCGGCTTGTCCTTCACAATTGTGATCACTCAAAATCTGCTGCATTGCCTTGTACCTCAGCTTTGAGACGATTCTTTTCGCGCAACGCATAAAATGCAGCGCGTTGCGGCGTCATCGGCTCTTTGGCAATTCTTTCCTCAATTTCCTTCTGAATGGCGCGGTAATAGCGTTCCCGTTCTTCACGCGCACGAATCGCTTCTGCTAGTTCCGGCTCCAACGTAGCGCGATGTTTTTCGATATAATCAACCGCCGTCTGCACCTGGAGCGGCGTCAGATTATAGGTCATGCTAATTTCATAGATCGAATCCCCTTCGTCGTGCAGGATCATTACATCAAAGAGCGAGACTCGGCTCTCACTGATCATCAGCGTGCCATTGGCTTCGACAATCTGATAGCGGTTGGCAAAGGGATTGACCCCATTTTGAAAACTCATCGGCACCTCCTAATCTGAAGCGCATTGCTACCTGGCTGCACAGCCAAACGCATTATACCACCTAATAAAGACGCGCCAGAAACGCGCGTACCACTGCCACATACGCATCAAACTGTTCCCGCCGAATATTATGACCGGCGCCGGCAATGTGCGCCACTGCCACCTTGGGGTTGAGCGTGGTCGCCTGCGCCGCTGTCGCAGCATCGACAATGGCCCCCAGGCTGACATCGGCGACGACCAGCAGCGTTGGGCAGGTGATCTGGCCAATGACTTCCCACCACGGGATCGAAGGGTAGCGTGCATAATCGAGCGCTTGTGGTGAAACTTGTTGTTTCGCTGGCGCCCACTGATCGATCTCTGCCGGTGACCAGAGTGGACTGCGTTGTCGCACTCCGGCGATCAATTGATCCAGCGATTTGGCGCGGTTCGCAATGACCTCACTGCGCCACTGTTCGGCATGGGCGCGCCGCTCTTCCGGGGAAGCGCCGGCGCCTTGTTGGCGCCACGGCGGATCTTCCAGCACCGTGCCCCGGACCAGCCCCGGATAGCTGACCGCCAACTGCGCGCTTGTGCCGCCACCCATCGAGTGGCCGACGATGGCCGGTTGCGCTAACTCCAATGTTTGAATCAGCGCCGCATAATCAGCCGCATGGTCGGCGTTGGTATAGCCACTGGCCGGCGCCGATGACCAGCCGTGTCCACGCGCGTCCATCATGATGCAATCGTAATCCGCCGCCAACGTCCGCACGAGGGGCGCCCAGCAGAGGCCGTTATCGGTCAGACCGTGGGCAAAGACCACCGGTGGTTTGTCACCTGGTTTGTCACCGCCGGTGCGATAGTAGTGTAAGTTGATGCCGTTTGCCTGAAGGCTGCTGGCCATCCAACGGGTCATAGGTGTTCCTCTGTGAATGATCTGTTTTTTATTTTGCTAGAGCTTGAGAGATACAGAGCTTGAGAGATTTTGCTTCGATCTCTGTATCTCTCAATCTCCAAAAGGCTTACCGATTTGCTGCTTTTTGGCAAGCTCCTGCGCCAACGTCGCAATCATCGCCTGAAATTCCGGTTTGGGATCTTCCGGTGTGAGTTGACCAAGGGGTGTGTTATGCACAAAACGGTAAAGCTCGGCGGCGCCGGCCAGGATCTGGGGCGTTAGACCAATGGCGCCAAAGGTCTGCGCGATCTCCTCCATTTCACCGATCCAGCGGTGGGCTTTGGCCGGCATCCCGGGCAGCGCTTGTTGCAACTGTTTATATAACGCGGCCTGACTATTGGCAAACTCCTGCGCCAGGGGCTGACTGATGCCAAACGCTTCGGCGGCGGTCAACAGTTCAGTGCCCAGGGCGGTTAAACCTTTGGTCAGCGCGGCGTAACACATTTTGAAGGCGGATGCCTGCCCGATTTCAGGGCCTAGGTTGATGATCGCCAGGCCAAAGTTGTTGAGTTGGGCAAAGGTGGCCGCCTCTGGACCGGCAGCGTAAAAGCGGGTCGTCCCAGGTTTGTGCGGCGGTGGCCCGATAATGCCGGCATCGACATAGCGACTGCCGGCGCCGCTTATGATACGGCCGATTTCATGGGCCGTTTGGGGTGCAATCGCATTACAGTCTACATAAAGCACTTCCTGATTGGCATCCGCCAGCGCTTGCGCGACCACCTGCGCGGTGGCGACCGCCTGATCCGGCACCAGGATCGACAGAATAATGTCGGCCCGCCGGACAACTTGCTCCAGTGTGCCGACATCATGGATCCCGGCGCGTTGCGCCAGTTGCCGCGTTCGTTCGCTACGGCTATGTAAAGCGGTGATGACATGCAAGCCATGGCCGGCTAAGACTTTGCCGACGACATGCCCCATATCGCCGGGGCTGATGATGGCAACGGTTGGTGGTGATTGGTTCATTTTCTCCTCCTCTGTAAGTATTGCATCATGCCAGAAGTTGACGGCAGATGCAAAGTTGGGCCGGATCAAACGCTGGTTTGGTAAAATCGGGCGAACCATGTATGATCAGAAGCTAAGGTTATCGTGAATTTTATTGCAATGATGATGATGATTGGCACCCTGGCGTCCACCGCAATCAATTTAGGAGGATCGTATGGCTCGTTTGTCACGCGCTACTGATGCCCGCCGTCCCTTTTTGCTTGTGGCCCTGTTCTTTGTTTTGTCGATGGCGCTTTCTGCTTGTCTATCGGCTCCCCATACAATGGTAGAGCAGGGGGCGATCCAAACGCTGGCCCAACAGCGTGACGCGCCGGCGATCACCCACGGCCCTATCAGCGGCGAGATCAGCGCGACCGGCGCCGTCCTCTGGGCGCGGGGCAGTGGCGCCGGTGATCTCCATTTTGACGTGGCCGAGAGCGCCGACTTCGCCACCATTGTCATGACCGCCACCGTCGCCATCGACGACGCCACCGATTTTACCGGCAAAGCGCCCATCGACGGATTGGCCGCCGACACAACCTACCACTATCGAGTTGCTTTGGTCACCGGGGATGAAATGAGCGAGCGCGCCACCGGTCAATTCACCACGGCGCCGGCCAACACGACGGCTGCGCCGCTTAACTTTGTCTTTGGCGCTTGTCTGGGCGGGCAGAACTACTGTCGCGACAAGGAGACCGGCTGGATCATCTTTGACCAGATGGCCGCCATGCAACCCGATTTCTTTATGATCACCGGCGACAGCATCTATGTGGACACGCCCTGTGATGGCGACAAGAATGTCCCCGGCGCCGAAGGCCCGTATCATGACCTGGCCGGCTATCGCACCCGCTATCGCTACCACCTGGAAGATACGAATTATGCCGAGTTTTTGGCGACAACACCAGTCTATGTCACCTGGGACGACCACGAATTGATCAACGACTTTGGCGGGCCGCAGATCAAGGCGCTCAATGCCGACCTGTTGACCGCCGGCACGCAAGCCTATTTTGAATATTGGCCTTTGACCGGCAGTGCCGAAGAACCAAACCGCATCTACCGCCAGGTGCGTTATGGCGCACACGCTGATTTCTTTATCCTTGACACCCGTTCCTACCGCGACCCTAATGTGAACTGGGACCCCCACCCGCGCACGCTGAAACCCAAGACCATGCTCGGCGCCGAGCAGTTCGCCTGGTTGCAGCAGGGGCTGGCTGACTCAGACGCCACCTGGAAGTTTATTGTAACGAGCGTGCCGCTGGCCTACCCCACCGGCTTCCCCCAGCCCGAAGTCGATGGTCGCGACGGCTGGGCCAACTACACCGAACGCTCCGGTTACGAATCGGAGTTACTGGCGCTCACCTTCTATCTGGCGACCCACGACATTCACAACGTCGTCTTCCTGGCCGGCGATACTCACTGGCCCTACGCCATCAGCTATGACCCCGATCGCGATGGCGCACCCAACTTTTACGAACTAGCCTCCAGCCCACTGAGCGCCATCCCCCTGGCGCCACCTGCCACCCTCGACCCGACCTTGAACCCGACCGTCCTCTATGCCGAGGGTGAATTTATGGGCGATCTCTTCAACTTCGGGCAAGTGGCTATTGATGAAGATGGCGCGCTTACTTACCGTGTGGTGGACTGGCAAGGCAAGGAGCGCTATTCATTGCAATTGCAACCGGAATGAAGGTTTACCTTGTAGGGGCGTACCCTTGTGGTCGCCCCCGTTCCCCTAAAACAAGGATGACTCGTCTGTCATTCCTTACGAGGACAAGTCTGAAAGAATCTCTGGTGTATTGTAATCTAGAGATTCTTTCAGAATGACAGGCAAGCCCTCGTGTTTTTGGAGGAACCTTTCGCTTCATACAATTGGGGCGACCGCAAGGGTACGCCCCTACAGAAGGTGTTAGTGGATACTAAAGACTTACTGCAAAGGAGCATAAGATGACGACAGCGACACTGGTCAAGACGCCCGTTTACCAGAACGGCCATAGCAATGGTCACGCCCCGGCGCCCTTCAACGGACGCATCACGGATGGGGTTGTGACGCCGGAGGCCGTTGCTTTTTATCAAGAGCAAGGCTACCTGATTGTAGAAAATGCTCTCAGCCCAGCCGAGTTGGCCGAGATGCGCAATGAAACCACCCGCATCTGTCGCGGCGAGTTGGGCGAAGTGCGCGGCGTCACCCCCGCCGAACCCAACGAGGCCGACGATGATGTGCTGCGCCAATATCTCTGTATTCATTTTCCCCACAAAATTTCAGAGACGATGTTGCGCTATCTCGCCCACCCGGTCATGCGCGATGTGTTGGTCGGCGTGATTGGCCCGAATGTCAAATGTATGCAGTCGATGCTCTTTATCAAGGCGTCGGGCAAACCGGGGCAGGCCTGGCACCAGGATGAGTTCTTCATCCCCACGCGCGACCGTTCGCTCACCGGCGGCTGGATCGCGCTCGATGATGCGACCGTAGAAAATGGCTGTCTCTGGATCATTCCCGGCTCGCACAAACGGGGCATCATCTGGCCGCAACACAAACATGAGGATCGCCGCTTTGATTGCACCGGTGAGGCATTCAACTTTCCCTATACCGATGAGGATTCCATTCCAGTAGAAGTGCCGGCGGGCGCCATCGTCTTTTTCAATGGCTACCTGCTCCATCGCTCCTTCCCCAATCGCGCCAAGAGCGGCTACCGCCGGGTGCTGGTTAACCACTACATGAGCGCCGAATCGTTACTCCCCTGGCGGCCACCGGCGGAAGGGGTTCATATGGCGATTGCTGACTACCGCGACATTGTGATGATCGCCGGCGAAGACCCCTACCGCTGGAAGGGGCTTGACGAGATGGCGAAGCCCTTTGTCCGCCCCAGCGGGGAAGGTGGCTGTAGCCGGGATGGGAAGAAGTAATTGAGCAATCGGCCAATGCGGATGAAGCAGCCCAACATGGCAGTGGATGGCGGCTGGCGCGAGCGGTTTCTACCCATGGTGATCATCGGCGGACCGCTCTTGTTGCTGATCCTCTACTTCAGCTATGCTCTTGGTTTCCTGGACTTTCGTCGTTGTCCACCGGCCTGCCGTGAGGCTGATTTCACTGGACAGCCATTAGCGGCGACGGATTGGGCCGGCGTCGATCTGCAATATGCCAGCTTTGCTGATGCTGACCTGACTGGCGCCAATTTCCAGGGCGCCGATCTCTACTTTGCCAACCTGACCAACGCCAATCTGCAAGGCGCGAAGTTGCAAGCCGCCAACTTGCGCGGCGCCTATCTGGCTGAAGCGTGGTTGCAGAATGCCCAGTTGCAAGGGGCAAATCTAGGCGGGGCGCGTTTGGGGCGGGTGCAGTTGACCGGCGCCAATCTCGCCGGCGCTGATCTGACCGGCGCCGTCTTGGAAGGGGCTGACTGGCGCGACGCTTTGGTTGACGAAAGCACGATCCTCGCCGCCAAATGGCGCACGGTTTGGACAATTGTCAACCAGCCGCTGGCCGGACGCGATCTGGCTGGCGCTGATCTAGCCGGCGCTAACTTGCAAGGCGGCTTATTGCGTGGCGCCAACCTGCGCAATGCGAATTTGATCCTAGCCGATCTCACCGGCGTCGATCTAACTGATGCGCAACTGGAAGGCGCTAACTTGCGGCAGACGGTTGCCGATGACACGACGCAATGGCCGCCCAAATGGCGCGTCGTCTGGCAACTGGTAAATGAAAATCGCCCCAACCAGCCACTGGCGCAAGCTGATCTAGCCGGGGCAAATCTAGCTGATGTCTTTCTGCGGGGCGCCGACTTACAAGGCGCCAATCTCACGGGGGCGTCCCTGCTGGATGCCGATTTGCATGATGCCAACCTTCGTGGGGCAACCCTCGCCGGTGCTGATCTAACAGAGAGTTCTTTGCGGGGCGCTGATTTGCAAGCGGCGGATCTCACCGGCGCAATCCTGATCAATGTCGATCTCAGTTTGGTGAACTGGCGTGCAGTCAAGCTTGATGATACCACCAAACTCTCAGCCACCTATCGCCGCCTCTGGACACTTGTCAATCACGGCGTTGCCGACCAAAGCTTGGCCGGCGTTGATCTGCGGTGGAGCGACCTGCGCGGGGTCAACTTCGCCGGCGCCAATCTTCAAGGAACAACGCTCACGCGCGCTCTACTCATGACAGCCGATTTCACCAACGCTGACTTACGCAATGCCGACCTAAGTTACGCTGACTTAACCGATGCCACCCTCACCGGCGCTAATCTTGCTGGCGCCAATCTGACCGGTGTCATCGGTTTACAACAAAAATGATCTAGCCACCTAGAAAGAACCAATATGCTGACCCAAGACCAAATCGAGTTTTACCGCCAAAATGGCTACCTGCTCCTCAAAGGCGTCCTCACCAAAGCCGAAGCCGCCACCTACCGCCAGGAAGGCCACGACCTGATCGAACGCCTGTCGCAAAAGGCCAACCTGGATGCGACCTGGGGCGCAGCCCGCAACATGGAAAATGCCCAAGAGACCAAAATTTTCCATTGTCACAACGTCCAATTCTATTCGTCGCTTTTTGCCCGCTTGATCACCGATCCACGCCTGACCGACCCAACTGCCCAGTTGATCGGTTCGCCCAACGTCCAGTTGCATCACAACAAGATGTTCCTCAAGCCGTCGGAAAAGGGTCCCCCCTTCCCCATGCACCAGGATTACCCCTACTTTCCGCATGACCGCCACACCATGATCGCCGCCGTCTTCCACTTTGATGACGCGCCGATTGAGAAGGGCTGTATCCGTGTCGTGCCAGGCACCAACTTGCTGGGACCGATTGAACACCAAAAGGGCGGCGGTTGGTATCTACCCTTTGAACAATACCCGGTCGAATCCGCCGTGCCTTGCCCGGCGGAAGCGGGCGATCTGCTCTTCTTCAGCTATCTCACCGTGCATGGCTCCGGCATCAACGTCAGCAACGAAGCGCGCACCACCTGGCTGGTTCAAATGCGCGACCCCGCCGACCCGCCCACCGTAAAGACCCACCAATCGCGCGGCCAGGGTATGATCCTGCGCGGCATCGACCCGACCGGCGTCCAATACGCCATGACGGAAGGTGGCATGTAGGTAGTGGCGCCGTAGTAAAGACTTTAGTCTTCGCGACGTTCGGGGAAGACTAAAGTCTTTACTACTTGCTGGTTACAAGCGCTTCGGTTTTCCAGTCGGTTATCTTGCGTTCATTGCTGTCAAAGTTGGCGCCGACCAGGGTGATTGGCTTAGAAGACAATTGATACTTTTGGTAGTAATGATTATCTTTGATTTGTTGTAACGCCTCATCGGCGCTGCCATCTAGTTTGAATTCAAAGAGGAAGATCTGATCAGCCAAGCTAATGACGGCGTCAATGCGTCCCTCATTGGTGCTGACCTCCACGTCAATGCGCAAACCAAGCATTTTGAAGATGAGATAGAAGAGGCTCTGGTAATATTTCTCATGCTTTAGGTGAATGGTGTAAGGCACATTGACAAAGAAAACGTCTAGGACGCTAAAGAATTGTTTGAACTGTTTGGCCTTTAGCGCATCAAGCAAGCGCAAGAGATATTCTTCATTCAGCCCCCGCTCCCGTTCACTAAAGGCGCTCAACAAATAGGTGAGGAAAGCGCCTTCGATCTCGCGATTGGGGTAGCCCAGCGTATAGATGCCCTCAGCCCGATCATACTCCTTGATGGTCAGATAGCCGGTTTGAAAGAGCAACGGTACAATTTCCAAACGATCAATCTCGTAGGTGCTAAAGGCTAATTCACTCAGGCGAAGCGCGTGCAACTGTTCAATCGTATAGTCACGTTGTTTGATCATTTTGATCAAAAAGGTTGGCGTGCCGGTTTCAAACCAATAATTAGAAAAGCGCCGTAAATTGAAGAGTTGTAACGTGGAAAAGGGATTATAAACACTCGGTTGTTCTTCAACAAAACGGAAGCCGTCATACCAAGTGCGAATTTTTTGGAGAAACTCCTCTTCGGCAAGCGCTTCTTGCTGCGCAAAATCGCTGATGTGTTCAGCAAAATTCTGGCGCAACTCCTGGTCGGTTAGCCCCAAGGTCGTGGCAAAGCGCGGCACCATGGTCAAGTCTGTCAAATTATTCATATCAGAAAAGATCCCGACGCGACTAAACTTGCTGATGCCCGTGATAAAGACAAAGCGCAGATAGGGGTCCATTGCCTTGATGACCCCATAGAACCCTTTCAAGGTATCGCGAATCCGGAGCGCCTCGGCGGGGTTTTCGATATTGTCGAGGATCGGTTTGTCGTACTCATCAATCAAAATGACCACTTTTTTCTGCCCCACCGGCCCTTGTTCCGCCAGCTTTTCGATCAGTTGCAGAAACTGGCGCTGATAGTTGCTGCGCGGCAGGGTAATCTGATAGCGGGCGGCGACCCGTTCTAAATAGGTGGTCAGCACTTCTTGCAACGCTTCGGCGCTTTGGACGCGCTCCTGGTTAAAGTCGAGACGGATGATCGGATAGGCTTGCCAACGATAGTCGCTGGTATAGAGCCAAAGGTCGCGAAAGAGTTCCTTCTCCCCCTTAAAAATTTCTTCTAATATTGAGATGGTCAAACTCTTGCCAAAGCGGCGCGGGCGAGCAAGAAAGTAGATCCCCTTACTATAGCGCACCAACTCGTAAAGATCGCGCGTTTTGTCCACATAGAGAAAGCCACCTTCGATAATGTCGCGAAAGGTTGGGCTACTGGCTTGTACAGGCTTGAGCATAAACAATCTCCTGACACTGGGGCTGCCGTCACAAGGCGCGCCCTCTTGTTTATCTGACGCTCATTCTATCACACATAGTATGTCTGAAAAAACGTTCACGGTTTCTTGGCGGTCATTTCCCTTTCTGCTTGGGATGTACTACAATAGCGTCAAACGACAAATCCCAATGGTTACAACATTTGAAAGTCTGACAGCCATCACGCCACACAGGGAGGAAATTGGACAATGACTGTACTCACGTCGCCAGTTGTTACTGAACAGATCGACCCGCTGACCATGATCAAACCGCGCCGCAAGATCACCGGCATCTCGGCGATCTTGTTGCCCTTTCACGAAGACCACTCCATTGATTGGGAGAGCTTTTGCGCCCATGTCGCCCGCACGTCCGACTATGGCATCACGCCAGCGGTCAACATGGACACCGGCTATGTCAACCTGATCGACCAGCCCACCCGCCGGGAAGTGCTGGCGCGCACCCAGGAGACACTGGGCAAGCGCCCCTTTGTCGCCGGCGCTTTTGTCCCGGCCAAACCGGGCGACGCCTGGAATCCGGCGCCGACCCAGGAGCAGATGACGTTGATCCAGCACTACGGTGGCACCCCGGTGGTCTTCCAGTCCTATCCGCTCACCAGTCAGACGCCCGCCAAGATTGTCGCCAGCTATGCCGAACTGGGGCGCGACTGTCCGGCCTTCATCGCCTTTGAATTGGGCAAGATGTTCGCCCCCTTTGGACAGATTTATGATCTGGAAACCTACGAAGGGTTGCTTTCCGTGCCGCAATGTCTGGGCGCTAAACATTCGTCACTGCACCGCGACCAGGAGTGGCAACGCCTCCTCCTGCGCGACCGCGTGCGCCCTGACTTCAAAATTTTCACCGGCAACGATCTGGCCGTTGACATGGTGATGTACGGCAGCGACTATCTGTTGGGTCTCAGCACCTTTGCGCCCGATCTCTTTGCCAAACGCGACGCCATGTGGGAGGCCGGCGATCCAGGCTTTTATGAACTGAACGACCTGATTCAATACCTGGGCTTCTTCGCCTTCCGCCCTGCTGTGCCGGCCTATAAGCACAGCGCCGCCATGTTCCTCAAATTGCGCGGCTGGATTGCGTCCGACACCCCACATCCCAATGGCGACCGTCGCCCCGACAGTGACCGGGCCGTGTTGCGCGACATTGCCGAACGGCTCGGCGTCTTGGAGGCGTAAGCGATGGCGACCTATCGACGGGTGGCTGCGTTGAAGACAGCCAACGATTTTCAAGCCTATCTGGCCGAGTTGGGCATCACCATGCCCTTTGATGAAGTGGTCGAACATGGCCCGGCCGCGCCGCTGGCCCAACCGTTTGACACCGGCAAATACAAGCTTGCCAACCGCTTTGCCGTTTTGCCAATGGAAGGCTGGGACGGCAACACCGACGGCAGCCCCAACGAACTGGTCGAGCGGCGCTGGACGCGCTTTGGCCAGAGTGGGGCCAAGTTGATTTGGGGTTGTGAAGCGGTGGCGGTACGGTTGGATGGCCGCGCGAATCCCAACCAGTTAACGCTCTTGCCGACCACTGTCGGCGCGATTGCTCAGTTGCGTGAACGGCTGGTGCAGAGCCATGAAGAACGCTTTGGCGGCGGTGACGACTTGCTGATCGGCGTCCAGTTGACCCATTCCGGACGCTTTTGTCGGCCCCACAACAAACAGTTGGAGCCGATGACGCTCTACCGGCACCCCCTGCTGGACAAGCGCTTTCACATCACTTCCGACGATGTGGTGATGAGTGATGACGACATCAAGCGGCTGATCGACGATTTTATCAAGGCTGCCCATCTGGCCTATCAAGCCGGCTTCACCTTTGTCGATCTCAAGCATTGTCACGGCTATCTGGGCCATGAATTTCTCAGCGCCGTTGACCGCCCCGGCCTCTACGGCGGCAGCTTTGAAAACCGTACCCGCTTCCTACGCGAGTTGGTGGACGGCATTCGGAGCGGCGTCCCCGGACTGGACATCGCCGTGCGCCTGAGTGCGATTGATTTCATTCCTTTCCAGCCGGGCAACAACGCCGAGCGCAGCGGTGTGCCGACCCCGTATGAAGGTCGCTACCCTTATGCCTTTGGCGGCGACGGCACCGGCGTCGGCATCGACCTGACCGAGCCGCTGGCCTTCCTCGATTTGATGCAGGTGTTGGACATCAACTTGACTTGCATTACGGTCGGCAGTCCCTACTACAACCCGCATATTCAGCGCCCGGCCTTCTTCCCGCCCTCGGACGGCTATCAGTTGCTGGAAGATCCGCTGGTGGGGGTGGCGCGGCAGATCAACCTGGTGGCCGAACTCAAACGGTTTCGTCCCAACCTGACTTATGTTGGCACCGGCTATTCCTATTTGCAGGATTGGTTCCCCAATGTGGCACAAGCCGTCGTGCGCACCGGCGGAACAGACTTTGTCGGCATCGGGCGCATGGTTCTCACCTACCCGGACATCTGCGCCGACATCCTGGCCGGCAATCGCCTGCAACGCAAACGCATCTGCCGCACCTTTAGCGATTGCACCACCGCCCCGCGCAATGGCATGATCTCCGGCTGCTTCCCGCTGGATGATTTCTATAAGGCGCGACCGGAGTATGAGAAGTTGCAGGCGATTAAGGGTGCGCAGGGCAGCTAGACGATCAGAAAACACGAACAAAATTTTCCCGCGATAAGACACAGGTTTCTGATCACTGTTATGAAGCTATACAGGGCGGTTAGTGAACTAGAATATCGACAACTGATTGAGACGCAGCGATTTGCTGTAACGTCTCAATCAGTGGAAGATAAATATTTTGCCGAGAGTTGGCAAGCGGCAAGGCTTTGGGGCGACCTTCTCTTTGGCGTTGGTCTATATCATGTGATTGCGGTAGAATTGCCTGATAAAGTATGTGCTGAGTTTCATCGGTGGGAACGGCTAGATATGATTGGACCTGCCCAGTATGCCGAAATTGAACAGTTGCGTGATGTGGTTGTTTCTGTCCAGGAGGTTGAATCATGAATGAATGGCAAAAAGCTAGAATCTGCTGGATACCGGCGGCGGCGGGGGGCCGTAAACAGCCGCCGGTAGGCCCACGTTACTCGACTGTCGCCAGATTCAACGAGGACTTGACCGAGTGGAGTGTCGTTGTCGAGTTTGATCAGCAACCGAAAGGACCAGAATGTGTAGAAGGGCAAATTCGGTTTCTTACACCGGATGCACCCATTCATCTTCTTCAGCCGGGCCGTCGGTGCGAGCTAGTGGAGGGAAAACGTATCGTAGCAACTGTAGAGATTTTGTTTGCTGCTAAAGCGCAGATTCCCATCAATGGCGTGCCGTACAAAGAAGCCGCTATCCGCGCTTCTGATTGAATTGCCGGTTACTCAAGTCATCGAGTTTATCAAGTAACTTTCTATATTTGATTAATTGAGTAAACCTTCATGCGAACCTTTATCCACTGTCTCCCCGGCCTGATTCTCATCGGCCATGAATTCACCGTCCCGCTTGACTATAGCCATCCCGACGGTGAGCAACTGACCATCTTTGTCCGTGAACTGATCGCCCCCGGCAAAGAAGAGGCCAATCTGCCCTACCTGATCTTCTTCCAAGGCGGACCCGGCTCCGGCGCACCACGGCCGGATAGCAATCGCGGCTGGTGGAAACGCGCCTTGCAAGAATACCGCGTTCTCCTGCTGGACCAACGGGGCACCGGGCGCAGCACGCCGGTCAACGCGCAGATGCTGGCCCGCTTTGCCACGCCCCAAGCCCAGGCCGCCTACCTGAAACATTTTCGCGCCGACAACATTGTGCGCGACGCCGAACACATCCGGGTGGAGTTATTAGGCGAAACCGGCCAGTGGAGCGCACTGGGCCAGAGCTATGGCGGCTTCTGTCTGACCCATTATCTCTCGGCAGCGCCACAAGGGTTACGGGAAGTGATCATCACCGGCGGGCTGCCTTCGTTGACCCGTCACGTTGATGATGTCTATCGCGCCACCTATCGCCGCGTCCTCGACAAAAACCGGCTCTATTACGAACGCTACCCGCAAGACATTGTCCAGGCCCAGGCGATTGTACGTCATCTGCAAGACCATGAAGTCTATCTACCAGATGGCGCGCACTTGACGCCCCGCCGCTTCCAGCAGTTGGGCCTGGCCTTTGGCGCCAGCGACGGCTTTGAACAGGTGCATTACCTGCTGGAAGACGCTTTTGTCCAGGGCAAGCATGGTAACGAATTGAGCTATGTCTTCTTGCGCCACTTTGAACAAGCGCAAAATTTTGAAACCAACCCGATCTTTGCCATCTTACACGAGGCAATTTACTGCCAGGAATTTGCCTCCAACTGGTCAGCCGAACGGATGCGCGCCGAGTATCCTATGTTTGAATCCAACCCGGATCAGCAAATTCTCTTCACCGGCGAGATGATCTATCCCTGGCAGTTCGAGGAATACCCCCAACTGCGCCCCCTCAAAGCCGCCGCCGACCTAGTGGCTGCTGACGAGAGTTGGCCTCGGCTCTATGACGTGGCAACCCTACGCAACAACACCGTCCCCTGTGTCGCTGCCGTCTACTATAACGACATGTACGTCGAACGCGCCTACTCCGAAGAGACCGCCGCCGACATCCGCGGCAGTAAACTCTGGATCACCAACCAATACGAACACAACGCCCTGCGCGCCGACGGCGAAGCACTGCTCGACCGCTTGCTCGCCATGTTGCATGGTCAACTTTAAGAACAGTCAAGAGAGATTGAGCGATACAGAGATTATTGCCTAAATCTCTGTATCGCTCAATCTCTGGATCTCTCAATCGCTCGCAAAAGGAACACCCAATGATCATCGATGTCCACAAACATGTCTTTCTCAACAAGAGCGTCTTTTTCGGCAACTTCCTGGCCGAAGCCTCCCGGATGCGCGCCACCGAAGTTGACCTGACCACCCGTTACAGCGACTATCGCGCCACTGCTCGCGACGTTGACCTCGCTATCTGCTTTGGCGGCAAGGCTAAACTGGCCGGCCTCTGGGTCAACGACCAGGATGTGGCCGACTATATCAAACAAGACCCCGCCCGCCTCATCGGTTTCCTCGCCCTCGACCCGACCCAGCCTGGCTGGGAAGCGGAATTAGAATATGGTCACCAACAACTAGGGCTAAAGGGTATCAAAATCATGCCCATGTATGCCGGTTTTTACCCGCAAGAGGCCAAACTCAACTACATGTGGTCCTATGCCCAGAAACATGGCCTGCCGGTATTGCTTCACACCGGCACCACCTTTGTCTCGCAAGGCTGGATCGAGACCACTTTGCCGCGCCATATTGATGTTGTTGCGCGCCGCTTTCCCGAAGTGCGTATCATTATGGCCCATCTCGCCCATCCCTACGAAGGTGAATGTGTCGCCGTAATCCGCAAACATCCCCATGTCTATGCCGACGTCAGCGCCCTCTTCTACCGCCCTTGGCAACTCTTTCATAGTCTGATGTTGGTGCATGAGTATGGCGTCTGGAATAAGTTGCTCTTTGGCACCGACTTCCCCATCACCACGGTCGATGATTCACTGGCCGGTTTGCGCAGTCTGGCTTCGATCAAAATTGACCGCTTTAGCCTGCCCGCTGATAAAATTGAAGAGATGATTCAGCGTGACGCGTTGCCTTTGCTTGGGCTACAGTGGCCGGGGCAATAGGTGATAAGCAGAACGGAACCGCGCCATTGCCAACCGCTTCAGTAAAATAAGAGGGCAAACATGAAGATCACGAACATCGAAACAATCCCCGTCCAGGTTCCCATCAACCCCGCCCGCGCCATTCGCAGCGGGCGCGGCTACCACACAACGTCACCTTTTCTTATGCTCAAGGTGCATACCGATGAGGGGATTACCGGCCTGGGCGAAGTCTCCTGTACACCGGTCTGGAGCGGCGAAGATAACCGCACCGCCGCCCATTTCATCCAGCAAGAACTGGCTCCGGTGTTGATTGGCGAAGACCCGACCCAGATCGAACGGATCATCCGCTTGATGAATCGCACCGTCGCCAACAATCCCTTTACCAAAGCGGGCATTGAGATTGCGCTGTGGGACATTCTGGGCAAGGTGGCTGGGCTGCCGGTCTACCGCCTGTTGGGTGGCGCCGTGCGCGACTTCGTTACGACCAAGTTCTCGGTTTCCGGGCTGGAACCGGCCAAAGCCGCCGAAGTGGCGGCCTGGGCGGTCGCGCAGGGTTTTCGCACCATGAAGGTCAAAGTCGGCATCGACCCCGACCAGGATGTGGCGCGGGTGCGGGCGGTGCGCGAAGCCATCGGGCCGGACATTCGGCTGGGGGTCGATGCCAATGGCGGCTGGGCGCCGCGCGTCGCCATCCAGACCATCCGCCGCCTTTATCCCTATAACATCTTTTTTGCCGAACAGCCGGTGGCGGACTTGGACATCGCCTGGCTGGCCGATGTACGCAGCCAGGTCGAAGTGCCCGTGATGGCTGACGAGAGCGTCTACTCCTTACAGGACGCCATGTCGATTGTGCGCGCCGGCGCCGCTGATATTCTCTCGGTCTATGTCGGCAAAGGGGGCGGGATTAGCGCCGCTCGCAAGATCGCCGCTGTCGCCGAAGCCGCCGGGATTGTTTGCACCGTCGGGAGCAATTTAGAGTTGGGAGTCGCCAGCGCCGCCATGATCCATTTGGCCATGGCCACCCCCACTATCGCCGCCGAAGAGTTCCCCTGCGACATCCTGACGCCCTTCTTCTACGAAACTGATCTGCTGGTCGAGTCGCTGCCCATCACCGCCGGTAGCGCCCGCCCCTCTGATCGTCCCGGCCTGGGCGTCGAGTTGGACGAGGCCCTATTGCGCCGCTATCGGGTAGACTAAGGCCGGCGACCCTGCCTTGAAAACAACAGGGATTTCGCAGATTATACAGATGAATTTGCAATATAAAGCTTTGAAATCTACGGAACCCCTGTTGTTTTCATTGGCGGTGGCGCACAATGGTGCATGGCTACTTTCGGGCAGAGACGGGAGATGGTCTGTATGAGCAGACGCTCGTTGCCGCTGCCAGGAAGGGTCGCCGGCTCCCCGCAACGAACGCATCCCTTACTTTGGGTCAACCAGCCCCGGCCCCAACCATTCATTTTCCCCAATCTGATACCACACATCCCCGCCACAAACTTGCGTCTGCAACACCGTCACCTCTGTACCCTGCGGGATGGTGCGCACAATCGGCGCACAGCTACAGGGATTTTGACAGACCAAGGCCGTTCGGATCACGCTGCTCAGGGGCGCGGGCACGAGGGTTGGGGGTGGTGCGGTGGGCGCTGGCGCAACCGTCGGCGGCACGGTGGTCGGGGTCGGCGGCAAAGGTGTTGGCGTCATTGTCGGCAACACTGGCGTTAAGGTCGGTGCAGCGGTTGGCGCAGCCGTCGGCGTGTCAACCGGCGCCGCGACCGTTGCGACCACGGCTGGCACCGAATCCACTGGGGTTGCTGCCACTGGGTTGAGCGCCGCCCGTTGCGCAACCAATGCCGACCAATCGGGCGCCAGATCGGATAAACCGAGGATGAGCAAAACGGCCAGGCCAACCACTGTCACCAATACCCATTGCCACCTGTGCGACTGCGTCGGCGGGGACGCTGACTGCGCGGCTGCTTTGCTCTCTGTTTCAACGGCTAATTGATAAACGTGGACGGCAGCGTCATCCTCAGGTGTGGGTGATAAAGCAAAGAAACTGGCGTCTGCAGTGGCTTGCGCATCGGTTGCCAATCGATAGATGGTGTCGGTCGGCAACGGCAAGAGCAAGGTATCTGTATGCCCATTCTGTCCATTGTGGCCGTTCTGTTCGTCGGGTGTTGTGCGTCGTTTGCTCGCCCGCGCCGGGGCAAAGAGGCGCGGCGGCGACGCCGGCGTCAGCGGTGGGCGGTGTGGCTTGCTCGCTTTGTCCGCTTTAGCGGCGGGCGCAGCCGGTTGCGGCGTGGGCGGGTTGGGCATCCGCCGGTTTTTGTCATACAGTTCATAGCAACTGCGACATAACACTGTCAAATCTTCCGGCTGTTCCTGCCCCAACCGTTCAAAGGTGCGATGATGCACCGTCAGCGTCACCCGTGGCGCGGCCCGGTTGCAGATCTGGCAGCGCTGCCCCGCCCGTGCTTTGGCCGCCTCCGCCCGCTGGCGCCACGCTTCTGTTTTGATGTATTCGTTATACTCAATGCTCATAACCATCTTTACCCTCAGCCCATTCGTTCATCGCCGCCTGTGTACCTTTATCATCATGACGTGGTGGAGCAGGGAAGGATACGACACACCCGCTACGTCAAAATACGTGTTTTGTGAATTTGCGTTTTCTCATTCGTGTATTATTCTACAGGGATTGAACAACGAACTTCCGTAATCTAAGCGCCCCCTCTCCTCAGCAAGCTCAGGTAGGGGGTGGGGTGAGACCATGAATCATCAACTTGCTGATCAACTACAATCTGCCTATGACCATCTCTGGCGTATGATCGACCTGCTCGACCCTGCCGAGGTGGAAACCAGTCCTTTAGAAAACAATTGGACGCCCAAGGCGCTCTTGGCTCATGTCGCCTTTTGGGATGAGCAGCAGCGCCGACGGATGGAAGCCGCCCTGCGCGGGGATTCAGCGCAACAGGGTTTTGTCTACCCGGCGCTGGACAATGACGAACGCGCTATGCAAGACGAAGCCCGTCCGTGGGAGGAGGTTGTTGCAGCGGCAGATGAGGCGCGCCAACAGTTGATCGCCTTTGCGCGCAACCCCGACCCGGCTGCCCTCGAACAGGAATATCCCGAAGGCGAACGAACGCTTTCGCCGGTAAAGCTGCTAAATCACATGGTACGCCATACCCAACTCCATAGCCAGGAGATCTATCGCTATGCCGGCTCTATGCAGCGCTGGTCGCGTCCGGCGTTGCGCGCCTTTCTCATTCGCCAACATAGCAACCTGATGGACGGCATCAGCGGCCTGACCGAAGCGGCCATGCTATCCACCCAAGTTTGCGGCGTCTGGTCGATCCGGGATGTGTTGACCCATGTGTTGTCCTGGAACGAATTTGCCTATGTCCTGGTAGAAGGCTGGCCCAGGGCGACGGTGGAGAAGGTCGCGCCCTGGCGTGGCGATGGGGATACCAATGCACTCAATGCGCAATTGTTGGCCGCCCGCAGCCACCTCACGCTGATCGACATCTGCGACGGCCTCATGACCTACCACCGCCGCTTGTTGCGCGCTTTTGATCGGGCCAGTGATGAACAACTACACAGCCAGGGTGATTACGGCTGGGGCGATGAAGGTTCGCTTTCCGGTCTCTTCTATAGTTTTGCTCTCCATGAAGCAGAACATGCCGAAGACATCTGGCGTTACCGGTCGGGGCAAGCTTAACCCATGTTGACCTTTGCCACACCCCAAGCGCTGGCGGCCTGGCTGCACGCCCAACAGATCGATACGACTACCTGGGGCCAGGGCGCGGCCAAGACGGTTACTGATCTATGGCGGGAGATCCAGCAAGCGGAATCGACCCTCTATCCTGAAGCACCCTGGCGCCGGGTGCAGGTGGTGGAATTGTTGATCACAGCGGATGGGCGTCAACTGATGGAAGCAGAACAGCTTTTAACATCGGGGCAGGTGCGGCGGCGCAATCAACCGCCGTCGGAAAAGATGTTGCCGGGAGAAGACCCCTTTGCGACGGCCCGGCGCTGTCTGGCCGAGGAGCTGACGATCACGGACGAGGGGCGCATCCACTTCCCACCCCAACAAGTGCGCGAACGACAATTGCTGGTCGAATCCGCCTCCTACCCGGGGTTAGTGACCCAATTTACCTTCTACCAAGTGACAGTCCACGTGCAAGCGTTACCCGACACCCCCTTCACCACTACCAACGCCGCTCATCTCCACGGCGACCCGGTCGTTGCCCATCACTGGCGCTGGCAAGCGCTCGAAACCGTGAGCGAAGATTAACTCGTCCCGTAGGCGCGCTTGCGTGTCGCTATTTACCCCTCCCGCTCGTCGCCAGTCTGTGACCGTCGCCAGTCATGGACTGGCGACGAGCGGGAGAAGCTTTTCCTCTACCTAAACTCACCTGTCCCGACGGGACCAAAAGACCGACCTACTGTGCTTGCCCTTCTGCATAGAGCCGGCGTAATTCGGCATGGGCGGCAATGTGCAGGTAGGCGTCGCGCAAGGATGGTTCTGCGATTTTGTTGGCCCGCTCCTGGAGGATAGTATGCCCCATTGTTAAGACCGGGGTGGCGCGTTCATCCTGCACGGCGGTCAAGACTTGATAGCAGGTGAGGTAGACGCGAATCAGTTCAACGATGCCGGCGTAGGTGTCATAGCTCAGGTATGGCACAATCTCATCAATGTAGGCTTTGGCTTCGGTCAAATTGCCTTGGGCGAAGGCAATCCGCGCCAAGCCGGCCAATGACTCCAACGCCTGCGTCTGCTGACCGGCCTGACGGCGCAAGCTCAAGGTGCGTTGATAGGCCGCAATCGCTTCTACCCAATGGTCCAACGCGGCTTGCGCATGGCCCAGACAAAGATGGGCATACGCTTCGTTATCGCGTTCGCCTAGTTCAATACTAAGCTGCACGGCCGACTGCGCATAGTCACAGGCTTGTTTGTTGGCACCGGTTTGGTGCGCAATCAGCGCCAGATTGGCGAGAATGAGCGCTTCGGATTGGCGTCCACCCACCCGGCGGCGTAGCGCGAGAGATTCTTCATAATAGCGTTGCGCTGCCGCATATTGCCCCAGCACGGTTGCCAGCGCACCTAAATTGTTGAGCGTCAACCCAATGGCCGGCTGATTGTTCAGATGGCGATAGGCCGCCAGACAGCGTTCATAGGCGGCTTGCGCTTTAGCATAGTCACCGGCAAAGAGATAGAGCATGGCCAGACTATTCTGCGCCGCCAATTCATCGACCAGATCGCCAACCGCGCGGTAGCTGCGCATGGCCTGGTCATGACGGGTCTGGCCGCCGGTATAGTCGCCCAGATAGAAGCGGTTGCGCCCCATGTAGAGATAGACATCCGCCTCGACTTTGCTTGCATTCGCCGCCTGGGCCAGCGTTAAGGCTTTTGCCAGTTTCTCATCGGACATCCCATAGTTGGCCTGCCGGTGAAGCGCTGCCCCCCATTGCAGATAGCCCAGCGCTTCGCCCAGTCGATCTTGACTTGCTTCTGCCAGGGTAATGGCGTTTTGGGCGCAGCCAATGGCCTCTTCGTAGCGTCCGAAGTCCACTAGCAATCCCGCCTTGTAAGCCAACAATTGGCTCACCAGTGGTTGCTGCGCTGCCGTAACGCCCTCTGCGTCGGGGCGCTGTCCGGCTAGTTGTTCAATCGCAGTTGTCAGCAACGCCTGCCCTTCCTGGACGAAGCCGCGCAGCCGGAAATATTGCACTAATCCAGGTAAATAGCGTTGCAGAACCGGCAACATGCGGAGCGCCACCGCGGTCTGCCAGCTTTTGCGAATATTTTCAATCTCACCGGCCACCAGATCGCTGGTGTGCGCCGCTTGCTCGGCATACAACGCGGCCGTTTGCATCGCTACCCATTCCCCATAATAGAGGGCGTGGCGCCGTAACAGTCCATCGAGCGCCTCTGCTGCCGCCGCTAACTTCTCAGCTGCATATTGATGCAAGGTTGTGTGCATCCGATAGCGCCGCTCGCCATCGTTGCCCTCGGCGCCGCCTTCGACTGGAATGACGTAGACGAGCGACTTGTCGATTAATGCAATGAGAACCGATATCGGGATCTCGGCGACAGCAGTGGCGGCCTGAGCCGAGAAGCTGCCTTCAAAGATGGCGAGGCGTTGAAAGGCATGTTTTTCCGCCGCTGACAATAACAGCCATGAATGTTCAAAGACGGCGCGCAGGCTGCGGTGGCGCAAGGGCAGGTTGCGCATGGAAGAAGACAAAAAGTCCAGATTCTGTTTCAGGGCGGTCACAATTTGCTGACCGCTAAACGCGCGTACCGAAACCGCCGCCAGTTGAATGCCCAGCGGCAACCCTTCCATCATCTGACAGATTTGGACAAGCGCCTGGCGCTGCGCTTGGGGTGTAAAGTCGGGGCTGACTGCGCTGGCACATTGGATAAAGAGTTGAACGGCGGGGAAAGCTTCCCACCCCTCCTGGTCGGCGCTGGTTGGGTAGGGCAGGCCATTGATCTCCAATAGCCACTCTCCCTGAAAATCGAGCCGTTCACGGGAGGTGACTAAAAGCTTAATGCCCGGCGCCGCGTGCAAAATCTGGAGAATCAATTCACTTTGACCCACCAACTGCTCGACATTATCCAAGACCAGGAGGAGCCGTCGCTGGCGCAGAAAGTCGAGCAACTGTTTAGCCGGCGTTGCCGGTCCTTGGAACAAGTAATGGATGGCTTGCGCCAGTGCTGAAAGCAAATGCGCCTCCGTCTCCACATGTTCCAGGCGCACCCAAAAAACGCCGTCGGGAAAAAGCCCTAGGGTTGCGCTCTGTTGGGTTAAGCGCAAAGCCGCTTCCTGCGCCAGGCGTGTTTTGCCCGCACCGCCAATGCCTAATAAAGTCAGCAGCCGACATTCCGGCGCACTTAGCCGCTCTAGGATGTGCGCCAATTCGCGCGTGCGACCCACCAATGGCGACAAGGCGGCATCCAAGTTGTTGGGAATCGGGCGCAAAGGTCGTGTATCTGCTGGCGCTTCTTCTGTCCCTGATCGGTTGCTGTCGCCGGCCGCCAGGGGCGCAATTGCCCGATCCAGAATTTGGTAATAGAGTTCTTCCGTCTCCGCTGAAGGGGTATCGCCCAGTTCGTCCTGAAAGAGTTTGACGAACTGCTCATAATGGTGGAGCGCGGCTGATTGGTGACCTTCCTGCACCAGCAAGAGCATCAAGGTGCGATGGGCTTCTTCGTTCAGGAGATCAAAGTGGAGCCAACGTTGGACGGCGTTGATGCCCAAGGCATGTTGCCGGGTGGCCAGATAGTGGAGCGACAGCGCCTGGATCGCTTTGGTCGCCAGAATATGCAACCGTTCCCGTTCGACACGCACCCACTCCTCAAAGAGCGGGGCATCACGCAGAAAAACACCTTCTAAAAACTCGCCGCGGTAGAGCGCCAACGCTTGTTCCATTGCTGTCACCAACGGCGGCGGCAATTCGCCACGTCTGTCTTGCCACTGGGCAAAGGGGCGTAACAACTGCTCGAAGGTCAACACATCTACCCATAAATCATCGTCTTGGCTGATGGCAATGGTATAGCGGTCGGCGGTAATAAATGGCCCAGTCTTTTCGCGTAGGCTATTCAGGGCGACCCGTAGATTACCCCCGGCGCGATTTTGTTGCCGATTGCCCCAAAAGAGATCGGCCAACACTTCACGCGGATAGGGGCGTTGGTTACAAGCAATATAAGCTAACAATGTCTCTACCTTGCGCGACACAAGATCCGTCACCCATTGGGCGTTGTAACGGATTTGCAAACCGCCAAATAGGAACAACTCCAGGCGATGGCTCATGGTAGACGTGTGTAACCTTTGTGCGCCGTTAGATAATGAACTGCCAATAAACGCGAGTAAACGATAATTAACGATTGCTGAACGATTCGTGAACGCTGTACTGCTACAATGAAAGGGAAGGCAACCAGAACGTTTTCCCCGGCGTTACGGAACGCTTTCGCCCCCACTGGTAGCTGTGCTTTGTCGTGTTGCCAACGAACCGCCGCCCCTTGGCTCGTTGTGCGCCCAACAACACAGCACCCTGGCGCCCTAGAGCAGATGCACTTGCGCCTGTTCCCCCGCTGGAACAAGGATAGTTGCTCTAGGGTGTTTTTTATTGGTTGGTTGATTGGTTGGTTCGTTGGTTGAGCTTGTCGAAACCAACGAACCAACCAATCAACCAGCTAACCTTCACTTCACTCAGCAAAGAGGGGGAATTGCGTGGCCAGGGCTTTGACGGCGGCGCGGATACGTAACAGGGCGGAGTCATTGGTCGCCTGCTCTTTGAAGGATTTGAGAAAGGCTGTGCGCGCCTTGGCGTCCGTCGGTAGAGTGGCGTCCTTGACATGGCTGGTCACAGCAGCGATCCACTGACCGATCTGTTGCATCTCCGCTTCCTTCATGCCACGCGTTGTCACCAGCGGCGTCCCCACGCGCAACCCGGAGGGGTAGAAGGGGGAGGAGGGTTCGTTGGGAATGGCGTTGCGGTTCGCATAGATGCCGGCAATATCCAACGCAAAGGCGACCTGCGTCCCCAAGCCTTCGCTAAAGGGGGTAAAATCGACCACCATCAGATGGTTCTCGGTGCCGTTGCCGACCAGCTTCAGCCCATTCTGTTGCAGCGCGGCGGCGAGCGCTTGCGCATTCTTACAAATCTGATGGGCATAGCTTTTGAAGCTCGGCGCCATCGCTTCCGCCGCGGCAATGGCGATCCCGGCCACCGACGCCAGGTGGGGCCCGCCCTGTAAACCGGGAATAACCGCCGCGTTGATCCGGTTGCCCAGTTTGTTATCGCGCGCCAACCCTCGCTCTGTCACCAAAATCATGGCGCCGCGTGGGCCGCGGAAGGTCTTGTGGGTGGTGGACATGATCACATCGGCGTAAGGCACGGGCGATGGATGTTCACCCGCCAACACCAGGGCGGTGATATGGGAAATGTCCGCAATCAACCAGGCGCCTACGGCGTCGGCTACTTCACGGAAGCGGGCAAAGTCGAGGACAAAGGGATAAGACGTGGTGCCGGCAATGATCGCTTTGGGCTGGTGTTCTTTGGCCAGCGCCAACATGGCGTCAAAATCAATGCGCGCATTGGCATCCAACCCATATTGGACCGCGTTGAAATAGCGCCCCGAAAAGGTCACGTTGGGGTGGCCGTGGGTGAGATGACCGCCGGCGCCCAATTGCAACCCCATCAACGTCTCGCCCGGCTCCAGGAGGGCAAATTGAATCACGCTGTTGGCCGGTGAACCGGAGTGCGCCTGCACATTGGCGAAGGGAACGCCAAAGAGGCTCTTCAATCGGTCAATCGCCAGATTCTCGATTTCATCTACAATCTGGTTACCCTCATAATAGCGCCGCCCCGGATAGCCTTCGGCATATTTGCTCGACAGGCTCGATGAAAGCACCTGCGCCACGCGCGGCGAAAAATGATTCTCCGACGGAATCAACCCGATCATCTCCCGTTGACGCGCCTCTTCCTGGGCAACCAACTCAAAAACAATATCAGCCATAAAAAAGCATTTCCTCCTGATAACGCCACCCCACTACCAAGCGGCGCGGCCTTTCACAATTTTTGTAAGTTTGCAGCAATGCTATTCGATCTATTATACCGTTTTTCGCAAAGATGCCCTAGTTTATAGGAATCGTAGTAAAGACTTTAGTCTTTGTCCACACAAAGACTAAAGTCTTTACTACGGTTTCGTCTATGTCTACAAACGATACCGTTGAAACAGATCACTCGCCGCGCGATGAACGGTACAATGCCGACGCGCCAGGCGATCGATGTCCTTCTGATAGCCGCCGCCGATCACCGTCGCCACTGGGATACGGTGGGCGAGACAGGCATCAATGACATAGTAATCCCGTTGGTACAAGCCATCGTCGGTCAGCGCCAGTTTGCCCAGCGCATCTTCGACATGGGGATCGACGCCGGCATCGTAGAAGATGAAATCGGGCCGTACCTGGCTCAATAGATCGGGTAGGACGCCGGCCAGGGTGCGCAGGTAAAGTTCATCGTCGGCGCCCACGGGCAGTTCCAGGTCGAGGTCGCTTTGTTGTTTGCGAAAGGGGAAGTTGTCGCCGCAGTGCATGGAAAAGGTGAAGATGCGTTCATCGCCGGCGCAGATGGCGGCGGTGCCGTCCCCCTGGTGGACATCCAGGTCGATGATCAGCACCCGGCGCGCCTTCGCTTGTTGCAGCAAATGCCGGGCGGTGATGACCAGATCGTTGAAGATACAAAAACCGGAGCCAAAGTCATAAAAGGCATGATGGGTGCCGCCGGCGGTGCTGCACGCCAGTCCGTTCCGTAGCGCCAACGCGGCCGCCAGCAGCGTGCCGCCCACCGCGGTACAGGTGCGATTGACCAGCGCCTCGCTCCAGGGAAAGCCAATGCGCCGCATGGCCCGTTCATCCAACGTCCCACCAAGGTAAGCGGCAACATACGCCGGTGCATGGGCCAGGTGCAAGAGTGTTGCCGGCGCTCGTGCCGGCAGATGAAATTGATCCAAGCCGGCAATCCCATCGCGCACCAACCACTCATAGACCTTGCCAAATTTCGCCATCGGGAAACGATGGCCCGGCGGCAAGGGCGCAACATAATCCGGGTGGTAGACAATGGGCAACATAAAGGCTTCTGCTCCCGCTCTTAGCCGGTCCGTGACCGGCGATGGGGGCGCCGGTCACGGACCGGCTAAGGGCGGAGGATTCGTAGTTATAAGAAAATTATTCAGGTTTTCCCGGCACTTCATGGCATTGCCGGCAGCGCGCTTCATAGCTTTCGCTGCCGCCGACGAGGATGATCGGATCATCGTGGCGAGCGGGGCGACCGTCGATGAGCCGTTGGGTGCGGCTGGCCGGATGACCACAGGTGACACAGATCGCCTGGAGCTTATCGACCCGTTCGGCCAGCGCCATGAGTAAGGGCATGGGGCCAAAGGGTTCGCCGCGGAAATCCTGATCCAGACCGGCGGTGATCACACGGTAGCCGGCGTCAGCCAGCTTGCTACAGATGTCGGCCACCGCCCAATCAAAGAATTGCACCTCATCAATGGCCACGACCTCCGTCTCCGGTTGCAGATGCGTTAAAATTGCTTGGGCGTTAGGAACAACAATGACATCTTCGCGCGCCACGCCGTTGTGCGAGGCGACCCGTTGCAGCCCATAGCGCGCATCGATTTCGGGTTTGAAGATTTGCACCCGTTTGCGGGCAATTTCGGCGCGACGGATGCGGCGCAGCAGTTCTTCCGTCTTGCCGCTAAACATCGAGCCACAGATCAATTCGATCGAGCCGCCGCCTCGCTCATGCGACATACCAACCTCCGACCAGATTAATAATTAATGGTCAACAATTAATTATTAAGGATTGACGCTGTCAGCGTCGTTCAGTTAATCAAAGTAATCAGCAAGCCCTCCGCTCCTAGCCGGTCACGGGCCGGCTAGGAGCGGGCATAGTCGTTATCAATCAAATAAATAGGGCAGAGGTAAATTGCCTCTGCCCTATCACTCACTTGACTTATTTTGTCATGACTCTGCTAACGTCTGGTGCGATCCGCTTACTGTAAGTCGTACTTGGCCAAAACTTCCGCGGCAGCGGCTTCCGGGTTATCACCACGGGCGCGCGCCTTGCGGGCGGCTTCTTCGGCTTCGCGGCGGGCGCGAATTTCCAGCTCACGACGGGCCGATTCGCTCTGGCGCCGTTCGAGCCGCTTCATAAAGCGTTCGACCTGACCGGCCGTGTCCACAATGCGCTGTTCACCGGTGTAAAAGGGGTGACAGGCGCTGCACACGTCGGTGCGAATTTCGGGCACAGTGCTGCCGGTGACCCAAGAATTGCCACAGGAGCAGACCACACGCGCCGTCGGATAATAGGTTGGATGGATGTCAGCTTTCATTTCAACTCACCTGTTCTGGGTAAACGCTCACCTGCTTGCGCTTGCCGCGCGCCCACTCAAAAGCGACCACGCCATCGCTGGTGGCAAACAGGGTATTGTCCCGACCAATATCAACATTTTCACCCGGATAGAATTTGGTGCCATGTTGGCGAACCAAAATGCTGCCGGCGGACACTTTCTGTCCGGCAAAGCGCTTGACGCCGAGGCGCTGCGCATTGGAATCACGACCGTTACGGCTGGAACCGCCACCTTTTTTGTGCGCCATTTTCTCTACTCCTTATTTTCTGATGACGTATTTTCTGACGTTGCCGTGTTGTCCGTGGCTTCAGCTACCGGCTCATCGGCCGCCGGGCTTTCGACCACTGCCGGTGTCTCCACCACTGTCGGCGCGGGCGCCGCAACCGCCACCTGATATTCGCTGCCATCGGCCAACCGAATGGTTTGGATGTGCAGGCGGGTCAGGTATTGGCGATGCCCCTTGCGCACGCGAATGCGCTTTTTGGGGCGGTAGCGGAAGACCTGAATCTTGTTGCCCCGGTATTGACCAGTGATCTTGGCGGTGACAGCAGCGCCGTCCACGGTGGGTTGCCCAACCGTCACATCGCCATTGCCTGCCAACAACAGCACATCGCTCAACACGACCGTTTCGCCGATGCCGCCGGCCAGCTTGTCTACTTCCAGAATGTCCCCGGCCGTCACATAATATTGTTTGCCGCCGGTGCGAACTACTGCGTGCATGTTCTGCCCTTTCTACGCCGCGCTCGATTGCGTAAGTTGATCCGAAATCTTCAAGATCGAGACTTTGGAGCGGCTTTGCACTCGCTGTTTCACTCACGGTAACGTCTACGGTTGGAAACAGTAGGGTCGAAGTGCAAATCCTAGTTGAATTTATTCATGCTGTCTGTAATCTTATACGGCTCTTACCCATAGAAAGTAGGAGGCTGCACTCAATACCAGACAATTTACCCACAAACGGCAAGTATACCCGATGTACCGCGTTCTTGTCAAAAATTTTGGTCGATAATCACCAAATGATCGCAAGATTCGGGTCATTTCTTTTAACCACGAAGACGCGAAGGACACAAAGTTTTCAAGCCTTTCTTCGTGAACTTCGTGGCTTTGCGGTTGATTTTTTATCAGTAGCATGGGGTTAGAGCAACGTAACTGGACGCAACCCTGGCTCCATTTCTGCCAGTGTGACTAATTGCGCCTGGTGGAGAAGCGCCTCGGTTCGTGCTGGTTCGGTAAAGCCATTGCGGGCATAAAAAACATAGTGGACGCGCCAACCTTCGCCCTGGTTTGGCACAACTTTCGGTCATTGATGCTTGCCCAGACGCGATTGACCAGCCCCTGTTCAATCAGGTGGAGATTTGGGTCCACAAAGCGATAGTAAAAACGCAAATAGGACATCATAGTCCGGCAAAAAAGGCGCTAGGTCAGGAAAGGCCAGGGGCTGCAAGGGGAGTTGTTCCGTAAAACGGCCATAAAGGGGCGCTTGATAATCGAGCAAGCGGGTCATCATTCCAACGTGCGAACCACTGACCAGCAACTTCACCTGCGTCTGTTTGAATTGATGATCCCAGGCCGCTTGCAAGTAGGATGCAAAGGATGGGTCGGCTTCGAGGAGGTAGGGTAACTCGTCGAGAATCACAATACAACGGCGTGCGCCAATGGCCTGGGCCAACAGCCGAAAAACGGCATCCCAATCGGTCGGGCGCAACGCAATTTCCGGTTGGCTCTGCCCATGCTGCCAATCCCAGATATGTTGCGCCAGGTTTGCCATTAATGCCGCCCGGCTATCACGCTTGGCAACCCAATAAAAAACTGGTACACCACTCTGTGCCGACCAGTGGGTTAGCAAGGTGGTCTTGCCTACCCGCCGGCGTCCGTAGACCATGACGAAATGGGCCGACGCCTCAGCCGCCAACGTTTGTAGAAAGGCTTGTTCTTGTTCACGGTCGATAAAAGTGATCATACAGACTATTATAGTCTGATGATCATTCTTTTTACAACTTTGTATTATTTCAGACTACCCAACAATATAGTGTTCTGCCGAATAGGTTTTGGTAGGTAAATTCGTCCCTACGGGACGAGTCAACTGATCGCGACTTAATTGACAAAATATGTAGGGTAGTTGCTACTTCAGGTAGCGATAGGCCGTCGTCGCCGCCAGCACAGCAAAGATCAACATCGGCAGATTAAAAAAGAGGTAGAGTAACCCAAACCCGCGCCCAATGCCAAAGAGGCCGCCGACAAAAACCCCAGCCACCATGCCCAGGATGATGCCGCCAATAGCAAAGTAGCTCAAGTAGCGGCCGCGGCGTTTCCCGACTGCCCACCGAATGATCTGGGTGAGAACCCCACCCGCGCCCGGCCCGACCAACACCGCAAAGATAAAGCTGAAAAAGCCGGCAAAGGAGAGCAGCATGGTCAGAAAGGGGGTGGCGATCAAGGTCACGCCAAAACTGACCAGAAAGGCGATGGGGTTATCCCAACTTTCGGCATTAAAATAAACATTCTGTTGTGTGCGGATGCAATCCTTGCACCGGTAGCCCACATCGGTCAACTTGGCGCACTTCATACAGATCGGTTTGCCGCATTTGTTGCAACGCAGCAGCGTCTCCCGATCAGGATGATTGGCGCAATACAAAACAGCTTCAGTTTCAGCCATACCCTTATCCACTCCAGCGCAATTTGTCCATCAGGACTTGATAGAAATAACTCCGCTCACAGACCCGCACAAAGCGCGCCTTACACGGGCTGCCAACCACAATCACTTCATCTTCATCGGCAATTTCCACGACAACCTGGCCGTCTACCGTCAAGATCGGGCGATGATCGCTATAGGCGCGCAAACGAATCTCGGCCCCTTCGGCCAGGACGACGGCGCGATCCATGCTCAAATGGGGCGCAATCGGGATCAGCAAAATGTTGCGTAGTTCCGGCGGCAAAATGGGACCGCCAACCGCCAGCGCATAGCCGGTGCTGCCGGTTGCCGTGCTGACAATTAAACCATCACAAGTGTAGGTTGTCAGGTAGCCCCCATCCAAATGGGCGCTGATGCGCACCACACGCGCCAGATCGCCGCGGCTAAAGACGACATCATTGAGGGCGTCATGCTCACAGATCACTTGGGGCGCCTGCCCATCGTTGCCCCGTCGCTCGACGCGCGCCCGTACCATCAAGCGCTCTTCCACCCAGTAATCGCCCTGAATGATGCGTTGTAAGGCGCCTTGCCATTGATCCGGCATGAGTTCCGCCAAAAAGCCCAGCCGTCCCATCTTGACGCCCAACATCGGTACGAGATAGGGGGCGCCCATGCGTGCCGCCCGCAGTAGCGTCCCATCGCCGCCCAGCGTGATGAGTAGATCGACGCCGGGCAAGTGCTTGGCAACGGCAGTCGCGTCCCAGGCCGACTCCTGCCAAATCTCGGTCAGCCCCAAGCCACGCAGAAAGCCCTCGATTTTTTTTGCTAGTGCAATGGAATCCGGTTTTTTAGGATGATGTAGCACGCCAATCCGTCGAAAGAGGGGCATGGCGCTCTGGTTGTCCGTTGCTTCCATTGCCATCGGACGGGTGGGCAGCACAGTAACAGGTGTCCTTGCAGTCATGATTCTTTCGCCTCAATTTTCTTGCAGAGTATCAATGTTGTCGATGATAGACCAGCCGGGGCATTCCGTCAAGTGGCCAGGAAGTTGGGAAGTCCAGAGTCCACAGTCCTGAGTCAAGACAACAGACTCACAGGACTCTGGACTGTGGACTATTATCACTTACATACCTGCCTACTCGCACAAAAGCCAGCGCCTGTGATATGATGGACAAGCTATGCGCGCACTAATTTTGTCGGATATTCATGCCAATCAAGCTGCCCTGGAAAGCGTCCTAACGGCTACCAAAGGACGCTATGACGCTATTTGGTGTTTGGGTGATGTGGTCGGCTATGGCCCGCGCCCGAATGAATGTGTGGAGATGATTCGTGAACTGGCGGCGATCTGCGTCATGGGCAATCATGACCTGGCGGTGTTGGGCAAACCGGGGATGGATGTGGAAGCTTTTAATCCTTATGCCCAACAGGCTGTTTTATGGACGCGTGAGGCGCTCAAAAAAGAGAACATGGCCTATCTGGCTGAATTGCCCGAGCAACCGGTGCGCCCGCCTGAGCATGACAATGTTCTGCTGACTCATGCCAGCCCACGCGAACCGGTCTCGGAATACATTATGACCCCCAGCATCGCGATGGAAAACTTTGGCGTTTTTAACGAAGGTATTTGTCTCTTCGGCCATACGCACAAGCCGGTCATCTATCGCTGGCGCCTACATGAGGAACTCTACACCGAAGTTCCCGACGATTTTTCTGCCGAAGGCGATGACCTGGCCGGCGTCAGTGTCAGCTACCCGGTCGCTACCGTCGATTCGTTATTGCCGCCGGTTGGGCAAGCGGTGCAACTGGCCTATTCCCGCCAGTTGCGGCTGATCATCAACCCCGGCAGCGTCGGCCAGCCCCGTGACAACGATGTGCGCGCCGCCTATGCCATCCTGGACCTGGAAGCAATGACCTGGCGCTATGAACGGGTGCCTTACCCGATTGAGTTGACGCAGAACCAGATGCGGGCGGCGCGGTTGCCGAAACGGTTGATTGAACGGTTGAGCTTTGGCTTCTGAACAGGCGACATCCACTATTGACCTGGTCGTTCCGGCGCAGTTGTACCACCGGCGCGTTGCCGCGCCGTGCGCCCCAGCCGGTTGTACATCTCAAACCAGTCGGGTAGCTCTTGCGCACGTTGGCGGGCGCGCGCCATCTCTGCCCGATAGCGGTACTCTTCAATGCGCCGTTGGATTTCGTCGGCCACCCCACGCGGATCGGGCACCCAGTCAAAGGTAAAATCACCCTCGGTGGCGGCGGTTTGTAGGCGGACATTGCCGAAGTTGAGGATGTAATGGAGCGGGCTGGGGATGTCGATCTCAATGTTTTCAATTTCACCCAACCGCGCACTGCGCCGCTTTTCAGAAAAGAAGAGCGGTTTTTTTTCTACATCCACCACACTCTCGGCATCGATCTCATAGGTGTCGTTGCGCCAGTCGGCAATGATCCAGCCGATCCAGGCCAGATCGGCCAGGCCCATCAGGGTGAGGAGCAGGTCGAGCGCCAGGATGGTTTCGTGGAGAATGGCGATCGACGTTAGGAATTGGGCAAAGAGCAACACGAGAATCGCCAACAGCAGCAGCAGCGGCGCCAGCAGTTGGGCAAAGAGGACAAACCAATGTTTGCGCCAGATCAGATGACTGCCATCCATCTGTGCCGGGCGGTCATCGGCCTGCAGGAGGCGAATGAGCGCGGTCAGCCAGGTCGGGCGTTGCGCCGTTGATGGTGTGGCGGGGCCTTGGTAGACACACGCCGGCAAGGGGAGACGTAACCCCAAGCGATTTTCCAGCAGCCGTTGAATCACCCCTTTGCTCTCGGCCTGCAGATGGCCCTGGCGCCGTTGGCGTTGGGTAAAGATCGCCTCGCGCACCTCTTTCGGGTTGGCGACAAAATTAAAGGGAATCGCGCCTTGCGTGCCGGCTGTGCGAATGATGACATCGCCGTAGCCCAACAAGTTGCCCCAGAAGTTGATGGCGACATCGACATTTTGCACCTGCTCCAGAACCGCCTCTTGCCGCCACTGTTTGAGAAAAATCACCTCTTCCTGCCGTACAACGCGCCGGTTGGTCACAATGAGGTAGTCGTTGTAGTAATCCAGCAACCCCCAGAGCAACTGGCCCACAATGACCAGTCCCAAGAGCAACCAGAGCCAGTCCAGCCAATTGCTCGGTTGGTTGGCGCCCACAGAAAAAATGATGCCGGGCAGAAAGATCAACCAGAAGAGCAGTTGGGCCGGCCACGTTTTGCGCAGGAGGACAATCCAGTGGCGACGGCGGAAGAGGTCGATAAACTCGCCGGGCTGCAACCAACGGTGGTGACGGCGGGCATCTGTGCGCTCCAACAACTGTTCAATGTTGCCACGTAGCGCCAACTTGCGCCGCAGGTCTTCCCCCTCCTGGCGGCTAAAGGCTTCCAGATCTCGTGTGTGTAAGCGTAGCCATTGGCTGTGCGCTTCCGCTTCGACGGTTGAATCGGCGGGGATCTGAGCGCGTAAAGCCACTTCGCCAAAGTAATTTGGCCCTTCAGCGCCGGTGCTTTGTAAGGCTTGCCCGGTGGCGTCCAGGGCATGAATGCGCGCCCGCTGCCCCGGCATCAGCACCCAGAGGCTGTCGTTGATCTCGCCTTGTTGGATCACCAGATGGGGGATCGGGATGTGATAGTGGCTGACAAAGCCGGTGAGCATCTGGCGCTGTTCGGCAGAGAAGGGTGCAAAGAGCGGCAGTTGCTCCAGCGTGGCGGCGACGGTCGCATGCAACGCCTGCCCCACCTTGTCGATGTCGAGACCGGTGATGTCGATCACCGCCTGGCGCGGCGCCATGAAGGTCGCACAAGGGCCAAGGGCCAGCGCTTCGTGATCCACGGCCGGGGCAGCACTCTGGCGATCCTCTGCCGCCACAAAGCCAAAGACGGCGCCATTGCCCAACCAACGCTCCTCCCCTGTCGGCCAGACGAGCGAAACCTGACCATAATCGAGGATATAGAGCCACTCTGCCGTGTCGCCCAGCGTGTAGAGGGTATCGCCCCGTCGCCATTCCTGGCGGTTACAGGCGTCGGCAATAAAGCCCAACTGCACCTGATTGAGGTCGCCAAGGAGCGGAATAGTGCGCAGTCGCTCGATGACATGGAGTGGGGCCAGCGTGTTGCGCAGTTCGGGAAAACGGTAGAGCAGCCGGTCAATCGCCGCCGCCTGAATCTTGAGCAGCCGCACATCGCCCAAGGTGTGGGCGCGGGTGCTGTGCCGCTGGCTGTAAAAGAGATCGTAGAGGCCGACGATCACCCCCGGCCCGACGACGCGATGGAGCGCGTAGTGCATCCGCCCATGCTGGCGCACCACCTGCATCTCCTCCACTTCGCCCGCCAAGACGAGGTAGAGATAGGTCAGTGGATCATTGCGGTCAAAGAGCACCTGCGCGCCGGCGGTGTACTCTTCCTCCACCACGTCGCGCAGGACATAAGCCACATCACTGCTGGGCAGCTTCTGCAAATAGGGCAACTGCTCCAGCAGCACCCGGTAGGCCGCCTGACTACTTCCCCCGCCGTTGCTCATAACGCCTGTTTCACCGCTTCGGCGGATTTGCGGTTCATCCCCGGCACGGCCAGCAACTCTTCAACGGTCGCCGCCTTGATGCGGTCGACATCGCCGTTGAAATAGGTCATGAGCGCCTTGCGGCGGGTGGGACCGATGCCTTTGATCTCATCCAGCACCGATTTGGTCTGCGCCTTGCCGCGCAAGTTGCGGTGATAAGTGATGGCAAAGCGGTGTGCTTCATCGCGAATGCGCTGCACCAGATGGAGCGCCTGGCTGCCACGGGTGAGCCAGATCGACTGCGCTGCGCCGGGGCGGAAAATCTCTTCTTCCCGCTTGGCCAGACTGACCAGCGGAATGCGCCCCAGCAAACCAAACTCTTCAAAGACCTCCACGGCCACGCCCAGTTGCCCTTTGCCGCCGTCGACAATGACCAAATCGGGGGCAATCTGCCAATCACTCTCGTCGGTGCGCGCCTTGTGGCCGGGATCGACCTCCTCGCGCTCTTCAACCAGACGGCGGAAACGGCGGCGCAACATCTCGCGCATACTGGCGAAATCGTCGGGCGCGCCCTGGCTGCCCTTGCCGCGAATCTTGAAACGTTTGTAGGCGCTCTTGAGCGGGGCGCCCTGGGCAAAGACGACCATTGAGCCGACGGTGTGGTCGCCCTGGAAGGTGCTGATGTCATAGCACTCCATGCGATTGGGCGGGTCGGCCAGACCCAAGACAGTTTGCAGATCGGCCAGCGCCTGGGTTTGGCGGTTGGTGTCGGCGGCCCAGGTGGCTTGTTGCAAGCGCAGATACTCGGCGGCGTTCTGTTGCGCCATCGCCATCAGATCCCGTTTTGGCCCGCGTTGGGGCAGGCGCAGTTCGACTTTGGAGCCGCGCTTCTGGGTTAACCACTCTTCCAAAACCTCGCTGTCATCGGGGATGGCCTGGGCCAGCACCAGCGGCGGGACAAAGGCCAGCGCGTCATAAAATTGCTGGATAAAGGCGCCGATCAACTGGCCCTGCTGGTTGACATTGTTCTGGGGGATGGCCTGCGGCGTCTCCGTCCCTTCCAGCAGCACCGATTCGCGGCCAATCAAGCGGCCCCGGCGCACCATAAAGACCTGCACTGCCGTGTCGCCGGTCTTCTCGTCCTGAGCAATGGCGACATAATCGGCGTCCTCCAGCCGGGTGCTGACCACTTTTTGTTGCTCGGCGATCTGCTGGGCGGACTTAAAACGGTCGCGATAGAGGGCGGCCAGTTCAAATTGCAGATTTTCCGCGGCCCGTTCCATCTGCGTTTCGATCTGCTGCAAAACCAGGTCGGTGTCGCCGCTGAGGAAATCCATCAACTGCTTGATCGTCGCCCGGTACTCGTCGCGACTCTGCCGGCCAATACAGGGGCCGCCGCACATTTTGATGTGGTAGTAGAGACAGGGGCGCTCATCCTGACCGGTGATCGTGCGGTCGCAGTCGAGATAAGGGAAGATGCGGCGTAGGGCGTCAAGCGTCTGGTAGCAGGCGCGGCTGCTGGTGTAGGGGCCAAAGTAGCGCGCGCCATCCTTCAAGACCTTGCGCACGACCTCGATCTTGGGATAATCCTCCTGCCAATGCACCTTGATGTAGGGGAATTGTTTGTCATCTTTGAGCCGGATGTTGTAGTGGGGCCGGTAGCGTTTGATCAGCTCGTTTTCGAGGATCAGCGCATCCAGTTCCGTCTTGGTGACCCACCAGTTGATGTCTTGGATTTCGGCCACCAATGCCTCGGTCTTTGGTGTGTGTTGGGCCGAGGCGTGGAAATAGCTGCGCACACGATTACGCAGGACAATCGCCTTGCCTACATAGATCACCTTGCCCTCACCGTTGTACATCAGGTAACAGCCGGGGCTGTCGGGTAGGTTTTCGAGTTTTTGAATGACTTGTTCAGGTAGTTGGCGCATTGGTATAATCAGTGTCCAAGGAACGGCTACGCCATCAGGTTGCGCAAGCGCCGCGACGGTCGATCTGCCGAACATTTTACCATAAACGCGGCTGCTGACGAATTTGCCGGCAACCGTAAGTGATAGCAACGGAGTGTCTATGATTATCGATACGCATACCCATTTCTATGACCCGCACCGTCCGCAAGGCGTCCCCTGGCCGACGCCGGATAATCCGTTACTCTACCGCACGGTGCTACCTGAACAGTGGAAAGCGCTGGCGCTGCCGGCGGGCGTCACCGGCACCGTGGTGGTCGAGGCGAGTAACTGGCTGGAGGACAACCAATGGGTTCTCGATCTGGCCGCGCAGGATGGTTCTCTGGTGGGGTTGGTCGGTCATATCGACCCCAACCGACCGGCGTTTGCCGCTGAATTGGCGCGCTTTGCCGCCAACCCACGCTTTCGGGGCATTCGTTGCGGCGGGCGCTATTTTGCCGCGATCACCCAAGGCTCGTTTCTCGCTGATATGGCGCTGCTGGCCGCCAAGGATTTGTCGTTGGATGTTCTCCTGAGCCACGAACAGTTTGACGGTTTGATCGCCCTGGCCGAACGGCTGCCGACCCTGCGTATTGTCATCGACCATATCGGCCATATGCCGATTGACGGGCAGGCGATCTCAGCAGAATGGGTCACCCGCTATCAACGACTGGCGGCGCAACCGAACCTCTACATGAAGGTTTCGGCGCTGATGGAACAGAGTATCAGCCAGCCGGCGCCCACCGACCTGGAATATTATCGGCCAACCCTTGATGTGCTCTGGCAGGCTTTTGGCGAAGATCGGTTGATCTATGGCAGCAACTGGCCGGTCTGTGAACGAGCCGGGGATTTTTATGGCGAGGGAATCAACATCGTGAAACAGTATTTCCAGGAGAAGGGCGAAGCGGTCTATCAAAAATACTTCTGGCAAAACGCGCAGGTCGCTTATCAATTGCCATAGCTATTTTTTTAGACTATAATCATAGCTATGGCAAAACAACCTTTCACCGACCAAGCGCCTATTTGGGATGAAGCAGATCGCGATAGTAGGTTGCTGGCCCACCATCCACGATTCCGTCGTTTATTAGAAGCAGTCGAAGCACGCTATCAGCAAGGCGAATCCTTATCGAGCGAAGATTTCTGGGCGAAACTGGATCGCCGCGCCGCCGAAGAAGCGGCGTAAGTTAGTAGCCTGTGTGCCACCGTACCACTTAAACACGGTAGGTCGCAAAACCATACAAATAGAAAACCCCAAATAGAGTAAGCGTACCCACGATCAGTAGCTCTGGTTGTGCCGGCTGTGTAAAGGCATAGTAGAACCAAGCAAAAAGAAATAGGACAGATCCTACTTCGGTTTGAACCATAATCAGATTGCCCTGAATTAAATTTCCATTAAAGGCAAGCTCCGTATCAGTATTGGCGGTGGGGTATAATTCAAGGTAGATGCTGTTATTGCCTTGGCTATCGGTGAGGCGCCATTTCGCCCCAGTGAGTGCCTCTAAAACCGGGTGATGATTGAGTGCGGAACCATCGGTAAACGTTAAATGATCCGGTGCATACGCAAAGCTATGCCAAAAATCCTCAAAATATACGGTGGTTGGTCCCTGATGCGTCGAAACTTCTAGAATTTTATTGGCCTGTTCCTGGGGTACAGTTGATGTGAAGATGAGAGCTACCCAGCAATTTTCGCTGTAAAAAGGATCTATACATTTGCGTCTTTGGGCAAGATGGGTATGCGTATTATACCCAATTTGTTCGGCAATGGCGTAAAGGCTTTTTACACTTTGTGCGTGTCGCCACAACGCATGGAGTGAGATGAGGCCAGGGCAGATCAGGAGCAGAACAAGCGGAATCGACATGAACTTGAGGGCGTTAGCTCGGGTTGGTCTGGTTTTATTCATAATTCTGATACTTTCTCGTTGTATCAGTCACGCTTAAATTATTCAGCAAGATAGTGCGTTTTGGTATGTGTACCAGTATAGTGGATAATAGACATTATCATTACGATCCTCCATAATTCGCAGATGGCTCAGAACAATTGATTCATGGTTATTGATGCTACTGTATCATTGATGGGAGTAACTTTCAAACAGCAAAAGTGGTATTTCTATTCACCTATCCCTTATGTTGTCCGCGACTCAATCCTGTCCACCGCTTCTAGCCAAACTAACGGGTGCTGATCGCCGTTCCATCGGTCAGTCTGAAGCGGTTGTCGCCGAAGTGTTGGCCGATCCCAGCCGCTTTGCCGACCTCTTTCAGGGATTGCTGGTGGCCGATCCGCTGGTCCGAATGCGCGCCGCCGATGCGATAGAGAAGATCACGATCAGTCACCCAGCCTATTTGCAACCCTACAAAGCGCAGTTGTTGGCTGAAGTCGCCCGCATTGAACAACAGGAAGTCCGCTGGCATGTAGCGCAACTTTTACCGCGCCTGGCCTTAACCCCAGACGAACGGGCAACAGCCGTAACCTTGCTGAACAGCTATCTCCAGGATCAGAGCAAAATCGTCAAAACCTTCGCACTGCAAGCGCTGGCCGATCTGGCGTTAGTCGATACAGAATTACGACCGGCCATTATCACCCAATTGGAACAGGTAACACAGACCGGTAGCCCAGCCATGCGCAGTCGGGGCAAAAAGCTATTGGCAAAGTTGACTGCTTCAGGCAAAAATTGCCAATAGCCGCCATAACTCCCCCGCGCCGGCGAAGGTTGTGCGCCCATTCGTCGGGGATCGCATTCTCAAAGTCGAGCAGGACAAAGTCACGTTTCGGTATCGTGAAGGCGATTCAGGACGCTGGCGCACAGCCACCTTGTCCGCCGAGGAGTTTATCGAGTAGGAGTTACGCAGTTGACGGGCGCTACCAGAGACCTGTCAGGTTTCGCAAACCTGACAGGTCTTGTCCAACTGCGTAACTCCTATCGAGATTCTAGGAGAGCAATGATGATTGCAAACGACCAAGAATTTCAAACAACCCTTGAGCGCATCGAACGATTCCAACGACAACTAGCTCATTTACGACAGGTTGAGAAAAATCCAGCAAACTATCGTGCGTCTGCATCAGGCTTTTTGGCAGAGATTGATCGAATGCAGTTGGAAGTACGCGAATACTTAAGTTTTCACCCGGCTGAGTTGTTCGCAACGCCGGCATACGCTTAACTTAAATCTCCTCATCCGTCCGCAATCGCTACATCAGCCATTCGGTCAGCGGCGGCGTTGCCATCGCGCTTGATGGCGACCTGTCATGATTGGCATCAGACCATTATCGTACTATAATTGAATGAGCAGCATTCTCCCGATGAACCGTCTTCACCAAACGATAAGGGAGTTCTCATGGCCGGACAGCCTAACGTCCTCTTACTTTGCACTGATCACTGGCCGGCGGCGCTGTTGGGCGTGGCCGGGCATCGCGCGATCCAGACGCCGACGCTTGACGAATTGGCGCGCAGCGGGGTGCGCTATACCAATGCCTATGCCGAATGCCCGGTCTGTATTCCGGCCCGGCGCACCTTGATGACCGGCACGCCGCCCCGCACCCACGGCGACCGCGTCTTCCAAGAAACGCTCCCCATGCCTGCCCACCTGCCGACGCTGGCGCAGACTTTTCGCAACGCCGGTTATCAAGCGTATGCCGTGGGCAAGTTGCATGTCTACCCCCAGCGCAATCGCATCGGCTTTGATGATGTGTTGCTCGACGAAGAGGGCCGCCAGCAATATGGCGTGGTCGATGACTATGAACTCTTTCTGGGTGACGCAGGCTATGCCGGCCAATATTTCAACCACGGCATGAGCAACAACGAATACAGCACCCGCCCCTGGCATCTACCGGAGCATACCCACCCCACCAACTGGGCGACGACGCAGATGTGCCGGGTGATCAAACGGCGCGACCCCACCCGCCCCAACTTCTGGTATCTCTCCTATCGCCACCCCCACCCGCCAATTGTGCCGCTGCCAAGTTATCTGGATCTCTACCACGACATCGAGATCGACCGCCCGTCCATTGCGCTCTGGTCGGATGGCTATGATCCCTTGCCCTATAGTCTTCAGAGCAAGTACGCCGTGGGGCAGAAATACAACGAAGTCCAGACTCGCCTGGCCCGGCGCGCCTTCTATGCGCTCTGTACCCATATCGACCACCAGATCCGCGTCGTCATCGGCACGCTGCGCGAGGAAGGGCTGCTCAATGACACGATCATCCTCTTCACCGCCGATCATGGCGACATGTTGGGCAATCACAACATGTGGGCCAAGCGGCTCTTTTACGAATCTTCGGCCAACGTCCCCATGATCCTCGTCGGTGCGGCAGGCGATCAGCGGGTGGGCCACCATCGGGTCGATGAGCGGTTGGTCGGCTGGCAGGACATTATGCCCACCCTGCTCGACTTGGCCGGCGTGCCGATTCCTACTACCGTGGAAGGCATGTCGATGGTGGGCGAACAAAAGCGCGATTGGTTCTACGGCGAGATCGACGAAGGGGCGCACGCCACCCGCATGATCCACGATGGGCGTTACAAGCTGGTCTACTACGCCGCCGGTAATCACCGGCAACTCTTTGACCTCCAGGAAGACCCCGACGAAATCATGGATCGGGCGCGTGATCCGGACTTTGCCGAACCGTTGGCTCGCCTGACTGCGCTGTTGATCAGCCAACTCTATGGCGGTGATGAAGCGTGGGTGCAGAACGGGGAACTAGTGGGGTTGCCGGATCGGGAATTTGTCCCTGGGCCAAACCGTGGCTTGACCAGCCAACGGGGGACACACTGGCCGCCACCGCCAGCCAGTCACATGCCGCAGATCGAATGGCACGGGGAGGTTGGCGGCAACCGCTAACGTTCAAAGTGAAACTGCTCATTGACAACGTAAAAAATAGACTTATAAAACCTGCACCAAAGTTCGGGAAACCCAATGACGAAGCCATCACTCTCCTTTCAAGGCGGCACGCTCGTCCTCTATGGCGTTGACCAGAATGAGACTGTTCCTCCCGTCTTTCAGTGGATCAAGGCCCGCTGGCGCTGTGAAGCCCATCATTATCCAGCGCTCATCCCCTGGCTGCGCGACCAGCAGATCCGCGACACGATAGTGCGCTGGGAAGCGCTCAACCTGACGTTACATGATCAGCGAGAGCCGCACGATTATCAACTGGAAGCGCTGAAAGCGTGGCAACAGGCCAATCACTTGGGCAGCATCGTCCTGCCGACGGGCGCGGGCAAGACCTTTGTCGCCATCCACGCTATCAAACGAGTCAACCGCTCGACGCTGGTGGTGGCGCCGACGATTGATCTGCTCCACCAGTGGTACGCCCGGTTGGTCAACGCCTTTGCCACGGAAGTAGGCGTCTACTATGGCGGTGAGAAAATTATCAAACCGATTACCGTTACCACCTATCACTCCGCCGGCGACTTGATGGCGAATGCTGGCAACAACTTTAAGCTGATCATCTACGACGAAGTCCATCACCTGCCGGCGCCCAGTTGGGGGGAAACGGCGCTCATGGCCCCTGCCCCCTTTCGCCTGGGCTTGACCGCCACCTATCCCACAAAAGAAGAACAACAAGACGGACGCTGGAACCTCGACCGCCTCATCGGCCCGATCCTCTACGAGAAGCGGATTGATGAACTGGCCGGCAAACAGTTGGCCGAGTATCGCACAGAAAAGCTGCGCGTTGCCCTGACCGCAAGCGAACGCCAGCAGTATGATGAAGACTATGCCATTTATGCCCAGTTTATCAAGGAGCGCAAGCTCTATCTCCGTGGGTCACGCTGGTGGCTGGAGTTGATGCGGCTGAGTTCACTTGAGACCAAAGCGCGCGATGCGGTGTTGGCTCATCAGCGACTAGGACGGTTACTCTCAGCGGCGACGGAGAAACTGGCGGCCCTCGACCGCCTGTTACAAGAACATCGCCATGAGCGCATTTTGATCTTCACCGAAAGCAATGATGTGGTCTATCACCTGTCACAACGCCATCTCATTCCGGCGTTGACTTGCGAGACCAAAGCGGCCGAACGCAAAGAGGTATTGGAGGGCTTTCAACGGGGCGACTATGGCGCGCTGGTCACTTCCAAAGTCCTCAACGAAGGGATCGATGTGCCGGAGGCGAAGGTCGCCATTGTGTTGGGGGGCAGTGCCGGGGCACGGGAATATATTCAGCGGCTGGGGCGCATTCTGCGCAAAGTTGACAATCGCCAGGCTGTCCTCTATGAAATTGTGGTGCGCGACACGGTGGATGTGGGGCGGGCGCGCCGTCGTCGTCCCCGCCCAGAAAAGGTGTAAGGGACCGGCCTGATGTTAACCGGCGAGCTGGCGCGTTCGCGTCTCTTTCAACGCAACAACGAATTACAAATCGAATGGCTGGATAGCACAAACCGTCACTGGCAGCAGACCGCCGCGGACTTGATTCACCTGCTGCAACAACAGGTCGGCCAGCCGCAGGAAGTGTGGCAAGCGGCGATAGAACGCTATGAAGCCGGACGCACCGATTATATGACTATCCGTGGTCTCGCCAAAGTTCTCAGTGATGAGGCGACTTTTCAACCCGTCACCACACCGGTTGCCCCGGCGGAACTCCGCAAACGCCTCTTTAGCCGTGGCCCCGCGTTTGCGACCCCTGATCCGTTACAACCCCAAACGCGTGAGAACGTGTTGCGGGAAGCGGCCGTCGAGTACAACATTACTCCCGGTCAAGTCGAACACATTCTCTACGCCGACCGCACTGCCGCTTATCTGTTGACGGCGGCTGGCCCCACCTGGACACCGGCTGGGCTGATTGCTCGTTACAATCTAGAACTGGCGCGCGCCGCCCTCTACTGGGCTGACCAGATGCAGGTGAATATCCACGGCAATTTCAAAGATTTCTGGCGTTACCTCAAGCTCTTTAAGCTCATGTTCGAGGCAACCGTGATCGACGGCGGCTACCGGATCACCATTGACGGCCCCATTTCGCCCTTTGTCCAGGCTACAACCCGGTATGGTCGCCAAATGGCGGCTTTTTTGCCGGCGCTCCTGCTCTGCGAAGGGTGGCGTATGTGGTCAACGGTGCGGCCCCCTTACTTCGGCAAGCAACTTACGTATTATCTCGACCATACCACAGCCCTGGTCAGTCACTTCAAGCAAAGCGGCGAGTTCGACAGCCGCCTGGAAGCCGATTTTGCCAAAGAGTTTCATGAAAAGTTTGGCGATGAGCGGGAAAAGTGGCTGCTCACCCGTGAAGACGAGGTGATTCTGCTGGGCGACACGGTCATGATCCCCGATTTTGCTTTCACCCACAAGAAGGATGGTCGCCGTGCCATTGTCGAAATCGTCGGTTATTGGCACCCCGAATACCTGGAACGCAAGGTGGCCAAGACCCGCGCGGCCAACCGACGCGATCTGATTCTACTGGTCTATGAAGGCGTAAATCTCGGACGGGAAAAGCTACAGGATGTGCCGTCGCAGGTACTCTATTTCAAGAATAAACCGGTGTTAAAGGACGTATTGGCGCTGGTAGAAGAGGTAGCAATCTAATCAACTTTGTAACTACCAAGCCCGCTCCTAGCCAGTCCGTGACTGGCTAGGAGCTGAGTAACTACTCAACTTTTATTGCATTAGCTTTCCGCATTTTCTGTTGCGACAAATTGCGTAGGACAAATTTACCTTGACATGCAAAGTCGCTGACTATATACTCTGCAATGGAGTCCTTACGGAAAACCGAGGATATTGTAAGTTAGGCCGCCCGGTATCCCGTAAGTAATCAATTTAATCTTTGCAGAGAAAGCAGAAAACTTATGCAATTATCATTCAATCACGCCTACATGCGTCTGGCGTTGATTCTCCTCTTTCTTCTGGTGACGGCGCAAAGCAGCACAACCAAAGCGGCCATTCAACAATCAGTACTTGCCGAACCCCAACCACCCACACCACACCGCCTCTTTCTCCCGCTTCTCCGCCAGGGAGCGGTAGGTAATACGACCCGCGATCGCCAGTTGGCAACGCCACAATTAATCGAACAAGCATTTGCGCAGGGGGAAATCACGGCAAGCGAGCAGGCGCTTTACCTGGCGTACGCACTTTATGAACCCCAATCGTTGCCGGCGCGCTTTCATAGCAATGTTGGCTGGTATGGTACGCAGGCTGTGATCGCGGTGCAGACCTTTATGCAAAGTGTGAATTCATCTGCCCTTGACGCGGTTCAACAGGAATTAAGCCGCTTGCAGCAGCGGGCCGCGGCTATTTGCACCGAAACCGATGGCCCCAACGCCATCGATTCGACCAATTTTCATTTGACTTATGATACGATTAGCGGCGGTCTCACGATTACGGACTATCTCACATCACTAGAGACAACCTTTGCGGTGGAAGTGACGCAATATGATTGGGCCAAACCACCCTTATGCACCGGCGGGAATACCTGTAACGGGGTCAGCAACCCCTTTGACCGTTACCCGGTACAGGTGTCCGCCTTAGGTGGCGCCCTTTATGGCTATGTCACAACCGGCGGTCAGTACTCCGGCTTTGTGGGTGACAATCCCAACACGGCGGCCACCGAGGGAGCAGCGCTCGCCAGTTGTATGGTGCTCAGTGATGACTACTCCCTCTTCCCTGAAGGGGCGCAAGCCGCGCTTGATGCCACCACGGCGCATGAATATGTCCATGCCATTCAGTTTGGCTATGGCGATCCCAGCCCGCGCGAAGATGCTATGTGGGCTGAATCCTCGGCCTCGTATGTGGAAGATGAAGTTTTCGACAATTCCAATAGCAACTATCTCTATCTCTGGCCGGTGGTCAGCAATTCATTAGGACAATGGCCGAATAATAGTGACCCCTGGGGTATTTCCCAATATTCCAATTTTCTCTTCTTCCGCTATGCCGCCGAACAGACCGGCGGCCCTAATCTAGCCGGCGGCGGCGAGGATGTGATGCAAGCGTTTTGGGAAAATGTGGCGGCCGGCCAGCCGGCGTTGACCGCGTATAACCAGGCGTTGGTTGCCAAGGGAACCAACCTGGCGGATCTATTCCACAATTATGCCATTGCCGCTCGCTTCAGCAAAAGTTGCGGCGCCGGCTATGCAGCCCCCTACTGTTTTGAAGAAGGCGATGCCTACGTCACATTTGCCGGCGATCCCACGCCTGCCCAGGGGAGCATTGTCAGCACCACTGGCGCCTTTACCGGCAGTATCAAAAACCATTACGCCGCTAACTGGATCGACCTGCCAACCAGCGCCAGTCCCTATCGCGTGACGCTGCGCAATCTCGCTACGGGTGGACAATTGCGCGGCAGCCTCGTCTGCGACACTGGCGCGTCGTTGACCATTACGCCTTTTGCTAACCTCGTCGGCCCGCAAAGTTCCAGCGCCATTAACAGTTTTAGCACCACCGGCTGTACACATGCCGTTGCCGTAATCACGAATCAGCAGCAGACGAACGGCAACCCCAATAGCGTCCCTACTCACCAGTATACCCTATCCCTCAGTGCGCCACAGGCGGCACCAACGGCGATCACGATTGTACTCGATACCCACCCCGATCTACCGACGAACCTAGGTTTCAATGGCAGCTTCGGCGCCTTTCAACTCGATGATCCGGCGGTGGACGATGGTGACGCCACTACAGATACCCGCACCTTCTCCGTGGCGCCAGGCGCCTACACCGTGCGCCGTAACAACCCGACCGGCTGGTTTACGGAAGCGATTACTTGTACTCCAAGCGCCGGGACAACCGTCGATCTGGCCGAGCACCGTGTAAACATCACCATCGGCGCCGAGGAAGCAATCACCTGTACCTTCAGCGTGGCGCGCGCTGTCACCATCTCCGCACGCGCCTTCAATGATCTCGTCCGCAACAACACCAACTTGGGCAAGCGCAACGCTGGCGATCCCTGGCAAGAAGGCTGGACAATGACTGTTGCCACCAGCCCCACTACCACGGTCACCAGCGGCGTCACCAGCAGCACAGCCACGGCCGGCCTCTACCAAGCGGCCTTCCATAACCTACGCGCGGGCAGTTATACGGTTTGTGAAACGCTGCAAGCCGGTTGGACAAATAGCGCGCCTGGGTCACTTGCCCCGGTCTATGGTCAACCCTGTAAGAGCGTTACGCTGACCCCTGGGCAGGGCGCCATCCTTCTCTTTGGTAACTACCAGCCGACGACTTTGGCCGGCAAGGTTAGCGCGGCGGTCGTGGAAGTTGTAACCGATAGTGACCAGGTCTATGATCTACCGGTTACAGCGGACGAAGAAGATCGTCTGACTGATTAGTGAACGGTAGCAAGCGCCTTAGTCTTCCATAAGGCTCGTCTACATCAGACGCGTGTCGGTCAAAACCAGAGTGAGGCTTGCAAATTATCCAGTGCGCCCGCAACCGCAGTTTACGATCCATAGCGTAAAGTAGAAGTAGGGAGGAGGAAGTAGGGAGTATGCGGTTTCTCACTTCCACTTCCTATTTTCTACGTCTGACTCCCAGCCGGCACGGGAGACGCGCCGACCGGAGCGGAGACGCGTTTGGGGGCCGTTTTACGTTGGTAACTGTCGGCAATGAGTTGCGCCATGCGGTTGGCAATGCTGTCCCAGGTGTAACGCGTCAAAAGCTGCTGTTCCCGGCGACGGCGTTCGGCCCGCTCCGCGTCACCGGCGGCCAACGCAGCGGCGATCTGGTTGATAAACGCCGCCGGCGTCTGGCCGATGCGCACATAGTCGCCATAGAGTTCAATGATGTCGGGAATCGGTGTAGCGACCACTGGTTTGTGGGCCGCCAGATATTCCAGCGTTTTGGTGGGGCTGAGGAAGCGAGTCGCTTCGTTCATGGCAAAGGGCACCAGCGCCACATCAAAATAGGCGAGATAGACCGGCAACTCGTTGTAATCCTTCATACCGGGGTAGTGTAGGTTGGGGGCTTGCGGCAGATCCTGCGGCGCGATCTTGATCACCGGCCCCAGCATCAACAGATTCCACTCCGGGTGGGCATTCGCGACCTGGGTCAAAAGTTCCAGATCCATGCGCTCGTCGATCACGCCAAAGTAGCCCAAAATCGGCGGCTGCAAACCGGCAATGTCGGCCGGTTTTTCAAAGTGTTCGCGATCGGCGCGGGCAAAGTGTTCAATAGCGACGCCACTGGGAAAGAGGTGAATGTTGTTGCTGTAGGGCTGGCGGGTGCGGTAGAGACTGGCGCCGCCGGTAAAGACGAGATCGGCCTGCCCTAACAATCGTCGATCTGCTTCTTTCAGTTCAGCCGGCGCGCCTTTGAAGGCCGAAAGTTCATCCATGACATCGTAGATCAAGAGTTGGGGGCGCAGCGCCTCGGCAAAGGGCGCCGCCATCGGCGTGTAGAGCCAGACAAGCGGGCTGTGAATCTCTTCCTGGGCCATTATATCAAGCAGTAAAGCTTCATAGTCGGCCTGGGTGCGGGGGTCGTTGTGACCAATCCAGTAATGATCGGTGCTGGGATAGTGCATCTTTACCACTGTCACCGGCCGCGCACCGGGCGTTCGACCGGGATAGGTCTCCAGGTAGGGCTTGTCAGCGTCCGTATCTGTGACCGGCTCCTCGACAAAGAAGATGCGGTACTGCTTCGCCAGGCGTGAGAGCAGTTGTTGCGGTCGTTGCCAGACAAAGTCCCAACGCAAATGGCTGATACAAATAAGATCTTGCATGATTTTCTCCGTAATTTGTAACGACTAAACCCACTCTGCGCTAGTCCGTGACTGGCGTAGAGTGGGACGGCTTGGCAGTTACCGTAATCTATTGAATTTCTTTTTCCACAGATCGGATCGGATTGCCTTGTTGCCCCTCTTCCGGCACAAACGAGATACGACCATCACTCTCCAGCACCGCCCATTTGATCTGTGACAGTTGATAGAGACCAACCTGGTGCATCTCGGCAAAAAGTTCTTCCGGGCTGATCCGTTCTTTGTTCATGTTATCAGCGATAAACTTGCCATGTTGCACCAGCAGCGCCGGCTTGCCTTCCACGATATCGGCCATCCGTTCACTCTTTTGTAGCAGCAATGAGTTAAGAAAGACCAGGGAGAGGAGCGTACAGACGGCAATGATGGCATTGGTGAGCGAAAAATCTTCGCGCACCAACGATTGCGATACCAGTTCGGGGATCAGGAGTAACGTTACCAACTCCATCGGCGAGAGCTGGCTGAACTCGCGCTTCCCCACCACTCGCAGCCCGATGAGGACAAACAGATAGATAACGATGACACGAATGACCGTTTCCATAGCGCACCCCCTTAGGGAAAAATCCAGGTAGCAATCGGTGTCTCCAACCCATGCGCCGGATCATCGGCGTCAGCAACAACGATCACGCCTTGGTGACGCCCGTAGCGCTCCCCTTGAAGACTCACTGTGACAATGCGCGTTTCGTCCGGTTGGAGGTCGCGAAATCGGACAATGTAAAACTGATCCGTAATCGTCTCTACTTGCGGTGTGAAAGTTGTGTCGCTAAACTGGTCGATATATGCCTTGGCAAAGCGGACTTCTACGGCTGCCAACGGCGCCGTCGAATCATTGTGGACAGCCACCTCGACCGGATTTGCCATCTTGTAGCGGTAGCGCGTCGCATAGTGGACTTGCACCGTGAGGCGGTCATGCTGGCTCTTTGTCGTGGCGAAGGTTTCGCCAAAGACGCCTAAGATTGCCAAAAGCGGCACCAACATCAGGAGCGGCATCCCAATCAGTTGGACGCGGTGCAGTTGAATCTTTCGGGGAAAGGGGGGTGGCGGCGGCGGTTGCGAACCGGTTTGCTCTTGTTGTTCCGTCATGGTTGGTCACGCTTACTTTGGTAGTAAAGACTGATGAAGGTTATGTAAATAAATCGGTAACTGTAGGTCATCGCCGCCGGCGTGACAAGTTCCAAGGATTACCGAAACCATTAGCTAACCTTCATCAGTCTTTCCTACCGGCAGGCCGTTACGGCTTTACCTTCACAGCTTCCGGCACAGCCATTCTGCCGTTGGCGCGGCTGGCGCGCGCCGCCTTGCCGTTGGCGACAATCTTCTCGGCGCCAACACGCTTGCGCTGCTGCACCTCACCCATGTGGATGATCTTGCTCTTGTCTTCCAGCGTCTTGAAGCTGGCGCCGGCATAGAAGCCATCGCGCACCGAATCGGCAATGCCCTGGAAGATCCAGCGGCCATAGCGCCCGATGGAGTAGATGCCCTGCTCTTCTAACTGCTGCAGCGCCTGCTTCTTCCATTGCGAGTTGGGATAGGACCAGGTGTAGGCCACATCGATCCAGGTGGGATCGACCACCTCGGCTTCGGTAATGTAACCCCAAGCCTGCAATTCGCGCACCACGTTGTCGGCATATTCCTTAACTTCAGCGTCGGTCGGTTTCTGGTCAGGCAGATAGGCGCGCTCGACATAGATGCTGACTGCATTGTTGTCCGGTCGCGCCGATTTGGGCATAAAGGAGCGATCGACATTGCTGTAGAAGCCGACGCGGTGGAAGCCCGATTTGGCGTCGGGGTTATAGAGCCAGTGATCATCCGGGCATTTCTCGCCGCGACGGGCGCCGATGTTCAGCACCAACACAGCGGTGTGCGGATCGGCCTGGGTCTCGGTTTGGATGCCGGTCATCTTCAACATGGTGCAGAGTGGCAGTGTCGAGAGCAGCGAGTTGTAGCCAACGCTGGTGCCGTCGGTAAAGGCGACTTCTTTGTTCTTGATGTCAATCTCTACAACGCGTTTGCCATAGCGCATGTCACAAGCGCTCGCCATCCGGTGGGCCAGCGTGTTCAAGCCCTCCGCCGGGTAGACAAAGGTGACGTTGTAGCCCACCGACGGCGCATCGCCAAAGGCGCCCTGAATCACATGGGACAAGCTCACCGGCGACTTGTAGGCATCCTGCGGCGCGATCACTTTATAGAGACCGGCAGTGTAGAGGTCATGGAACGGGTTAAAGAAGAGTCGGCAGAGGGTCGGGCCAAAGCTCTGCGTCATCCATTCGGCCATGGTCTTAAATTCGCCCGCCGGATTGACCAACTCCTTCAGCACCTGGCGCACGACATCACTGTCGAGAAAGCGCAGGTGATTTTGGATGGGATAGGGAACATAGCGCTCCTGGTCGGCAAAATAGACCGACGAACGGCGGGCGTAGGACTTTAAGGGGGCAATTGTGCGCAAGAATTGTAAAATGGTCGGGTCGCCGCCAAAGATCCAGTGGCCGCCGCCAATTTCAAAGCGATAGGCTTCCTCATCCGTCGGGGCCTGGTGTAGGCGTTGGCTTTCGCCGGGACGTACATAGTAGGAACTGCAAATGCCGCCCGGTTCGGTCACGGCTTCAAAGACCGGTAGCCCTGAACTGATACCAGCCGCTAGACCGGTGACGCCGCCACCAAGAATATAGTTTCGCATAAATTTCTTTCTCCTCATGCTCGATAAACATCGGTTTCCACTGGGGGCCACTTGGTGTCAGCGAAACGGCTAAAAACCAAGTCTGGTGATGATGGGTTTGCCCCGTTTAGCAATCATCGCACCAGGACGCCAGGGGAGTGGCGCAATTCTTGCGCCCATGTCGTTTCTGTCAGCAATTCGTCGAACAGCGCCTCCCAGCGCCGTGTCACGACTGTTGCACTGTACTCTTGTTCAACTTTGCGGCGCAGATTGTCGCCCAAACGCCGACGTAAGGCTGGATCGCGCACCAGCCATGCCAGCGTAGTAGCTACCTCAGCCGGCGCGCCATAGGGCACAAACAAGCCGGTCTGGCCGTGGGTAATCTGTTCGGCTGCGCCATTGTCACAAGTCGCCACCACGGGCAAGCCGGCCGCACCGGCTTCGGCAATGACATGCGGCATCCCTTCACCCTGTGACAACCAGGCAAAGATATCCAAACCGCTTAACAGGCGCGGCACATCGGCGCGATCCCCCAGAAACCGCAGGATGCCGGCCAGCTTGAGATCGTGCGCCAGCGCCTGGAGTTCGTCGGCATATTCAGGCATAAAGGCGTCCGGGCCGCCAATGACCACAAAGCGGGTGGCCGGGTGGGTCGCATGGAGTAGCGCCGCCGCCCGAATAAAATCTTCCACCCGTTTTTTCCGATCCAGCCGACCAACCCAACCAATCATGGTGATCGCATCGTCAACACCCCATTCCCGGCGCACGGCAGCCCGGTGGCGCCGATCAAACTCGCTGAGATCGACCATGGACGGAATCGCCAGCACATGGTGTGGACGGGTTGGCATTTGGCTGCGCGCGGCTTGGCAGATGGTATCGCAAACGCCGACGTAGCGCGTGGTCAAATGCTTTGGCCCGCGGAGCGCTTCCTCCACCAGCCCGCCATGTTCGATTAAAGGTGGTCGTTGCGTCAGGCGCTCCAGCGCAGGATAGACATCAGGCGCCGCTTGACAAGCAACAACCAGATCATACGCAGGAATCTTGCGCGTCAGATACGTTACCGTATCCGCAAACGAGAGGTGATAGGGCGTCTTGTCGACCGGGACGCCCAGCGCCGCCAACTGGGCAATCGTCTGTTCGGGCATATTCGGTTTATGAAAACAAGGAACGACCTCCAGGGTATAGCGGCGGCGATCCAGGTTTTGCGCCAGAAGGCGAACTTCGGTCTCCTCACCGCCGACTACCAGCCAGGCAAAGACAAAGAGGATGCGTTTGGGCCAATGGTCACTACGCATGGACCACCTCGCGCACTGAGTGGATGCGCAGCGTTTCACTTTGGAAGAGCGCCGGCTGGTCTTGGGGCTGGGCAGCGGCCAGCGCCTTATTGGCTGTCCGATCGGGGGGCAGCGCCAGGACAGCTTGCAACACCTGCGGTTGGTAGCTCTGGGCCATCCGGGTCATAAAGGCCGGCCCATTGTCATAAGGTACGATATCGGTGATTAGATGGTCACAGATTTCCAGCGTGAAAGTGCGCAGCAGATCGATGGTTTCAATCGCCAACCGCTGACGGTTCCACAGATGCCCCAAGCCGCGCGGCACTCGCCCGATCTGGGCGCAGCGGATGGTCAGCCCATTATGGTGAAATTCTTCGCCTAGCCGCACCGCTTCGGCGCCCCCCTGATAAAAGGCCAGATCAATGACCGCCCCTTGGGGACGCAGACAGCGCAGCGCCATTTGTAAACTGGCCGGTTCCGCCCGACACTGGAAGACCAGATCTGCCCCCCGGTCATTGCGACCATGATGCCACTGTTCTTTGCAGTAGCGCCAGGGTTCGATCTCGGTTTCATTTAGGGTGTTTGTCCCCATCGCTTCTGCTGCCGCCAGCCGCTGCGGGGTGCGATTGGTCAGCACTACATTGGCCGCGCCACAGTGACGGGCAAAGAGCGCCGTCAATTGACCGACCACGCCGGCCCCCAAGACCAGCACATTGCGCCCGCGCACGCCATCCCCCAAGTTACGCACATCATAGCCGACCATCTCGGCAGCAGCATGTAAAATGCCGTTCGCGCAGATCGGCCCCATTTGGGCCACATAAATGCCCAGGATCGGGTCAAGGTCGTGCGGCAGCGGTATATAAAATTCATGGAGGGCATCGGCCGTATGACCACTTTTGTGACCATAGGCCATTGCCACCAGCTCCCCTTCCTTGATCGCCTGCGCCCGGCTCTCCGTCACGCGGCCGACTTCCATGTAACCCATAAAGGGAATAGGGTAGTGGGCGCTCGGCTCGCCCTGATGAAAGAGACCAAACTCTTCATCCCAGCGGGCATGGAGATAGGGGTTTGTGCCATGAAAAAAGGTCAATTCTGTACCGGTGGAAATGCCCGTATAGAGCGTATCCAGCCGGAAGTGGTTGGCCGGCGGCGGTCCCTCTTCATAACTGAAGAAGTAGGCGCGGCCTTTATCTTCAACACCCAACGAGCGAATCATTCGCGTAGACATGGTCAAGTCCTGTTCTTGGTCGCGTGGTCGTTACGTCGCGTGGTCGTTACGTCGCGTGGTCGCGTAGTCGTGTTGTCTTGCTGTCAATTGGTTGTCTGTCAGACATCCAACTGACCAAACGACCAAGCGACTATGCGACCACGCGACGTAACGACCACGCGACAATTGCTTCATAACGATAATGTATGTAAATCCAACGGACGCCCTTCCTGCGCCGATTGATTGGCGGCTAGCGTCAGTTGGAAGGATTTTAAAGCTTCGGGGTAGGGGGCGCGGATCCGGTTGGCTTTGCCCTGAACGGCGTCGATAAAGGCGCGATCTTCGCGGATAAAGGGATCGCCCTCGGCGCGGCGCACCGGGCGCCCTTGTCCCACATCCACCATTACTTCAAATTCGGAAAGTTCAATGGCCATCCCTTCACAAAAGAGATGGAGACCAATGCGATGGGGCCAGTTCAACAGACAAGTGGAGGCCATCGTCCCCAACGCACCGGACGCAAAGTGCAAGGTAGCGACGCTCACATCACAAACATCGGCGTCGGGGTAGGCCGGTCGTGCAAGCTGTGCCCCGGCCGCATAAATTTTGGTGACATCGCCAACGAGCAGCCGCGCCAGGTCAAAGAGATGGGTTGTCTGTTCGACCATCTGCCCGCCCGATTGCTCCTGGCGCGACCACCAGGCGGGGGGTGGCGTAAAGTCGAGCCAATAGCCCAAAGCCAGGCGCGCCAGCTTGTTACTCAACAATTCCTGGACTTCTTCGGTGGTGTCTAGATAGCGCCAGTGATAGCCGACCGCCGTCACCAGCTTGTTGGCGGCGACACCATCGGCAATCGTCTGAGCGGTTGCCCAGGTGGTCGCCAGGGGCTTTTCCACAAAAAAAGGCAGCCGCCGTTCAATGGCTGCCAGCTCCAGCGGCCCGTGGGCAAAGGGTGGCACACAGATGTAAAGAGCGTCAAGCTGCTCCTGATCGAGCATCGCTTCATGACTAGTATAGACCGTCGCCGCACCGCGCGCCGCTTGCGCCTGCGCCCGTTCGTGCACCGGGTCAGCTACCGCCACCAGGTCAACGTCGTCAAAGCTTAGGCAATTGCCGATATGGCGACTGGCAATCCCGCCGGCGCCGATAAAGCCCACTCGTACCCGATCCATAGTCGTCTCCAATGAAATTCATTAACAATCATTAATTGTTAATTGGTAACGATTCAGCCAGAAACCAGGTTTTTCACCGATGAGTACGGTCACTTGCCAAAGAAAAACCTGGTTTCTGCACCTAACCTGAATAGATACGTTAATTGACAATTAATGATTGTTAACGGGTTAACTAGCCTGTTACCCGCTCACCCGTTAAGGGTTGAACCGGTACAAAATCAAATTCCGTTTGTGCGTCATTGTGCCTGCTCCGTGCTTCGGTCCGTAGGGCCTCGTAGATCGCCGCTGTCTCTTCGGCCATGCGAGCCGCGCTGAACTCCTGCTCAAAGCGGGTACGACCGGCGTGGACCCAGCGGGAAGTTAACCCTGGCTGGCGTAACGCTTCGATGACGGCATTGGCCAGCGCTTGACTATCTTTGGCCTCCACCAGGCGACCATTGAAGCCGTCGGTGATCGCTTCGCTGGTGCCGCAGACACGGGTGCCGACCACTGGGATGCCATTTGCCATCGCTTCCAGCACCACCAGCGGCAACCCCTCAAAGAGTGAAGGCAGCACAAAGAGATCGGCAGCGGCCAACAGCGCCGGCACATCAGTGCGGCGACCGGTAAAGATCAGCCGGGATTCGTCAATGCCTGCTGTCTGCGCTTGTTTGCGCAACTTCTCTCTGAGCGGCCCCTCGCCTACCCAAATGAAGTGAGCCTTAGGCGCAGCCGCAATAATCGAGGGCATAGCGTCAAGCAGATGGCAATGGCCCTTTTGCTCGGTAAAGCGCGCCACGGTCAACACCAGTTGGGCGTCAGCGGCGAGGCCAAACTCGGCGCGCACGCCGGTGCGATCCGGCTCGGCGTGCTTGGGAATGATGCCGTTTCGTACCACGGAAAGCTTTTCCGCCGGCACGCCCGCTGTACGATAGCTCTTCGCCGCTTCTGCCGAGACACAGATGATCTGGTCGATCATGGGTAACAACGCTTTGTACTCGGCCTGCTGGCGGGGATCGGTCAGCAGATAGGGCAGATGCTCGGTGCGGATAATCACCGGCGCCTGGGCGTCATGCGCCGCGTGAATACCCCAGTGACCTTCCCAACCGATGCCGGCGTGACAGTGGAAGAGCGCCACCTGCATCTCCTGTAACCACCACCGCAACTTTTGGCGGGCGTCTTGTTGGTCATGGGCCGGCAAAGGCAGCACGCTACAGCCCATTGCCTCGGCGCGATCGAGAAAACCATCGCCTTTTTCGCAGTGGGTGCAGGCAAAGAGAACACGGTAGCGTTCCATCAACTGCGCCGCCAGAATCAGCATATGCTCGCCCATGCCGGAGGGATCGACGCTATCGGTGAAGAGACAGACGGCGGGCGGCTCCGTTTCTTCGGTTACGCTCAATTCCATCTCCCCTGTCAGCAGGGTGTCGAGGATGGTCGGGGTAAAGCGTTTGAAAAATTCTTGTTGCCGGTGTAATTCATCGGCCAGGGGTTTATGGAGTTTCCGGTGGCCGTTGGCGTCGGCGTAGCCCCACAGGCCCGTCTGACAGCGACGCTCATCATCCCAACCGGGGTAGTCACAAATCGGATAAAGGCAAACGCCTTCTACTGGTACACCAGATGTCATGGCCGTACTCACTTCTTTCGCAATGTAATTCAACCAGTCGGCGCGCGCCTCGCCTTCGACACCTGTTTCTGCGATCAAGATTGGCCGGCCATAGCGGTCGTAGATCTCGCGCAGAATATCGTTAAAGGGGCGATAGAGCGGGTGGCTGGGGTCGAGAAACTCGCCGTTAAAGACCCACTGGTTGTGGTCATAGTAGTTCAGACCAACGATATCCAGATATTTGTCCTGTCCACCCAACAACGGCCAGAGCCGTCCCGAAAGCATATCCCACGCCTGGTATTGGGCCAGTCGGTAGCCTTCGGCGTCATGCCGATGCTCCGGTCGCTCCGGGTCATGGATCACATTGATGACAGGATCCGCATGAATAATCCGTGCGTTGGGCAGCACCGCCCAAATGGCCTCAATCGCCTCAATGGCGGCGCGCACCAATTGGGCTTTCAGTTCAAAGCTACGGTGAAAGGCAAAGGGATTCAGGTAGCC